>DASXOP010000055.1:0-81041 GCA_036494265.1 Caulobacteraceae bacterium | reverse complement strand
CCCATTTGCCTGACGAGCAAACCTCGATCTTCGCCCGCGAGGCCATCGGCGACCTGTCGCAAAAGCCGAAAAAATTGTCGCCGAAATATTTCTACGATTCCACCGGTTCGGAATTGTTCGAGGCGATCACCAAGCTGCCGGAATACTATCCGACCCGCACCGAGACGGCGCTGCTCGCCCGCATCGCCCCCGAACTCGCTGCGCGGATTCCCGACGGCGCGGTGCTGATCGAGTACGGCAGCGGCGCCAGCGCCAAGACCCGGATGCTGCTCGACGCCGCGCCGCAACTGGCCGCCTACGCGCCCATCGACATCAGCGTCTCGGCGCTGGAGGCCGCGGCCGCGTCGATCCGGCGCGACTATCCGAAGCTGCTGGTCGAGCCGCTGGCTCGCGACTTCACGGTCGGCGGCGAGGCGCCTGCAGTGGCCGCGGGACGGCCGCGGGTCGGCTTCTTCCCCGGCTCCACGATCGGCAATTTCGATCCGGCCGAGGGTGTTCGGCTGCTGGCCGAGGCCCGGGCGCTGATCGGGGAGGGCGGTCTCTTCATCCTGGGCGCCGACCTGGTCAAGGAGACGGCCGTGCTTACCGCCGCCTACGACGACGCCGCCGGTGTCACCGCCGCCTTCAACAAGAACCTGCTTGTCAGGATCAATCGCGAGCTGGGCGGCGACTTCGATCTGGCGTCCTTCGATCACCGGGCGGTCTGGAACGCAGTCGACAGCCGGATCGAGATGCATCTGGTCAGCCGCGGGCGGCAGACGGTCCACGTCGAGGGCCGGACATTCGAGTTCGGCGCTGGCGAAAGCCTGCACACCGAGAATTCCTACAAGTTCACGGTGGAGGATGTGACCGGCATGGCCCGCCGCGCTGGCTGGCGGCTGCTCGAACGGTGGATCGCGCCGCCGCCGGCGTTCGCGGTCTTCCTGTTCGGCGCGTGAGCGGCGGATAGCAAAGCGCCCGACCGCGTGTAAACGCAGCCGGGGCCCTGTCGTATTTCGCCTAATAGATCAGATGATCGGCGAACGAGATGGGCGGCGTCCGCCACCGCGGGAGGCAGCGCCTCCCTTGCGGCCCGCGTTGGCCGCCAGGTCGCGGTCTTGCGCGAAACTGCGCTTCTCGCTCGGCACGCTCGCGCCGCCTCTGCGGGCGATTTCGCGACGGCGTTCGGGATCCATCGCTGCAAAGCCTCTGCGGCTGGGGCGCCGGGCGGCTTCGTCCTTGTTCATATCCATAACGGTACTCTGCTCCTTCACGATCGCGATCCGTCCCGCTGGTCTCGCGGCCGGCCGTCGTCAGGATCTCCGGTGTCCGGCGGTCCAGAGGGAAACTCCTCCGGGGCGCGACCGGGCGCGTAGTCTGGAGATGGAACATCGGGCGGTAGGTCGGGGTCCTTTGGGTCTGGCACTGGCTTCACTCACTCTGCTAACGCCGAAAAAGCGTAGCGGTTGCGCCGCCGTCAGACCCGGCCCCGACCTTCGGTTCTGGCGTCGCGACACAACAACTGAGGTGTAGCGCGATTGTTTCCACAACGGCTAGCATCAGCTTGGCCGCCACTCGCGTAAGCTCGACCTTAGCGCGTAGTTGTTGCGAGTTCGCCACGTTCGCCCAAAGATTGGGCTTAGGTGGCAGCGACCTCGAGCGGTTGGGCCACGACGGCGGGCGATGCAACCGCCTTGCGGCCGGTGCGGGGTGCGAGTGGCAGCGTCACCCGGGCGGTCAGGCCGCCTTCGGGACGGTTGGCGAGGATGACCTCGCCGCCGTGGCCGCGGGCGATGGCCCGGACCACCGCCAAGCCCAACCCCGCGCCGCCGGTCTCCCGGCTGCGGGAGCCTTCAAGGCGGTGGAAGGGCTCGAAGGCGCGTTCGATCTCGGCTTCGGGCACGCCCGGCCCGTTGTCGTCGACTTCGACGATCGCCATGCCCGCTTCGGCATAGACCCGGCCCCTGGCGCTGGAGCCGAACTTCAGGGCGTTGTCGACGAGGTTGGTGACCAGTCGCTTCAAGGCGATCGGATCGCCGTCGACCACGGCGCGTTCGGCGCGCTCGACCGCGGCGTCCTTGCCGGTTTCGGCCGCCTCGTCCATCACCGTCTCTACCAGCGAGGACACCTCGAGCTTGGTGCGCTCGACCGGGCGAGTGGCGTCCTGAACGAATGCCAGGGTCGAGGCGACCATCGCCTCCATCTCGTCGAGATCGGCGGCGAGCTTGGCCTTGAGTTCCTCCGGCGCGGCTTCGATGCGGAACCGCAGCCGGGTCAGCGGCGTGCGCAAATCGTGAGCGATGGCGCCGATCATCGTCGTGCGGTTCGAGACGTAGCGCTTCAGCCGCTCTTGCATCAGGTTGAACGCCGCGACAGCCGCGCTGACCTCGGTCGAACCTCTGATATTCAGCGGCGGTGCGTCGGGATCGCGGCCCAGGCGCTCGGCGGCTCTGGCGAACGCGGAGATGGGCGCCGCGATGCGGCGGGCGAACCACCAGGCCAACGGCGTCACCGCGACCGCGGCGAAAGCCAGCACCAGCAGGAACCGCTGCTGCCATGGGTCCATCAGCGCATGGCGTGGCGAGACCACCAGCCAGCGTCCATCAGGCTGGCGCACACCGGCGTCGAACTGGCCGAACAGGACGGTCTGATCCGGCGACGGCGCGGTCGTCGGCGGCCGATGATTGGGATGGAACGGCGGCGGGCCGCCGAAGGTGACGATCCGGGGCATGTTCTGGGCGACGACGACGTCGTCGACCTTCACCCCCAGCACCTGGGCAAGGCCAGTGCGGAAATTCAGGTGGCGACGGACCACGCTGACGTTCACCGGCGCGCGATCTTGCGTTCGGACCTCAAGCGTGCGGCCCTCGACCGTCTCAACCTTGCCGGTCTTCAGCGCCTGCGCCACTTCGGCGACCGTGTAGACGTCCGGCGCAGGCGGCGGAATGTTGATGATGACGACCGTGGTGGCGATGACGACGGCAACGAGCGTCGCAGCGACCAGCCCCAAGGCCTGGAGGAAGAGCGACGTCGTCGGCGCCGCCTTCATCATGGGGTTCGCGACACCTTCGGCGTAAAGATGTAGCCCTCGTTGCGCACGGTGCGGATCAGTTCCTGGCCCGAGCCGCTGTCGTCAAGCTTGCGGCGCAGGCGGCTGATCTGGACATCGATGGCGCGGTCGAACGCGTCCGACTGCGGCCCACGGGCGAATTCAAGCAACTGATCGCGGCTCAGCACCCGTTGCGGCCGCTCGACGAAGGCGCGTAGAAGCGAGAACTCGCCGCTGGAAAGGTTCACGACCGCGCCCTCCGGCGAGCGCAGCTCGTGCCGGACGAGGTCGAGCCGCCAACCGGCGAACTCGCAGGCCGCGTCGAGGCTCTCCTCGCCCCGCGGCTCGCGCCGGCGGCGCAGCACGGCGCGGACCCGGGCCAATAGCTCCCGCGGATTGCAGGGCTTGGGTACGTAGTCGTCGGCGCCGAGTTCGAGGCCGACGATCCGGTCGGTCTCCTCGCCCATCGCCGAGAGCATGATGATCGCCGGGCCGTCGGGCCGTGCCAGCTTGCGGCAGATCGCCAGGCCATCCTCGCCGGGCAGCATCACGTCGAGCACCACGAGGTCGACGGGGTTGCGGGCCAGGGACCGGTCCATTTCCTTGCCGTCCGCCGCGGTCTCGACCTGATAGCCGTGACGCTGCAGGAATTCCGAGACAACGTCGCGGATGCCAGGGTCGTCGTCGACCACAAGGATTTTTTCGGCGGGTTCGGCGCTCAAGGTCGCCATCTCAGCTGTCGCTTGCATGACATTGAAGCTCGCGACCCGCTGTGGCGGGTGAATGTCTGGCCTGCAACATCGGCGCAACGCTGCTGGGGCGCCGGCCACAATCGGCGGTGAACGGCCGTCATGACTTCGCCTTTGCGCTGGCTAGAAGTTGCGTTTCCCGGTCGGCAGTCAGACCGGCGCGCATCTTGGCTTGACGCACCTCTGGCAGGGTCTTGAACCAGTCCAGCGTGTCCTTCGCGGTGGTGGCGAGGGGCCGCAGCGTGAGGCCGGCGTGCAGCGCTTTGCCGATGTTGCGCCGAGCGAACCCCGCCGTCTCGCCGTGTCCGGGCACCCAGACCGGCATGTCGGACCAGGCGGACACGTTGTTGGCATCGAGCACGGTTTCCGGGATCCAGACGAGTTTCGGGCTCGCGCCGATGGCGGTGGCCGTGCCGGCAAGCATGGCCGCCATGCTGAGTTCGCGCGCCGGTCCGTCGGCGTTGAAGACGCCGAGCTTGCGGTCTTCCGCCATCCGGATGATCCATTCCGACAGGTCCCGGGCGTCGATGATCTGCACAGGATCACGACCGTCGCCCGGCGCCGCAACATCGCCGCCCTGCGCGATCCGCACCGGCCAGTAGGTGAAGCGGTCGGTCTCGTCGCCCGGACCGACGATCAGGCCGGGACGGACGATGGTTGTGGCCGCGCCGAATTGCCTGCCGGCTTCGGCTTCGCTGACGGCTTTGAGCGGGCCGTAGAGCGCCCCCTTGCTGGCGGCCAGCGTCGCGCCTGTTTCCGCCATCGGGTCGGCGCCGACGTAGGGCAACACGGCCGCGGTCTCGTCGGCGTGCGGCGTGGCGTTGCTGGCGTAGACTGAGATGGTCGAGACGAAGATGTAGTGCCCGACCTTGCCGGCGAGCACCTTGCCGGCGTCCCGGACCCAGAAGGGCAGGGTGGTGGGATTGTCGATGCAGACGTCCCACTGGCCGCCTTCGAGCGCCTTCAGGTCGCCGGTGTTGCGGTCGCCGATCAGCTGTTCGACCTGGCCGCCCCAGGCGTCGGGCTCGCGGCCTCGGTTGAACAGAGTGACCGTGTGGCCTCGGGCCAGGGCGTAGCGGACTTGGTGCGGGCCGATGAAGCCGGTGCCGCCAAGGATCAGGATGCGCAGCTTCTTGGCCGGAGCGCCCCCGACCGCGTCGCCGGCCGCCGCGAGTGTCGCCATGGCGAGAGATGCCCCTACGCTGAACTGCCTGCGGGTCGTCGCCACCCCCGCTTTCCTTAGGTTCTCATCTCGGCCAACGCCTCGTCGGAGACGAACGGGTTGGTCCGGCGTTCCTGGCCGAAGGTCGAGAGCTGTTCGTGGCCAGGCACGAAGGTCACGTCGTCGCCGAGCGGCCAGAGCTTGCCGGTGATCGAAGCGACCAGATCGGGGAAGCTGCCGCGGGGAAAATCGGTGCGTCCGATCGAACCGGCGAAGAGCACATCGCCCACCTGGGCGAAGCGGGCCTCGCGGTTGAAGAAGATCACGTGGCCCGGGGTATGGCCGGGGCAGTGATAGACTTCCCACTCGGTCTCGCCGAGCGTGACCCGGTCGCCATCTTCGAGCCAGCGGTCTGGCGTGAACGATTTCGCCTCGGGCATGCCGTAGCGCTGGCCGCTCTCGGCGATACGGTCGATCCAGAACGCGTCGTCCCGGTGCGGCCCTTCGATCGGAACGCCGGTGGCGGCTTTCAGCGACGCCGTGCCGCCCGCATGGTCCATGTGGCCGTGCGTGATCCAGATCTTCTCCAGCGTCAGGCCCTGGTCGGCCAGGATCGCCAGCAGCCGTTGCACCTCGCCGCCCGGATCGATAATCGCCGCTTTTTTAGTCTTGGTGCACCAGACGATGGTGCAGTTCTGCTGCAGCGGCGTGACCGGCGCGACGATGGCTTGGATCGGAGGACCTTCGGACATGAGCTGAAGAATAGGCAGCGCCCGGCGGATTGGCAAAAAGCAACGCCTAAGGCGCAGCTTTTCTTTCGCGAATGGTCCGACGTCCCAACCTAGCGGCCACGGCCCGTTCGGCCGCCAGTGAGCGTCCCGGGGCCCACAGCGGCGCTGCATTGCCGACCCAGGACATGCGGGTTAGCGTGACCGGCCCGGCCAAGCGCCGAGTCCAGGGGGTTCGAAGCAGCACATGGCCAGCGTCGGCATTGTCGGACGGGTCTTCCAGCGCAAACCGGTGGAGATGATCCACGCCGAGACCGATCACGGCGAGCTGAAACGAACCCTGGGCGCGCTCAATCTGGTGCTGCTCGGAATCGGCTGCATCATCGGCACCGGGATCTTCGTGCTGACCGGCCGCGCCGCCGCGCTGTGGGCTGGCCCTGGGATCATGATCTCGTTCGTGATCACCGGCGCGCTCTGCGCCTTCGTGGCGCTTTGCTACGCTGAGCTGGCCTCGGCGTTGCCGGTCTCCGGGTCCGCCTACTCCTACAGCTACGCCTCGATGGGCGAGATCGTCGCGTGGATCATGGGGCTGCTGCTGCTGCTCGAATACGGCCTCGCTGCCTCGACCGTGGCGGTGGGCTGGTCGGGCTATCTGATCAGCTTGCTCAAGGACATGCACATCATGATCCCGCCGGAGTTGACCGCGGCGCCGGGGGAAGCGGTGAAGAACGCCGCCGGCGTCGTTGTCGCCCACGGCGTCTTCAACCTGCCGGCTATCCTCGGGATCGCCGCGGTGACGATGCTGCTGATCGTCGGTGTCTCGGAGTCGGCGACGGTGAACAACGTCATCGTGTTCATCAAACTCAGCGTCGTCATCGCCTTCATCCTGATCGGCGCCTTCTACGTTCATCCGAAGCTGTGGTCCCCGCTGATCCCGGCCCAGGTGCCGGCCCCGCCGCCGGGCACGCCGATGGACATGGGCCATCAGATCGGCCGGGCGTTGATGGACGTGATCACCGGCGCCAGCGGCTCTCACTACGGCCTCGGCGGCGTGATCCACGGCGCAGCGGTGATCTTCTTTGCCTACATCGGCTTCGAGGCGGTCTCGACCGCCGGGGCGGAGTCCAAGAATCCGGGCCGCGACATGCCGATCGGCATTCTGGGCGCCTTGGTGATCTGCACCATCCTCTACATCGCCACCTGCGCGGTGCTGGTCGGCATCGTGCCTTACCAGTCCCTCGACAACGCGGCGCCGATCGCGACCGCGGTGAACCAGATCGGCATCGGCTGGTTCGCGATCCTGGTGAAACTGGGCGCCATCGCCGGGCTCTCCAGCGTGATGCTGGTGCTGCTCTACGGCCAGACCCGGATCTTCTACACCATGAGCCACGACGGCCTGCTGCCCTCGCAGCTAGCGGTGGTGCACAAGCGCTTCCGGACCCCCTGGATCAACACCATCATCGTCGGCATCGTCGCCGCCGGCGCGGCCGGGTTCATGTCGCTGGACGCGCTCTCCGACCTGACCAACGTCGGCTCGCTCGCCGCCTTCGCCATCGTTTGCGGCACGGTGATCTATCTGCGCGTCACCCACCCGAAGATGGACCGGCCGTTCCGCACGCCGCTCTACCCGATCGTGCCGATCATGGGCGTCTTGATGTGCCTCTTCCTGCTGATGAGCCTGATGGCGGTGCCGGCGACACGGAACTTCTTCCTGATCTACCTCGGCGTCGGCTTCCTGCTCTATTTCGCCTACGGCCTGTGGTTCTCGAAGCTGGGACGCAATGGACCGACGCTCGAGTCCGAGATCGCCACGATGGGCACGCATCCGCCGACCGAGTAGACCCTGGCAGCTATGCTGCCGATCGAAGAGGCTCTGCCGGCGCTGAAGGCGGCGCTGGCTACGCGGCGCGCTGCCGTGCTGGTCGCGCCGCCGGGCGCCGGCAAGACCACCGTGACCCCGCTGGCGCTGCTGGCCGAGCCCTGGGTCGCCGGTGGCAAGCTGATCGTGCTGGAGCCCCGCCGGATCGCCGCCCGCGCCGCCGCCGAGCGGATGGCGGCGACGCTCGGAGAGAAGGTTGGCGAGACCGTGGGCTTCCGGGTGCGGCTCGCGTCCCGCATCTCCGCCAAGACCCGGATCGAGGTGGTCACCGAGGGCGTCTTCACTCGGATGATGCTCGACGATCCCGGGCTCGAGGGCGTCGCCGCGGTACTCTTCGACGAGTTCCACGAGCGCAGCCTCGATGCCGACCTCGGCCTGGCGTTCGCCAGGGATGCGCAGAAGCTGCTGCGGGAAGACCTGCGGCTGATCGTGATGTCCGCGACCCTCGATCCTGTCCCCGTGGCAGCGCTGCTGGGTGATGGGTCTGGCGCCGCGCCGGTGATCGAGAGCCTGGGGCGGATGTTCCCGATCGAGACCCGCTACCTCGGCCGAGACAGGTCGCTCAGGATCGAAGACCAGGTGGTGCGGGCGGTGCAGACCGCGCTGACTGATGAGACCGGCAGCGTCCTGGTGTTCCTGCCTGGCCAGGGCGAGATCCGCCGCGTCGCCGAGCGGCTGGGCGAGCGGGTAAGGGACCCAGTCGTCGAGATCGCCCCGCTCTACGGCGCCCTCGATCCTGCCGCTCAGGACCGCGCCATCGAGCCGGCGCCGGCCGGGCGTCGCAAGGTGGTGCTGGCCACGTCGATCGCTCAGACCAGCCTTACCATCGAAGGCGTGCGGGTGGTGATCGACTGCGGCCTGGCCCGCGTCCCGCGCTTCGAGGCGGCGAGCGGTCTCACGCGGTTGGAAACCGTGCGGGTCAGCGCCGCGGCCGCCGACCAGCGACGGGGCCGAGCTGGGCGCACTGAGCCCGGCGTCTGTTACCGGCTCTGGGACGAGCCGGAAACGCGGGGTCTTGCGCCATTCGACCGACCGGAGATCCGCGAGGCCGACCTGGCCCGCGTCGCTCTCGACCTGGCTCAGTGGGGCGCCGGCGACGGTGCGGGACTCGCCTTTCTCGACCCACCGCCGCCACCGGCCATGGCGGAGGCGATGGCGCTGCTGCAGCGGCACGGCGCGCTCAGCGACGACGGGGCGCTGACCAGTCACGGCCGGCGCATGGCGTCGATCGCGCTGCCGCCCCGGCTGTCGCACATGGTGCTGCGCGGCGCGGCCTCCGGCCAGGTCGAGCGCGCCGCCCGGATCGCGGCGCTGGTGGTTGAGCGCGGGCTTGGCGGCGGAGCGGTCGATCTGGAGACGCGGCTCTCCGGGTTTCAGCGTGACCGCGGTCCGAGAGCGCGTGACGCCGCCAGCCTCGCTCGCCGCTGGGCCACCGACGCCGGCGGGACTGATGGCGCCTCGCAGCTTAGCGACGGGCTGCTGCTCGCCGAGGCCTGGCCGGAGCGGATCGCTAAGGCGCGGGGCGGGCTCGGCCAGTTCCAGCTGGCCAGCGGCCGGGGCGTCTACGTCGAGCCGACCGAGAGCCTGGCCAAGGCGCCCTGGCTCGCGGTCGCCGAGCTTGGCGGGGGCGAGGCCCGCGATCGCATCCTGCTGGCGGCCGAACTCGACCTTGACGAGCTCAAGGCTGCGTTTTCCGGCCGGATGATCAGCGAACTGCGGCTGGAGCCTGACGCTTCCGGTCGCCTGAGGGCCAAAGAGGTGATCGCCTTGGGCAGGCTAGTCGTCGAGGAGCGGCTGGTGGCGAACCCAGATCCGGCGATGATCGCGGCGGCGCTGCTCGGTGAGGTCGGCCGCAGAGGCGTGGCTGTCTTGCCATGGGGCGAGGCGTCGGCGTCGCTTCGTGCCCGAGCCGCGTTCCTGTTGGCGAACGGTGCCGACGCACCCGATCTCTCCGACGAGGCGCTCGTCGCGGCCCTCGACACCTGGCTGGCGCCGGTTCTCGCCGGCAAGTCGTCCCTCAGCCAACTCCAGGACCGCGATCTCGAAGCGGCGCTGCGGACCCTGATCGCGTATGAGGTCCAGCGCCGGCTCGACCAGCTGGCCCCGGTGCGCTTCGAAGCGCCGACCGGGTCGCGCTTGGCGATCGACTATGGCGGCGAAGGCGGCCCGAGAGTCGATGTTCGGGTGCAAGAACTCTTCGGCCTGACCGAGCATCCCGCGGTCGCCGGCGGCCAGGTCCCGCTTACCTTGGCGCTTCTCTCGCCGGCCCATCGTCCGATCCAGTTGACGCGAGACCTGCCGGGGTTCTGGCGCGGCTCATGGACCGAAGTGCGCAAGGAGATGCGCGGCCGCTATCCGAAGCATCTGTGGCCGGAAGACCCCGCTTCGGCGACTCCGACGACCCGTGCCAAACCCCGCGGCTGAACCCTCAGCTGACGATACTCGAAGGTGGCGGAGGACCGGATGAACTGCGAGCTTCGGCGAGCATCGCTGAGGCACGGCGCCAGACCTCGACTCGCTGCACCGAGAGCATCGCCACCACCAGCACGATGAAGGAGTCGCCAATCGCCAGGATCGGCAACTGCAGCTGGCCGGCGTTGCTGGCCAGGATGTCCCGAGCCGCATAACGCAGCACCAGCACCGCGAAGATGAAGATCAGGCCGATCGGCGAAGCGCGCGAGGTCATGTCGTGCGTTTCGGGATGGATGTGGATCTGCATCAGCCGCCCCCGCTGCCAGCCGATCCCCGCGCCGACGACGAAGGCCGCGATCAGCAACCCGATGGCGATCGGCGTCACCGGCGGCGGGGCTTCGTAAAGCGTCGCGCAGAGGAGCACGAGGTAGATCGCCGGCAGTATCCAGAGCGACTCGATCCGCAGCCGCCTTGGGCGGCTGTTGCGGAGCAGGATCACCACCACGGCGACGCCCAGCGGGATCAGATAGCGGACCATCGAATCGCCGGAGGAAGGCAAACCGAATCCCACCGTCGTCAGCTCGCCTGGCGTTCGCTGGCCTGGGCGGCGGCGAGCTCGAGCGCCTTGGCGGCGCTCTGGCCGGCGACCACCTCGGCGACGCCGATGTCGAACTCGGCGACGAACGGCTGGCGGTCGGGGCCGGCCTCGAAGGCGGTGCAGCCGATCACCGCGGCGATCCGCTCGGCGGTCAGCCTGCCCGCGGCGCCGTTGGTGGCGGGGAGGGCGAGGGCGAAGACCTCGGGGCTCAGCCTGGCGGCGGTGTCTTCGGCGCGGACCAGGCGGCCGATCATGGTGCCGATCTGCGGGATCGCCCGATCGAGCCAGCCCCCCGCCCTGGCGACCGTCACCTCCGGCCGCTCGGCCACCTTCAGCACACAGACCGAGAGCGGCCGGTTGCGAACGCGGGCGGCCGAGGCGAGGCGCATCAGGTGCGAGGCGAAAAGATCGCGGGTGAACAGGCCGGTCGCTGCGTCCATCAGGCCGGAACTCTTGGCTTTCTCCAGCGCCTTGCGGATCGCGGTCTGTCGGCGATAGCTGCGCGCCAGCTCCAGCACCCGCTTGGCGGTGTCGCCCTCGGATACGTCGGGCGAGGCGACGTCGGTCACGCCCTTGTGGAACGCATCGACCGCGGCGACGTCCGGCGAGCCGCGCTGATAGAGCAGTGCGGGGATATGATACAGCCGGGTGTTGCGACGCATCCCGGCGATGATCGAGAGCGCTTCCTGCGGGTTCTCGCCGGCCCAGAGCACGACGGCGTCGAACACCCGCTCGTGCAGATAGTCGAAGGCCGTGTAAGAGGTGAACGCGCCCACCACCTGCGCCTCGTAGCGGGAGAGGGCGTTGGAGAGCGCGAGGAACTGAGGCGCCGGCTCGCCGACGCAGAGCACGCGCAGTTGGCCGCCGTCGGTCTCCGGCAGCTCCAGCCGCCGGCCGCGCTCGGCGAAGGTCTCGAGCCGCAGCTCGAACTCTTCCTCGGCGACCGCCATCCGCACCAGGCTCTCCAGCCGCATGACCGCCTGCGCCGGATGCAGCGGCGGAGCGAGTGTGAGATCGAACCCGTGCGAGGCGAGCTGCGGGTCGGGATCGGCGATCGCGATCACCGGCAGGCGGCGCGGCGCGCAGGCGGCCTTCAGTCGCCGGGCGAAGGACAGGGTCTCCTTGGTGGCGCCGACCAAATCGACGATCGCCGCTTCGATCTGCAGGTCGCCTAGTGCAGCGATGGCCGCGAACGGGCCACGCGCCGTCACAGTCCGCCAACCAAGGCGGTCCAGTCCGTCGGCGAGCGGCCCGGCGCGGTCGTCCTCACGAGCGACGATCAGAATGCGGGCGTGAATCGGCAATTAGGTCCTCTTGCGGGAGCTTAGGCGCCGCAGATGGGTGCGCCAAGCGTGGAATTTTGGCGCAGGGGCAGCCGAGGTTGTGGTCGCGCCGCTTGCGCACCCGTCAGCGTTACAAGCTGGACAAAAGCTTTGTCGCCGAAACGGATCGCCAGTATCAACAACTCCTGGAAGAACCCGGCGCGAATCCGCGTCTAGGGTTTGTAGTCGGGCGGGCCGGAGGGGCGATGTCGAACACCGCGGGCAAGGCTTACGCCATGAACGTGCTGACCCCTGCGCCGCCAATGTGGGGCTGGGTCAATCGGCTGATCTTCATGGTCTCGCGGGCGCTGCCGGTCACGTTGTCCGGCTTGCTCGGCCTCTCGCTGATCCACTTCGCCCGCTGGGTGATTATCAAGCGCGACCAATGGCCGGACTTCGGCCAGCCGCGACCGACGCTGAGCAACGACTACGTGCTCTTCTGCAGCAACTTCAACGGCACCTGGGACCAGTACATCGACGCCTTCGCCGACGGCATTCCGGGCGGGCTCGACCTCTTCTGGTACTCCAGCACCAAATACCCGCACTCGATCCCGATCACGCCGTTCAAGAACTACATTCGCGCCAATCAGATCGACACCAACTACTACTACAATGCCACGCCGGGCAGCGGGCAGCGCGACATCAAGCAGGCGCTGAGGCTGGCCGCCGCGATCCGCGAGCTGGCGGCGAACATGCCCGCTGATGATGCCGCCTTCGCCCAGGCTTACGCGAAACTGATGCGGCAGGCGCAGGGCGCGATGGGCGCGCCAGGCTACGCGCCGGTAGCCAGTCTCGACACCCAGCGCGCCGACGAGCACCGTTGCCGCTTCGTCCGCGAACGATGGGGGGAAGAAGGCGCCGGGCCTCCGCAGGTGCAGCGCGTTGTCAAACTCGCCGTTACGCCGAAGGAGCGCACCGATGCCTAGCTTCGACGGCGGCCACTATTTCTTCACAGCGCTCCTGCCGATCAACAACCACGGCATCGCCGAGCACGGCCACTTCAAGAGTTCGCCGGTGCACATGGTGCGCGACGCACTGGAGGCGCTGCCGACGGCGCTGCAGACCCGGGCGTCCGAGACAATCGGCATCCAGAGCCCGTTCGCCCGCAGCCTGCGCACTCACTTCGTGCGGCTATTCGTGATCGACGCCGCCTACTACAACGGCCGCGACACCGCCGACTCGATTCTCTCGGCGATCGAAAAGACCGACCTTCTGAAGGCGCAGCCGGTCGACCGAATGAATTCGCCTTATCTCGTCTTCGTCGCCGACTTCGACCCGGCTCCGGACGGCGCGCCTGAACCCCGCAGCTGGCTCGAAGAGCTGTGGACCCTGTCGCCGCGCGAGCTCAGTTCGGTGTTCGAGTACTGCTATGGCTTCGACGGCAAGGCCGACGCCGCCGCCTTCGCCTCCTTCGTGATGAAGGGCGAGATCGACACCACGATGCCGTTCAACGACTACTGGACGGTCCCACCGCCACTCCCGACGATGCCGCTCTGGCCGCTCGCCCTTCCGCCACTGGCCGGCCTCCTGATTGGGGCGGGCGTCGGGTGGGGCACGCAATCGATCTGGCTCGGCGCCATCATCGCCCTCGCGCTGGCCGCGGCCGGCATCGTCTACGACTACACGACCGTCATGAAGGTCGGCGCGACGCCATTCCCGACAGCGCCCAACTCGACTTTGCGCGATGTGCTGAAGGCGCTCTACCTGCAGCAGGCGTTCGCCAGGTTCGCCGCTGCCCAGCAACGCTCGAATCCCGCACAGCTCCGCGCCGCCTTCGCCAAGTTCGTCGCCGAGACCCAGCCGGGCGACGTCACCGGTCCGACCCAGCCGCCGGGCGTGGTGCGCAGCAGCTTCGCGCCGGAGGCCCTCTGATGCGCTCGCTCGACCTCGCCGACATCCAGGGCGGCCTGCTCCGAGCCTATGGCCGATTGGGCTTTCCGAAGGCCCGCTACTTCTTCCTGACCGTCCGCGATGGCCAGAAGGGGCGCCGTTTCGTCGAGGCGATCCGTCCCCGCGTCACCACCGCCTCGCGCTGGGAAGATCCCAGGCGCGGCGAGCTTTTGCTGCGCACCCACCACCCGAAGGTCACCGACGCGATCCGGGCCACCGGCGTCTCGGACTATCCCGGCGAGGTGCAGCTGCTGAAGCCGAAGGTGGCGATCAACATCGCCTTCAGCTTCCTCGGCCTGCATGCGCTCGACGTCCCGGTTCGCACCCTGCGCGGAATGCCGGACGAGTTCATCGACGGGATGGAGAAGCGAGCCGAGATGCTGGGTGACACGCCCTGGTTCGACCGCCGCGACACCATCTGGCGCGACGCCTCGGCGCCCGGCAAGCAGGTCCACATCATGGTGTCGATGAACGCGGAGATGGACCCTGACACCGGCGCGCCAACGCCCGAGCTCGACGTCGAGACCGCGTGGCTGCAGCGGCTCTGCACGGAGTCCGAAGGCGGGGTCGAACTGCTCTCCGGCAACGGACCGCAGAACCTGCCGTACCAGGAGATGTCGGCGGTCCTGCGCGACGACAACGGCCAGAAGGCGCCGAGCAACAAGGAGCACTTCCAGCTCTCCGATGGCTTCGGCGACCCGGTGTTCTCGGGCCAGTACGGGCCGACCGCCGAGAAGACCAAACAGGTGGGCGGCGGCAAGCTGTTGCCCGACGGCAAGACCTGGGCGCCGCTGGCCACCGGCGAGTTCCTGCTCGGCTATCCGGACGAGGCGCAGGAGATCCCGGACGCCGGGATGCCGATCGAGTTCAGCCGCAACGGCACGTTCATGGCTTATCGCAAGCTGCACGAGAACGTCGCCAGCTTTCAGACCTACATGGCAGAGCAGGGCCGGCTCTACGCCGCCGCCAGCGGCCTCGACGCCGCCGACGCCCAGGCCACCGTCTCGGCCAAAATGGTCGGGCGCTGGGATGACGGGGTGCCGCTGATGGCCGCGCCCGACGTCGGCAAGTGGCGAGCATTCCAGGCCAAGCTGAAGGCCGCTCAGATTGCCAAGGACAAGAAGACCCTGGCCGCCATCGCCGCCGAGTACGTCGACTTCACCTTCCGGCCTGACCAGACCGGCGCGACCTGCCCGATGACCTCGCACCTGCGACGCGTGAATACCCGTGACACCCTGGATCCCCACTTCACCTCGCCGGACCCGAAGTCGTGGCAGGGCTCGGCGCTCAACAATCGGCGCCGCATCCTGCGCCGGGGCCTGCCCTACGGCGCGGTCGATCCGGCCCACCCGACCGACGACGGCGAGCACGGCATCGTCTTCCTGGCGGTCTGCTCCAGTCTCTTCCGCCAGTTCGAGTTCCTGCAGCAGCAGTGGGTGCAGTACGGGCTCGACTTCAACGTCGGCAGCGACACTTGCCCGATCGTCGGCAACCACGGGCCGGAGGCGAAGTACGTCATTCCGGTCGATCCGGACGGGGCCGAAACGCCGTTCGTCTGCGGCGGCGTGCCCCAGTTCGTCGAGCCCAGGGGCGGCGAGTACTTCTTCGTGCCGAGCATGACCGCGCTGCGGCTGATCGGCATGGGCATCGTCGACCCGACCTGAGGACCATCCATGCTGCTCCTCAACCTGCCGATCGCCATCCTGCGCTACCTCGGCCAGGTGCTGGAGGCCGTCGCGGCGCTCGCCGGACTGGCCATGGCCGGTTTATCCAAGGGCGGGTTCGCCGGCGCGCTGGCATCGCCCGAAGGCCAGCGCCGGGCGTTCGCGGCGCTGCGCATCTTCCAGCCCAACCTGGTGCTCGGCCAGCAGCTGGTGAAGTCGTACCAGAACACCGGCACTGTGATCGTCACCCGCCGCGAGGACGTCCGCGACGTGCTGGAGCGCGATGACGTCTTCGAGGTGGTCTACGGGCCGCGCATGGAGATGATCACCGGCGGGGCCAACTTCTTCCTCGGCATGCAGGACATCCCCGACTACACCCGCGACACCTCCAACATGCGCATCGTCGTCCGCCGCGACGACTTGCCGACCATCGTCGGGCCAGTGGTCGGCGCGACCGCCGCGGCGATCGTCGAGGCATCTGGCGGGGCGCTGGACGTGCCGCAGACCCTGACCTTGCCCACCGCCGCTCATTTGCTCGACGTCTACTTCGGCACGCCCGGCCCCAGCGCCGCCGAGATGATCGATTGGACCACGACGCTCTTCTGGTACCTCTTCATCGATCTGGGCGCGGACCCCACCTTCGACGCCAAGGCCGAGGTCGCTGCGGCCGGCCTGCGCGGCTACCTCGACCAGGCCATCGCGGTGCGCAAGGCCAGCGGCGAGCACCGCGACGACGTGCTCGGCCGCTGCCTGACGCTGCAGGCCAGCGGCGCGCCCGGCATGGATGACCTCGGCATCCGCAACAACCTGATCGGGCTGCTGATCGGCGAGTGCCCGACCACCTCCTGCGCCGCCAACCGGGCCCTCGACCAGCTGCTGGACCGGCCTGCCGCGCTCGCCTCGGCCAGGACCGCCGCGCTCGCTAACGACGACGCCGCGCTCGCCGCGCACGTTTACGAGGCGCTGCGGTTCTTCCCGGTCAATCCGATCATCTACCGCCGGGCCAACCGCGAGACCTGGGTCGCCGACGGCACGCTGCGGGCCCGCAAGATCAAGCCGGGCGCGATGGTGATGGCGTCCAACCTCTCGGCCATGTTCGACGGCCTGGAGCTGCCAAGTCCGAACGCCTTCCGCACCGACCGGCCCTGGGACGCCTACATCCTCTGGGGCTTCGGCATGCACACCTGCTTCGGCGACCACTTCAACCGCACCACCTTGCCGGCGCTGCTGAAGCCCTTGCTGAAGCAACCCAACCTGCGCCGCGCTTCAGGCGACGCCGGCCAGATCGACAACGCCGGCACCCCGTTCCCAGTCCACTTCCACGTGGCGTTCGATCGGTAGGTCCTACCGCTTCAGCGAGCTCAGGTAGGCGATCAGGTTGCGGCGGTCGGCGTCGGCGGGGAGGGTGATCTGCATCGCCGTGCCGGGGACCAGCTTGCCGGGGCCGGTCAGGAAGCGGTCCAGGTTGGCCGCCGTCCAGGTCAGGCCCGAGGCCTTCATCGCGTCGGTGTAGGGAAAGCCGGCGACGCTGCCGGCCTTGCGACCCACCACGCCGGCGAGCGGCGGGCCTTCGCCCATACCCTGCAGCACGTGGCAGCCACTGCAGCGATCCTCATAGACGTTCGCACCCTTGGCGGCATCGCCAGGGGGCTGGGCCGACGCCGCGCCGGCCAGACTCGCCAGACCGAACGCCAGCGCCGCGATCCTATTTGTGCGCATAGGCCACCCGCCAGACCGTGCCGCCCGCGTCGTCGGCGATCAGCAGCGCGCCGTCATGCGCCACCGCCACCCCTACCGGCCGGCCCCAGACCTTGCTGTCGTCGATGACGAGGCCGGTCATGAAGTCCTCGTACTCGCCGGTCGCCACCCCGTGGTTCATCTTCACCCGCACCACCTTGTAGCCGGTGCGCTTGGCGCGGTTCCATGAGCCGTGCAGGCCGACGAAGGCGTCGCCCCGGTACTCGGCCGGAAACGCCGCCACCCCGGACGCCGCCTCGTAGAAGCTGATCCCCAGCGGCGCCGAGTGCGGCTGCAGCAGCACGTCGGGCACGATCGCCTTACCCGCCAGGTCCGGGCGCTCGCCGGCGCGGCGGGGGTCCTCGTGGCTGCCGATGTAGTACCAGGGCCAGCCGTAGAAGCCGCCCTGGGTCACGTGGGTCACGTAGTCGGGGGGCAGGTTGTCGCCCAGCAAGTCGCGCTCGTTGGTGACGCACCACAGCTGCCCGGTCTGCGGATGCACCGCCATCGAGACGCAGTTGCGGATGCCGGCCCCGTAGACATGCCCGCCCTTGCCCTCGGGATCGAAGGCCAGCACGTCGGCGCGGTTCTCTTCCTTGTCCCACGCTGCGCCCAGCGCGTGGGCCGCCGCCCAGGCAGCCGTCGCCGCCGCGTCCTTCTTGGAGATCTCCTCGGCGACGTTGCTGGCCGAACCCACCGAGACGAACATCGTCTTGCCGTCGTTCGTGAACGCAATGTCCCGGGTGATGTGGTTGCCGCCCCGCGAGGCCAGCGTCGGAACCAGCACCTCGGCCGGCCCTCGCGCCTTCACATCGCCGTTGCGATAGGGGAAGCGCACCACCGAGTTGGTGTTGCCGACATAGACCCACTGCGGATTGGGTCCGAGCGGGTAGAAGGCGACCCCGAACGGCCGGTCCAGCCCCTCGGCGAAGGTCTCCACCTGGGCGGCCTTGTCGGCCCCGTCTGGCGCTCGCAGCACCCGCACGCGGCCGGCGTCGGCCTCGACCACGAACACATCGCCGTTGGGCGCAGTGCGGATCTGCCGCGGCCCCTGCAGCGTCGCGAACGCACTGACCGTGAAGCCGGGCGGAACCTTCGGCGAGGCGCCATCCGGCCTTGGCCCGATCGCCGAGAGCCCGAAGTGCGGGGACAGGTCCGGCGCCGGCAGGTCGGCCGGCGTGATCTTGCGCACGACGCCCGGCGCGTCGGTCTTCCAGTCGCCGTACGCCGCCTGACCTGTCAGCGTCGCGGCGCTAGCCGGCGCGGCGATCGTCAGACCAAGAACGAGATAAACCCCACACCTCATCGCATCCTCCACGCGCCGCCTGCCGACGGTCTGGCGGCCTCCTTAGCGTGCGCCGCCGCTGCGCCTCAAACGATTGTTCCTGAGCCACTCGCCGCGCCGCCGACGCCTCGCGCTTGCCTGACCCCCGGTCAGGCCGCTTAACTCCGCCGGACATCGTGCAAGGGAGCTTCGAGATGCGCCAGGGACCGCTGACAGGGCTGAAGATCGTCGAGTTCGCCGGGATCGGACCCGGCCCGTTCTGCGGCATGCTGCTCTCCGACCTCGGCGCCGACGTCGTCCGCGTCGACCGCGTCGGCGGCAGGGGCGGGGCCAAGAGCGACATCACCTCGCGCGGCCGCCGCTCGATCGCCCTCGACCTGAAGGACCCCGCCGCGATCGAGACCGCGCTGGAGCTGATGGACCGCGCCGACGCCGTCTTCGAAGGCTTCCGCCCCGGCGTCATGGAGCGGCTCGGCCTCGGCCCCGACGTCGCCCTGAAGCGCAACCCGAAGCTGGTCTACGGCCGCATGACCGGCTGGGGCCAGACCGGGCCGCTGGCCAATGCGGCCGGCCATGACATCAACTACATCGCCCTTTCCGGCGCCCTGCACGCCATAGGGACCAAGGACAAGCCGATCCCGCCGTTGAACCTGGTCGGCGACTTCGGCGGCGGCGCGCTCTACCTCGCGTTCGGCCTGCTCGCCGGGGTGATCCACGCCAGAGCCAGCGGCGAGGGCCAGGTGATCGACTGCGCGATGACCGATGGCGCGGCCTCGCTGATGTCGATGTTCTACGGCATGCTGGCCTCGGGCGTCTGGAGCGACGAGCGCCGCTCCAACCTCCTCGACGGCGCCGCCCCGTTCTACGACACCTACGCCTGCTCCTGCGGCAACTTCATCTCGCTGGGCTCGATCGAGCCGCAGTTCTATGCCCTGCTGATGGAGAAGGCCGGCGTCGACGATCCGGCGTTCAAGGCCCAGATGAACCGTGGCGACTGGCCGGCGCTGAAGGCCAAGCTCGCCAACATCATCCTCACCAAGAGCCGCGACGACTGGTCGGCGATCATGGACGCCACCGACGTCTGCTACGCCCCGGTGCTCAGCCTCAAGGAAGCCCCGGCGCATCCGCACAACGCCGCCCGCCAGACCTTCGTCGACATCGGCGGGGTGGTGCAGCCGGCCCCCGCGCCGCGCTTCTCCGCCACCCCCGGCAAGATCCAGGGCCCGCCGCCCGCGATCGGCGCCCACACCGACGACATCTTGGCCGATTGGGGCGTCAAGCAGCCGGCCACCGCCTGATTTGTTTCGCCGCCGAGACCCAGATTTCGGAACCGTGATCGGATCGCCGATCCTGTTCAGATTGGGTTCAGGCTGGGGGCTTCAATCTCGCCCGTGTTGATTGGCCGCCGCGCTCTCCCGTCCCTCGTGGCGGCGGCCCGTCGATCAGGACGTCGACAAGGTCATCCTGGCGGCGCGCCGATCTCGCAAGAGACGGCGCGCCGTATCCTTTTCTCCTCCCCGGCCACCGAGCCGGGGAGGGGGACCACCCGGCGCAGCTGGGTGGTGGAGGGGCTGGATTTGCGCCCCCTCCGTCATCGCCCCGAACAAGTTCGGGCCGCCGACACCTCTCCCGCATCGGCCTGCGGCCTCGCATGGGAGGAGCGAAGCGTGTGCGCGCCACTTCTCCTCCACCGCCCGCAGAGGCGGGGGAGGGGGACCACCCGGCGTAGCTGGGTGGTGGAGGGGGCGCAAACGCCCGCACGCCTATCCCCCCTTCACCACCACGAACCGCAACCCCCCGTCCGCCTCGCCGCTCTCCGCCAGCACCTCCCCGACCTGACCCAGGAAATGCGGCACATCGATCCGCGCCATCGGATCGTCGGCCAGCAGCACGATCCGCGCCCCCTCCGCCGCGCCCTCCAGCGTCTTGCGCAGCTTCAACGTCGGCACCGGACACCGGTGCCCCCGCGCATCGATCAGAATCTCGCCCTCGCTCATCCCCGCCCGATGCACCTCGTCGCGGCCGAACGTCAACGGGCGCCCCCTCTTCCACCAAACCCCCAACCACCGTCATCACCGGGCGTCAGTCCCGGTGACCCATGAACACCCCGCACGCCATGGCCGCGCCGGGGCGCGGCCACTCGAACCCCGGTGTTCCTGGGTAGCCGAGACTGACGCCCGGCTATGACGGAGAGGGGGTGATGCAGGGTGATTTCGCGCCAGCCCGACCGCAGATGCACCGTATTTAACGGTCCCCGCCCCTGAGCGACGCATAGCTCCGCCCTCGCGCCCCGACGCGGGAACCATCCATCGCCTCACGATGTCAAAGATCGTAACCGACGGTGACAGCACTCCGCGTAATGACCGCGGTCAACCCCCAACCAACGCCCGCGCCATGCAATGCCGCCGAAACAGCCAAGCTGTAGCCGGTCCGCCTCGATCGCCGAACGATGTTCGCTGAAGCGCGCCGCGCCCACCCATAACGACGGCTTTTCGCCTGTCGGGCGAGCGCCACTTGCGAAAGGTTAACGTGCGTGTTCAAACGGGGTTGGTCTTCGGGGTGCTGAAATGAAAAAGTTCGTCCTGGTCGCGTCTATTGCAGGCCTCATGGCGGCGACGGCGCTGGGATCGGCGAGCGCCGGGACGACGGTCACAACGATCAATGGCACTGACAACATCTTTGCAGCGGGGTTGAATGCGATCCCCGCGGTTCCACAGTCGACGGGGGGCGAAGGTACGCTTCCTTACGACTTTGCGGTGTCCGGAAACGAGCAGCTCTTCGTTACGACCAGCGGTACTGTCACCTGCTGCGACGGGAACCAAGGCGTTCCGCCGTCGACGGCGCACGGCTTCGACACCAACCCTTTCAACGGCTTTCCCAACTACAGCAAAATTAACAACATACTCGGGACGTCGGTTCCCGATTACGATACCTCCGCGACAGGCGGCGGCATCTTCGAATTGCTCTACATCTTCACCGACTCAAATCACGTGCCGATTGGCACGACGCTGAATCACCTCTCGAACAACGGGATGTCAGGGTTCATTACTGCGCCCTCGAACGCGACAAATCTCTACTTCGGCTTTGCTGATGGGTTCGGCTTTGAGGGCCGATCCGACGCCTATGGCGACAATGCCGCCGAGGATGGCGTGCCAGGGATTACGCTGTCGATCTCCCCCACCCCCGAGCCCACTTCCTGGGCGCTGATGCTCCTGGGCGTAGGCGCAGTTGGTTTCGCGCTGCGACGCCGTCAAGGTGCCTCGCTGGGCGCTTCCGCGGCCTGACGCACCTGCCAGCGGGCGTGACCTTCGCTCCGCGCGGGGGTCTGGGTCCGGACATGGTCGGTGAGTTGGCGGCCGGCGTTGCGTCGGCGTGGCGGCTTGAAGTATCTCACTGGCCGCCGGATGGGTGGCCGAGTGGTTTAAGGCAGCGGTCTTGAAAACCGCCGTGGGCGGAAGCCCACCGTGGGTTCGAATCCCACCCCATCCGCCACGAATTATGTCTGTTTTGATGACAAGCTCAGTTCGTGACGATGTTGAACGCCTGCGCGACTCGCCTCCGGAGCAACGCGAAAGCATTTGTCACAGTATGTCTGTCGTAGAGGTCGCCTTTACCACTCGGCAGTCGAAGCTTGATGGTGCTGCCTTCGGGCTCGATCAAGTACGACCCGACATATTGCCTTTCCTCTCGGTCAGATTCAGGAACGACGATGATCTCTCCGAAGAGGCTGTCCGGGTTGCCTTGATATCCCGCGTGCCGGGTACATCTGACTTCCCCGAGGCCGTGCTTTCTTGCATCAGCGGACAAGCGCCCAATCTCGGCCCATAGCTTGGCGAACTGAGCGAGGCGACGATCCTCCCCCACCTTTCGTATCTCGGCTAAGTGCGCGTCACGCACTCGTTCGGTTTCCATCAGCTCGATCACGGTTGGTTGCGCCATGGCTGCCTCCATCACCTGCGACCTTTGACTAGGGTGCTTCGTTGAAGTTCACAAGATGTTCCGCTCGCTGGCGGTTCTCCATTTGCGGCCGGTAGTGCTACGAAGGATCACATCGTCGTGGGCCCGTAGGACGTGATGCAGAAGTTCGACGCGCAGCAATGCCCAGGCGTCTTCGGTCAGCTCGCACAACTCGCGCACATCGCATCAACCACGCCGCCCGGCGACGCCATCGGCGCTGACGCTTCGTCGCGGGCGAACATGTTGTTGATAGTCTGTCTGATGATGGCGAATCAGGCCGATCTTGAGTCGGCTCCGAGGATGATCACCCGCTTCCTATCTTTTCTGAACAACGATATCTCGGCGGCCGATCTGCAACACAATCTCGACAGTATTCTTGCCTTGGTCGGAATCGAGATGGAGCGTCGCGAGTTCTTCGTCCTCGACAAAAGAGACGGCGGCCATTTTGAGAACGATGATCTCTTCGGGCTTCAAGTTTTCGCGTCCTTTCCAAGCGCACGGTTCGACGTAAGGGAGGCAGGCAGCTGCTTCGCGCTGGAGCGGTATTCTGCGAGCGTCCACCACAGCATGGCAGCCCTCGAGCCTACCCTAAGGCTCTTGGCTGAAGACGTGGGCGCCGCCATCGGGAACGGAATGTGGAAGGGCGTTATCGATCGAATCGAAAGCAAGATTGAAGGCCTGAAATTAAGCCTGCCCGCTGGGGACGCCAGAAACGCCCGGCTCCAGTTCTTATCGCAAGCAGCGAAGGAGTTTTTCTACTTCAAGGACGGTTGGCGCAATTACATCGCTCACGCCAAAACCCAGTACGACCGTGAGCAGGCGCTAAGTGCGATGAACCACGTTGGATCTTTCATGCAAACGCTCGCGCCACACCTTCAGGAATGAGAGTCGGAGGAACACCGCGAGAGCTGAACAACACCTCGGGTTTGATCATGGAATTCCGGTGACAGCTTACGCAGTTCGCCGGGTTTGATCGGAGGCCACGCTCCGGCCTAGTCTCCCTCCATGATATCCCACCCCACCCGCCTGATCCTCGCCGCCGCCATCCTCGCCCTCTGCGGCACCCCGGCGCTGGCCCAGGAGCACCGGCTCGACACGCCCGCCTACAAGCAGTGCATCGCGCCGGGGGTCAGTGGGGCGGGGGAGGCGCAGTGCAACTATGCGGAGCTGGCGCGGCAGGACGCGGTGCTGAACGAGGTCTATCAGGCGATCATGTCGGCGACCGGGGTTCCGGCGCGCCGGACCGCGCTGCGCGATGGCGAGCGGGCGTGGATCAAGCATCGCGACCAGGTCTGCGGCCATGCCGGCGACGACTTCGCTGGCGGGTCGGAGCAGCCGGCGATGGTCGCGGGCTGCACGCTGTCGGAGACCGAGCGCCGCATCCTCTATCTGCGCAGCCTGCCGGCCGACTGAGCCGGCGAGAAGCGCGCTGAGCCGGGGCAGCCGCCTCAGTCGTAGTAGTACTTCGTCTGCTTCGCCCAGGTGGTCGTCGGGTAGCGCTGCTGCAGGAGGTCGAAGGCGCGGTGGCCGACGTGGCCGTGGGTCTTGCCGTAGTGGCTGACGTGGCCGAGCCAGTAGAGCGCCTCCGGCGAGCGCGGGTCTTTCGGATGGGCGCTGGCGTAGCTGAACACCTCCTCCCAGACTGAGATCGCACCGGCCGGCGGCGGTGGGGTCGGACCGTCCGGGGTCGTCGGCTGCGGCGCCTGGTCGGACATCTGACGCCGCTCCTGCGCCGCCCGCGCGACGCCCGCCGCGGCAAAGTCCGGCCGCCGGAGCGGGAACGCCCCAGCGCCGCAATAGCCCAGGCAGACGAGGTCGCTGGTCGGGCCGAGCAACGTCGTGCTGTGGCCGTCGGGAAGTGCGCCGCCGGAGCCGTCGGGGTAGTAGGCGCCCAGGTCGGGCGGGGCCGAATTGCCGTTGGTCGCGCCGGCCGGCAGCATCTCCCAGTCCAGCCAGTGGCCCTGGAACTGCTTCACCGGGCCGGTGGGGCGCGTGTAGGTCTCCAGGTCCGGGGCCAAGCCTGGGATCTTGGCCATGACGAAGAACGCGGCGAAGCGCCGGTCGGGGCCGGGCGGCGTGGCGGCGACCCGGGCCAGGTCCGTCGCCAGCAGCGGCAACAATACCTTCAGTTGGGTCGCCAGGCCGGCCACCTGCGCCTCATCTCGCAGCATCACCGCGCGGGTCCAACTGGTGAGCGCGATGTCGAGCCGCAGGTCGGCGGGGATGTTCGGGTCCTGGCCCAGCTGCGCCCGCTGCGCCAGCGGCATCCGGTCGATCAGCGCCCGCGCCTCGAGGCCGAGGCCCAGCGACTTGGTCGCGTCGTAGATGCCAGGGGCCTCGCCTTCCTCGTTGTACTTGTTGCGCGTGCAGCCGCCCTGGTCGGGGGTCTCGTCGGAGCAGAGCCGGTGGCGCAGCGCCAGCTTGGCGAATGCTGGCAGATCCTCGGCCACCTGCAGCCGCTCGGCGATGAAGAGATTGCGATCGGTGGCCGAGAGGTCGGTCCGGGCCAGCAGTTGGTCGAGCGCGGCGCGGCTCTCGGCGGCGGGCGCGCCGCGGATGGTCAGCCGCAGGCGCTGATAGGCGGCGGCGACATACGCTGGCGAGGCCGGATCGAGCTTCGCCGCCTCAGCGACCAGATCTGGCGCGGCCGGATCGGCGGGACCTGCCAGAGCCAGCGCCGCCACCAGCCAGGCCACGTCGTGGGTCGCCGCCCACCGCGCCTGGGCATGGGCCAGAGCGAAGCTGACAGCGGCCTTCTGCTGCGCCACGTGTTGCTCCGGCGTCGCGTTGTCCTGCACCTCCGGGCCGCCGGGCGCGGTGGCCTTGATCGTCCTGATCCAGTCCAGGATCTGCGGCGGCGGCGAGGTCTTGACGTTGAGGTCGACATAGTCGCGGAAATCGGTGGCCGCCTCGGCGCCGATGGTCGGACCGTTGAGCTCGGCCTCCAGTGCGGCGCGTGCGGCGTCCGGGCGCTCGCGGATGCCGATGACCTTGGCCATGATCTTGGCTGTGCTCTGCCCGAACGTGCCCGCCGGCGTCGCCTGCAGCGCGGCGATCGCCTTGTCGGCGGCGGCGAAGGCGGTCGGGGAGGGGCGCTCGATCGCCTCGCGCAGGAACGAGCGGGCGACGAGGTAGGCCGCCTTCGGTCGCCAAGGCGAGGTCGTGTCTTTGCCGATCGCCGCGAAGTCGGCCGCGGCCTCCACGTTCTGGTCCTTGTAGAGCGCCAGCGCCGCGGCCTGGTAGGCGTGGTCGGCTTTCAGCCAGGCCGGCGCGGCCGAATCCAGCACCGGCAGCGAGGTCACCGGCTTGCCGCAGCTACCGAACACCGCGTCCTGGCCATCGAGCCAGGCCTTCACCCAAGGCGACGTCGCGCCGTAGCTCTTGATCCGGTCCTGCAGCGTCGCGATTGCGGTGGCGAACGCCTCGGCGAAGCAGTTTGGGATCGAGGAGTCGTCAGGCCCGGCCCGGTCCATCTGAATGTAGTCGCTGAGCTCGGCGGCGCCGGGCACGTCCTTGCGCACCTTGATCCAGTCCCAGGACGCCTGGCCGTTGGATGGGTCGGGGCTGTCGCAGCAGGGGATCGAGAGCGGCGGGCCTGCGACCGGCCCCACCGGCAGCCGGTGCAGCAGCCGCCAGACCATGAACAGCCGCGAACGGGGCGAGGAGGCGGTCACCACCCCCACCTTGCCGTCGTAGAAGCGGTTCAGGTCCTCGGTCCCGCCGCCGAACACATCGACGTAGGACGGCCCGGTCGGGCCGCCGCCGGATGCATGCCCGACGCCGCCAGTGCCCAGGGTGATCGACAAAGTGGCGATCGTCGCCAAGAGCTGCTTCGCCCGCATCCTCAACCCCCGCTCCCCACGCGCCGCACTGCGTCCGCCAGATCGTCGGCCGTCCAGCTGTGCGGATCGAAGATATAGACCCGACGGCCGTTTGGCGCGCGCACTTGTGGCCCCGCCAGCGAGACCCCGATCGCCGAGCGGCAGCGCGGCTCGGCGAAGTCTCCGCCCGCGTTCAGCTTGTCGCGGATCGCCGCGCCGCCATGCCCCATGCGAAACGCCATCGGCACGATCTCGTCCGCCGGCACGTCAGCCAGCCAGGTCTCGGTCTCGCACCAGGAGGCGAGCGCCGTCATCGAGAGCCAGGTCGCGGGCGGCAGCGCCGCGCGGACGTCATGTACGACGTCGATGAGCGCCTGCCGCTCCGAGGCGCGCACCTCGAAATCGATCTGGACGCCCTGGTAGCCAGGCGACTGCGCGAAGGCGGCGACGGCGGCGGCGGCGCGGGCGCGCAGCTCCGGCGTCCAGACCAGCGGCCGCTGCGGGTCGATCTGCACGTGCACCATGGCGATGCGCCGGACGCCGGGCGCGGTCAGCACCGGAAATCGCCGCGCCCGCGCCCAGAGCCCGTCGCCGGAAAGCTCGACGAACCCGACCATGATGGCCACCTCGGCCCCGGGTGGCGCGGCGCGCAGATCCTCCGGCCGCTCCCAGGCCCAAAGCACCGTCGTCGGAGCTGCCCGGGCTGGCGTAGCGAGGAGTGCGAGAGCCGCGAGCGCAAGCGCCGCGCCTCGCATCAGCGCGGCCCGAACGGGACGATCATCGGCGTTCGCGCGGCGTAGGCGTCGTAGCTGGCCTCGCCGAGTTCGCGGCGCAGGAAGGCTTCCTCAGACTTGGCCTTCACGCTCATCACCACCGTCAGCACCATCGCGCCGGCCAGCGCCGAGGGCGTCGCCGCCTGCAGCGCCAAGGCCCAGGCGGCGGTGATGAAGCCGGTGTAGATCGGATGGCGCACCAGCCGGAACGGACCGGTGTCGACCACCCGGTGATCCTCCCGCAAGCTCATCATGCCCGACCAGAGCCGGCCCATGTGCACTCGCGCCCACCAGGCGAAGCCGAAGGCGGCGGCTTCGACGCCGAGCAGCGCCCAGGCCACCGGCGCGGAATCGCTCCAGAGCATCGTCCCGGACGCAGGCCACGCCGCCCCGACGGTCAAGATCGGCCGACCGTAGAGCGCCGCGCCGGCGGGCGGTTGGAACAGCAGTTCAAAGCCAAGAACGAACCCGGCGTAGTAGGCCAGTCGGGTGCGAAACGGCGCCCTGACCGCCGTCCGGCTGGTCCAGAGGGCGGCGATGTACCAAGTCACCAGGAAGACCAGCCAAAGCACATAGGCGGCGTATTTCGGGCCCATCTGGCTATCTTAGCGGGCGCCGGCGCGCCGCGGCCATCCCTGGCGCGCCGCGCGCTTCCCTAAGCCCGTGCGCTGAGCGATGGTCGCCGGCATGGACGCCGACCTTCGCCCCAACCGCCCCGATCTCGCTGCCTACTGGATGCCGTTCACCGCCAATCGGCAGTTC
This sequence comes from Caulobacteraceae bacterium, assembly GCA_036494265.1. Lineage (GTDB taxonomy): Bacteria > Pseudomonadota > Alphaproteobacteria > Caulobacterales > Caulobacteraceae > Acaudatibacter. Next base: position 53,274 of record DASXOP010000055.1, on the reverse strand, counting down.
AAGGCCGACCCACGGCTCTTCGTGTCCGCCGAGGGCATGTACTACACGATGGAGGACGGCAGCAGGGTCATGGACGGCACGTCCGGGCTCTGGTGCGTCAACGCTGGCCACGCCCGGCCTGAGATCGCCGCGGCGGTGCAGCGCCAGCTTCTCACGCTCGACTATGCGCCGTCGTTCCAGCTCAGCCATCCGCTGGCGTTCGAACTGGCGAGCCGGCTCGCCGAACTGACCCCGCCGCCGCTCGACCGCGTCTTCTTCGCCAACTCCGGCTCGGAGGCGGTGGATACGGCGCTGAAGATCGCGCTCGCCTATCACCGGGCGCGCGGCGAAGGGCAGCGAACCCGCTTCGTCGGCCGCGAGCGCGGCTATCACGGGGTCGGCTTCGGCGGCATTTCGGTCGGCGGCCTGGTCAACAACCGGCGCACCTTCCTCACCCTGCCGGGCGTCCAGCACCTTCCGCACACCCACGACCCAGCCCGCAACGCGTTCTCCCGCGGCCAGCCGGCGCAAGGCGCGGAGCTCGCCGATCACCTGGAACGCATCGTCGCGCTCGATGGCGCGGAGACCATCGCCGGGGTGATCGTCGAGCCGGTGGCGGGGTCCGCTGGCGTGCTGCCACCGCCGGTCGGCTACCTGGAGCGGCTGCGCGCGCTCTGCGACAAGCACGGCCTGCTCCTGATCTTCGACGAGGTGATCACCGGCTTCGGCCGGCTGGGCGCCCCGTTCGCGGCGCAGTACTTCGACGTCGTCCCCGACCTGATGACCATGGCCAAGGCGCTGACCAACGCCGCCGTGCCGATGGGCGCCGTCGCCGCGCGGCGTGAAATCCACGATGGACTGATGAAGGGACCCGAGTCTGGCATCGAGCTCTTCCATGGCTACACCTACTCGGGTCACCCGGTCGCCTGCGCCGCCGCTCTAGCGACGCTCGATATCTACCGCCACGACGACCTCTTCGCCCGCGCCGCCCGGCTGGCGCCGGTCTGGGAAGAGGCGGTGCACGGGCTCAGAGGCCGCGCCGACGTCATCGACATCCGCAACCTCGGCCTGATGGCGGCCATCGACCTCGCCCCGCGCGCCGATGCGCCCGGCGCCCGCGGCTACGATGTGCTGCGCGGTGCGCTCGACCTCGGCCTGCTGGTGCGCGTCACCGGCGACACCATCGCGCTCTCGCCGCCTCTGACCATCACCGAGGACGAGATCGCAAGTTTGGCCGACATGCTAGGCCGGGCTATCGACGCGGCCGGCTAGGTAGCGACGGGATCCTGCGGGTCGGCCTGCCAGTCGAGGTAGCTCTGATAGTAGAGCTCGACCTTGCCGAACCCGGCCAGCCTCGCGGCCGCGGCGCCCAGCGACGAGCGCGCGCCGTCCTGGCAGTAGAAGATCAGCCGCGTCTTGCCGTCGATCCCGCTCTGGGCGAACGCTGCTTGCAGCGCCGGCGGGTCCATCAGCGTCGTCGGGCTGGAGAACAGTTGGTTGAGCGGCAGATTGAGCGCGCCGGGGATGTGGCCGGGCCGGGTGATGCCGGGCAGGACGTCAGTCCCGTTGTATTCCGCCGGCGTGCGCACATCGACCAGCGTCACCTTCGGATCGCTCAGCACGGCGGCCACCTCGCGCCGCGTCGCCATCGGGATCGGCGCCTGAGTGATCTTGGCCTTGGTATGGACGAAGACGGACGGGGAGGGGCCGGGCTGCACCTGCAGCTTGCCCGCGCCCGCCAGGGCCTGCAGCGCCGGCCAGCCGCCGTTGACCAGCGCCGCCTGCTTTACCCCGAAGTGGCCAAGCAGATAGCGGACCCGCGAGGCGAACTTCAGATCGCCGTTGTCGTAGACCAGCACCTGGCTCGTCGTCTGGATGCTGAGGGCGCCGATCAGCGCGCGCCACTGGTCGAGGTCGGCAAGCTGCGCGCCGGAGCGGCTGTCGAGCGTCCACGAGTCCTGGTCGATGCCGATGGCGCCTTCGATGAACCCCGACGGCGTCGGATCGATCTGCGTCTGCACCGAGAGCACGATCGGTTTCAGCGCCAGCAGCGCTGGGACCTGGCTGGCGGAGACCACCGACGGTAGCTGAACCCGCGCCTTGCCCGCCATGAAGCTCCCCAACTTCCCGCAAAGATTGATCCGTAGCAGGTTTCGCGCCGCGCCGCGACTGGGGCCCAAGCAAAAACGGCGAGATCCCGGGGATCTCGCCGCTCGTGGTTGGCAACAAGCGCTGGGATCAGAACGCGATCCACAGGCCGTTGCGATAGTAGCCTTGGTCGAAGCGGTCATGGCGCCAATGCCAATGCGCATCGCGGTGGGCCGCGGCCCAGGCGTCATCGTGGAAGACGACGCCGGCTTCGGCCGGATAGGTCAGGCGGTCGTGCACGTGCCAGCACTCGCCGGCGCTGTTGCAGACGACATCAGCCGACGCGACAGATGCGGTCATAGCGAGCGAACCGCCAGCGATGGCGGCCGTAACAACACCCTTGAGCAGGGCGGATTTGAGGAAGGTCACGAGTTCAGCTCCTTTGGATTGCCGTCACCCCGGACCTGTAATCAACTGACCTTGAGCCGAAGCGTTCCTCTGGCTAAGCTCTGTTCAGCTTCCCGAAATCGATCACCACCTTAACGTCGTCGTCGCGTCGGTTGAACGCGTCGCGCCAGTCGTCCAGCAGTACGCGGCGGGTGAGCAGCCGCGAAAGCCAGGCTGCATCAGCTCGCGCCAGGGCCTCGCCCGCGGCCTGGTAGTGAGCGAGGTTGGCGTTGACGGTGCCGAAGATGACGTCGTTGCTCAGCACAGCGCGGCGATTGAAGCCGCCGACGTCGAAGTTCACGGACCGCCCGCCCGACGACACGCCGGCCAGGCAAACGATCCCGTCGTTGCCGCACCCGCTCATCACGCCCAGCACCACCTCGTTTGCGCCCGTGCACTCGATCACGACGTCGGGCTGGAGCTCGCCGAGGGCCGCCAGGCCGTTTGCGTGGTAGGTCGCCCCCATGCCGGCGACCAGTTTCGGCTTCGGGCCGTCGGCGCTGCGATCCAGCACGTGGGTCTCCAAGCCCTTCTGCCGCCCGATCATCGCCGCCAGCAGCCCAACGGGCCCGGCGCCCGTGACCAGCAGCCGCTGCGGCTTCCAACTCCGGGTCCGGGCGCCGATCCGCTCGATATGATCCCAGGCCTTGGCGACGACGCTGGTGGGTTCGATCAGCACGCCGAGGATGCCGAGGCCAGGATCGACCTTGATCGCGAACTCGGGTTCGAGGGCGTAACGCTCGGCGCCGTAGCCGTGGCGCTGCTTGATCCCGCGCTCCGTGTACTGGCCGTTGCGACACATGTCCCACTCGCCGGCCGAGCAGGCAGGGCAGGGGACTGGGTCGGGCCGGCGCACCACACCCACCACCGTGTCGCCAGAGGCCAATCCGCAGCCGGCCGGCGCCTGCAGCACGCGCCCCAGCGACTCGTGTCCGAGGATCAGTCGCGGCTCGCCGGGGGGGGCCCAGCCATAGTCGCCGGCGATGATTTCCTGGTCGGTGCCGCAGATGCCCAGCGCCAGCGCCTCGACCAGCAGCTCACCTGGCCCCGGTGTGGGCTCCGGCAGATCGTCGAGTTGAATCGAGCCTTTGCGGCCGGGAACAACGGTGAGCGCTCGCATGTGGCGTCCTGAGGCGAAGACCTGCGCAACGCGCGAAGCCTCGGACAGTTCGGGACCCTGCGCTCAGAGACTCATCTGCGAGCCCATCTCCACCACGCGGCCGGCGGGGATGTGGAAGAAGTCAGTGGGGTCGGCGGCGTTCTTGGCCAGCCAGATGTAGAGCCTATCCATGCCGAACGGCATGTGGCCGCGATCGTCGCGGACAATGGTGCGGCGACCGATGAAGAACGACGTGGTCATGATGTCGAGCTTGACCCCTTCGCCGCGCAGAGCCGAGAGCGCGCGCGGCACATTGGGCTGTTCCATGTAGCCCCAGGTCAGCTTCACCCGCACGAAGTCGTCGTCGAGCCGCTCGACCTTAGCCCGCTCGGCGTCGGGCACCCGTGGCGTCTGCGCGGTCTCGACGCTGACCACCATGTTGTGCTGGTGCAGCACGCGGTTGTGCTTGAGGTTATGCAGCAGCGCGCCAGGCACCCGGCTGCTGTCCGAGGTCAGGAACACCGCGGTCCCCGCCGCCCGGTAGATCGAGGGCGAACGCAGGTGCGGGATCACCTCGTCGAGCGGCAGGGTGTCGCGCTCCACCGTGCGTCGGATGAGACCCGAGCCGCGCGCCCAGGTGACCATGACGAAGACCAGCGCCGCGCCGATCAGCAGCGGCACGAACCCACCGGAGAGCAGCTTCAGCCCGTTGGCGACCAGGAATGTCGTGTCGATCGCAAGCAGCGGCCCGACCAGCGCTAACGCGCCCCACAGCGGCCACTTCCAGCGCCGTGTCACCACGATGAAGGCGAGTAGGGTGGTCACCACCATCGTGCCGGTCACCGCCAGGCCGTAGGCGTGGGCCAGGCCGTCCGAGGTGTGGAAGATCGCGATCAGCACCACGACGCCGATGCCGAGCAGCAGATTGATCTGCGGGATGTAGATCTCGCCGGCCTGGGTCTCGGACGTGCGCCGCACCGTCAGGCGCGGCAGGTAGCCCAGCTGGATCGCCTGGTTGGTCAGCGAGAAGGCGCCGGTGATCACCGCCTGGCTGGCGATCACTGTCGCGACTGTGGCCAGGATCACCATCGGCACGCGCACGATCAGCGGCGTCATCTGGAAGAACCAGTCGATGTTGTCAACCGGGTGGCCGGCGAGCGCGATCCGGTGCAGCGCGAACCCGCCCTGGCCCAGGTAGTTGATCGCCAGCGCCGGCAGCACGAGAAAGAGCCACGCGGCCTGGATCGGCCAGCGCCCGAAGTGGCCCATGTCGGCGAACAGCGCCTCGGCCCCAGTCACGGTCAGGAACACCGAACCCAGCACGAAGAAGCCGGTCAGGCCGTGGGTCATCAGGAACCACACCGCGTGGTGCGGGCTGATCGCCAGGAGCACGCCCGGCGCACTGAAGATATGCGGCGCGCCGATCGCCGCGATCGCCGCGAACCAGACCAGGCAGATCGGCCCGAACCAGCGGCCGATGCCGGCGGTGCCGCGCGATTGCACCATGAAGAGGCCGACCAGGATGAAGACGCTGACCGCGATCACGACGCCCACGGTCACCTGCGAACTGAGCTCCGGTACGGTGCGCAGCCCCTCTATCGCCGACAGCACCGAGATCGCCGGGGTGATGATCGCGTCGCCGTAGAAGAGCGCCGCGCCGACGATGCCGAGGCCGAAGATCAGCATCGAGCGCCGGCCGACCGCGGCTTCGGCGAGCGCCGCCAGCGAGAGCACGCCGCCCTCGCCGTTGTTGTCCGCCCGCATCAGGAAAAGGACGTATTTGACCGTGACGACCAGGATCAGCGCCCAGAGCGCCAGCGAGACGACGCCCATCACCGTTTCCGGTCGAACCTGCCCGGCTTGGCCAAGCGCTTCGCGAAACGCGTAGAGCGGGCTGGTGCCGATATCGCCGAAGACGACGCCGATGCTACCGAGCGCCAGACCCCAGAACTGCTTCCGGGGACGAGCCACGCCAACGGCTTTCGCCGCGCCCTCGATGACCGCGTCCATTCCGCTCTTCGCCAGGTGCTGCGGCGAACCGCGAGAGGCGACGAAAATGCCGATGTTCGGCGTAAGCGCTCAAGGCGCCGCTGAGGGCAACCGCATAAGGAAGATATAAAGATCACCGTAGTCGCAGCGCGGTCGCTGCAATGCAAACACGGCTACGTTATCGGCGGGAACCAACTGCACATTCACGGTCTTACTATCCCGACGGGGCAGCGGCGCGTCTTCTGCGTGCGGCCAGTATTGTTTGAGGACCGGTTATGAAAATCGCGCAGATTCCGCCGCTTTACGAAGCCGTGCCGCCGAAACTCTATGGCGGCACCGAGCGGGTCGTGGCGCAGCTCTGCGAGGCGCTCGTCGATTTGGGCCATGAGGTCACCCTGTTCGCCAGCGCCGAGGCGCAGACCCGCGCCAAGCTGGTGACCGTCCGCGATCAGGCGATCCGCCTCGACAAGGCGCCGCTGAAGTCCGATCTCGCCGCACATCTGTCGATGCTCGCCGAGGTGCGCGAGCGCCGCGCAGAGTTCGACATCATCCACTTCCACACCGACATGCTGCACTTCACCATGTTCGAGGACATGGCGGCGCGTACGGTGACCACGTTGCATGGCCGGCTCGACCTGAAGGACCTGCCCCCGGTCTATCGTCGCTGGCCCAAGTTCCCGCTGGTCTCGATCTCGGATTCCCAGCGCCAGCACCTGCCGTTCGCCAACTGGGTCAGCACCGTCTACCACGGCATGGAAGCCGACGTTTCGAGTTGGTTCAGCGCCAAGCCGCGCGGCTACCTGGCGTTCCTCGGCCGAATGTCGCCGGAGAAAGGTCCCGACCGCGCGATCGCCATCGCCAAGCGCCTCGGCATGCCGCTCAAGATGGCCGCCAAGGTCGATGTCGCCGACGCGGACTACTTCCACAAAGTGATCGAGCCTTTGCTCGACGATCCATTGATCGAGTTCGTCGGCGAGATCGGCGATGCGCAAAAGCCCGCCTTCCTTGGCGGCGCAGAGGCGCTGCTGTTCCCCATCGATTGGCCTGAGCCGTTCGGCCTGGTGATGATCGAGGCGATGGCCTGCGGCACGCCGGTGGTCGGCTACGCTTGCGGCTCGGCGCCTGAAGTGATCGATGACGGAGTCACCGGCTTCCTGGTCAAGGACGAAGACGGCGCGGTCGCTGCGGTGCGCGCACTGGACCGGCTCGACCGCCGCGAAGTGCGCCGCCGATTCGACCGCCGCTTTTCCGCGATCGCGATGGGAAGAGCTTATCTGGACGTGTATGCTGATCGCCTCGCGAAGGCCCCATTTGCGGCGGACTTGGCGGACCAGGATATCGATCTGGAAGAGGCGTCGAACACCCTGACGTCCCTCGCCCAGAGCGCCTAAGAAGAACCGGCGTCCGAACTCCCGGGCGACCGGGAGCAGGTTCGAGCCCTGAGGAGGCGATGGACGAAGGCGAAGCGCCCGTAGCGTCCGCGGACGAAGCGACCGTCGCCAGCGGCGTCGAGCTGATCTCGCTGAAGGACGGCCACGCCTTCCTGGTGTCCGACCCCAACGGCGATGTCACCGGTGGCGCGGAGGGCCTGTTCGATCGTGACACCCGCGTTCTATCGCGCTTCGTCTTCCTGATCGGCGATCGCCACCCGACCCGGCTCTCCTCGACGCTGTCGAAGGACAATGCGGTCTTCACCTTCCACGGCACCAATCGCGCCATCCCGCCGGTGAACGGGCGCGGCACGCCGCGCGGCGCCATCCACGTTGAGCGGCGGCGCACACTGCACGGCGAGCGGCTCTACGAGCGGGTTCGCTGCACCAACTTCGGTCTCGACCAGGTGATGCTGCCGCTGGTCTACGAATACGCCGCCGATTTCCGCGACATGTTCGAGGTGCGCGGCTTGAAGCGGGCGCGGCGAGGCATGCCGATCGCCCCGCAAATGCACGGACGGCACGTGCTCTTTGCCTACGAGGGGCTCGACGAGATCGTGCGGATCAGCACCGTCACCTTCTCCGAGCCGCCGTGGCGAATGGACGACGGACGGGCGGAGTTCATGTTCACGCTCTCGCCCGGCGAGCGCATCGATCTCTTCGTCGAGGCTGGGGCAGGGCAGGGCGAGCCGCCCTCACGCGAACGTTTCCGCCACGCGCTCGCCGACGCCCGCCGCACCATCCGTCGGCGCGAGCGGCGCGGGGCGCTGCTGAAGTCTTCCGACGACGCGCACAGCGCCTGGTTCGAGCAGTCGCGCGCCGATCTTGGCCTCTTGGTCTCGGACCTTGCGTCCGGGCCTTATCCCTTTGCCGGCATTCCTTGGTTTTCGACCCCGTTCGGGCGCGACGGCCTGCTCACGGCCTGGGAGGTGCTGTGGCTCGATCCGGCGCTGGCGAAGGGAGTGTTGAGCTACCTCGCCGCCCGCCAGGCCACCCAGACCTCCGCCTTCGCCGATAGCCAGCCCGGCAAGATCATGCACGAGACCCGCGGCGGCGAGATGGCGGCGCTGAACGAGATCCCGTTCGGCTGCTACTACGGCGGCGTCGACACCACGCCGCTCTTCGTCGCCCTCGCTGGCGCTTATCTGAAACGCACCGACGACGTGACGCTGATCCGCCAGCTGTGGCCGGCGCTGCTGCGCGCCATCGGCTGGGTGGAGGGGCAGGGCGACTCCAACGGCGACGGCCTGATCGACTACAAGCGCGGCGCCGACACAGGCCTCGCCAACCAGGGCTGGAAGGACAGCGAAGACTCGGTCTTCCACGCCGACGGCCGCTTCCCGGTCGGCCCGATCGCGCTGATCGAAGTGCAGGGCTATGCGTTCGCGGCCTTCAAGGCGATGGCGGACATGGCTCAGCGCCTCGACGAGCCGGGCGGCAAGGCCTGGCGCGAGACGGCCGAGGCGCTGCGCCAGCGCGTCGAAGAGCGGTTCTGGATGGATGACGCCGGCTTCTACGGCGTCGCCATCGATGGCGCGGGTGCGCTCTGCACCCCGCACACCTCCAACGTCGGCCACCTGCTCTTCACTGGCCTGCCGTCGAAAGAGCGCGCCGCACGGGTGACCCGGCGGCTGCTGTCGTCGAGTTTCGACTGCGGTTGGGGGCTGCGCACGCTGGCCGAAGGTTCGGCCCGCTTCAACCCGATGAGCTACCACAACGGTTCGGTCTGGCCGCACGATGTCAGCCTCTGCGTCGCCGGCATGGCGGCCTACGGCGAGCGGGCGGGCGCGGCGCGGGTGATGGGCGACATGTACCGCGCTTCCAGCTTCTTCGGCCTCAGGATGCCTGAGCTGCTTTGCGGGTTTCCCCGCCGGCCGGGCGAACCGCCGATCGCTTACCCGGTCACCTGCATGCCGCAGGCCTGGGCCGCCGCGTCGCCGTTCCTGATGCTGCAGGCTTGCCTCGGCCTATCGATCGACGCCGTGCGCCGCGAAGTGAGGGTGGTGCGTCCGACCTTGCCGCACGGGATGGACACACTCAGCGTCGAGCACCTGGAAGTCGCCGGCGCGAAGGTGAACCTGATCTTCCAACGCCTCGACGGCGCCACCGTGGTCAGCCCCGGCCACGGCTCCGACCGCTCGATCTCGGTCGTGCTCGAGCGTTGAGCGACACGCCCGCGGAAAGAACAGAAGCGTGATGCCGCACTGCGGAACCATCCTGTGCGCCAGCCGCTAGGCTAACGGCAGGGGTGTGTCCCTAGGGAGAGCTTTGGCGTCATGAGCCGACTTGTCGTCGTCTCCAACCGTGTGGCGACCACAGAGGGCGCCACGTCGGGCGGTCTGGCCGTCGCGTTGCGGTCGGGCCTCGCCGGTGACCCCGCACTTTGGTTCGGCTGGAGCGGCGAGCGCGTCGCGGCTTACACCGGTGACGTCACCCAGCGCCGCGTCGGAGACCTTGACGTCGCTACTGTCGACCTGGAGGAGGCCGACTACGAAGCCTACTACAACGGCTACTCGAACGGCGCGCTCTGGCCGCTGTTTCACTCGCGCACTGACCTCGCCGACTACGAGCGGGCGTTCGCCGAGGGCTACCGGCGCGTGAACCGCCGCTTCGCCGAGGCGCTTGCGCCGCTGCTGCAGCCCGGCGACCTGATCTGGGTGCACGACTATCACCTGATCCCGCTAGGCGCGGAGCTGCGCCGACTGGGGGTCGAGGCGCCGATCGGGTTCTTCCTGCACATCCCCTGGCCCGCCCGCCAGCTCTTCGCCACCTTGCCAAGGCACCGGGATCTCGCCGAAGCGCTCTTTGCTTACGATCTCGTCGGCATGCAGACCGACGACGACGTTGAGGCATTCGACAGTTACGCGCTGCACGAGGCGGGCGGTGTCCGCGACGGCGATCGGGTAGAAGCCTTCGGGCGCTCCACGATTGTCCGCGCGTTCCCTATCGGCCTCGACACCGACAACTTCCTTGCCCTCAGCCGCTCCGACGAGGCGATCCGCGCCTGCGACCGGATGACCGCCCACGGCCTCTTCCGCTCGCTGATCGTCGGCGTCGACCGGCTCGACTACTCCAAGGGCATCCCCGAGCGCCTGCTCGGCTTCGAGCAATACCTGCGCGATCACCCGGACATGGTTCGTAAAGTGCTCTACCTGCAGATCGCCCCGTCTTCGCGCGGCGAGGTCGAAGCCTATCAGACGCTGCGGGCCAACGTGCTGGCGCTTGCTGGCCGGATCAACGCCACCTGGGCCGAGATGGACCACGCGCCGATGCTGTGCGTGAACCGCAACTACGCCCGCGCCGAGCTCGCCGGCATCTACCGCGCCGCCAAGGTCGGGCTGGTGACGCCGCTGCGCGATGGGATGAATCTGGTCGCCAAAGAATACGTCGCCGCGCAGGATCCGTCGGACCCCGGCGTGCTTATTCTGTCGCGCTTCGCCGGCGCCTCGCGGCAGATGAGAGATGCGCTGATCGTCAATCCTTACTCGCCCGAGGAATTGGCCGACGCGTTGGCGAGCGCCATCGCGATGCCGCTCGAGGAGCGGATCCGGCGCTGGGACAGCTTGATGGCGGGCGTCGTCCGCGACGACGTCGGCGCCTGGAAGGATTGCTTCGTCGCGGCGTTGGAGCTCGCGCGGGACAGCGGGGCGTCGGAGGGCGAGCGGCCTCGACGGGCTACGCGGGCGTTCGGGCAGTTGTCGGCCGATCCCCTTGGGCCGACCCCGCTGCGTCTCGGGCCTCGTCTTTCGTCTGATACCGCATTTTCAGCAGCAGGATGGCGCCCGACAGCGCCAGGCTGAGCGAGTTCGAGATCACGAGCGGCCAGCTTCCCAGCATCAGCCCATAGGCGATCCAGAGCGAAAACGCCGTCACCGTCACGATGTACATCGGCGCGGACACCGCCTCGGCGGTGCGTTCCTTCAGCAGCTTGATCAGCTGCGGCACGAAGCTGGAGGTCGAGCATAGCGCGGCGCCAGCGCCGATGACTTCGACGACGATCTGTGATGTGGCCAAATTCGGCTCCAAACGAAGCGAGCCCCGGCTGGTAAGGCCGGGGCTCGACGATAGGGTCAGAAGAGCGGGGCTCTCCGACCAGCTGGCGTCGCGGCTACGGCCGCTTTTCCAGCTTGTCCGCAACCTTGCCGGCAGCGTTCTGCGCCTTGCCGGCGACCTTCTCGGCCGCGCCCTTGGCTTGCAGGCCAACGTTGCCGGTCACCTTGCCGGCGGCTTCCTTGGTCGCGCCCGCGATTTCCTTGGCGGCGCCGTCCACACGATTCTTGTTCATGTCAGTTCTCCCGATGTTGGTTGTTGGAGGGGTTGAGGTCCGCGGTTGCCCGCGGCGTGGCGGAACTAAATCCTGCCTATGAGGACAAGCACGACCAAGATAACGAGCACGAGACCAAGCCCGCCACTGGGAGCATAGCCCCAGCCGCGGCTGTAGCCCCACGTAGGTAGCGCGCCCAGCACCGCCAGGACCACGACAATGAGGAGTATTGTGCCAAGCATTGGCGTCTTCCTTCTCGATTCCGGCGTTGTCGAAACGCTTCGATATTCAAACGTGGGTGGACGTACTGAGTTCCAATCCGGTTGAGCTAATACGGCTGGCGTTTGTATTTTGAAGGGTTGGGCCGAAACGCAGAGCGGGCCGACCGTCACCGGCCAGCCCGCTCGCTTGGTCGACGTGATTGCGCGCCCTCAGTCAGCGCCGGGTGAGATCGACACCGGGTCGCTGGCCGGGAAGGTCTCGTCGAGCCCCTTGTCGAGGTTTTCCTCGACGTGCGGGTCGGCGGCTTGGCCTGCCTGGTTCGCCGGCGGCTCGGGATGAACCTTGCCTTCGCCGGTCGAGCGCCGCGCTGCTTCCAGCTCAGCGCCTTCGGGTCCGTCGAGCGCGTCGGCAGCCTCCCGCGCCTTGCGGTCGATCACCGAACCCTTCTCGGCGAAGCTGCGCTCGGCATCCTGGAATCTGCGGCCGGCGACATAGTCGCCTTCACCCTGCACCTCGCCTTCCTTGGCGCGCGGCTGGGGCTGCTTCTCGGTTTCTGGCTGGGTCATGACGCCTTCCTTCCCGCTAACGGTTGTGCGGAGAGAACGCGGCCGGCGAGCGTTCGTTCACTGCCGGCCACTGCCCGCTGCGTTACCCGTTGCCGTTCGAATGCTTGAGGTTCTGGCCGGCGTTCTCGAGCGCATCGCCGGCCTTATCGACTGCGTTGCGGCCTGCCTGTTGCGCACCCTGCGCGGCGTTCTGAATGTGCTGGTCGACCATCGACCCGCCGTTGGCGAATGAGCCCTGCTGGACGCCGAGGTAGATCACGAAGGCCCCGGCGGCCGCGGCGAGCACCAGCACCGTGCCAAGCACAGGGTGGCTCCTCGGGCGGGGATGCCGGGCGCGCTCGTCGCGACGCCCGCGTTCGTAGGCCTTGCGGGTCGCCGCATCGTGTTCGCGGATCAGCGCCGGCTCGTCGACGTTCGAGCGCGCATCGAGGCGGCCCTGGTTGTAAGCGGTATCGCGGCGCGCCCGCTCAACAGCGACATCGTCCGGCGTGGTTCGCTGGAAGTTTCTCTGGAAGAAATTCATCTTGTGGCTCCCATCCTGCCCGCGTGTCTGTTTGACGGCAGACGTGCGAGACATTTCAAATCAGTCTAGCTCAAGACAATCTGGCCAAGCCTTAGATATCGAAGGCGCTCACATACTCTAGTTGCGCCCGGCGACGTGGCGTTGGCTGACTAGATCGCCCGCTTACGTCGATGGAATGCCAATCTCGGCCGCGGGTTCCTGTGGGCGCGCTTGATGCCGCGTTTTTGACACAACCGGGCGTGTGGCTGATCGGTCGCAGCGACGCGTAATTCGGAACTGAACTTGGCCGATGTCGTTTTCATCCGGAACCCCAGCGATGGGACCCAACGATGGGAGAACGAGACAATGGTTGATTTCACCACCAACGAGAATATTGCGGTCGACCCGCCGCTCGCCGAAAGCGACGCCCCGCTGATGGGCAATCCGGTGCTTATGCGCACTGGCGCGGGCCGGCGCCCGACTAGCAGCGGCTCGGGCTCGAAGATGGCCTGGTACGTCGGCGTGCCCGCGGCCGTCATCATCCTGGGCGGCGCGGCCCTCTTCATCGGCTCGCAAAGTCACAAGAACGACCTTATGGCCACGCCGGCCGAGAGCCCCGCCCCGCAGGCTTCGCTCGCCGCGCCCACCGCCGCGCCGCTCGCGCCGACCGCTGTCGCGCCGGTGACTGCGCCAGCCCCCGCGCCGGTGATCGCCCACGCCGAACCGGTGATGACGCCGGTGCAACCCACCCATGCGCCGCGCTTCGCCCGCAACGAGGCCCGTGCTGTCCACCACGCCAAGGCCGCAGCCCGCGCGGCTGATGAAAGCTCGTCCGACGTTTCGGCCACCGCGCCGATCATGCCGCCGGCGCCGGTAACCGCTCAGCCGGTTCAAGCCGCGCCGGTCCAGGCCGCCCCAGTGCAGGCCGCTCCCGTGGAGGCTGCGCCGGCGCCTGCCGCCGCGCCGGTGATCTCGCCGCCCGCGCCGCAATAGCGGCTCGGCGCCCGCGCTAAGGAAACGGCCGCCGGCTCTTAAGGAGTCGGCGGCCGTTCTCGTTTGACGCGCAGGGCTTAGTTCAGATCGAGATGCGTCTGGGCTCCAAGTTCCGGCGTCTTGCCGGTGGCGTTGGCCCTGGCGACCTCCCAGACCGCGCGGATCGGACCAGCGGTCGAGATCCAGACCTCCGCATCCTCGCAATCCATGACGTAGAGCGTGAGCTTCGGATCCGTCTTGCCCTTCGGGTACCAGGCCGCGACCATCGGATTCCAGTAGCGGTCGATCCGCTCCCGGTCGTGCTGGACGGCGATCTGGCCGCCGATGCAGGCGCGGACGTCGCCTTGCTGCCAGATGAACATGCCGAGCTGGGTGCGCTTGTCACCAATCGCTTTGCCCATCTCCGATGCGCTGTCGCCGAAGAACCAGAGCTGGCGGCGCCCGCGCTCGACGAACGCGGCCATCGGCTGCGCGTGACGCGGCGAACCGCCCGTCAGTATCAGCATGCCGATATGATGTTTTTCGATCTCATCCCAAAGCAGATGTTCGACATCCGCCGGATTGGAAACGTCAGTGGACATAGGAAAACTCCCTCGATGTTTGGTCGAGGGAGTAACCGGCTGCAGGGTTAGACTGTTCCGCGGCCCTAACGACGGCCCGCTGGATTCACGCGACTAGCCGCCAGAGCGCTCTTCCGAGGTCACAGCGGCCGGCGAGGCTTGCGCGGTGCGCGCGCCCTGGGCGGATATGTACCAGACGTACGAGACGCCGATGGCGATCAGCGCCAGCACCAGGCTGGCGACGAGCATCCAGCGGACATGGAAAGTCTGTACGCCTTGGCTGGCTTCGACCGGCGTCTTCAGCTGGCCGTTGGCGGCCGCGCGTCGTTCCAGTTCGGTCTCTTGGTGGCTGACGGTCATGGCGCCTCTCCAGGCTTGCTTCGAGGTCGTTCTCCCCCAACCAACGCGCCAGTTTGGGCGGCCGTTCCGAGGCCGAAGCCGCCGGAGCAGCCGCCCTCTGGGCTCTCAGTCGGTCCCGCCGTGGGTCTGCAGCAGGTCGAGCATATCGCTGGCGTGCTCTTCCTCGACCGACAGGATACCTTCGATCATCACCCGGGTGACTGGGTCGTTGTCGCCGAAGAAGCGGATCAGTTCACGGTAGTGCTCCACCGCGATCCGTTCGGCGATCAGGTTCTCCCTGATCATCGCCACCAGATCGTCGGCGGTGGAATATTCGGCCGCCGAGCGCGAGGTCAGGGTCTGCGGGTTGAAGTCCGGCGCGCCGCCGAGCTGGTTTATCCGCTCGGCGACCTGCATGGCGTGGCCCTGTTCCTCCTTGGCGTGGGTCGCGAACTCCTTCTTGACCCCCTCGCTGGAGAGCCCGGTCGCGACGATCGAGTGCTGGGTATAGCGCAGCACGCAGACCAGCTCGGTCGCCAGCACCGACTGCAGGATGTCGATCGTCTGCTTGACGTCGCCGGCGTAGGACTTGGTCACCGCGCCCCGATCGATGTGCTTGCGGGCCTGCTCTCGCAGGGTTTTCACATCGCTCAGGAACGGCTTGGCCGCCTTCGTTCCGGTGGTGAGATCGTTCATCGGTGCTGCTCTCCTGACAGTCTTGGCGGACGGGATCAGCCCGCACGCTTCAATGGTTCGGCCGCGTGGGGCGCCGGGTAGCGCCAGGCATCGCCCTGGCCCTTAGCCGCCGCGAACTGCTTGGCCGCGAACGACCAGTTCGGCAGGGCGTCGAACCAGGCTTCGAGGAAGCCTTTGCGGTCGTTCTGGTGGTCCAGGTAGTAGGCGTGCTCCCAGACGTCGCAGACCAGGATCGGAACCTGGCCGCCGTCCTCGGACGGCAAGCCGGCGTCGGGCGTGGGGACGATGGCGAGCTTGCCTTGCTTGTCGGCGGTCAGCCACGCCCAGCCCGAGCCGAACTGGCCGACGCCCGCTTCGACGAACTTGCTCTTCAGGCCGGCCAGCCCCCCGAAGCCGCTATCGATCGCCGTAGCGAGGTCGCTGCTCGGCTTGGCCACCGTGGCGGTCATGGCGTTCCAGAAGAACGCGTGGTTCCAGGCCTGGGCGGCGTTGTTGAAGAGCTTGGTCTCGCCCGCGGCCTTCGCATCGCGGATCACGCTCTCCAGGCTGTCCGGCGAGGACTTGGCGTCCGCGAGCAGCTTGTTGAGCGTTTCCACGTAGGTCTTGTGGTGCTTGTCGTGGTGGAACTTCATCGTCCGGCTGGAGATCACCGGCTCAAGGGCGTCGTAGGCGTAAGGAAGGTCGGGCAGATCGAACATAGGGAGGCGCTCCCGTCTCAAGGTGAAAATGCGTTGCGGCCAAGTTGGTTCAGCCGCGCTGGGTTTGAGCAGTCGATAAGAAGCGGCCGGCGCCGGGCAGGGGAGGCGGCGACGTCTCGCTGGTTCGGCAACCGCCGCGCCCACTCCCAGGTTCCGCTGTCGCAGAATGTTCGCGCCGGCGCGGCGTTCTGCGCGCCAGCCTTGCGTTGCCGTCCGCCTTCGCCTATGTGGCGCCCATCACACACGCAGGCGTTCGGCAACGCGCGGGCAAATTCCCGCGCGTTTCCGTTCCGGGCTCCCGCAAGGGGGTTTTGCCTGCGGAGGCGCACCGGAAGAAGGAAACACGATATGGCGCTTCCCGAATTCTCTATGCGACAGCTCCTGGAAGCTGGCGCCCACTTCGGCCACCAGACCCATCGGTGGAACCCGAAGATGGAGCGGTTCATCTTTGGATCGCGTTCCAACATCCACATCATCGACCTGTCGCAGACGATGCCGCTGTTGCATCAGGCGCTGGTCAAGGTGCGCGAAGTCGCCGCATCCGGCGGCCGCGTGCTGCTGGTCGGCACCAAGCGCCAGGCGTCGGAGCCGGTCGCCACTGCGGCCAAGCGCTGCGCCCAGTACTACGTCAATCACCGCTGGCTCGGCGGCACGCTGACCAACTGGCGCACCATCTCCCAGTCGATCGCGCGGCTGCGCGAACTGGAAGCGGTGCTGGAAAATCCGGAAAGCTCCGGTCGCCCGAAGAAGGAGCTGCTGCAGCTGACCCGCGAGCGCGACAAGCTGGAGCTGTCGCTGGGTGGCATCAAGGACATGGGCGGCATCCCCGACCTGATGTTCGTGATCGACACCAACAAGGAAGCGATCGCGATTCAGGAAGCGCGCAAGCTCAACATCCCGGTCGTGGCGATCCTCGACACCAACTGCGATCCGCAAGGCATTTCGTTCCCGATCCCGGGCAACGACGACGCCGCCCGCGCGCTGCAGCTCTACTGCGACCTGGTCGCCGACGCGGTGCTGGACGGCCTGACCGAAGGCCAGGTCTCGATGGGCGTCGATATCGGCTCGTCGGAAGCCCCGGTCGAGCCCGCACTGCGCCGCACCTCGGCCCGCGCGGCTGCGCCGGCCCCGGCGGAGCCCGAGGCTGGTGCCGAACCCGATACCGGGCCTGATCCGGTGGTCACCGAGGCGGAATTCACGGGCGAGCCCGAGAGCCCCGCAGAGACGGTCGCCGAACCCGTCCCCGAGACCGCTGAGGCGCCGGAGCAGGCCGAAAGCTGACGTCCTACCCATCCAGCGGGCCGAACCGCCCGCTCACGCTGAACGACTGATTTGGAGAGACTGCCATGGCCGACATCACGGCTTCCATGGTCAAGGAACTGCGCGAGACGACTGGCGCGGGCATGATGGACTGCAAGAAGGCGCTCGAGGAGACCAGCGGCGACATTCCGTCTGCGGTCGACCTGCTGCGCGTCAAGGGCCTGGCGAAGGCGGCCAAGAAGGCTGACCGCGTCGCGACCGAAGGCGTGGTCGCCGTCGCGACCAGCCGCAACGGCGCCGGCGCCACTGCCGCGGCGATCGAGCTTAACTCCGAGACCGACTTCGTCGCGCGCAACGAGACCTTCCAGGCCGCCGCCCGGCAGATCGCCATGGCCGCGGTCGGGACTGACGGCGACGTCGAGGCGCTTCGCAACGCCAAGGTCGATAGCGGCCAGACCTCTGGCGAGCTGATCGCCGGCCTGATCGCTACGATCGGCGAGAACATGACGCTGCGCCGCTCGGCCCGTCTGAGCGTCGCCCAGGGCGCGGTCGGCGTCTACGTGCACAACAAGGTGCCGGGCGCGACCGATCTCGGCCGTATCGGCGTGATCGTCGCGGTCGAGGGCGCGGGCGACGCCGCCGTACTCGAAGAGCTGGCGCGCAACATCGCGCTGCACGCCGCCGGTCACAGCCCGCCGCCGCTGTCGCTTAGCGCCGATGAGCTCGACCCGGCCGCGGTCGAAAAGGAACGCGAGATCCAGACCGCGACGGCGGCCGAGTCCGGCAAGCCGGCGAACGTGATCGAGAAGATGGTCGAGGGCCGCATCCGCAAGTGGATGGAGGAAGTCGTCCTCCTGAAACAGGCCTATGTGAAGAACCCTGACCAGACCGTCGAGCAGCTGGTCGCCGACACCGCCAAACAGGTCGGTTCGCTGATCAAGGTGCTCGGCTTCGTGCGTCTCGCCCTCGGTGAAGGGGTGGAGAAAAAAGCTGACGACTTCGCCGCCGAAGTCGCTTCGATGACTGGCGGCGCCTGAACTAACTGACCTTGTCGACTCCGAAGCGTCGCCCTCCCCATCTCGGG
Source organism: Caulobacteraceae bacterium (assembly GCA_036494265.1). Classification (GTDB taxonomy): domain Bacteria; phylum Pseudomonadota; class Alphaproteobacteria; order Caulobacterales; family Caulobacteraceae; genus Acaudatibacter. The sequence goes on along the minus strand of DASXOP010000055.1, from coordinate 35,058 downwards.
GAGGGCGCGCTAAGGTGCGCCCCGCTCTCCGACTCGAATCCAGGGATGACCACCCGATGGCCGACGCCGCCCAGCGCTACCGCCGGATCCTGCTCAAGGTTTCCGGTGAGGTGCTGATGGGCGATCAGGCGTTCGGCATCGACCTGAAGACCATCGACTCCGTCGCCGAAGACATCCGCGAGGTGGTCAATTCCGGCATCGAGCTTTGTCTGGTAATAGGCGGCGGCAACATTTTCCGCGGCCTGTCGATGGCCGGCAAGGGCATGGAACGCGCCAGCGCCGACTACATGGGCATGCTGGCGACGGTGATGAATGCGCTCGCCATGCAGAGCGCGCTCGAGAAGATCGGCGTTCACACCCGCGTCCAGTCGGCGATCCCGATGGACGCGGTCTGCGAGCCCTACATCCGCCGCCGCGCGCTCAGGCACCTGGAGAAGGGCAGGGTGGTGATCTTCGCCGCCGGCCTCGGCGCGCCGTTCTTCACCACCGATACGCCCGCCGCGCTGCGCGCCGCCGAGATGGGGTGCGATGCGCTGCTGAAGGGCACCAGCGTCGACGGCGTCTACACCGCTGATCCGAAGAAGGAGCCGGGCGCCCAGCGCTACGACACGCTGAGCTACCTCGAGGTGCTGGCGCAGGACCTGCGGGTGATGGACGCTTCGGCCATCGCCCTGATGCGCGACAACACCATCCCGATCGTGGTGTTCTCGATCCGCGAGCGCGGCAACCTGATGCGCGTCGTGCAAGGCGAGGGGGTGTTCACCACCATCGCCGCCGAGGCAGCTTGATCTGATCAGAACGGAAGGGAGCTAGGCCATGGCCGAGGCCGAGAAGCCCAATGTGGCGAAATACCGTGAGCGAATGGACAAGGCGGTCGCCGCGCTGAAGGAGGAGTTCGGCTCGCTGCGCACCGGCCGGGCGAACGTCAGCCTGCTGGATCAGGTCATGGTCGACGCCTACGGCTCGAACATGCCGATCAACCAGGTCGGCGCGGTCAGCGTGCCGGAGCCGCGCTCGATCACTATCAGCGTCTGGGACAAGGGGCTGGTGGTCTCGGTCGAGAAGGCGATTCGCAACTCGGGGCTTGGCCTGAACCCGGTGGTCGAGGGCCAGAACCTGCGCGTGCCGATACCCGCGCTGACCGAAGAACGCCGTCGGGATCTGGCCAAGCTGGCCGGGAAATACGCCGAGCAGCAGCGCATCGCGGTCCGCAATGTTCGCCGCGACGCCAACGACGATCTGAAGAAGGCCGAGAAGGACAGCGTCATCAGCCAGGACGAGCTGAAGCGCATGGAAGGCGAGGTCCAGAAGATCACCGATGAGGCGGTGCGCCGCGTGGACGAGGCCTTGAAAACCAAAGAGCATGAGATCATGCAAGTATGAGGGCGCGCGCGCCGACGCGCGATGCTCCAGGAGAGGCCCGCGCCATGCCCCGCCCCGACGGTCCTAGCGAGCGCGTGCTGAGGACGGTTGCGGAGGGCGGCGCCGGCGCGCCGCTGCACGTAGCGATCATCATGGACGGCAACGGGCGGTGGGCCAAGCAGCGCGGTCTGCCGCGGGCGCTGGGCCATCGCGCCGGCGTCGCGGCGCTGCGCCGGACGGTCGAGGGCGCCGAGGCGCTCGGGGTCGAACGCCTGACCGTGTTTGGCTTCTCCACCGAGAACTGGAGCCGTCCGGAGACCGAGGTCTCCGAGATTCTCGGCCTGATGAAGGCCTATTTCGCCAGCGACCTGACCCGCTTGCAGCGCAACGGCGTCAACGTGCGGATCGTCGGCCGCCGCGAGGGCCTTGCCCCCGACATCCTGCGCATCGTCGAGGAAGCCGAGACGCGCACGGCCAAGAACGACCGCTTCCACCTGCAAGTCGCCTTCAACTACGGCGGCCGCGCCGACATCGCCGACGCCGCGCGCAAGTTCGCCCACCTGGTCGCCGCGGGTGAAGCCCGCCCGGAAGACCTGGACGAGCAGCTGTTCGAGCGCCAGCTCTCCACCTCGCCCGCCGCTGCGCCGGACCTCGTCATTCGCACCGGCTACGAGCGCCGGCTGTCGAACTTTCTGCTGTGGGAGTGCGCCTACGCCGAGCTGATTTTCCAGGATGTCTACTGGCCCGACTACGGGCCCGAACTCCTGCGCGACGCCATCCTCGAGTTCCAGTCGCGGGAACGCCGGTTTGGGCAGGTGGCGGTCGACGACGTCCTGGCCGCCGGTTAGGCCGCGACTTACGGAGCGGCCCAGGTCAGGTATGGCGCGCGCCCGCCGATTCGATTGGAACAACCTCGCCCTGCGTGTCGGCTCGGGCCTGATCCTGGCCCCGGCCGCGCTGGCGGTTGCCTGGTTCGGCGGCGGCTTCTTCCTGATCGTCATCGCCGTCGCGGTCTCGGTGATCTCGGTCGAGTGGGCGGTGATGGCCGCCAGGGCCGCGGTGGCCCGGGTCGCGGTGATCATGACCGCGGCGGTTCTGGGGGTCGTCTTCCTCACCTACGCCGGCGAGATCTGGGCTGCGCTGGGGATGATCGTGTTTGGCGCGTTCGCGACGGCGGCAGCCTCGCGCGGGGTGGTCGAGCGCCGGTTCGACGCCGCCTATGGCGTGCTCTACGTGGCGCCGGCGTGCCTGGCGATCATCTGGCTGCGCCACACGGCCCAGGGCGGCGGCTGGACGGTGATGCTGCTGGCCACCACCTGGGCGGCCGACATCGGCGCCTTTGCGGTTGGCAACGCCTTGAAAGGGCCCAGACTTTGGCCTCGGTACTCACCCAACAAGACGTGGTCGGGATTCTTTGGCGGATTGGTCGCCGCTGCAGGGGCATCCGTCGGGGTCGCCGCCTTGCTGATGCACTTATCGTTGCCGGGCGCCGCATTGATCGGGCTTTCCGGCGGCCTGGCCACTATGATGGGCGATCTTTGGGAATCGATGTTGAAGCGCAGGTTCGGTGTTAAAGATTCCGGCGATCTCATTCCCGGCCATGGGGGCCTGCTTGATCGGGTGGATGGGCTGATGTTCGCGACGCTTGTATTCGCCGCCGCGCGGCTGATCGACCACTTCGGGTGGGCGCACTGATGGCGGCGCGCACTGTCTCCATTCTCGGCTCGACCGGCTCGGTCGGCGAGTCGACGCTGGATCTGCTCGAGCGCGCCGGCGCCGACGTCGAGATCATCGCGCTGACCGGCGGGCGCAACGTGGGGCGCCTCGCCGAGCAGGCCAAGAGATGGCGTCCGCGCCAGGTGGTCATCGAAGACGAAGGGCTGCTGCCGGAGCTGCGTGAGCGTCTCAACGGCTCCAACATCGGCGCCTCTGCCGGCGCGGCGGCGATCGCCGAGGCCGCTGGGCTGGGCGCGGACTGGGTGATGTCGTCGATCGTCGGTTCCGCGGGCCTCGCGCCCACCCTGGCCGCGGCGCGAGTGGGGTCGATTGTCGCGCTGGCCAACAAGGAGAGCCTGATCTGCGCCGGCCCTGCGCTGCTGGCCACGGCCAAGGCGGCGGGGGGCGGGGTGATCCCGGTCGACAGCGAGCACTCGGCGATCTTCCAGGTGCTGCAGCCAGCGTGCCGCGACCGGGTCTCGCGCCTGATCCTCACCGCGTCGGGCGGCCCGTTCCGTGGCTGGACCCGCGAGGAGATGTCCGGCGCCACCGTCGAGCAGGCGGTCGCGCACCCGAAGTGGAGCATGGGCCGCAAGATCTCGGTCGACTCGGCCCAGATGATGAACAAAGGGCTCGAGATGATCGAGGCCTCGTACCTTTTCGACATGCCGGCGGGCCAGATCGACGTACTGATTCACCCGCAGTCGATCGTTCACAGCCTGGTCGAGTACGCCGACGGCTCAACCCTGGCCCAACTCGGCGAGCCCGACATGCGCACGCCGATCGCCTGCGCCTGGTCCTGGCCGGACCGGGTCGACTGGCCCGCGCCCAGGCTCGACCTCGCAAAGCATGGCCAGCTGACCTTCGAGGCGCCGGACGAGATTGCGTTCCCTGCGCTCGCCATGGCGCGGCAGGCGCTGGAAGCCGGCGGCGGCGCCCCGGCGGCGATGAATGCGGCAAATGAGATCGGCGTGGCCGCGTTCCTTGACCGCAAGATCGGCTTTCTCGATATTGCCGCCCTGGTCGCAGAGACGCTCGAGGAACTCTCCGGGGGCGGAGAGCTGACACAAGATAGCAACGCTGATCCGCTCGAATGGGCGATGGCGATCGACGGGGGCGCTCGCCGCACCGCTGCCCAAGTCCTGTCTCGATTTGCGGGCAGAGGCTGAAGGCCCAAGAAGGAACGCCTCGGAAATGCTGGCCTTTCTCACCAACGCGGCGATCATCATCGTCCCGTTCCTGGTGATCATCACCTTCATCGTGACGATTCACGAGCTCGGCCACTTCCTGACCGCGCGCGCCTGCGGCGTGGCGGTCGACCACTTCTCGATCGGCTTCGGCCGGGCGATCTTCTCGTTCAAGGACCGGTGGGGCGTCGAGTGGCGCCTGGCCTGGCTGCCGCTCGGCGGCTACGTGCGCTTCGCCGGCGACGAGAACGCCGCCAGCGTGCCCGACCAGACCGACCTCGACGATCTGCGCACGCGCATTGCGGCCAAGGAGGGCGACGGCGCCGAGAAGCGCTACCTCTATTTTAAGCCGCTCTGGCAGCGCGCACTCGTGGTGGCGATGGGGCCGGTCTCCAACTTCCTGCTCGCCATCGCGCTCTTCGCCATCCTCTTCACCACGATGGGCGAGGTGGTCATCCAAGGCCCGATCGCCAGCGTGCAGGCCGGCAGCGCGGCCGCCAAGGCCGGCTTCAAGCCCGGGGACATGATCACCGCCGCCGACGGCCACGCTCTGCGCGGGTTCGAAGACCTGCAGGACTATGTGATCTATCGCGACGGCGTGCCGATCGACTTCACCGTCAAGCGCGCCGGCCAACTGATCCACCTCGAAGCGACGCCCGGCAAGCAGCAGGTGAAGAGCGTGTTCGGCGGCTCGCAGACTGGCGGCCTCCTGGGCGTGGCGCTGGCGCCGCAAAAGCCGCACATCGTCCGCTACGACCCGATCACCGCGATCGGCATGGGCGCCGAGCGGACCTGGAAGACGGTGGAGACCACCGGCTTCTACTTCAGCCGAATTGTCACCGGCGGGGTCAGCCCCGACCAACTGCACGGGGTGATTGGCACGGCTCAGGCGTCGGGCGCCATCACCAAGCAGGCGCTCGACGACGCGCCTGGCGATCCGGGCATTCAGGCCCTCGGCGTGATCGTAAATCTGGTCAGTTTCACCGCGCTGATCTCGATCACGGTTGGGCTGGTGAACCTGCTGCCGATACCGATCCTGGACGGCGGGCATCTTCTCTTCTACGCCTATGAATTCGTTGTCCGCCGGCCACTCTCGGCGGGCATACAGGCAGCCGGCTACCGGGTCGGTCTTGCTTTGCTGGCCTGTTTGTTGTTGTTCGCCAACGTGAACGACCTGCACCTCCAGAAGGTGTTCCACTTCTTCGGCGCCCTTTTTTCCTAAATCGAAGAGTCACCGGCGAGTGATGACTGAACCGATGACCAAAGTTCGCGCCCGCTATGCGGCGCTGTTCTCCAGCGTGGCGCTGTGTATCGGAGCGGCTAGCTTGGTCGCGCCCGGAGTCGGTGCAGCCCAAGGGGTCCAGCAGAGCGGAATCGTCGGTCGCATCGTCGTGCAAGGCAACGAGCGGATCGAGCAGGACACGATCCTCTCCTATCTTCCGATCCAGGTCGGCGACACGGTCGACCAGGCCAAGCTCGACCTCGCGCTGAAGACCCTGACCAGAACGGAACTCTTCTCCGACGTCCGCATCCAGCTTCAGGGCGACACCCTCGCCGTTCAGGTGGTCGAGAATCCGATCATCAACCAGGTGTTGTTCGAGGGCAATTCGAGCATCAAGGAAGACAAGCTGAAGGACGAGGTGACCGTGCGTCCGCGCGGCATCTTCACCAAGGCCAAGGTGCAGGAAGACGTCGGCCGGATCATCGAGCTCTATCGCCGCTCGGGCCGCATTTCGGCGACGGTGACGCCGAAGATCGTCAACCTGCCGCAACGCCGTGTGGACCTGATCTTCGAGATCAACGAGGGCCCCAAGAGCGGCATCATCGGGATCAACTTCCAGGGCAACAAGGAATTCTCGTCGAACGACCTGCGCGACGTGATCGTGACCAAGGAGAGCCACTGGTACCGGTTCTTCGAATCGAACGACAACTACGACCCCGACCGGGTCGAGTACGACCGCGAGCAGCTGCGCAAGTTCTACCGAAACAAGGGCTACTACGACTTCCGCGTCGTCTCCTCGATCGTCGAGCTGTCGCCGGACAAGAACGGCTTCGCCGTCACCTACACGATCGACGAAGGCCACCGATACAAGTTCGGCAAGCTCTCGGTGTCGACCGAACTCAAAAAGCTCAACCCGGACATCCTGCGCGCTCTGCTGCCGATCAGCCCGGGCCAGCTCTATTCCGACGAGAAGATCCAGCAGGCCACCGACGCGCTGACCTTTGCCGCCGGCTCGGCCGGGTTCGCCTTCGTCGACGTGCGGCCGCAGTACCACTCCAACCCGGCGACCCACACGGTCGACGTCGTGTTCGACGTCAAGGAAGGCCCGCGGGTCTACATCGACCGCATCGACATCGTCGGCAACACCCAGACCCTCGACTATGTCATCCGCCGCGAGATGAGCCTCTCCGAAGGCGACGCCTACAACCGCGTCCTGGTCGACCAGTCGAAGAACCGGGTGAAGGCGCTGGGTTTCTTCAAGGACGTTGACATCACCACGACGCCCGGCAGCGAACCGGACCGCACCAACCTGCTGGTCAAGGTTACCGAGCAGCCGACCGGGGAACTCTCGGCCAGCGCCGGCTACTCGTCGGTCGACCAGCTGGTGGTCGACCTCGGCTTCAATCAGTCCAACTTCCGCGGTCGCGGCCAGGACGTGCGGGCCCGGATCGAGATCGGCTCGCTCAGCCAGGACATCGACTTCTCGTTCACCGAGCCCCGGTTCCTCGGACGCAACATGGGCGCCGGGTTCGATCTCTATGCGACCCGCTACAATTTCAGCCAGTACGCTTCGTATCAGAGCGCCTCGGCCGGCGGCGGCGTGCACGTGGCGTTCCCGCTGACGGTCAACTCGACCATGAGCCTGCGCTACACCTTGCGCACCGACGACGTCATCGTCGACGCCAACCTCTGCACCCCGGGCGCCGAGCTGGTCTCAATCGTGCTCTGCGACGAGCGCGGGTCTTACGTCACCTCGTCATTCGGCTACAGCGTGCGGCTCGACAAGCGCAACGATCCGGTCGCGCCCAGCCGTGGCTACTACCTCGACCTCAGCCAGGATCTCGCCGGCGCTGGCGGTTCGGTGCACTACGTGCGCACCGAGTGGGATGGCGGCTGGTATCACGGGTTCACCAAGGACCTTATCCTAAGCCTGACCACCTCCGGCGGTTATATCGACGGCTGGGATGGCGACTCGATCCGCATCGGCGACCGCTTCTACCGCGGCGGCGACACTTTCGTCGGCTTCCAGTTGGCCGGCATCGGTCCACGCGACACCCGCTACCAGGACGCCCTTGGCGGCAAGCTCTATCTGCTTGGCGAAGCCCAGCTGACGTTCCCGAACTTCCTTCCGGCGCAGTACGGCATCAAAACGGCGCTGATCTCCGACGTCGGTACGCTGGGCTTGCTTGACCGTTCGAGCAAATTCGATGCGCTAACCAACGCGCCGTTGTCCACAGTGCGCGACGACCTGGGCCTTCGGGCCTCGGTCGGCGTCAGCGTGTTCTGGAAATCCCCGCTTGGCCCGCTGCGATTCGACATCGCCGAACCGGTGGCCAAGGAACCCTACGACATTACCCAGATTTTCCGCTTCTCAACCAATACAAGGTTCTAAGAACAGCCCCCCATGAACGCTCGCTCCCTCCTCGTCGCCGGTCTCGCGATCGGCGCGCTCATCGCCAACACATCGGCCACGGCCGCCCCAACCGGTGGGGCCCCGGCCGCACCGCCGCTCGCTCAAGGGCCGGTCATCCCCGGCGTGTGCGTCTTCTCCGTCAACGCGATCATCGGCAACTCGAAAGTCGGTCAGGCGGTCGTGGCGCGGCTGAAGGTGCTCGGCGGCCAGGTCAACGCCGAGTTGCAGCCGGAAGCCGACGGCATCCGCAATGACGGCAAGGCGCTCGAAGCCCAGCAGGCGACGCTCGATGCGGCGACGCTGCAGGCGCGCAAGGCCAACCTGGACCTGCGCGCCTCCAACTTCGAGAAGCGTGCGCAGCAGCGTCAGCAGGAAATGCAGGCGACGCAGCAAAAGCAGATCGGCGTCGTCTTGACCCAACTGCAACCGGTGATGAGCGCCCTCTATCAGGAGGCGCACTGCTCGATCCTGATCGACGCCGACTCCGGCGGTGTGCGCATCGTCAACCCGGCGATGGATCTGTCCGCTAAGGCGGTTGCCGGTCTCGACGCCAAGATCACGACCCTGACCTTCGACCGCGAACACCTCGACCAAACTCCCGCGGCCGCCGCGGGGGCCCGCTGACGCAGGCCCGGTCGTTGAACGCGCCGGACCCGCGGTTCTTCGCGAGCCTGGGCCCGGTTGCGCTGAGTGACTTGGCCGAACTGACCGGCGCTACCTGCGAGCCGAGCCTAGCTGCGCGGGTGGTCAGTGCAGCGGCGGTGCTGAACCGCGCCGACGCGGGCGGGGTCAGCTTCATGGACGATCGCAAGTTCGCGGCGGCGGCGCAGGCCACGGCCGCGGGCGCTTGCTTCGTCACTGAGAAGGACGCGGCGCTCCTACCCGAGAGTTGCGCGGCGTTGATCACGCCGGCGCCGAAGGCGGCGTGGGCGGCGGCGGCGGATCGGCTGCACCGGTCGCTGCGCCTGGACCCGTCCGCACCGTTCGTCCACCCGGACGCGATGCTCGAGGACGACGTCAGCGTCGGCCATGGCGCCGTGATCGGCGCCGGCGCCCAGATCGGCGCTGGAACCGAGATCGGGCCGCACTCGGTGATCGGGCCCGGCGTCGCGATCGGACGCGGCTGCCAGATCGGCGCGAACGTTTCGATCAGCTTCGCGCTGATCGGCGATCGGGTGCGGATATCGGCCAGCGTGGTGATCGGTGAAGCTGGCTTCGGCCTGACAGTGGGTCCGAAAGGGCTGATCGACGTGCCCCAGCTCGGCCGGGCGATCATCCAGGATGGTGTCTCGATTGGCGCGCACACCTGCATCGATCGCGGCGCGTTCGACGACACCGTGGTGGGCGAGAACAGCAAGATCGACAACCTGGTGCAGATCGCCCACAACGTCAGTGTCGGTCGCAATTGCGCGATCGCCGGCCACTGCGGCCTATCGGGCAGCTCGGTGATCGGCGACGGCGTCCAGATGGGCGGCCGGGTCGGGCTGGCGGACCACGTGACGATCGGCGCTGGAGCGCGCCTGGCGGCGGCCGCTGGCGTCATGAACGATGTGCCCGCGGGCGAAACCTGGTGCGGCGCGCCTGCCCGCCCGGTCAGACAGTTTTTCCGAGAAGTCGCCTGGCTTACCCGGGCCGCGGCCCGGAAGGAGAAGGGAGGGGAGGCATGAGGAAGGCGCCTGTTGAAGTTCTCTCCCCGACCGAGCTCGGCATCGACGAGATCATGCGCCGGATCCCGCACCGGCCACCGTTCCTGCTGCTAGATCGCGCCGAAGGGTATGTGCAGAACCAGTCGATCGTCGGCCTGAAGATGGTGACGATCAACGAGCCGTTCTTCGCCGGTCACTTCCCGGGCCGACCGGTGATGCCCGGCGTCTTGATCATCGAAGCCATCGCCCAGACCGGCGGGGTGCTGATGAGCAAGTCGATGGACGTCGATGTCGAGAACAAGGGCATCATGTTCATCTCGGTCGACAACTGCCGCTTCCGCTATCCGGTGCGGCCGGGCGACGTGCTGCGCATGCCGGTCGAGGTGATCCGGGCGCGCGGCGACGTATTCAAGTTTCGGGGGCAGGGAATGGTCGGCGACAAGGTCGCCGCCGAGTGCGAGTTCGCCGCCATGCTGGTCGAGACCTGACGGATGAAAATCCACGCGACGGCGCTTATCGCGCCGGGCGCCGAGCTCGCGGACGACGTGGAGATCGGTCCCTACTGCATCGTCGGCGAAGGGGTGAAGCTGGCCGCGGGCGTGCGGCTGCATGCCCACGTCGTCGTCGAAGGCCAGACCGAGATTGGCGAGGGCGGCGAAGTATTCCCGTTCACGTTCCTCGGCGGGCCGCCGCAACATGCCATCTATAAGTCGACAGACCCGGTCCGCCTCGTCATCGGCGCCCGCGCCCTGATCCGCGAACACGTGACCATGAACGGTGGCTCCAGCGTGGGCCGCGGCGTCACCCGCATCGGCGACGACTGCACCTTCTACATGGGCGCCCACGTCGGCCACGACTGCATCGTCGGCGACAACGTCACCTTGACCAACAACGCCACCCTCGGCGGCCACGTGGTGCTCGGCGACTACGTGATCATGGGCGGGCTCTCGGCTATCCAGCAGCGCTCCCGCGTCGGGCGTTACGCCTTTGTCGGCGGCCTGGCGGCGGTGAACTCCGACGTGATCCCCTACGGGATGGTCTGGGGCAATCACGCCACCTTGCAGGGCCTGAACCTCGTCGGCCTGAAGCGACGCGGCTTCTCGCGCCAGCAGATCAACACCCTACGCGCCGGCTTTCGCGCGGTGTTCGCCGCCGGCGACGAGCCGTTCCGCGAGCGGGTGTTGACGGCGGCGGCGGCGTTCGCGGACTCTCCCGAAGTGCTGGAGATCGTCGACTTCATCCGCGCCGAGCCGAAGCGGCCGCTGGTGCTGCCCGAACGGGGCTTCGCCGGCGGCGAATGACCAAGCTCGGCCTGATCGCGGGCGGCGGCGGACTGCCCCTCGCGCTGGCCGAACACTGCCGCAAGGCTGAACGCTCGTTCTTCGTCATCCGCCTGCGCGGCTTCGCCGATCCGGTGATGGCCGAGTTCCCGGGCGAGGAAGCGGGCGTCGCCGAGATCGGCCGCATCGTCCGGCTCGCCCGTGGCGCCGGCTGCGAGGCGCTCTGCTTCGCTGGCCTCGTGCGCCGGCCCGACTTCTCGGCGCTGAAACCCGACCTGCGCGGCCTCGCCTGGTTGCCCGGCGCCGCCCTCGCCGCGCGCAACGGCGACGAAGCTCTGCTGCGGTTCCTGATGCAAGGCTTCGAGAAAGAGGGCTTTGCGATCGAAGGCGCGCATGAGGTGATGGGCGATCTCGCCTTGCCGGACGGACCCTTGGGCCTGATCGCGGCAGGCGCCGACCACGCAGGCGATATCGCCAAGGCGCTGGCCATCGCGCGCCAGATCGGCGCCCTCGATATTGGCCAGGGCGCGGTCGTCTGTGACGGTCTGGTGCTGGCGGTCGAGGCGCAGGAGGGCACCGACGCGATGCTGCGCCGCCTCGCCGAACTGGCCGCCGACCTGCGCGGGTCGGTCAGACGTCGCCGCGGCGTCCTGGCCAAAGTCGCCAAGCCGATCCAGGAGGAGCGGGTCGACCTGCCGACGATCGGTCTCGCCACGATCGAAGGCGCGGATCGGGCAGGGCTCGCCGGTGTCGTCGGCGTCGCCGGCAAGATGCTGGTGATCGACCGCGAGGCGGTGGCCAAGGCGGCCGATGCAGCTGGCCTCTTCGTCGTCGGCGTCGCCGAGCCGCCGGGGTGAACCGGCCACTGAGGGTGATGCTGGTTGCGGTTGAGGCGTCGGCGGATGCGCTGGGCGCCGGGCTGGCGCGGGCGTTGCGGGCAAGGCTGGGCGAGGACGGGGTCGAGTTCGTCGGCGTCGGAGGCGCCAGGATGGCGGCCGAGGGAATCGAGAGTCCGTTCGACATCGCCGAGCTTTCGCTGGTCGGCCTGTTCGAGATTGTCGGCGCCGTGCCGCTGGCGCTGGACCGGATCGAGCGCATCGTGAAGCAGGCCGAGGCGGCGCGGCCAGACGTCGCCGTGTTGATCGACTCGTGGGAGTTCACCTGGCGCGTCGGACGGCGGCTGAAGCTGCGCGTACCGGACACCGTGCTGGTGAAGTACGTCGCGCCTCAGGTCTGGGCCACGCGTCCGGGTCGGACGCGGACGGCGGCGCGGATCTTCGACGGGCTGCTCACGCTGTTCGACTTCGAGCCGCGCTTCTTCGAGGCCGAGGGCCTGCCGACGGTCAGTGTCGGCAACCCGTCGCTGCGCCGCGATCTCTCGGCCTCCAACCCGGCGCGGCTACGGCAGGCGATCGGCGCCGGGCCGGACGACCCGATCCTGCTCGTGCTGCCAGGCAGCCGGCGCAGCGAGATGAAGCGCGTGCTTCCAGCGTTTGAGGATGCCGTCGCGCGACTGAAGTCAGCTCGGCCAGACCTGCACCTCGTAGTCGCAGCGGCCGACACGGTGGCGGATCAGGTGTCTGCGCGCGTCGCCGGTTGGCCATTTCGCGCCCACGTCGTCCAGGGCGAGTGCGACAAACTGGACGCCATGCGCGCGGCGACCCTGGCGCTCGCCTGCAGCGGCACTGTCACCACGGAGCTCGCCGTCGCTGGCTGCCCCATGGTTGTCGGCTACCGAGGTCATCCGGCTACGGCGGTTATCGCTCGGATTATCATCCGTACCCGGTACTTCACCCTGGTCAACATCGCCGCCGACGCTGAGATCGCGCCGGAATTCCTGCAGGAGCACTGCAACGGGGCGGAACTCGCCGCCGCCGTCGCGGCGCTGCTCGACGACCCGGCACGACGCACAGCGCAGATCGCCGCCCAGACAAGGGCCCTGGAAAAGCTGGGCGTCAGTGAGCGCGACCCGTTCGAGGCCGCGGCTGACGCGGTGCTGGAAATCGTCGAGCGCGCAGTTGGTTAGCTACGCCTTGTGGATCGGGTCGATCCAAGGGACCGTCACCGGCGACTCCGCCGGCGCGATGTCGAGGTTCACCACCACGGCGTCATTGTCGCTGCGCACCAGCACGCACTCCAGCGTCTCGTCGGACGAGGCGTTGATCTCCTGGTGCGGCACGAACGGCGGCACGTAGATGAAGTCGCCCGGCCCGGCCTCGGCGGTGAACTCCAGCGCCTCGCCCCACCGCATGCGTGCTCGGCCGCGGATCACGTAGATCACGCTTTCCAGCGGCCCGTGGTGGTGTGCGCCGGTCTTGGCGCCGGCGTGGATGTGCACAGTCCCGGCCCACAGTTTCTGCGCCCCGACCCGCGCGAAGTTGATCGCCGCGGCGCGGTTCATGCCCGGTGTTTGGGCCGTGTTGGTATCCAGCTGATCGGCCGGCACGACGCGCACGCCCGTGTGCTTCCAGCCGTCGTCGGGGGTCTCGGGCTTCGGGTCGGTGTCCGACATGGCTATCTCCAGCTGTAGTTGAAGCTCAGGCTGATCCGCTGGGCTTTGGCGCTGCCCGGCAGCACCTCGTGGCGCAGCCAGCTCTCCCAGAGGAACACCGCGCCCGGCGACGGCGTCAGGGTGACGAACGGCTGGACGGCTTCCGGCGCGTCGCTCCGGCGCGGCGGCGCCGCCATCATCGCTGCCAGTCGTGGATCCTCCAGGCGGAGCGCGCCGGCGCCCGGCGGAACCGCGACGTAGACCGTGCCGGAGATCACGCTGTGCGGGTGGATGTGGCCGGAGTGGGCCGCGCCTGGCTTCAGGACATTGGCCCAGAGGCTGTCGAGCTTCAGCCGGCCGCGCGGCCCGAGATCGAACCCCAGCTCGGCGGCAAACCGCGCGGCATGGCGATCGAGCCGCTTCACCAGGTCGCCGAAGACGCTGGCCCGCCGCGGCAGGTCGTCCAGCGATGCGTAGGACGTATAGCCGCCGTAGCCGTGCGCCTTGCACCAGTCTTGGCCGGCCTTGTCTTCCGCGGCCAGCATTGCGCAGGCGTCAGCTAACTCTGTGTTGAAGTCGTCGAAGCCGGCGTCATCCGCGAGCGACGCCTCGTAGACCTGGGTGACGAAGAGGTGGCGAATGCTCATCCGCCCCGGTTAGCACAAGTCGGAGGGCAGGCTCAGCCGTGCGCGATCCAGCTCTCGAACTGCAGCATCAAGTCGAACCACATCTGCCGCGCCCAGGAGAAGAGGGTGTGGTGTTCGGCGATGCGCCGGTCGAGCTCCACCAATCTGCGTCGCAGTAACAGCCGACGATGAACCAGCCATTCAAACTCGCCCGCCGCCCGCACCTTTTGCGGATCCTCGCCGCCGGTGAGCACAGCTCTGGCGTCGCGCAGATCGAGTTCGGTCTGCGCCAGCGACTGAACGATACTTTGCCTGAGGTCAGCGACGGACATGGCGGTACACTCCCGCGAAACGGCCCCTCAACTCGCGAACGCATGCGCCGCCAAAATGTTCCGGCCTCGGTCGAATTTACTTGGGGTTAGTCGAACGACCGGCCGCTGAGCGCGGAGACTTGCAGCGTGGTCAGGTGGCGGACCAGCATGATGAAGACGAGGTCCAGTGGCAGGTCGACGAGGTCGCCGATGAGGCCGCAGACGTCCGAGATCATCGCCGAGCCGGGCAGGTCGCTCTCCATCGAGAGGCGGAACGACACGTTCTGAAGGATGTTGCCGATGATCCAGAGCGTCCACCACTGCCGTAGCAGGATGGGGTATGTCGCCGTCTGCCATGCCTTAGGGGCGACGCAGATCTGCCAGGTCTCGCGGATCGCCTGGTAGGGCTTCCAGAGCGCGGCGAACGGCACGAAGTACCAGCCGACCGCCCAGCCGGGGGTGATCGTCTTGTCCGGCGCCAGGATCTTGGCATTGAGATTGACCCGGTAGATCCACTTTAGTGTCAGGAACCCGGTCACCAGGAACGTCGCTAGCGTGGCCAGCGCCGAAAGCCCATTGAGCACGGTCTCGACATCCACAATGCCTTGGCTGGGCGCGCCGGCGAACTGGAAGTTGGCGGAGAGCTTGAACGCGGCGGCGGCGAAGCTGAGCACCGACGCGCCCAGGCTGACATAGATCCAGATCACCACGGTGCGGCTGAGCGCGGCCGGGTCCTTCGGCTCCTGGACCGGCTGCGCCACCGGCGACGACGTGATGCTGGTGACACTCATGCCGACGGCCCCCGCTCCGCGTCCACGGTTGGACGCCAATCCAGCATAAAGTTCATCGCATCGCCCCAGCCGTCAAACACCGCGTGATGTCCGGCCGCGCGAAACAGCGGCTGCGCCTCCGCCATCAGCCCACGCAAGGCGAGCGCAGCGTCGCGGCCAAGCACGTCGAGCAATCGCTGGACTAGGTCGTCGCTTGTGAAACCGAGGAGGCCCAGCGGCGCCCTCTCCAGATCTTGGGCCAGATACTTGAAGTACGGTCGCAGCCGACCGCCGTGCAGCGCGAAGACCGCGTCCAGGAACGGCTTCACCCCCTCGGCCGCCTCCAGCTGGCTGGCGACGGGATCGCCGTCACGGAGGCATTTCAGGGCGCGGTAGACCTGATTGATCAGGTGATCGAGCGAGGCGTCGATGAACTCCGCCACCGCGGCCGGCGGGATGCACGCCTTCGCGTCGATCATAGCCTGCAGACGTCCAGTCTTGTCGATGAGCGCTTTCAGCCCGACGTAGCTGTAGCGATCCCAGGCTTCGGGCGAGCCCCAGGCCGCGTGACGATCGAACTCGGCGATCGTCATCAGAACGAGGTCCACGTCCGGTTCGGCGGCTTCACGGATGTCAGCTCGCAACGGCGCCGGCGCGTCGTCAGCGAGGATCACCACACAGTCGTAGTCCGAATGTTCGGTTACCCGGCCCTTGCCACGCGACCCACCCAGCCAGAAGCCGACGATGAAAGGGTCGTCTTCGGCGCGCCGCCGTAACGCCTCGTAAGCGGCCCGGCCCGGCAAAGAACCGGCGCCGGGCATGGGCTCAGCCCCGAGTGTCGATCGCCGTGTATTCGCGGCGAAGCGGCCCGTTGTAGAGCTGGCGCGGGCGGCCGATCTTGCGGCGCGGGTCCTCGAACATCTCCTTCCACTGGCTGATCCAGCCAACGGTGCGGGCGAGCGCGAAGAGCACGGTGAACATCGTGGTCGGGAAGCCCATCGCCTTCAGGGTGATGCCCGAATAGAAGTCGATGTTGGGGTAGAGCTTGCGGTCGATGAAATAGGGGTCGTTGAGCGCGATCTTCTCCAGCTCCATCGCCACTTTCAGCAACGGGTCGTCGACGTCGCCGATCTCGGCCAGCACTTCGTGGCAGGTCTCCTGCATCACCTTCGCGCGCGGGTCGAAGTTCTTGTAGACCCGGTGGCCGAAGCCCATCAGCCGGTACTTGCGATCCTTCACCCCCTGCACGTACTCGGGGATGCGGTCGACGGTGCCGATCTCGTTCAGCATCATCAGCGCTTCTTCGTTGGCCCCGCCGTGGCTGGGACCCCAGAGGCAGGCGATGCCGGCGGCGATGCAGGCGAACGGGTTGGCGCCCGACGAGCCAGCGAGACGAACGGTCGAGGTCGAGGCGTTCTGCTCGTGGTCGGCGTGCAGGATGAAGATACGGTCCATCGCCCGAGTCAGCACCGGGTTCGGCACCCAGTCCTCGGCCGGTACGGAGAAGGCCATGCGCAGGAAGTTCTCGGCGTAGGAGCAGTCGTTGCGCGGGGTCACGAACGGCTGGCCGACGGAGTATTTGAACGCGCGGGCGGCGATCGTCGGCATCTTGGCGATCAGCCGGTGAGCCGAGATCTCGCGCTGCTTGGGATCATCGACGTTGATGCTGTCGTGGTAGAACGCCGAGAGCGCGCCGACCGCGCCGGTCATGATCGCCATCGGGTGAGCGTCGGACCGGAAGCCGGTGAAGAACCGGTCGAACTGGGCGTGGATCATCGAGTGATAGGTGATCGTGTGCTCGAAGTCGGCGAACTCCGCCGCCGTCGGCAGCTCGCCGTTCAGCAGCAGGTAGCAGACCTCGAGAAAGCTGGAGCCCTTGGCCAGCTGTTCGATCGGATAGCCGCGGTGCAGCAAAACACCGGCGTCGCCGTCGATGTAGGTGATCTTGCTTTCGCACGACGCGGTGGAGGTGAAGCCGGGATCGAAGGTGAAAACGCCGGACTCGTCGTAGAGCTTGCGCACATCGATCACGTCCGGGCCCGTCGTACCCTTGATGACCTGCAGGTCGTAGCTCGTGTTGCCAACGGTGAGAGTGGCGTTATCGACCATGCATTTCCCCTTCTTTTCCCTAGGCCCCGTTTCCCTAGCGGGCGCCAGGCGCCCAATCGCCTTATAGCGGCTTACTGCACTTGCGAAAGAGCATCCTCGATGCGTCCCAAACTCTCCTCGCGGCCCAGCGCGGCGAGGGCGCTGGCGAGGTCTGGCGCGACCGCTCCCGCGGCCAGGATGGCGCGCAAGGCCGGCCCGAACTTGCCCATGCCGACCCCTTCCGTTTCGGCGAACGTCTTCAGGCCCGCCAGCAACGGTTCCGGCTTCCAGACTTCCGCGGCGCCCAGCGCCTCGGCGAGGCGGCCAATCCGCGCCTTGACCTCGTCGGTGAAGAGCCCGCGCGCCTTTGCGTCCAGTTCGATCGGACGCGGTTTCAGCGCGAACATCACCAGGTCGGCGAGCTCCAGGATGGTCTTGGCCCCGTCCTTCACCAGCGGGATGGTCCGCCCCAGCCGCGCGGCGAAGTCGGCGGGCAGATGGACGCTGCGGCTGCTCAGCACCTCGAACGTCAGCCCGGCCAGCCGCTCGTCGTTCGCCAGCTGGATGTAGTGGTGGTTGACGTGGTTCAGCTTCGGCCAGTCGAGCCGGGCCGACGCCGAGACCACATCGACGATATCGAACCACTCGACCGCCTGTGCGTCGCTGAAGATCTCGTCGTCGCCATGCCCCCAGCCCAGCCGGGCCAGGTAGTTGCGCAGCGCCTCAGGCAGGTAGCCCATGTCGGCGAACTCGCGCACGCCCTGCGCCCCGTGGCGCTTGGAGAGCTTGGCGCCGTCGGGGCCATGGATCAGCGGCAGGTGGCCGAAGGCGGGCAGGGGCCAGCCGAGGCCTTGGTAGATCAGGATCTGGCGGGCGGTGTTGTTCAGGTGGTCGTCGCCGCGGATCACGTGGGTGATGCCCATGTCGTGGTCGTCGGCGACGACTGCGAGGTTGTAGGTCGGGCTGCCGTCGGCGCGCAGCAGGATCAGGTCGTCGAGCTCGCGGTTCTTGAACGCGACCCGGCCCTTGACCAGGTCATCGACCACGGTCTCGCCCTCCAGCGGCGCGCGAAGCCGGACCACGAACGGCTGGTTGGCGCCGACGTCCGGGCCGCGGTCGCGCCACGGCGAGCGGATCGGCCGGCCCTCGGCGCGGGCTTTCTCGCGCTCCTCGGCCAGTTCTTCAATGGTCATGAAGCACTTGTAGGCGCCGCCGCGCTCCAGCAGCTCCAGGGCGGCGGCGCGGTGCAGGTCGGCGCGCTGGAACTGGAACACCGGCTCTTCGTCGGGCTCAAGGCCCAGCCACTTCATGCCCTCGAAGATCGCCTCGACCGCCTCGGGCGTGGAGCGCTCGCGGTCGGTGTCCTCCACACGCAGAAGAAACTTGCCGCCCATGTGGCGTGCATACAGCCAGTTGTAGAGCGCGGCCCGAGCTGTGCCTATATGCATCATCCCGGTGGGCGAAGGGGCGATACGGGTGACGACGGGCTGGGGCATTGCTCTACCAGGTGCGGGGGCGCGGGCTCTTAGCACGCGTGTTCGGCGGCTTCCTAGCGCCGCGGCACTGGCCGTTAGCGCGTGGACCCAAGTCGGCGCGCAGCTCGACCGCGTCTTCCTCTGGACGCCCGTCGCTTTCGGTCTCGGCGCCGCGATCTACCTCGGCCTGAAAACCGAGCCCGCCTTCTGGCCGGTGGCGGCGGTGGCGATCACCCTCGGTTGCGGCGCGATCATCGCCGCGTGGCGAGGCGGCAGCCGGGCGCTGATCGCGGCGCTGCTGCTGACGGCCATGACCGCGGCGGGTTTCTCGGTCGCCAAGCTGCGCAGCGATCACGTCGCCGCCCCGATCGTCCCGGCCGGCGTGGGCGTGGCCGACATCCGAGGCTACGTCGTCGACGTCGATGCGCCGAGCCAGAGCGGGCCGCGCCTGCTGATCGCGCCAACCTCGATCAGCCACCTGACCGCCGCTCAGCTGCCGCTCCGCGTGCGGATCGTCATGCCGCCGGGCGGCTTCGTGACGCCGGGCCAGGCCATCGACGTGCACGCGCTGCTCGATCCGCCGCCGGTTCCCGCCGCGCCGGGCGCCTATGACTTCGCCCGCGACGCCTGGTTCGACGGGGAGGGCGGCGTTGGTCTCGCGCGCGGTCCGCCGACCGTGATCCCGGCGCCGCCCGCGCCCTGGCGACTACGCCTGGTGATGGCGGTCAACGCCTTCCGCTGGAACACCGCCGAGCGCCTCGCAGGCGACATGAACGGCGTCATGGACGGCCACGCTGGCGATGCGGCCGGGCTCGCGGTCGCGGTCACCACCAGCCACCAGGATTGGCTGAGTTCCGAGGTGCGCAACGACCTGCGCGCCTCGGGCCTCGCCCACATGCTGGCCATCGCCGGGCTGCACACCGCGGCCCTCAGCGGCTTCGTCTTCTTCGCCCTGCGCTTCCTGATCGCCGCCTGGCCGTGGCTGGCGCTGCGGGTGAACGGCAAGAAGGTCGCCGCCGCCGGCGCGCTGGTCGCCGTGGCCGCCTACCTCGTGCTCTCCGGCGCCCACGCCCCGGCCCGCCGCGCGGCGATCACCGCCGGGGTCGCGTTCTCGGCGATCCTGATGGACCGGCAGGCGGTGAGCCTCAGATCGCTGGCGCTGGCGGCGCTGCTGATCCTGATCGCCGACCCAGAAGTGGTCGTGCAGCCGGGCTTCGAGATGTCGTTCTGCGCCACCGCCTCGCTGGTCGCCTTGGCCGAGATCTGGCCCCGGCCCACGCGTCCGATTGGCCTGCCGTGGCACCTGTCGTTGATCCAGCGCGGGCGGGACTGGGTGGTGGCGCTCTTCCTGGTCAGCCTCGTCGCCGGCGCGGCGACCGGGCCGTTCGCGATCCAGCACTTCAACCGCATCGCCAACTTCGGCGTCTTCGCCAACCTCACGGCCGACCTGGTGGCGAGCGTGGTTATGATGCCGGCGCTGGCCATCGCCTTGCTGTGCGAACTGGTCGGCCATGGCCTAGCGACCCCGGCTCTGTTCGTCGCCGGGTGGGCGGCGCGGACCGTGATCGCCATCGGCCACCTCTTCGCCACCGCGCCGGGCGCCGGCGGGACCGCCACCGCCGCGCCGCAGATCGCGCTGGTGATCTCCTACTTCGGCATCCTCTTCATCTGTCTCTGGAACGGCTGGCTGCGCTGGATCGGGCTGCCGCTGGCCTTCGCGGTGGCGCTCTGGCCCCGGCCGCCGGCGCCGCTGATCTGGGTCGCCGCCGACGGCCGCGACGCCGCCATCGTCGCCCATGGCCAGGAAGTGGCGCTCAGGCCCGGCGTCCGGTCCTACGCCACAGACCTCTGGGCCCAGCGCCGCGGCCTTGCCGTGCCAGCGGACATGACCCGGGCGCGCGGCGCGCTCTTCGATTGCGACTACTGGTCCTGCACCGCCAGGTCAGGGGTGAAGCCGGCGCTCGGCATCTGGTGGACCCGCCGCAAGCCCAAGCCCGAACGCCTGGCCGAGCTCTGCGCGACGTCCGAAATCCTGGTCCTGCGCGCCGACATCGACCTGCCCGCCGCCTGCCGCGACGCCGTCGTCCTGCGCCCCGGCGACTTCGCCGCCGGCGGCGCCGCCGAGGTCTTCGCGAGCGCCCACGGCTGGCGCATCGTCTGGTCCCAACCGCTCAGGGGGCAACGGCCTTGGAGCTCGCCGGAGGGATAGGCCGGTCGGGTTTCTCGCTACACTTGCTTCAACCCGAGGCGATCAAGGAGCGGGCGAACGGCGCTTCCGTCAGTTTCGCGAACGAACTGTCGGAACCTATCACGCTCGACCGTCCTCAGACGGCAATCAGCGGAGGAGCAGCTAAATGACCCAGATCCGGCAAGGCCATGTGGAAGCGGGCGGCGTGCGGTACGGCTACCGGATCCAGGGAGAGGGCGCGCCCTTGCTGCTCCTGCACGGCGGGTTCGGCACGATCGACATGTTCGCGGCCATCCTGCCCAGCCTGACAGCGCGGCGGCAGGTGATTGGTGTCGATCTCTACGGCCACGGCAGCACCGCACTTACCGACCGGCCGATCGACCCTGTCGCCATCGCCGACGACCTTGCGATCTTGGTGCGAGCGCTTGGGTTTGAACGGGTGGACGTGATGGGGTTCTCGTTCGGCGGCATGGTCGCCTTCCGCCTGGGCGTGCAGCACCCCGAGGTGGTGAACCGGCTGGTGCTGGCGTCGGCGCCTTACGCCGCGACGGGGTTCTACGCCGACATTCGCGAGCAGCAGAAAGCACTAACACGCGACAACGCAGCGATGATGATGCAGACGCCGATGTACGAAGCCTACAAGACCGTCGCGCCGCGGGTGGAAGACTTCCCAGACTTCGTTGGCCGGATGGGGGAGGTGATCCGCAAGGAGTTTGACTGGTCTGCCGACGCCAAGACCCTGAAGCCGACCACACTGCTGGTCTACGGCGACAGCGACATGTTCGAGCCAGAGCACATGGTGCGCTTCTACCAGCTGCTCGGCGGTGGCTTGCGCGATGCGGGCTGGGACGGGGCTGGCATGTCGCGCCACCGCCTGGCGATCCTGCCGGGTGTCACCCACTACGAGATGTCCGACACGCCGGCTCTGGTCGATGTGGCGCTGGCGTTCCTCGATGCGCCGGCCACAAACCCGGCGGGCGCCTAAGCCTGCTCCTGCCCCGCCATCTCCCATAGCGCCGTGGCGTCCTTGCCGGCGGCGTTGACCCAGGCTTCGAAGCGCTCCCACTCCGCCACCGGCATCGAGATCGTCGCCTGGGCCAGGGCGGCGATGTCGGCCGCTTCGCCGGCTTTGCGGCGGATGAAGTCGGCGAACGACATCAGTGGTAGCGCCGGATCAGGCCGACCAGCTTGCCCTGAACCTGCACCTGGTCAGGGCCGAAGATGCGGGTCTCGTAGGCAGGGTTGGCGGCTTCCAGGGCGATCGACGCGCCCTTCTTGCGCAGGCGCTTTAGGGTGGCTTCCTCGCCCATCACCAGGGCGACGATGATCTCGCCTGAGTTGGCGGAGTTGACACGGCGGATGACAACATAGTCGCCGTCGAGGATGCCCGCGTGGATCATCGAATCGCCCTGCACTTCGAGCACGAAGTGCTCGCCGGCGCCGAGGATGGCTTCCGGCACCTGGATCCGGTCGCGCTCGTGCTGGATCGCCTCGATCGGCGTGCCGGCGGCGATCTTGCCGAGGATTGAAAGTTCGCGGACGTCGTTGGCGATCATTGGCCCCGGACTGCCGCCCGCCGGTGTCTCGACCAGCTGCGGCCGGAAGGCGCCGCGGCCCTTCGGCGGCGCGGCGGCGGTGGCCTGCTCCGGCAGCTTCACCACTTCCAGCGCGCGGGCCCGATGGGGGAGGCGGCGCAGGAACCCGCGCTCCTCCAGCGCTGTGATCAGCCGGTGGATGCCAGACTTCGATGCGAGGTCCAGAGCATCCTTCATCTCGTCGAAAGACGGCGAGACGCCGGTTTCTTTGATCCGCTCATGGATGAACATGAGAAGCTCGTGCTGTTTGCGGGTAAGCATGCTTGCAGCCTCAAGAACGTCGCCCGGCGAGCGCCGGAACAAACCCAAAACGTTCGTCGATGTTCTCTAGGTGTTCACGGTTAAAGTCAAGTAAACGAAAACCCCTGCGATTTCAGGGAGCTGCAGGATGAGAACGAACCGAGATCGCGACTCAGGCGCTGGGTGAGTGGACGCGGGCGATTCGTTCGGTGCGTGCGGTGGGTCCGTGCGTTCGGCCGCACGGTGATTCGAGGTGTCAGCCCAACAGAGCGCGCGTCGCGGCCTCGACATCGGCTTGCCGCATCAAGCTCTCACCGACCAGCATGGCGCGGGCGCCGGCCTTGGCGAGCCGCGCGGCGTCCGCGGGTCCCGCGATCCCGCTTTCGGTGACCAGCAGACGATCATTGGGGATGCGCGCGGCCAGACGTTCGGTGACCGCGAGGTCGGTGACGAACGTGCGCAGGTCGCGGTTGTTGACCCCGATCAGGCCTACGCCCAGCGCGACGGCGCGGTCGACCTCAGCCTCGTCGTGGGCTTCGACGAGGGCGTCCATGCCCTGCCGGGCGGCCTCGGCCAGCAGCTCGGCCGCGAGCGCGTCGTCGCAGATCGCCAGGATCACCAGGATCGCATCGGCCCCGAGGCCCCGCGACTGAGCGACCTGCCAAGGATCGACCAGGAAGTCCTTGCGCAAGGCCGGCAGTAGCGTCGCATCCCTTGCGGCGACGAGATAGTCGTCAGCGCCCTGGAAGCTCGGGCCGTCGGTCAGCACCGAGAGGCAGGCTGCGCCGCCGGCCTCGTACGCCTTGGCCAACGCCGGCGGATCGAAGTTGGCGCGGATCAGGCCCTTGGACGGCGAGGCTTTCTTCACCTCGGCGATCAGCGCGAGCCGACCGGGCGCGGCGGCGGCTTCCAGCGCGGCGCGGAAGCCGCGGGGCGGCGAGGCGACCTTCGCCGCGGCCTCCGCAGCGTCCTGGCTGGTCGCCCGCTTCAGCGCATCGACATCGATCCGTTTGTAGGCGGCGATCTCTTCGAGGATGTCGCTCACGCCGGCCTCCCGGGTCACGGCCGGTTGGTGGCTTCGACCAGCCGCTCGAGCGCCAGATGCGCGTGGCCGTCGTCGATCGCCGTGGCGCCGAGTTCGACCCCCTCGCGCAACGTCTCGACCCGGTCGCCGACCAGCAAGGCGGCGGCAGCGTTGAGCAGCACGATATCGCGGTAGGCGCCTTTCTCGCCGCCCACCAGCGCGCGGATCGCCTCGGCATTGGCGTCGGGCTCGCCGCCGGCGAGGTCGGCCAGCGTCGCGCGTGGCAGTCCGACCGCTTCGGGCGTTACGTTGAAGAGCCGGATCTCGCCGCCGCGGCACTCGGCGACCTGCGTGGTGCCGGTCGTGGTCATCTCGTCGAGACCTTCGCCGTGCACCACCCACGCCCGCTCTGTGCCCAGCGCCAGCAGCACCCGCGCCAGCCGCTCGACCCAGCTCGGATCGAACGCGCCCAGCACCTGGCGCTGCGCGCCGGCGGGGTTGGCGAGGGGACCCAGCAGGTTGAACACGGTGCGGAAGCCGAGCTCCTGGCGGATCGGCAGCACGTGCCGCATTGCGCCGTGGTGGGCGGGGGCGAACAGGAAGCAAACCCCAGCGTCGTCGAGCGCCCGGCGCTGCTGGGCGAGGTTGGCGGAGATGTTGACGCCCAGCGCCGTCAGTACGTCGGCGCTGCCTGAGCGGCGAGTCATGGTCCGATTGCCGTGCTTGGCCACCTTAAGGCCAGCGCCGGCCAGCACGAACGCCACGGCCGTCGAGATGTTGAACGTCGAAATGCCGGTGCCGCCGGTGCCGCAGACGTCGATCACCTGGTGCGGATGCTTCAGCGTGATCGCCGCGCGTCGCATCACCCGGGCGCAGGCCGTGATCTCGCCGACGGTCTCGCCGCGCAGCCGCATCGCGGTGACCGCCGCGGCCACCTGCGCCGGCGTCGGCTCGCCGCGCAACGCGGCGGCGAAGAAGTTCTCCGCGTCGGCCTCATCCAGGGTCGCGCCGTCGGCGAGCCTGGCCAGCAGGGGTTTGAAGGCTTCGGACATGGCGCGCCGCGTCAGGCCTCTTCGAGGCGCTTGACGCCGGCCAGCGCCAGGAAGTTTGCGAGCAGCTGGTGGCCGCCTTCGGTGGCGATGCTCTCGGGATGGAACTGCACCCCGTGCAGCGGCCGGGTCTTGTGCGAGAAGCCCATGATCTCGCCGTCATCGGTCCAGGCGGTGACCTCGAGTTCGGCCGGCAGGGTTTCGCGGCGCACCGAGAGGCTGTGGTAGCGCGTCGCCGTGAACGGGTTGGGCATGCCGGCGAAGACTCCCGTGCCGGTGTGGTGGATCGGGCTGGTCTTGCCGTGCATCAGGCTTTGCGCGCGGATCACCTCGCCGCCCAGCGCCTGGCCGATCGACTGGTGGCCGAGGCAGACGCCCAGCACGGGCAGGTCGTCCGGCGCGCCGGCGATCAGGGCCAGGCAGATGCCGGCCTCGTTGGGGGTGCAGGGACCCGGCGACAGCACCAGCGCCTCCGGGCGCATGGCGAAGGCGTCCTGCGCGGTCAGCGCGTCGTTGCGATAGACGACGGTCTCGGCCCCAAGCTCGTTCAAATAGTGGACGAGGTTGTACGTAAAGCTGTCGTAATTATCGATGACCAGGATCATGGCGCGCCTCATTCAGCCCGCCTTCTAGCGCGCCTTTGCCGAGATAGGGAACGTCGGTCGCCGACGAAAGCCGCGACGCTATCGCCGCTTGCGCCTGACGGCGGCCAAGCCGACGCTTCAGGTCATGGCCGATTCCCGCATCGACGACCGCGCAATGCGCGAAGCCAAGGCGCTCTTGGCGCCGCGCGGCCGGCCCGACAGCCTGACCGAGGTGACCATCGCCGCCGGCTTCTTCGCCGTTGCGGCGCTGGCGCTGGCGGTCACCGTGGTGCTGATGCCGACGCCTTGGCCGATGTAGCCCGGGCCGGCTTTGAAGACCGGATAGTCAGCGAGCGCCTGCTCAGCTTAGTCTGGGCCGCCATGAGCACGACCACCGTCCTTCCAACGCCGCCGCCTCCCATCCCGCCGCCGCCGTGGGTGTCCAACGTCCAGAAGTATTCCTGGGCGCTGGCCTTGCTCGGCCTTGTGCTGCCGGTCTGGCTGAACTTCTTCGCCTATCCGCTGGTGCTGCCGCTGCTGGCCTGCATCGCCGCGCCGATCGCGGCGATCGCGCTCGTCGGCTTGTCGCGCGGGGGCTTTGTCACGGTCGGGGCCAAGAAGCGGCTGAGCAAGGGCGTCGGCTGCCTGTTCTTCGCGCCGATGGCCGGTCTGATCCTGAAAGTGTGGTCCGACGTCCAGTACCTGAATACCTCGTCGTCGCTGTTGCCCGCGCTGGGCGGTGCGCTCGCCGGCCTCGCGGTCTACGCGCTCTGGCGGCGAGGCGGACTGGGCATGATCATCGTAGGCGCGGTGGCCGCTTACGCCCTCTACGGCGAGGCCGACTACCACCTCGATCACGGCGCGCCGCAGTACATGCGCGTCACCGTCGCCGGCAAGCACACGACGCTCTCTCGCAAAGGCGTCAAAAGCTACTACCTCGATCTACCGCCGTGGGGACCGCGCCACGACCCCGACTCGATCAGTGTGCTCGAGGATCAATACGATGCGACAGAGCCCGGTCAGGACGTCTGCATCATCTTGCACCCGGGGTTCCTTCGCGGCCCCTGGTATCGCATGGACGCTTGTCCAGCCGGCGCGAAGTCGACGCCGGCGCCGCCGCCTTCTTAGCTAGGTGATCTCGAAGCGCTGCCCGTAGCGGACCTTCAGCTCGGCCGTGTCGACTTTCACCGGCCCCGAACCGACCGAGCTCCCGTCCCAGTCCTTCCATTCCTCCGTCGCGCCCGGGACATAGATCGGGTTGTAGGAGAGGCCGAGCGTCTTCAGGGCGGGCAGGCCGCTACCGTTGGCAAGGGCTTCTGCACCAGCCTCGCCGATCGCGTTGGACGACAGATCGAGCACCTCTAGCTTGGGCAAGCCGTGGGCGGACGCGAACGCCGCTGCGCCCGCATCGCCAATGCCGTTCTCCGACAGCCTCAACCGGACGAGGTTCGGCATGTTGACCGAGTTCGCCAGCGCGGCCGCGCCTTCGTCGCGAATGCGGTTGTCAGGAAGGTTGAGTTCGGTGAGCCCGCTGAGTCCGGAGGCCAGGGCGATGGCCGCGCAGGCCGCGTCGTCGACCCCAGCTTTCCCAAGATAGAGCCGTTCGATCCTTGCCAGATAGGGTGAGGCGACAACGCGTGCAGTTCCGGCCGCCAGCGGATTGGCGCTAAGATTGAGATAGGTCACCGCGCCCAGGATCTGCGAGCCAGCCAGGCTTTCGGCGCCTTCGCGACCGATGCCACAGTTGACCAGCATCAGGGTGGACAGTCGTCGAAGCGCCGTCCCGCCCGCCAGCGCCGCGCCGCCCGCATCGCCGATCGGAACGCCGTCCACCGAGAGGCTTGCAAGCTCGCTGACCCACGGCGAGGCGGCCAGCGCCGCCAGACCTTCGACAGTCACCTCGTTGCTGAGACTGAGCGCCCGAAGCCGCCGCAGTTCAGGGCGCTCGACGATGCGCTCCAGGGTCCCGGCGCTGCCCCAGAGGGTGACTTCGCGCACCGGCATCGTGCCGAAGATGGCGTCGACGCAATCCAGGAAGTCGTCACCGGAGATGAAAATCGACTCAGGAAAACCGCGCCGGAACGCCGTGACGCTCAGCCCTTGGATCGCTGGAACCCACGACTCGCCATGCGCCGCCCGCAGATCCCGCGCCGCGAATTCGCTGCGCCAACCGTCAGGGCTGGCGGCGGCCTTCAGCTGGAGCTCGATGAACTCGCCGCGCGGATCGCCGCGCGCTTTCAGCCACTCGGCATAGGCCCGCCTCGGCGCATCATCGTCGGGCGCAGCGATGATCGCCTCGATCATCCGCGCGTCGTCAGCCACGCCCAAGCCTCCTCAGGCGAAGCGCCAGGCCTCGGTCGCCGCCTCGCGGATCGCCTTGGCCTTGGCCAGGGTCTCTTGGTACTCGGCGACCGGATCGCTATCGGCCACGACTCCGCCGCCGGCCTGAACGTAGAGCATCCCGTCCTTGAAGAGCCCGGTGCGCAGCACGATGCAGGTGTCGACAGAACCGTCGGCGCCGAAGTAGCCCACGGCGCCGGCGTAGGCGACGCCGCGCTTGATCTCTTCAAGCTCGTCGATGATCTCCATCGCCCGCACCTTCGGCGCGCCGGAGAGGGTGCCGGCGGGGAGGGCGGACATCACCACGTCGACCGGGTCCAGCCCCTCGGGCGCATCGCCCTCGACGTTGGAAACCAGGTGCATCACGTGACTGTAGCGCTCGACGAAGAAGCTGGCGGTGACCCGCACCCGCGGCGACCGGGAAACGCTGCGCGGCGCGTTGCGGTTCTGCTGGGCCAGCATGGCGACGCGGCCGACGTCGTTGCGGCCGAGGTCGAGCAGCATCAGGTGCTCGGCGTGTTCCTTCGGGTCGGCGATCAGCTCCGCCTCGAGCCGCGCGTCCTCCTCAGGCGTCGCCCCGCGCGGCCGGGTGCCGGCGATCGGGCGGATGGTGATCTTGCCGTCGCGCAGCCGGACCAGGATCTCCGGCGACGAGCCGACCAGCTGGAAGTCGGGGAAGTTGAGGAAAAACAGAAACGGTGACGGGTTGGTCCGCCGCAGCGACCGGTAGAGTGCGAACGGATCGTGCGGGAACGGCGCGCCGAAGCGGTGGCTGGGCACCACCTGGAAGACGTCGCCGGCGCGGATGTAGTCCTTGGCCCGCTCGACGATTTCGCCGTAGCCAGCCTGATCGATCGACGAGACGAATTGGTCTGGCTGAGGGTCGGGACGCGGCCCAGGCGGCGGCAGCGGGCGCCTCAGCGCTTCGATCACCCGCTGGATGCGGGCGGTCGCGGCCTCGTAAGCGGCCAGCGGGTCGTCTCCGGAAGGCCGCACTGTGGCGACCAGCATGATCTCCTGGGCGACGCCGTCGAAGATCGCCACGATCGATGGGCGCACCATCACGCCGTCGGGGAGGTTCAGCGGGTCGGGATTTACGTCCGGCAGCTTTTCGACCAGCCGGATTATGTCATAGCCGATCACGCCGAAGACCCCGGCGGCCATCGGCGGCAGCCCGCGCGGAAGGTCGAGGCGCGAGCGGGCGACGAGGTCGCGCAGCGACTCCAGCGCCCCGTCGCCGTCCGGCCGGAACTTGCCGGCGGCGATGTCAGCCCCCTCGGCGATCTCGGCCTTGCCGTCGCGGCAGCGCCAGACCAGGTCGGGCTCCATCACCAGCACCGAGTAGCGGCCGCGCCAGGCGCCGCCTTCGACCGACTCGAAGAGGAAGCTGTAGGGCTTGCCGTGCGCGACCTTCAGGAACGCCGAGACGGGCGTCTCCAGGTCGTCGATCAGCCGGTGGACCACCACCTGCACCTGCCCCGCCGCATAGGCCTCGGCGAAGGCGGGAAAGGCAGGCTCGCAGCTCATTTGGCCGGCGCTGGCGAAGCGGCGCCCTTGGTCGCCCTGGCCACCATGGCGTCATCGACGCCG
Organism: Caulobacteraceae bacterium; assembly: GCA_036494265.1. GTDB lineage: Bacteria > Pseudomonadota > Alphaproteobacteria > Caulobacterales > Caulobacteraceae > Acaudatibacter. Next base: position 5,861 of record DASXOP010000055.1, on the reverse strand, counting down.
ATGGTGTTGCGGGCCAGCGCCAGATCGGTGCGCGGCTTGACCATCTTCACCGCCGCCTGCCGCGCGGCATCGATCAGGCCTTCGAGGTAAGGCTGCGCCGATTGCTGGCGGACCGCGTCCAGAACCTGGGCGATTTGGCGCGGGTCGGCGGGACGGATCGCGTCGATCCGGGCGACCACGAGGCCCTTCAGCGGATCCGAACCGGCGACGAAGACCTGGCCGGCCTTGGTCCCGAAGGTCGCGGCCAGGAAATCCTGCCCGAGTGTCTGGGCGTATTGCCGGGCGGAGGCCCGTTGCAGCCCGATCTGATGGGTCACCTTGCCGCCGAAGCTCGCGGCGACCGCCTCGAAGGTCTGTCCGGCCTTCAGCGCGGCTTGAGCGTCGGTCGCCTTCTTCTGCAGCGCGGCGATCACCGTCTGCTGCATGTAGGCCTGGGTCAGCATCTGGCGCACGCCGGTCTCGTTCAGCCCCGGCATGCTGGGCGCGATCACCTGATCGAGGTGCACCGCGAAATATTCGCCCTTCTCGGTGTCCTCGGTGACGTCGCTGTCGGCGCCTTGCTGCAGCTGGAAGGCGGCGGTGAGCAGTTTCGGCGTGATCGATGGATCGGGGGGTCCGGTCAGTTGCTTGCCGTCCGCCGTCACCGGCCCGACGCTGACCGCCTGCAGGCCGAGCTTGGCGGCTGCGTCGGCGACGCTGGCGCCGCCCTGACGGAGATCCTCGAACTTCTGACTGAGGTCGTAGACCTTATCCATCGCCTGGCGCTGGCGCAGGTCGGCCTCGATCTGGGTGCGCGCGGCGGCGAGGTCTGGCGCCTGCGCCGGCGTCACTTTCAGCACCTTCACGATCACGGTCTTGAAGTCGCCCTGCACCGGCCCGCTGACCTGCCCGGCTTGCAGGCCGAACGCAGCGACGCCGGCCTTGTGGTCGACGATCGCGCTGAGTGGCTGGTCGGCATAGCTGACCGCGTCGACGCCGATCGACTTGGCGACTGCGGTTGGATCCTGGCCCTTGTTCAGCGCCGCCTGCACCGTCGCTGCTTCGCGCGGATCGTTCAGCGGGATCTCGACCAGTGAGCGCGTCTCGGGCTTGCCGTAGCTGTCCTTGCGCGCTGCGAACTGCTGCTCGACCGCTTTTGGATCGACGATCAGGCTTGGCGCGAGCGCCTTGGCGCTGAAGCGCACTACGGTCATCCGACGCCGCTCGGGCAGCATCAGCGCGTCCTTGTGCGCCTGCATCAGCGCGGTCAGCTGCGCGTCGGTGGGCGGGGCGGGCGGGGCGACGCTGGCGGCCGGAATGACAAAGTAGGTGACGTCCCGGCTCTCCAGCAGCAGCGTCGCCTGGATCGCGGCGTAGATGCGTGGTGTCTCGAAGCTCTCGTGCACGGCGCTGGTGAAGTCACCTACGGCGATGTCGTCGGAAAGCTCGCGCTGGAATTCAGCCAGGGTGATGCCGTTGCCCTGCAGCAGCTGGTTTAGCCCCTCTTGGCGGAACTTCCCGGTCACCGAGTCGAAGATCGCCGCCAGGCCCGGCGCCTGACCGGACTCAGCCTGCCGCTTCAACTCGACGGCGACGACTTCGTCCGATGGGCGGATGCCGGACTGGGTCAGCATCTCGAAGTAGGCCGTCTGCGTCGCCAGGTCCTGCAGCATGCCCTTGTCGGCGCCCTGCTTCACCGCTTCCTCGAGCGGGAACGGCTGGCCGGTACGTTGCTGGTAGGCCTCTTCGTTGCGGTTGAACATTTTCTGGAACTGGCCGGGTGTCACCACCCGCGATCCAGCCTGGACGATGGCGTCGGCGATGCGGCCGCCGAAGAGGCTGCGCGCGCTGCCGCTGCCCAGCACGCCCAGCGCGATCAGGAGGACGCCCATGATGGCCGGTCCAACCCAGGATTTGCTCAAGGCGCGGAAGAAACGAAGCATTGGCGCCCTATAGATGTGTGCGGCGGCGCCCGTCCAGCGCGGCGCTTCCGCCCCGGCTCGCATATCGCTCCGGATGCGGCGCGTTGTCGAACCCGAAGCCGGCAGCTATGCCACGGGCCGGGGGCCGCATCGCGGCGCAAATCGGGAGCGCCTTGCGTGCCAGGACCACGCCCGCTGATCGCCGGAAACTGGAAGATGCACGGCCTGGCCGCCTCGCTCGATGAGGCCCGCGCGCTGGCCGCGGCTCTCGACGCTCAGCCTGCTGCCGCTAGGGTCGCGCTCTGTCCGCCAAGCACGCTGATCCAACGGATGGCGGACATGCTGGGCGGCGCGGGCATCGAGATCGGCGGGCAGGACTGCCGCGCCGAGCCCAACGGCGCCTTCACTGGCTGCCTCTCGGCCGAGATGCTGGCGGACGCCGGCGCTCGGCTGGTGATTCTCGGCCACTCCGAGCGCCGCGCCTATTACGCCGAGACCAACGAGGACGTCGCCGCCAAGGTGGGCGCGGCGCTGCGGGCTGGCTTGGAGCCGATCGTTTGCGTCGGGGAGACGCTAGACGAGCGCAACGCCGGCCGCACGCTCGATGTCGTGCTGGGCCAGGTGGCGGCGTCGCTGCCGGATGAGCTGGAGGGGAGAGCTTTCGCGCTGGCCTACGAGCCCATCTGGGCGATCGGCACCGGGCTGACGCCGTCCCTGGGGCAGATCGAGGAGGTTCACGCGGCGATCCGGGCGGCGCTGCAGGGGCGTTGGGGCAAGGACGCGTTGTCGTCGATCCTCTACGGCGGTTCGGTCAAGCCGGAGAACGCCGCCGAAATCCTCGCCTTGCGTGACGTGGGCGGGGCCCTGGTCGGCGGCGCGTCGCTGACCGCCGCCCAATTCCTGCCGATCGTCCGCGCGGCCTGAACTACTTCGGCCGCGGCAGGACGACGAAGCCGTAGCGTTTGAAGATCGCCGCCGCCTGCGCCCCTTGCAGGAAGCCGAGATAGCCGCCCGCGCTGGCGCTGTGCGATGCCGCGACGAGGGCGGCCGGATAGACGATCCGCGGGTGGCTGGCGTCCGGGAACAGGCCGACGATCTTCACTTTCGGCTCGGTCTTGGCGTCGGTGTCATAGACGATCCCGAGCGGCGCTTCGCCCTGCGCTACGAAGGCCAGGGCGCCGCGCACGTTCTCCGCCGGCGCGAGGCGGTCCTTCACCGAGTCCCAGATACCCAGCGCCTGCAATGACGCACGGCCATACTTGCCGGCCGGCACCTCGGCTCCGGCGATCGCGAGGCGTCCGTCACCCAGAGCCCGGGCTAGCGGGAAGCCCTCGCCAATCGTCAGCCGCGCGGTCGACGTCGCCGGCGCAACCAGCGCCAGGTGGTTGCTCAGCACATCGCGGCGGGTGGCGGGCGTGATCAGCTTTCGTTGCGCCAGATAGTCCATCCAGTCGCTGTCGGCCGAGATGAACACGTCCGCCGGCGCGCCCTGTTCGATCTGCCGCGCCAGGGCGGACGAGGCCGCATAGGACGCTCGAGCGGCGACGTGGCTCTGCGCCGCATAGGCGGTGTCGACCTCGTCGAGCGCGTTCTTCAGCGAGGCGGCTGCGAACACCGTGACCGGCGCACTGGGTTGGGCGAGGGCGGTCGGCGCGGCGAGGGCGACAAGCGCGGCCAGCAGCGCGCCGAGGATCGAGCGGGGTTGCGTCATATCGTCCGTCCTACATAACGGCGCCTTGGGCGTCCACGCTCCGGGAGACGGCGATGAGGAACTGGAACGGGTGGACCGCGGGGGTTGTCGCTGCGTCGCTGATCGCGGTCTCGCCCGCGGCCGCTCAGAGCGTCAAGCTCACCGGCATCGGCGGCCAGACCGCGACCGTCGCCGCGACAGACCTCGCCGCCATGCCCCGCGTCGCCGTCACCCTGCAGCTGGAAGGCGGCCGATCAGAGGCCTGCGAGGGTGTGGCGCTGACCGATCTGCTGCAGAAGGTCGGCGCGCCGCAGGGCAAGGCGCTGCGCGGCCCGGAGATGGCGGACGTGGTCGAGATCGCCGCGGCCGACGGCTATCACGTCGCGCTGGCGTTGGCCGAGACCGACGCGCTGATGACCGCCAAGAAGATCGTGCTCGCCGACCGTTGCAACGGCGGCCCGATGGCGGCGCCGGAAGGCCCGTTCCGGCTCGTGGTCGAGGGCGACCTGCGCCCGGCCAGGTCGGCGCGTCAGGTGACGTCGATCAGCGTGCTGCGGCTACCGGCCGCGCCCTAAAGCAACAGGCCGAAGATCTTGCAGTCGCGCCGCTCGCCGCCGCGCTGGATGTGGCCGCGCAGGTAGCCCTCGGCCTCGAAGCCCAGCCTCTCCAGCAGACGCTCGGAGCGCTCGTTGCCGACGTGAGCGCGCGCCCAGAGCCGCTTGAGCCCGAGCGACGCGGCATGGTCGACCACCGCCCGCATGGCCTCCAGGCCGTAGCCCTGGCCCCAGGCGACGCCGGCCAGCACGAACCCGACTTCGCCGCGCCGATGCCGCCAGTCGATGTCGGAAAGGTCGCAGGCGCCCAGGAAGGCGCGGTCCGGCGAGCGCTCGACCGCCCAGTAGCAAGCCCGGCCCGCGCTCATGTCGTCGACCTCGGCGGCGATCATCTGCGCCACCACCTCCGGGTCCTCGATCTCGCTGGAATCCCAGTGCGCCATCACCACCGGGTCGCTCATGATCGGATAGAGCACGCGCCAGTCGTCCGGCGCGATCGGGCGAAGGATCAGGCGTTCAGTTTCGAGGATCACGGGCTTGGACCGAGGGAGCGGACTTCCTAGCTATGGCGCGGACGGGCCGTCGATGCTAGAGGCGCGCCCTTCCTTGCGCCCCCATCTGGCGAAATTGACACCGGCTGATGCTTTCCAACCTACTGATCATCATCGATATCGTGGTCTGCGTCGCGCTGATCGCCATCGTCCTGCTGCAACGCTCCGAAGGCGGCGCCCTCGGCATGGGCGGCGGACCAACCGGCATGATCAGCGCCCGCGGCGCCGGCGACCTCCTGACGCGCACCACCTGGATCCTGTTCGGCATCTTTCTGGCGCTCAGCCTCGGCCTGACGCTGCTCAGCGCCCACGACCGTGCGACCTCCTCGGTGCTCGAAAAGCTGAAGCTGCAGACCGCCAACACCGCCGCACTGAACAAGGCCAACGAGTCGACTAACCAGACGGCGCCCGGTCCTCTGGCCCCGGCCCCCACGCCTGCTGGCGGGCTCTCCGGCCAGCCATTCCTCGCGCCGCCGACGTCCGCGCCCCAGACCGCCGCTCCCTCCGCTCCGCTCACCGCTCCGGCGCCTCAGCCAATTCTGGCCGGTCCAACCGCGGCGAAGCCCAAGGCGGCACGGACCGAAGCCCCTAAACCCGCCGCCGCCACACCGCCGCCAACGCTCGACGCGCCTGCGCCGAAGCCGGTGACGTCAACGCCGGCCAAGGGCAGCGCCGACGCGCCGGCGTCCAGCGTTCCCTGAGGCAATCGCCGGCGAGGGTGATTCGGAGCGCGACTCACCCGGCGAATCGGCGATAGGGTGATCGTCCATGGCCCGGTTCATTTTTATCACCGGCGGCGTGGTCTCCTCATTGGGAAAAGGCTTGGCGTCTGCGGCGCTAGGGGCCCTTTTGCAGGCGCGCGGCTACAAGGTTCGGCTGCGCAAGCTGGACCCGTATCTCAACGTCGATCCAGGGACGATGAGCCCCTATCAGCACGGCGAAGTCTTCGTCACCGACGATGGCGCTGAGACCGACCTCGACCTTGGCCACTACGAGCGCTTCACCGGCGTCTCGGCGACCAAGGGCGACAACATCACCACCGGCCAGATCTACAAGACCATCCTGGAGAAGGAGCGGCGAGGGGACTACCTCGGCGCCACCGTGCAGGTGATCCCGCACGTCACCGACGAGATCAAACGCTTCGTGCTCGCCGATCCGGGCGAGG
>DASXOP010000054.1:0-73844 GCA_036494265.1 Caulobacteraceae bacterium | reverse complement strand
CTTCATGGCTCCGAATCAAACCCAGAGCCCAGAGAATCACCACCGCCGCAACCAGTCATCGCCGTTAACCCGAGTTCGGGGCCGTGCCGTCAGCCGCCCTCGCGTTGACTTCAGGGGGGGCGCTGCTTAAGTCTCGTCAGCGCTTTCAAAGCGCGGAACTTCGAGCAGGCGAAGGGTTTTGACCGGGGCCGTGCGCGCCGCCTTCAAGCGTTCAAATCCCTCCTCTTTGGACCCCGCATGCTCGACCTGAGGAAAGTTTTCGGCTCAACCAACGACCGCAAGGTCAAGCAGATGTTGGGCCGGGTCGCCAAGATCAACGCGCTCGAGGCCGACATCGCGCGCCTCAGCGATGATGCGCTGCGCGCCAAGACAGCGGAGCTGAAGCAGCGGGTCACGGACGGGGCCACGCTCGACTCGGTGATGAATGAGGCATTCGCCGTCGTGCGCGAAGCGGCCAAGCGGACGCTCGGCCAGCGCCACTACGACGTCCAGATGGTCGGCGGCATGGTGCTGCACAAAGGTGGCATCGCAGAGATGCGCACCGGCGAAGGCAAGACCCTTGTCGCCACCCTCGCGGTCTATCTGAACGCGCTCGAAGGCAAGGGCGTCCACGTCGTCACCGTCAACGACTACCTGGCCAACCGCGACGCCGAATGGATGGGCCGAATCTACCGGTTTCTTGGCCTCACGGTCGGCGTGATCGTGCACGGCCTCTCCCAGTCCGAGCGCCAGCGCGCCTACCACTCCGACATCACCTACGGCACCAACAACGAGTTCGGCTTCGACTACCTGCGCGACAACCTCGTCTACGAGGCGTCCGACATGGTGCAGCGGCCGCACAACTTCGCCATCGTCGACGAAGTCGACTCGATCCTGATCGACGAGGCCCGCACGCCGCTGATCATCTCGGGCCCAACCGAGGACCGCTCCGAATTCTACCGCACGATGGACAAGGTGGTGCGAGAGCTGATCGAGGACCCCGAAACCTTCGACCACGACGAGAAGCAGCGCCAGGCGCTGCTGACCGAGTACGGCTCGGAGAAGATTGAAGAGATGCTGTCCGAGGCAGGGCATCTGGCGGCCGACTCCGCCGGGCTCTACGACCCGGTCAACGTCTCGGTGGTCCACCACGTCAACCAGGCCCTGCGCGCCAACGTGCTCTATCTGCGCGATCGCGACTACATCGTTCGCAGCGGCGAAGTGATGCTGATTGACGAGTTTACTGGCCGGATGATGCAGGGCCGGCGGCTGTCGGAGGGCCTGCACCAGGCGATCGAGGCCAAGGAAGGCGCCGAGATCCAGCCCGAGAACCAGACCCTCGCCTCGATCACGATCCAGAACTACTTCCGCCTCTACACCAAGCTTTCCGGCATGACCGGCACGGCGGCGACCGAGGCGCAGGAGTTCATCGACATCTACAGCATGGATGTGACCGAGATTCCGACCAATCGGCCGGTGACGCGGGTCGACGATGACGACGAGGTCTACCGCACCGCCGAGGAGAAGAACCGCTCCATCATCGGCCAGATCGAGGACTGCTACCTGCGCGGCCAACCGATTCTCGTCGGCACCGTCTCGATCGAAAAGTCGGAGACGCTTTCCGATCTGTTGAACGCTCACGTCTTCGAACAGGACGGCAAGCGGATCACTGGCATTCCACACAACGTGCTGAATGCGCGCTCCCACGAACGCGAAGCCTTCATCGTCGCCGACGCCGGCGTGCCGGGCTCGGTGACTATCGCCACCAACATGGCCGGCCGCGGCACCGACATTCAGCTCGGCGGCAACCTCGACATGCGGCTGGAGAAGTGGCGGGTGGAGCAGTCCGGGCTCGGCCTCGAAGTCACCCCTGAGTCCGAGGCCGAAGAGCGCGACGTCATCGCCGCCGAGATCGAAAGCAAGAAGGCCAAGGCCCTGGCCGAGGGCGGGCTCTATGTGCTCGGCACAGAGCGCCACGAGGCGCGACGGATCGACAATCAGCTACGCGGGCGCACGGGCCGGCAGGGCGACCCCGGCCACTCCAAATTCTACCTCTCGTGCGAGGACGACCTCCTACGCATCTTCGCCGGCGAACGCCTCGACATGATCATGCGCCGGTTCGGCGTCGAGGAAGGCGAGGCGATCACCCACAAGTGGCTCAACAAGGCCATCGCCACCGCCCAACGCCGGGTCGAGCAGCGCAACTACGAGATCCGCAAGAACCTCCTGAAGTACGACGACGTCGTGAACGACCAACGCAAGGCGGTGTTCGAGCAGCGCGCTGAGTTCATGTCGTCGGAGGATCTCTCCGAGATCGTCACCGAGATGCGCCGCGATACCATCGACGAGATGGTGCTGCGGCTGATGCCGCCGAAGGCCTACGCCGACCAGTGGGACACCCACGCGCTGACCTACGAGACCAAGCAGGTGCTGGGGCTAGACCTGCCGGTCGAGGCCTGGGCGGCCGAGGAAGGCATCGACGCCGACGATGTGCTGGAGCGCATCAACCAAGCGGCCGAGGCCAGGGCCGCCGAGCGCGAGCAGATATTGTCGTCCGAGCAGATGCGGCAGGTGGAGAAGAACTTCCTGCTGCGCATGGTCGACGAGCAGTGGCGCGAGCACCTGACCCACCTCGACCACCTGAAGAACGTGATCGGACTGCGCGGCTATGGCCAGCGCGATCCGCTCAACGAGTACAAGACCGAGGCGTTCTCGCTGTTCGAGAAGCTGATCGGCGAACTGCGCTCTCAGGTCACCCGCTGGCTGCTGACCGTCGAGTTCCAGTTCGCTCCGCCCGAGGCGCCGCCCGAGCGTCAGTACACCGAGGTCCACCTCGATCCGCAGACCGGCGAAAACGAGCGGATGTCGCTAAGCTTCGCCGGCGACGTCGGCGCGCTCGCCGCCAACCGCGCGTCGATCCCGGCCTCGGACCTGCCCGACGGCTGGCAGCGCACCGGCCGCAACGCGGTATGCCCCTGCGGCTCAGGCAAGAAGTTCAAGCACTGCCACGGCGCGCTGGTTTAGGCGGGGTCTAGCGCCATCCCTCCCCTTCATGGGGAGGGCAGACCGCGCAGCGGTTGGGTGGGGAAGTCTGGTGAGGTGTGCCGATCCTCGCCGATTGGCCGTTGATGCGTCGCGCACCCCCACCCGTCCAGACGCTTCGCGCCGGACACCCTCCCCATGAAGGAGAGGGCTGAAACTCAGCGTCAGCTAGCTAGGCGACTTCTCGACGCCGTAGATCAGCTGCGAGGTGTCCTGGGTGCCCTTCATCGGGGTGCCATCCTGCTTGCGCATGGTGGTGAAGACGATGCTCTCTTCCTTGCCGTTCCAGTCCAGCTGCCAGGAGCGCGTGGTGAACTGGGTCGTCCCCTGCACATTCTTGTCGTTGCGATAGAGGCTCCAGCCTTTGCCGACGGCGTAGACGTCGTTCAGCGCGACGATGATCGGGCGGCCAGGCGCATCGGCGTCGGCGGCGTGGACGATGTCCACGTGGCACTGCGTCGGGTTTGAGCCGGGATCTTCGACCGTGAGGGTGAAGTCCTTCTGCTTCTCCCCCCAGCCGCCGTAGTCGCCGCCGACCTTCTTCAGGCCGTAGCTCTTGGCGATCTGGGCGAAGTTGCCACCGTTGGCCGCCGGCATGCACACCTTCTGCAGTACATCCAACACCGCGATCGTGGTCGGGTCAGTTGGCGGCGGAGGTGGCGGTGGCGGAGGAGGCGGCTCAGGGGGTGGCGGCGGAGGCGGCGGCGTCTCCGAGGTCGGCGTTGCGCCCGTGGTTGCCGGCGCCGGGGTACCAGTGGTTGGCGCGGCGGTCGCCGGGGCGACCGGTGTCGTGGTCGCTGCGGCGGGCGGGGCCGCCGTGGGCGGTGCGGGAGGCGGAGGCGGAGGGGGGGCCGGCGGCGCAGTAGGCGCGGCCGCGCTCGTATCGGTGGTGGTGGCGGGCTGGGCGAAGGCGTTGGCGGCGGTGGCCAGGGCGATCAGGCTTACGAGCGCGAGGCGCATGGGTAGGCGTTCCTGCAGTGTCGGACCAAGCCGTCCAAAGCCTTTCTAACGAGGCTTTGGCCAGCCGTCCAAGCGGCTAAATAACCTCTTCGGCGTGCTCGGCCAGAATGGTGAGCCCTTCAGCGGTGACATCGGCGAAGCCGCCGCGCACTTCGAAGACCATGACCTCTTCGCCGTCGTAGGCTTTCACCCGACCTTCTTTCAGCGTGGTCATGAACGGCGCGTGACCGGCCAATACGCCGAAATCGCCTTCGGACCCCGGCGCATCGACCTGATCGACGTCGCCGGCGAAGAGTTCGCGCTGGGGCGAGACGAGCGAGAAGTGGAGCTTGGCCGCCACGCTTCAGGCCTCCGCCGCCATCTTCTCGGCCTTGGCCACGGCTTCCTCGATCGACCCGACCAGGCGGAAGGCGGTTTCCGGCAGGTGGTCGTATTCGCCGTCGCAGATCGCCTTGAACGAGCGGATGGTGTCTTCCAGCGACACGAACACGCCTGGCATGTTGTTGAACGCGACGGCGACGAACAGCGGCTGCGACAGGAACTGGCTGATCTTGCGGGCGCGGGCCACGACCAGCTTGTCGTCTTCGGACAGCTCGTCCATCCCGAGGATGGCGATGATGTCCTTCAGGGCCTTGTATTGCTGCAGGATCTCCTGCACGCGCCGGGCGGTGGCGTAGTGCTCCTCGCCGATCACCAGCGGATCGAGGATGCGCGAGGTGGATTCGAGCGGGTCGACCGCCGGGAAGATGCCGAGCGCGGCGATGTCGCGGCTTAGCACCGTGGTCGCGTCCAGGTGGGCCATCGCGGTCGCCGGCGCCGGGTCGGTGAAATCGTCGGCGGGCACGAAGATCGCCTGCACCGAGGTGATCGAGCCCTTGTTGGTCGAGGTAATCCGCTCCTGAAGCTGGCCCATGTCGGTGGCCAGGGTCGGCTGATAGCCCACCGCCGAGGGGATGCGGCCGAGCAGCGCCGACATTTCCGAGCCCGCCTGGGTGAAGCGGAAGATGTTGTCGATGAAGAGCAGCACGTCCTTGCCCTCTTCGTCGCGGAAGTATTCGGCTTGGGCGAGACCGGTCAGCGCGACCCGGGCGCGGGCGCCGGGGGGCTCGTTCATCTGGCCGTAGACCAGCGCGCAGCGCGAACCTTCGGTCGAGCCGTTGTTTTCCTTGGGGTCGATGTTGACCTTGGTCTCGATCATCTCGTGATAGAGGTCGTTGCCTTCGCGGGTGCGCTCGCCGACGCCGGCCAGCACCGAGTAGCCGCCGTAGGCCTTGGCGATGTTGTTGATCAGCTCCTGCATCGTCACGGTCTTGCCGACGCCGGCGCCGCCGAAGAGGCCGATCTTGCCGCCGCGGGTGTAGGGGCAGAGCAGGTCGATCACCTTGATGCCGGTGACCAGGATCTCGGCCGAGGTGGTCTGTTCTTCGAACGTCGGCGCGGAGCGGTGGATCGGGTTGCGCTTTTCGTAGGCGATCGGTCCGGCTTCATCCACCGGATCGCCGATCACGTTCATGATCCGGCCGAGTGTGCCGGGTCCAACCGGCACCATGATCGGGCCGCCAGTGTCGATAACTTCCTGGCCGCGAGTCAGGCCCTCGGAGGTGTCCATGGCGATCGTGCGCACGGTGTTTTCGCCGAGGTGCTGGGCGACTTCGAGCACCAGGCGGAACGGCTGGTTGGTCTTCTGGTCGACGTTGACGGTTTCTAGCGCCGAGAGGATCGGCGGCAGGTGGCCGTCGAACTCGACGTCGATCACGGCGCCGATGATCTGAGTGATCCGACCCTTGGCGACGCCGGCGGAGAGGATGGAGTTGGCTTCGGCTGAATCTGCCATCTGTTCGACTTTCTAAAGCGCCTCGGCCCCGGAGATGATCTCGATCAGCTCCTTGGTAATCTGGGCTTGGCGGGCTCGGCTGTATTGCAGGGTGAGCCGGGCGATCATGTCGCCGGCGTTGCGGGTGGCGTTGTCCATCGCGGCCATCTGCGAGGCGAAGAACCCGGCTTGGTTCTCCAGCATGGCGGCGAAGATCTGGACCGTGAGATTGCGCGGCAGGAGCGTCGCGAGAATGGTCTCCTCGTCGGGCTCATATTCGTAGACCGCGCCCTTCAGGTCGATGGTCGGCGCCCCGGCGACCTGCGCCGGGATCAGCTGCTGCGCGGTCGGGGTCTGGCTGACCACCGAGCGGAAGCGGCTGAAGAAGAGGGTGACGACGTCGGCCTCGCCGGCGTCGAAGCGCTCGGTGATCAGGCTGGCGATCTCTTGCGCCCGCTCCAGGCTGGGGTTGTTGCCGGCTTCCAGGCTGGCGACGTAGCGGTCGCCGTAGAGCCGGCGCAGCTGGTCGCGCGACTTGCGGCCGATGGTCAGCACGGTCACCTGCCGGCCCTGGTCGATCGACTTACCGATATAATCGCGCGCCGCCCGGACGATCGAAGAGTTGAAACCGCCGGCGAGGCCGCGGTCGGCTGTCGCCACCACGATCAGCTCTTTGGCCTGCGAGCCGGTGCCGACCAGCAGCTTCGGCGCGCCGGGACCGGAGACGGAGGCCGCCAGGTTGGCGATCACCGACGCCATCCGCGCGGCGTAGGGCCGGGCGTTCTGGGCGGCGTCCTGCGCACGGCGCAGCTTGGCCGCGGCGACCATCTGCATCGCCTTGGTGATCTTCTGGGTGGATTTGACGGTACCGATCCGGTTCCGCATCTCCTTCAGGCTAGGCACGGCCGGTCGTACCCTTCTCTTAAGCGAACGACGCGACGAAGGCGTCGAGCACGCCCTTGAGCTGGCCTTCGAGCTCGTCGTTCAGCGTCTTCTGGGTCCGGATAGCTTCCAAGATGTCTGCGTGCGGACCGCGCAGGCGGCCGAGCAATTCGGACTCGAAGCGGCCGACGTCGGCGACCGCCACTTTATCGAGATAGCCGCGGGTGCCAGCGTAGAGCACGCAGACCTGCTCCTCGGCCTGCAGCGGCGCATATTGCGGCTGCTTCAGGAGTTCGGTCAGGCGCGCGCCCCGGGCCAGCAGCTTCTGGGTCGTCTGGTCGAGGTCGGAGCCGAACTTCGCGAACGCCTCCATCTCGCGGTATTGTGCCAGGTCGCTCTTCAGCGAACCGGTGGCGGCGCGCATGGCGCGGATCTGCGCCGACGAACCCACCCGGCTGACCGAGATGCCGACGTTCATCGCCGGACGGATGCCCCGGTAGAAGAGGTCGGTCTCCAGGAAGATCTGGCCGTCGGTGATCGAGATAACGTTGGAGGGGATGTAGGCGGCAACGTCGTTGGCCTGGGTCTCGATTATCGGCAGCGCCGTGAGCGAGCCGGCGCCGAAGTCTTCGTTCATCTTCGCCGCCCGTTCCAGCAGGCGCGAGTGCAGGTAGAAGACGTCACCTGGATAGGCCTCGCGGCCCGGCGGGCGGCGCAGCAGCAGCGACATCTGACGGTAGGCGACGGCCTGCTTGGAAAGGTCGTCGTAGATGATGACCGCGTGCATGCCGTTGTCGCGGAACCATTCGCCCATCGCGCAGCCCGCGAACGGAGCCAGGAACTGCAGCGGAGCCGGGTCGGACGCCGTGGCGGCGACGACGATGGTGTAGTCGAGCGCGCCGCGTTCCTCGAGCGTCTTGACCACCCGCGCGACCGTCGAGCGCTTCTGCCCGATGGCGACGTAGATGCAGAAGAGCTTGGCTTTCTCGTCGGTCGAGGCGTTGACCTGGCGCTGGTTCAGGATGGTGTCGATCGCCAGCGCAGTCTTGCCGGTCTGGCGGTCGCCAATGATCAGCTCGCGCTGGCCGCGGCCGATCGGCACCAGGCTGTCGACGATCTTCAGCCCGGTCTGCACCGGCTCGTGCACCGACTTGCGCGGGATGATGCCGGGCGCCTTCACGTCGACGCGGCGTCGCTCGGCGATATCGGTTAGCGGGCCTTTGCCGTCGATCGGGTTGCCCAGCGGATCGACCACGCGGCCCAGCAGGCCGCGGCCCACCGGCACGTCGACGATCTCGCTTAGGCGGCGGACTTCGTCGCCCTCGGCGATGGCGTTGTCTTCGCCGAAGATCACGATGCCGACGTTGTCGCGCTCGAGGTTCAGGGCCATGCCCTTCACCCCGGCCGAAGGGAACTCGACCAGCTCGCCCGACTGCACGTTATCAAGGCCGAACACGCGGGCGATGCCGTCGCCGACCGACAGCACCTGACCGACGTCGGAAACGTCGGCTTCCTCGCCGAAGTTGGCGATCTGCGATTTCAGGATGGCCGAGATCTCGGCGGCGCGAATGTCCATGGAAGTGTCTTACGCTCTCTTCAGGGCGAATTTCAGCGAATCGAGCCTCGACTTCAGCGAGGCGTCGTAAAGGCGCGAGCCCACGCGCACCTTCAGCCCGCCGAGAATGGCGGGATCGACCTTGGTTTCGATCTCGGGGTCCTTGCCGAGCGCCGTGCGCAGCGAGGCGGCCAGCGCCTTGGCTTGGGCGTCGGTCAGTGGCAGGGCGGTGGTGACCTCGGCGGAGATGGCGCCGCGGTCGGCGGCGGCCAGTTTCTCGAACGCCGCGATCATGCCGGGCAGCGCCTCGGCGCGACGGTTTGCCGCGACCAGGCCGATGAATTTCTTGGTGGTGGCGTTGAAGCCGGCGGCGTCGGCGATCGCGGCCAGGCCCTTACCCTTAGTCTCGGCGTCGAACGCCGGCGAGGCGATCAGGGTGCGCAGGTCGAGGCTCTCGGCGCGCATCGCTTTCAACGACTTGAGGTCGGCCTCAACCGCACCCGCGTCGCCCTGGCCCTTGGCCAGTTCGAAGAGGGCCTGGGCGTATCGCTCGCCCACGTCCGTCGCCTTGGAATCGTCCGCCACTAAGTTGTCCGTCCGTCGCCCTGACAGCGCCGGTCCCAGTCACTGTCTGGAGCCGACTTAAGGGCTTGATTGCGCTTGGAAAAGCACGCGGCCGCCAGAGTCGCCTACAACCCCCTCGACCAAAGCCGCGCGCCTGATAGCACGCGTTTTTCGCAGTCGCAACCAAGCCAGGGGCGCGTAACAAAGGTCCCCGAAACAAAGCCGCAAACAAAGAGGGCGGTCCCCGGAGGGACCGCCCTTAGGAGGCGAAACTCTCGGTCCGCGCCGGGCGGGGAGCGGGGCGGCTCTCCGGCGCGGACCGATGCGTGTCGGCGATCAGCGCGACGCGGTGATCGACTTCGACACGAGGCCGTTGTTGCAGACGTCGAGCGACGCTTGCTGCAGGGTCTTGGCGTCGTTCTTGAACGCGGTGACCAGGCCGGCGTGCTTGGCGACGTCATGGCATTGCGAGGGACCGAAGGTCTGGCCCGGCATGTTGTAGGCGACGCAGGACGTACCTTCGCAGTCCCAGATCGCGCCGTTGACGACGAACTGCTTCTTGGCGACCGGCTGGGCCAGCGTGGCGGTGATGGGCCCTTGGGCCAGGGCGTTGGTGGCGAGCGATAGACTGGCGGCAAGGCATGCCACCGCGAACACGAGTTTCATGTGAAACCCCCTCCGACTAGGATTGCGATGTGAAATTCAGGCTTGGATCTACTGTGACTAACGTCAGGTCTCGCGACCGTGGGATATCGCCCGAGGTATCCCCACCCCGAACGCGACCACGAAACCTAACACTGCTAAATTAGCAGTGTTCAGATCGGGCGTGCAAGCGGAGATTTCTGAATTTTTCTAAAGGTTAGGCCGCATTTTTCAGGGAGTTAGCCCCTTGAAAACACGTCCTAGCGACCTAAAGCATGAGTCGCTTCGCGCATAAGTGATCGCCGTTCAGTCGGCGGGGTTGTCGGCGCGAATCAGCTCAGAGCAGGGCTTCCGCGGCGCGAGGACCGACCAGCCAGTCCGGCGCGAACGTCAGGCCGCCCTCCACGGCCCACAGCACCGACAGCACCCACTGGCTGAAACACCAGCCGATCACCCGGCCATAGTCGTAGCCGAGCCGCGCGCAGATCTGGCGCGCGCGGCGTTCGATGATTGCGGGGTCCGCGAAGAGTTCTGGGTTGGCGATCGGATTGCGCAGCATCGCGCCAACCTCATAGGCCGCCTCGCCGAGCACGCCCTTGGGATCGATCGCCAGCCAGCCGCGGGCGGAATCGCGGATGACGTTGTAGTGGTGAAGGTCGCCGTGCAGCACGACTGGCGGGCCTTGCGTCGCGCAGAGCTGCTGAAAGAGCCGCTCGCCGCGGTCGATGATCGCCGCGTCCATCCCGGCCGCGATCGCCGCCGGCCGGTTGCGCGCAAAGCCCCGGCCCCAATCGGCGACGGTGCGAAAGGTGGCATCGGCGGGTGACGGCCGGTTCAGCCGCGCCATCACCTCGCAGAGGATGTCTGTCGCCGTCTCGTCATCGCTGGCTTGGACCAGAGCCGAAAGATCATTGCCGGGCATCGCCCGCTCGATCAGCACGGCGCCGGGCGCCTGATCGATCAGCCGCACCGCGCCCTCGCCGTTCCAATGCGCCAGCACTTCGCTCGATCGCCACTCGTCCTCGCCTTCGGGAAGCAGCTTCAGCACCAGCGGCAAGGTGCCTCGACGTACGAACGCCACCTCACCAGCGCCCGGATAGGCTTCGCGCCCGCCGGGCAACGGCGGGGCGCGCTCGAATTCGAGATTCCAGAGCCGCAGGAACGGGTCCAGCGCGGCGGTCATCCTATTCCGCCGCGAGGGTTTCGGCCTGGCTTAGGTCGACGCTGACAAGTTGTGAGACGCCGCGTTCGCGCATGGTCACGCCGTAGAGCCGGTCCATCCGCGACATCGTCAGCGGGTTGTGGGTGATGGCGATGAAGCGGGTCGGCGCGCGGCGGCGCATCTCGTCCAGCAGGTTGCAGAACCGCTCGACGTTGGCGTCGTCCAGCGGCGCATCCACTTCGTCGAGCACGCAGATCGGGGCAGGATTGGCGAGGAAGACGGCGAAGATCAGCGCCGCGGCGGTCAGCGCCTGCTCGCCGCCGCTCATCAGGCTCATCACCGCCATGCGCTTGCCGGGCGGACAGGCGAATATCTCCAGGCCGGCTTCCAGCGGGTCTTCCGACTCGACCAGACGCAGCTCGGCCTGGCCGCCTTCGAAGAGGGTGGTGAAGAGGGCGCGGAAGTGGCCGTCGATCACCGAGAACGCCGCGGTCAGCCGCTCGCGCCCCTCGGCGTTGAGTTCGTCGATGCCTTGCCGCAGCTTGGTGAGCGCCGAGCCCAGGTCCGCGCGCTCCGATTTCAGCGTCTGCAGCCGTTCGGCCTGCTCACGGGCGTCGTCCTCGGCGCGCAGGTTGACGGGCCCCATCAGCTCGCGCTCACGCTCCAGCGCCGCGAGGTGCGTCTCCATGCCGGCCGAGCCTTGCGGCAAGGCGTTCGCCTCCTCGGCTATGCGCTTGCCTAGCGCGTCGGGTTCGATCCGCATCTGCTCGCGGATCGCAGAGGCGGTCTCGGCGAAGCGGTCGCGGGCGGCATCGAGGCGGGCGGCGAGGCTGGCGCGGCGTTCGCGCGCCTCGCCAGCGGCGGTCTCCGCGGCGCGCCAAGCCCGATCGGCGTCGCCGCGCACGGCTTCGGCCATGGAGAGCGCGTCGGCCGACTTGGCCTTGCGCGTCTGCGCCACCGTCAGTTCATCGAGCATCGTCTGGCGCCGCGCTTCGACCCGCACTGGCGCGTCCTTGGCCTGGCCGATCGCGGCCTCGGCCTTCTCGCGCTCTCCGCCCAGCTGCACTTCGCGCCGCTTGGCGGTCTCGGAACGGCGCAGCCAGCCGTCACGGTCGGAGACCAGCGCTTCGAACCTACGTTGGCGGCCGTCCTTCTCCCGCCGCTCGACGTCGAACGCGGCGCGGGTGCTGGCCTCGGCGGATCTGGCGTCGGCTGCTGCGGCCCTGGCGGCGTCGAGGGCGTCCCGGTCCCCGCCGGCAGGCGCGACCGTTTCCAGCGCGGTCTCCGCCTCCGTCAACTGATCGGCCAGCTCGGCGCGCTCCTCTTCGAAACGGGCGACGGTCTCGTCCAGCGACTGGGCGCGGGCGTCGCGGCGGGCGCCTTCGCGCTCCAGTCCTTCCAGCCGCTCGCGCGCCACCTGTTGTGCGATCTCGGCCTCGCGCGGCTTTGGCCGGGCGATCTTCACCGCCTGATCGGCGGCGGCGATGCGCTTGGCGGCAGCGTCGGCGACGGCGCGAGTCTCCTGAGCGAGCGGGGTGAGCTTGGCGATCTGCGCCTCGACCTCGGCCAGGCGGGCGCGCTGCTTCAGCCGCGCCTCCGCTGGCTTCGGCGCACCGGCCTTGGCGATGAAGCCGTCCCAGCGCCAGAGGTCGCCCCCTTTGGAGACCAGCCGCTGCCCTGGCTTCAGCTCGGCCATCAGCCGCGGCCCATCGGCGGCGTCGACCAGCGCCACCTGGGCCAGCCGCGCGGCCAGCTCCGGCGGCGCGGCCACCTTGGCCGCCAGCGGTGTCGCGCCGGCCGGCCACGCGCACGCCGCAGTTTCCGCGCCGGCCCAATGGCTGGGCGCGGCCTTGTCCAGCGCCGCGGCGAGATCGTCGCCGAGCGCAGCGGCGAGCGCGGCTTCCAGGCCGCTCTCCGGCGTCACTTCATCCAGCGCCGGCTTGAACGCGCCGCGTTCGGCTCGCGCCGTCAGCGCGGTCAGCCCTTGCGCCTCGGCCTTGAGCGCGGCGAGTTCGTCGGCGGATTTGCGCGCCGCGGCACGCGCCTCGGACTCGGCGGTGTTGGCGAGCGCGCGCTCCGCCTCGGCCGCTTCGAGCACGGACCGCGCGGTCGCCAGGGCGGCTTCCGCGGCCAGAACCACCCGCTCGGCCTCGGCGCGGCGCGGGTCTTCGGCCGGGCCAAGCGCGGCGCGTTCGGACTTGGTCTGATCGAGCGCGCGCTGGGTCCGAGACAGCCGTGAGCGCGCCTCCTCGACCCGGGTCTCGGCGCCGCGACGCTCGGCTTCGGCGGCGGCGATCTCGGTGGCGATGCGCTCGACCTCGGCGTCGGTCAGCTGGCGGCGGGCGGCGGCGGATTCGGCGCGGGCGGCGAGTTCGGGCAACCGCTCCGGCGCGGCGGCGATCTCCACCTCCAGGTCGCGGGTCTCGCTCTCCAGCCGTGTCAGCGCGCGCCCGGCGTCCTCGACGATCTGCGCCTCGCGGCCAGCGTCGGCGATCAGGCGGGCGATCTCGGCCTGCAGGCGCGCGACCTCGGCCGACGCGCCCTCCAGCTCGCGGTCGAGCCGGTCCTTCTCGATCTCCAACCGATGCAGGATGGCTGCGGCGGTAGTCTCTTCGTCGCGCAGGGGACGGATCGCGGCCTCCGCCTCGGCGGCGGCGACACCGGCGGCGGCCGCGCCTCGCATCGCGCGCTCGGTTTCGGCCCCGACGTGCAGCGCTTCCTCGTCGACCCGCCCCAGCACCTCGCGCGCCTCGGCCCAGCGCGCATGCAGCACCGCGCCCTGCAGCGCGCGGATCTGGGCGGCGAGCTTCTTGTAGCGCTCGGCCTGGCGCGCCTCGCGGCGCAGCCGGCCCAGCGACGCCTCGAGTTCGCGAGCGAGGTCGTCGAGGCGCTCGAGGTTGGTCTCGGCCGCCCGCACCTTCAGCTCGGCTTCGTGGCGACGGGTGTGCAGGCCGGAGACGCCGGCGGCCTCTTCCAGGATCATCCGCCGGTTCTGCGGCCTGGCGGCGATCAGTTCGGAGATCTGGCCCTGGCGCACCAGCGCCGGCGAGTTGGCGCCGGTCGAGGCGTCAGCGAACAGCAGCTGTACGTCGCGCGCCCGCACTTCCTTGCCGTTGACCCGGTAGGTCGAGCCTGCGCCGCGGTCGATCCGGCGCACCACCTCCAGCACCGGATGATTGCCAAGCACGACCGGCGCGCCGCCGTCGGCGTTGTCGATAGTGAGGGTGACCTCGGCGTGGTTGCGGCCTGGGCGTCCGCCCGAACCGGCGAAGATCACGTCGTCCATGCCGGCGCCGCGCATCGCCTTGGCCGAGTTGGCGCCCATCACCCAGCGCAGCGCTTCCAGCAGGTTGGACTTGCCGCAGCCGTTCGGCCCGACCACGCCGGTGAGCCCCGGCTCGATCCGGAAATCGGTCGCATCGACGAAGGACTTGAAGCCCGAAAGACGAAGTCGCTGAAAGTGCACCTTGCCCCCTCCTCGGGGCGCCTAACGTTGGTGACGGGCGGCGGCGACCGCCTTGGTCAATTGGTCGAGAGTCTGGTCGCCGACCAGGGTCTGGCCGCCGACGACGAAGGTTGGCGTGGTGTCTATCTTATCGACGTTCATGTGCTGGGAAATGCGGGTGTTCAGCGCATCCAGCCCTTTCTGGTCGGAGATGCAGGCGTCGAAGGCGGTCTCGTCGAGCCCGCCGGCCGTGCTGGCGACGTTCTGCAGCACATCGCCCGCCTTGCCTGGCGCGAACAGCTCATCCTGGCGGCGAAACAGCGCTTCGACGACGGAGAAATACTTCGTGGGGCCGGCGCAGCGCGCGATCATGAAGCCGCCGGTCGCCACCGTGGGGTTGCCGTTGATCATCTCGCGCATCACGTAGCGCGCCCTGCCGGTGGCGATCAGCGTGGCCTGGAGCTTGGGAAAGACCGTGCGGTCCCACTCCGCGCAGTGCGGACACCCCACCGAGGCGTATTCGACGATCGTCACCGGGGCCTTGTCGCTGCCAATCGCCATATCGCCAGGCTCGGGCGAACTCACCGCCGCGGCGACGGCGCCCGCCGAAGCGAGCGTGGCGGCGACGGTCAACGAGAGCTGGCGCAGACGCAGTGTCACTTCGCGGCGGCCTGGGCGTCGGCGATGCCCTTCTCGATCTCGGCCTCGTCGCCGGTGACGATCGGCTTGCCGTTGATGACGAAGGTCGGGGTCGAGTTGATCTTGTCGTCGGTCGCATACTTCTGCGCCTGGTCGTTCAGCTTCAGGATCGCTGCGTCGTTGGAGACGCAGGCGTCGAACTGGGCTTCGGTGAGGCCGGCCGACTGGGCGACCTTGATCAAGGCGTCGCGCTTCTCGGTGTTGCGGTCGGTCTCCAGCAGCGGCGCTTCCTGGCGGAACACCGACTCGACCACCTGGAAGTACTTGTCCTTGCCGGCGCAGTGGGCGAGCAGGAACCCGGCCGTGGCCACGGGCCCGTCGCCGGTCAGCACGTATTCGCGCAGCGTGTAGTGGATCTTGCCCGAGTCGATGAACTTGGTCTTGAACGTGTCCCAGTTGGTGTTGGTCCACTGAGCGCAGATCGGGCAGCCAAGCGAGGCGTACTCGACCACCTGCACCTTCGCCGCCGGATTGCCGAGCGACATCTCGCCCGACGTCGCCGCAGCGGAACCGCCGCCGCCGGTGCTGTTGCCGCCGCCTTGGCTACAGGCCGCCAGCGTAGCGGTAAGGCCGAGGCAGAGAGAGAGGGCGGCGATGGAGCGCATGGCAGGGATCCTGGTCCGTGAAGAGGGAGTAGAGCGCGATTCCGTGGCCGGCATGAAGGGCGCTGATATGAGGCGCCCGGATCATCTGCCTTCGGATCGCATGACCTCGCGGCCCAGACGCAACAGCGCGTCCTTCAGTGGGCCCGCGGGCGCTTCGGCGAGGCCGTCGGCGAGGGCGCGCTCGGCGGCGGCGTCGAGTGGGGGTTTGTGGCGGCGTCCCTTCGGTGGCGAGCGCGGGTTGCCGCTGGGTTTGCTCAGCGGCCCCTGCACGATGCGCAGCTTCGCGACCGCGCCGGGCCCCAGGTACATGTTCAGCCGGTCGAGGATCAGCGGGGCCTGGTGCTGCACCAGGGCGGCGACTGGCCCGGCGACCTTGAGCTCCAAGGTTGCCCCGCCGGTGCGCGACTTGCTCAGTTTCACAGGCTCGGAGCGACCGGCCAGGGCCTCGCCAACGATCTCTCGCCAGCGCGCCTTCAGGTCGTCGGGCCCGTGGCCGAATTTCTCGTCGAGCGATTTCAGCAGCCGGTTCAAGCCGCGCGCGCCGTGCCTCGGCGGCCGCGGCGGCGGGCGCGGCCGGCGGGCGGCGAGGATGGCGAGGGCTTCCTGCGACGAAGGGAGCGAGCGGCGCATGGGGCGGTTATAGAGCAAGCCATGCCGCCCGTCGCGACGCCATCTCGCCCCACCAGCGCCCCGCGCATCAGACAAGAGCTGCTCGCCTGGTACGACGCTCATGCCCGCGACCTGCCCTGGCGCGTCCGGCCGGCGGACCGGTCTCGCGGGCGGCGCGCCGATCCTTACCGGGTGTGGCTCTCCGAGATCATGCTGCAGCAGACCACGGTGCCGCACGCGACGCCCTACTTCCTGAAGTTCACCGGCGCCTGGCCCACCGTCGGCGACCTTGCCGCTGCGCCCGAGGCCGACGTCATGGCCGCCTGGGCGGGGCTCGGCTACTACGCCCGGGCTCGCAATCTGATCGCCTGCGCCCGACATGTGGCCGCCGAGCTGGGCGGCGTGTTCCCAGACAGCGAAGACGGCCTTCGCGCCCTGCCCGGCGTTGGGCCTTACACGGCCGCCGCCATCGCTGCGATCGCGTTCGACCGGACCGCCAACGTGGTCGACGGTAACGTCGAGCGGGTGATCTCGCGCCTGTTCGCGGTCGAGGGGCCGATCCCGACCGCCAAGCCGGAGCTGAAGCGGCTCGCCGGCGAGCTGGTCGCGGACGACCGGCCCGGCGACTGGGCGCAGGGCCTGATGGATCTGGGCGCGATGGTTTGCGCGCCATCTGCGCCCGCTTGCGCCATCTGCCCACTCGCCTTCGCATGTCAGGCCCGCGCCACCGCGGCGCCGCAGACCTATCCGCGCCGCGAAGCCAAGCCCGAGCGCCCGCAGCGATACGGGGCCGCCTATTTGCTCACCGCCGGCGACCGCGTCGCCCTGGTCCAGCGCCCGGCCAAGGGCCTGCTCGGCGGCATGCTCGGCTTGCCGACCAGCGACTGGCGTGAGCGGCCGTGGTCCGACGCCGAAGCTATCGCCGCCGCGCCGATCGCTGCCGACTGGCGAGCGGCCGGGGTAATCACCCACGTCTTCACCCACTTCGCCCTCGACCTGCGGCTCTACCGCGCCGAGGGCGACTGGCCCGGCGCTATCTGGACCCCGCGCGAGCGCCTCGCCGACATGCCGAGCCTGTTCCTGAAGGCGGCGCGCGAGGGGCTGGGCGTAAAGGGCCGCTGACAGGCCGGCCAGAATTTCGGCGATCCCGTCAGATTGAGGCGCGGGCAGGCAGCGCCTATCCTTCAAGGCTCAGGGACAGAGGAGCTCGCCATGTCCGACACCGCCGCAACGCTCGACGTGCGCATCACCCACGCTTCCGTCAACTATCTGATCAATACCGGCGAGAAGCCGGTGAACGAGACCGGGGGCCAGGACGGGCTGATGCGGCGGCGGACCGGCACGTTCGATCCACGCGAGGTGGCGATCCGCGACGGGCGTCCGGACCGCGGCCGGCTCAGCCTCGAGCGCGAGGGCTTCGAGCTGGCCGACCACCCGACCCAGGTGCGCCAGTTCCTCGACGCCGACGAGCTGCGCGCGGTCTATTACCCGGAGATGGAGGGGCTGATCGCCGAGCGCAGCGGCGCGGTGCGGGTGCATGTGTTCGACCACACCCTGCGCACCAGCGACGAGGAAGCGCGGCTGCAGCTGAAGATCCGCGAGCCGGTGAAGAGCGTCCACAACGACTACACCCACTGGTCCGGCCCGCAGCGGGTGAAGGACATCCTGCCGGATGAGGCCGAGGCGCTGCTCCAGCGGCGGTTCGCGATCGTCCAGGTCTGGCGGGCGATCAACCAGCCGATCGAGCGCCACCCGCTGGCCATCGCGGACGCCCGTTCGCTGCAGCCGCAGGACTTCATCGCCGCCGAGCGCCGCTTCCCCGACCGCGTCGGCGAGATTTATCAGTTCCAGTACAATCCGGCCCACCGCTGGACCTGGTTTCCGCGCATGCGCCGCGACGAGGCGCTGGTGTTCAAGGTCTACGACAGCGAGGAAGACGGCCGCGCCCGCTGGGGCGCCCACACCTCGTTCGACGACCCGGCGACGGCGGTCAACGCGGGGCCGCGGGAGAGCATCGAGATCCGGGCGTTCGCGTTTTTCTAAGCCCCGCCTCTACCGGCCCCTCACCTCACCTCTCCCCACTCTTCGGTGAGGCGAGGGCTCCGGAGAGCGAGCGGCGGCGTCAGCACCGTTAGACAATTTACCCTTGGTATCCCTCTCCCCTACCGCAGGTTGGGGAGAGGTTAGGTGAGGAGTGGTCCGGCTTGGCGCGAGCCTAAGCCGCCATCTCCGCTCGCATCTTGGCGCGCAGCACATCGATCGGGGTGAGGCCTTTGTCGGTGCGGATGTGCCAGTAGGTCCAGCCGTTGCAGGCCGGGGCGGACTGGACCATCGCGCCCAGCTTGTGGATCGAGCCGCTCAGATCGCCGATCACCAGGCTGCCGTCGGCGCGGACCCTGGCCCGGTGCTTGCCTTTCGGGCAGAACACCTCGTCGCCGGGGTGCAACAGGCCGGCCTCGACGATCTGGCCGAATGGCACCCGCCGTTCGTCCTTCTTGGAGCCGGTGACGTCGAGATCGGCCGGCGGCGTCGGGATCACCTTCTCGATCCGGCTGCGCGCCAGCGAGACGTAGCCGGGGTTCTGTTCGATGCCGATGAACCGGCGGCCGAGGCGCTTGGCGACCGAACCGGAGGTGCCCGTGCCGAAGAACGGGTCGAGGATCAGGTCGCCGGGCTTGGTCGTCGAGAGGATCACCCGGTGCAGCAACGCCTCGGGCTTCTGGGTCGGGTGCGCCTTGGCGCCCTCCGCGTCCTTGATCCGCTCTTCGCCGGTGGCCAGCGGCAGCGTCCAGTCCGAGCGCATCTGCACGTCGTCGTTGGCCAGCTTCATGGCGTCGTAGTTGAAGGTGTAGCGGCGGGCGCCGCGCGACTTGGCGGCCCAGATCAGCGTCTCGTGGGCGTTGGTGAAGCGGGTGCCCTTGAAGTTCGGCATCGGGTTCGTCTTGCGCCAGACCACGTCGTTCAGGATCCAGAAGCCGAGGTCCTGCAACGTCGCGCCGACACGGAAAATGTTGTGGTAGCTGCCGATCACCCAGAGCGCGCCGTCGCCCTTCAGCACGCGCCGCGCCTCGGTCAGCCAGGCGCGGGTGAAGGCGTCGTAGGCGGCGAACGAGGCGAACTGGTCCCAGTCGTCATCGACCGCGTCGACCTTGGAGTTGTCCGGCCGCAACAGGTCGCCGCCGAGCTGCAAGTTGTAGGGCGGGTCGGCGAAGACCAGATCGACCGAGCAATCCGGCAGCTTGGCCATCTCGGCGATGCAGTCGCCGAGGATGATGCGGCCACTCTCGGACATCTTGCGGGGGGCCATGCGCTTCACTCTCGGACCGGGATTGAATCCTGGCCGGTCGCGGTTAAAGGCCGCTTAAGCGTGAGCCCCGGACACCCAATCCACTGTCGCGCCGTGGGCCTGGACGTTGGCCAGGTGGCGGACTTCGCCGCCGGGCCAGAGGGTGAGGCGCAGTTCGATCGGAGCGAGCTGGCCGGGGACGGCTTCCATGCGCAGCCAGGCCAGCGGCGCGGTCGCACTCGCCGCCGCCCCATGCGCCTCGATCGCGGCGCGCAGCGCGGCGGCGGTCTCGGCGCTGAGGTACTGCCAGAAGATCGAGTGGAAGATCACCGTCGCGACGCCCGGCAACGGGGCGGCCCGTGCTCGCACCCAGTCCACCGCGTCCGAGCGTTCCACCGTCACGCCGGCCGCCAGCGCCATGCCGACCGCGGCGTCGAACCGCTCCAGCCGCTCGGTCTGGTCGGGCCAGAGGTAGGCGCGCAGGCGCTGGCGCTGGGCGGGATCGCGGATGTCGACCGGGCTGCGGTCGCACGCGGCGCTCGACGCCACCGACAAGGGCGCATCCAGCGGCGGCGCCGGGCCGGTCCAGGCGGCGCTGAGCGCCAGCGGCGCCGCGGGATCGCCCCAGACGCCGCCCTCGCCGTAGTCGTAGCGGTAGTTGCGCCAGAGCTGGTTCAGGCCGGCGCTGGCGCCAAGTTCGAGGCAGGCGAGCGGTAGCCGAGTCTCGGCGGCGATGGTCAGGAAGCCGGGCAGCAGGCAGGCGGAGCGGCGCACCTCGTTGGTCTGCGGCTCGTGAGTCATGAAGGCGGCGAACCGATCTGGATCGCGCTGGATCGCGGCCCGCGCCGCCTCCCAGGCAGCGTCCGCGTCGCTGGCGGGCGGGAAGGCGGCGCTGAGCGCGAGGTCGGCGCCGGAGAGCGCCAGGTCGTGGATCGCGCCCAGGAACCGCAAGGTCACCGCCGCGTCGCCGATCTGCTGCAGCGACTGGCCGGCCCAGGGCTGGAACAGCGCCAGCACCTCGCCTTCGAGATCCGCCGCGATGCGCCCGCAGAGCGCGGCGTAGAAGGTGGAGCCGAACGCGGCGCAGACCCCGGCCTGGGTGGTGAACATGCGGCGCAGCGGATCGTCGGTCATGGCGACGGATCGGCCGCATGCGGCCACGCCGGTCAAGATTGATTGAGCCGGTCAATCCGGGCTCGGCGTCAGTCGAGCGCCAGTTCGCCTTGCATCGCGTCGCCGAACGACAGCATCGGGTCCTTGCCCATCAGCGCCAGCCGCACCGGGGCCCAGGTGCGGCGGTGGATCGGACAAGGGCCCAGCCGCAGCAGCGCCTCGGCGTGGATCGGTGCGCGGTAACCCTTGTGACCGGCGAAGCCGTAGCCGGGATAGGTCTCATCCATCTGCGCCATCAGCCGGTCGCGCGCGGTCTTGGCCAGGATCGAGGCGGCGGCGATCGAGGCGGAAATGGCGTCGCCTCCGATCACCGTCTTGATCTCGCACGGCAGGTCGAAGCGGTAGTTGCCGTCGACCAGGGCGAACGCCGGGGCCACCGCCATCGCCGCCACCGCGCGTCGCATGGCCAGGCCTGTCGCCTGCAGGATGTTGAGCTCGGCGATCTCCTCGACCGAGGCGAAGCCGACACCCCAGGCCATCGCCTTGCGCTTGATCTCCACCTCCAGCGCCTCGCGCTTGCCGGCCGAGAGCTTCTTGGAGTCGTCGACGCCTTTGGGCACGCCGCGCGGCTTCAGGATCACTGCGCCGGCGCAGACCGGGCCGGCCCAAGGCCCGCGCCCCGCCTCGTCGACGCCGCAGACCGGGCCGGGACAAGCCTTCTCGAGCAGCATGTCCGGCATGTCAGAGCGGCCTCGCCAGCGTCTGCACAGCGCCGTGGCGCGGGCAGCCGACCACGTGGTCGTTGACCATGCCGACGGCTTGCATGAACGCGTAGACGATCACCGGCCCGCAAAACTTGAAGCCCTTGGCCTTCAGCGCCTTGGCCATCGCCTCGGCTTCTGGCGTCTTCGCGGGCACCTCGCCGAGGCCCAGCCAGCGGTTCTGGATCGGCTTGCCGCCGACGAAGTCCCACAGGAACGCGGTGAAGTCCTCGCCCCGGTCGCGCATGTCCAGCCAGACCTGCGCGCCGGAGATCGCCGCGTCGATCTTGGCGTTGGAGCGCACGATGCCGGCGTCGGCCATCAGCCGCGCGCGGTCCTCGGGGCCGTAGCGGGCGACGATCTCGGGGTCGAAACCCTCGAACGCGGCGCGAAACGCTTCGCGCTTCTTCAGGATGGTGATCCAGGCAAGCCCGGCCTGGAACCCGTCGAGCACCAGCTTCTCCCAGAGCGCGCGCGGATCATACTCCGGCACGCCCCACTCCTCGTCGTGATAGGCGACATAGATCGGCTCCCTGGGATTAGCCCAGGCGCAGCGTCCGTAGCTCTGGTCAGTCGCCATCTCACGCACGGGTCTGCCGAAGAATCACTGCCGCGGCAATCGCTGGCGGATGACACCGCTTGCGAAGGGGCCGCCGCTCGGAAGCGCCGAGAAGCGGAAGTTCCGAAGTTCGGCGTTCGGGTGGTAGGCGGAACTAGCGAATGCCGTGGACTCTACTGTTCGCTCGCTCCCACGTCCGGAGCAGTGACGCTGCGGCGCCAAGGGCGAGCGCCTGCTGCAATTGCGTCGCTCGGTCGATGCACTCCGCACACCAACTTCTGCCGTCTGCTTCATAGGCCTGTATAGCGTCCGCGAGGTGCTGCTGCGCGTCGCGAGGTTTCCCTTCCAGAGCCGCTGCCACGCCGCGCTGGAAGCTTAGATGATGGGTCGAGGCCCATTCTTCCTTCGCCAGCAGCGCCGAGAAGCCCTGAATAGTCCTACTCTTCTCGAAGTACGGAAGCGCCTCAGTGCGGATTAGGCCGAGGACCGTGCTTGCAGAGCGTTCGGCCTCCTCTGGTGTCAGTGAGGGAAGCCACATGTCGCGGCGTTCGGTATCGCGCCCGAGCCGGAAACCCGGATTGAGGAAGGCGTGGTCGTTGCCCGCGATCAGGTTAGCGCAAGCTGTTACGCAAAATCTTCGCGAACCCCAGTGGTCCACTTGGAAGTAGAGGCGCTGGACGATCCCATTCTCGACTCGGATCATGTCGCGCGTGCGCAGTCTTCGAAAACCTTGCGGTTTCAACGTCGGATACACGACTCTGGTGAGCGCTTTTGCGAGTTCGTCCCCCATACGTCCAGCCTGCCACTGATCCTCTAAGTCCGCCATTGGTCCTTAGAGGTGATGGCTTGGGCTGAGTAGCACCGTCCAGGCTGGCGTCTCGACGCGACACGCCCGCCCGTCGATCGTGAGTTCCGCCCCCTCGATGCGGTCCAGCCGCACGAGGGCCATCGCCCGGCCTTCGCCGCCTGATAGCACTTCGCCGGCGCGCAAAGTCCCGGCCAGGATCTCCGAACCCGGCTTCGGCGCCTCGCCCTCGAACACGATCGGCAGCATGCGGCTCTTGATCGTGCCGCGGCGCTTCATGCGCGAGGTGGTTTCCTGGCCGACGAAGCAGCCTTTCTTGAAATCGACGCCGTTCAGCAGGTCGAAGTCGGCTTCCAGCGGGTAGGTGGTCTCGCCCGCCCAGTCGGCCGGGCCGGGGACGCCCAGCGCCAGGCGGTGGCCGTCGTAGGCGACCTCGCTCGCGTCAGCCGTGACCGCGACGCCATAGCCGCGCCAGCCCAGGGCGGGGAGCCGCGGGTCGGCGATCCAGCCGCGGCCTTCGGGCGCCTCGCACCAGGCCGCGAAAACTGGGGCATCGTCGGCCGCGATCGTCACCTTGGCGCGCAGCCGGTACATCGTCAGCCGCTGGATCAGCGCGGCGCGTGTCTCGGCGAGGCAGTCGAGCCAGCAGCCGTCGTCTCGCCCGACGATGAAGAGGTCGTAGAGCAGCCGGCCTTGCGGCGTCAGCAAGGCGCCAAACCGCGCCTCGCCAGGGCCGATGGTCTCGATGTCCTGGGTCAGCTGACCCTGCAGGAACGAGCGCCAGTCGTCACCGCCGACGGCGATCAGAGCGCGGCTCTCGATCCGTGCGATTTCGGTTTGACCAGTCATCTTCGCAATGTGGAGGCTGTGCCGCTGGAGCGCCAGTGAAAGGGCGCCTATAGAGGGCCATGGCCGCCAAGCCGTTTCACGTTCTGTTTGTCGCGCCGGACACGGTCAGCGAGGCCGTACTTGCCTCGGGGCTGTTGAAAAAGCTGCACGACGAAGCGCCCAACCCCCACTTCACCATCATCGCCAACCGCCAGGTCGCGCCGCTCTACGCCGACATGCCGAAGGTCGAGAACCTGATCGTCACCGAGCGCAAACGCTCCGGCCGCAGATGGTTTGGCCTCTTCGGGCCGATGCGGGCGCGGCGTTGGGCGCTGGTGGTGGATCTGCCTTCAGGCGTCATCGCCGGGCGGCTGCGGCCGAAGGGCAAGGCGCTGCGTGGCGAGCCCGGTCAGGTCGGTCACAAACTCATCGAAGCGGCGCGGCTGATGCGGCTGGAGGACGATCCGCCGTCGCCGAGCCTCTTCGTCAGCGAGGCGACCGAGGCGAAGGCCGCGGCGCTGGTCGCCGGCGAAGGGCCGATCCTCGCCGTCGCGCCGACCGCGGACTGGGTCGGCAAGGCCTGGCCGATCGAGCGCTTCGCCGAGGTGTCGCGCCGTATCCTGTCGCGGGAAGGCGCGATGCACGGCGGCCGGCTACTGCTGCTCGGCGGCAAGGGCGACGTGCACGAGGTCGACTCGGTTCGCTCGGTGACCTCAAAGGATCGGGTGATCGATCTGGTCGGCAAGGTCGACCTGCTGACCGCCCATGCGGTGCTCAGGCACGCGCGGCTCTTCATCGGCAACGACACCGGCTACGCCCAGCTCGCCGCCGCGGCCGGCGCACCGACGCTGACGCTGTTCGGGCCGTCCGACGACCGGATCTGGCGGCCGTGGGGCGAGAACGTGCGGGTGGTGCGCGGCGCGCGGACGCTGGAAGAGCTGAAGCGCGTCGACCACAACCTCACCGCCCAGGTGCGGCACATGATCGACCTCTCGGCGGAGAGCGTGCTCTCGGCCGCTGAGTCGCTGCTCGAAGAGACTCATGCCTGAGACCTTCGACTTGATCGTCCGCGGCGGCGAGGTGGTCAACCATGCCGGCCGCGGCCTTGCCGATGTTGGCGTGCGTGACGGGCGGATCGCGGCGATCGGCGACCTCGGCCAGGCCTCGGCGGGCGAAACGTTCGATGCGACCGGGCTCACCGTGCTGCCGGGCGTGATCGATACGCACGTGCACTTCCGCGAACCTGGCCTGGACTGGAAGGAAGATCTGGAGAGCGGTTCGCGGGCCGCGGTGCTGGGCGGCGTCACCGCGGTGTTCGAAATGCCGAACACCGACCCGGCGACGACCGACGCCGAAGGGCTGGCCGACAAACTCTCCAGGGCTGGCGGCCGCATGCATTGCGACCATGCCTTCTACGTGGGCGCGACGCCTGACAACGCGCGTTTCCTGGGCGAGCTCGAGCGGCTTCCGGGATGTTGCGGGGTGAAGGTGTTCATGGGCAGCTCCACCGGCTCGCTGCTGGTGTCCGAAGACGTGGATCTGCGCGAGGTGCTGCGGCACAGCCGCCGGCGGGTCGCCATCCACGCCGAGGATGAAGCCTGCCTGATCGAGCGCCGTCCCCTGGTGCGGCTCGGCGACTGGACCAGCCATCCGCTGGCGCGCCCCGCCTGCTGCGCCATCAAGGCCACGGAGCGGTTGCTGGCGATCGCTGTCGAGCTGCGCCGGCGAGTGCACCTGCTACACCTGACCACCGCCGAGGAGGTCGAACTGGTGGCGCGCCACAAGGACATCGCCACTGTGGAGGTGACGCCGCAGCACCTCACCTTCGCCGCCCCGCCGGTCTACGAGCGCCTGCGGGGCATGGCGCAGATGAACCCGCCGATCCGCGACGAGAGCCATCGCGCCGGCTTGTGGCAGGGCCTGGCCCAGGGGGTTGTCGATGTCCTGGGCTCGGACCACGCCCCGCACACGCAGGAGGAAAAGGCGCGGCGCTATCCGGCCTCGCCGTCCGGCATGCCGGGGGTGCAGACCCTGGTTGCGGTGATGCTGACCCACGTCGCCGAGGGCAGGCTGACGTTGGAGCGGTTCATCGACCTGACCAGCGCCGGCGCCCAGCGCATCTTCAACATCGCCGGCAAGGGCCGCCTGGCGGTCGGCTGGGACGCCGACCTGACCATCGTCGACCTCAAGGCCCGCCGCACGATCCGCCACGCCGACATGGCCACCCGCGTCGGCTGGACCCCGTTCGACGGCATGGAAGCGACCGGCTGGGCGATGGCGACGATCGTCCGCGGCGCGGTGGTGATGCGCGACGGCGAAGTACTGGCGCCCAGCCTCGGCGCGCCGATCCGATTTCTAGAGAACTTGGGAGAGCGGGTATGAACGGCGCGGACGCCCTGATCGAGACGTTGATCGACAACGACGTCACCGCCTGTTTCGCCAATCCCGGCACCAGCGAGATGCAGTTCGTCAGCGCGCTCGATCGGCAGCCGAAGATGCGGCCGGTGCTGTGCCTGTTCGAGGGCGTCGCGACCGGCGCCGCCGACGGCTACGGCCGTATTGCCGGCAAACCCGCCTGCACCCTGCTGCACCTTGGTCCCGGCTACGGCAACGGCCTCGCCAACCTGCACAATGCCCGCCGCGCCTTCACCCCGATCGTCAACGTGATCGGCGACCACGCCACCTACCACCGCCAGTACGACGCCCCGCTCGCCTCCGACATCGCCGCCATCGCCGGGGCCAACTCGGTCTGGGTGAAGTCGGCCGAGCGGCCGGACGAGGTGGGCGCGCTGGCGGCCGAGGCGGTGGGCGCCGCCTACGGCCCGCCGGGCGGT
The DNA here is from genome assembly GCA_036494265.1 of Caulobacteraceae bacterium. Taxonomy (GTDB): domain Bacteria; phylum Pseudomonadota; class Alphaproteobacteria; order Caulobacterales; family Caulobacteraceae; genus Acaudatibacter. The sequence goes on along the minus strand of DASXOP010000054.1, from coordinate 47,701 downwards.
TCGGCCAGCCTGATCCTGCCGGCCGACTGCGCCTGGTCGCCCGCCAACGCCACCGGTCCGAAAGCGGTGCGGCGCGCGAAGGCCGCCGTCGCCGGCGATGCGGTCGATACCGCGGCGCGGAAGATCAAGGGCGCGGCCAAGCCGGTGCTGCTCCTCGGCACGACTGTCTGCACTGACGCGGGCCTCGCCGCCGCCGCGCGGATCGCCGCCGCTGGCGTGCGGATCGTCACTGACGGCTTCATCGGCCGCCTGCCCCGAGGCGCGGGCCGCTTCGCGCCGGACCGCATGATGTACTTCGCCGAGATGGCGCTCTCCGACCTGGCGGGCGTCGACCTGATGGTGATGGTCGAGAGCCGCCCGCCGGTCGCCTTCTTCGCCTACCCGGACAAGCCCAGCCTGCTCGTGCCCGAGGGCTGCGAGACGTATGGGCTGGCTTCGCGGGAAGAGGACGGAACCGACGCGCTCGAGGCGCTGGCCGACGCCCTTGGCGCGCCGAAGACGGGTCCGGCGCAGTCGCTGAAGCTGCCGGACGGCGCGCCGAGCGGGGCACTGACACCGGCCACGGTCGGGCTCTCGATCGCGCGGCATTTGCCCGAAGGCGCGATCGTCTCGGACGACTCGGTCACCTCCGGCCAGTCGATCATCAACGCCACCCGCTCGGGCCGGCCGCACGACTGGCTGGGACTGACCGGCGGCGCGATCGGCCAGGGCATTCCGGTCGCGGTCGGCGCAGCGGTGGCGGCGCCTGGCCGCAAGGTGGTCTCGTTGAACGGCGATGGCGCGGCGATGTACACCGCCCAGGGGCTGTGGACACTGGCGCGGGAGAAGCTCGACGTCACCGTCGTGGTCTTCGCCAACAACACCTACCGCATCCTGGGCGTCGAGCTTGGCCGCACGGGCGCCGGCGCGCCGGGTCCCGCGGCCGGGAGCCTGCTCAGCCTCGCCGACCCATCGATCGACTGGGTCAGCTACGCCAAGGGCCTCGGGGTTCCCGCGGTCCGCTGCGATACCGCCGAGGGCTTCGACACGGCCTTCGCCCGCGGCATGGCCGAGCCTGGCCCGCACCTGATCCAGGCCGACATTCCCTGAATGAAGCAGGGCCCAGACCGAATGGCCTGGACCCTCTCTTTCTCTCGAAGTTCGGGCGGACCCGCCCGGACGACGACTTAGTGCTTCAAGTTCCCCGGCATGGAACAGCCGCCAAGGATGCCCTTGGAGAGGCTGCAGCCGAGCGCTTCCTTCGGCGTCATCTTGTCGATGGCGTAGGAGATCATGAAGCCGGGGTTGCCGTCCGAGCAGGTGACTTCGATGTAGCCGACCTTCTCGGTGGTGACGCCGACGATCCGCTCGCCGTTGACCACGCACGAGCTCTTGCCGACCTTGTTGAGGTCCGCCGTCAGGCTGGGGACCGCCGCGTCTGGCTTGGTGAAGGTGCAACGGTAACCCTGCAGTTCCGAGTGAGCGCAGTCGTAGATCGACGAGCCGTCGGCGGCGGTGGCGCCGAAGACCCCGATCGCCCCGTCGGGCCGGTTGGAGCAGGCCATCTCGACCACCTCGTGCGCCGGGACGTTCACGTTGAACGGGGCGTAGCGCGAGACGTCGCAGGCGAAGCCGGCGTTGTGGGCGAGCTTGGTGTAGAGACCCGCCTGTGCGGTCTCCGCGGAGCGGGCGTCGGTCAGCGTGCAGCCGCCGCCGATCCCGTCGGCGACACTGCAGTCGATCGCTGGCTTGACCGTGCCGTCGGCAGCGGTCTCGATCATGTAGCCTTTCTTGTCGTCGCAGGCGACTTCGAAGAAGCTGTTGCCCTCGGGCGTCGCACCCACGTAGCGGCGGTTGGTGACCGTGCAGGGCTTGCCCATCTTGGCGACCATGGCGGTGACGTAGGCCGTCGAGGTGGCCTCATCGGTCAGGGTGCATTTCATCGGACTGTCGGGGGCCAGCGCGAAGCAAGGCGCGAACTGGGCCGGTTTGGCGGCGCTGACCGGGAACGAGGCCTGCACGTTGTAGCCGGGCCCGCCTTGGCAGGCGACTTCGAACACCGTCGCCGAGCGGTCGGAGGTCTGGCCGATCGCCCGGGCGTTGGTCAGGACGCACGACGGCTTGTACTTGGCCACGAGCGCCTTCAGGCCCGACTTCGGATCGGCGTTCTGCGGCAGCAGGCACTGGGCGCCGGAGCCTGGCGTGTTGGCCACTTCCAGGCAGGTGTAGACTTGGACCACGCCGTCCTTCTGAGGCGCCGCGATAATGAAGCCTTCCTGGTCGGTGCAGGCGAGCTCGTAGTAGTCGCTGGCCGCCTTGGTCTTCGGATCGGTTGAGGTGCCGAGCATCCGGGCGTTGGCCAGGTTGCAGTCGACGCCGGCCTTGGTGATGACGCCAGGCGCGGCGTCCATGCCCTTCTTGATCGACGCGGCGTCGACGGTGGCGCCCGGCTTGGCCGGGGTCGTCGCGGCGAGCGCGGCGGCGGGCTGCATGGTCGCCGCCATGAGGGCGGCGATTAGACCAATGACGATTGGTCTCATATGGGTGGATCTCCTGGGAGAAATTTCCTCGTTTGACGGTGTTAAGCCTCGCGTTGCTCTGCCGGTCAAGTCGGGCGGGCTTGGCTTGCCCAGCGTCAAGGGTCAAAGAGGTAGATCAAGGCTGGAGGTGACGCGTTGCGCGACGGGTTCGAAGATCAGGCGGCCAGCGATCTCACCTATCCCTTGAAGGAGGGTCCGAAGATCGGCGGCGGGCTCGAGATCGCGCCCGGCGTGGTCTGGATGCGCATGCCGCTCGGCGGCTCGCTGGCCTTCATCAACGTCTGGGGGATCAAGGACGAAGGCGGCTGGACGCTGGTCGACACTGGCATGCAGGGCCCGCAGACCACCGAGGCGTGGCGCAAGGCGTTCGCCGGGCCGCTGAAGGGCGAACCGATCGTGCGGGTGATCGTCACTCACATGCACCCCGACCACATCGGCATGGCCGGCTGGATCACCCGCAAGTTCGGCTGCAAGCTCTGGATCACCCGGCTCGAATACCTGATGTGCCGCCTGCTCGCCGCCGACACCGGGCGCGAGGCGCCGGCCGAGGGGCTGGAGTTCTACCGCGCCGCCGGCTGGAACCAGGACGCGCTGGAGAACTACACCACCCGCTTCGGCGGCTTCGGCAAGGCGCTGCACGCGCTGCCCGACGCGTTCCGGCGCGTGGTCGACGGCGAGACGATCATGATCGGCGGGCGCGAGTGGCGGGTGGTCACCGGCTCCGGCCACTCGCCCGAACACGCCTGCCTCTATTGCCCGGCGCTGAAGCTGTTCATCTCCGGCGACCAGGTGCTGCCCAAGATCACCTCCAACGTGTCGGTGTTCCCGACCGAGCCGGAGGGCGACCCGCTCGACGACTGGCTGACCTCGCTCGCCCGGATCAAGACCCTGGTCCCGGACGATGTGCTGGTGCTGCCGGCGCACAACGATCCTTTCCACGGCCTGCACGCCCGCGTCGACCAGCTGATCGGCTTCCATGAGGGCGCGCTGGAGCGGCTGCGGGGGCTGATCGCCGAGAAGAAGCGGGCGGTCGACGTCTTCCACGTGCTCTTCAAGCGCCAGATCAATCAGCACGTCCTCAGCATGGCGACCGGCGAGAGCCTGGCCCACCTCAACTGCCTGCTGCGGCGAGGCGAGGCGGTGCGCGAGCGCGATCCAGCCGGCGTCGACTGGTACCGGGCGACCCAACCGGCAGCGGCGGCCAAGGAAGCGGTGACGGCATGAGCGAGCGCATCACGTCCAGGTTCGGGGCCTTCACGCCCGCCGCCGAGGTGGTCGAGGGGATCGATCTCTCCAGCAAGTCGGCGGTGGTCACCGGCGGCGCCAGCGGCATCGGCGTCGAGACCGCCCGCGCCCTGGCCAAGGCCGGCGCATCGGTCACCCTGGCAGTTCGCAACCGCGAAGCCGGCGAGAAGGCCGCCGCCGATATCAACGCCAGCGTCGGCGCCGAGCGGGTGGATGTCGGCACGCTCGACCTGGCGGATCTCGCGACCGTGCGCGGCTTCGCCAGCGCTTGGGGCCAGCGGCCGCTGCACATCCTGATCAACAACGCCGGCGTCATGGCCTGCCCGCAGACCTATACCGCCGACGATCTGGAGATGCAGATCGGCGCCAACCATTTCGGCCACTATACCCTGGCCACGGGCCTTGCCCCTGCGCTGGAAGCGGGCGCCAAGCAGCAGGGTCGGCCAGCGCGGGTGGTGGCGCTGAGCTCGATCGGGCACCTGCGCAGCCCTGTGGTGTTCGAGGACCCGCATTTCCGTGAGCGCGACTACGACAAGTGGTCGGCCTACGGTCAGTCGAAGACCGCCAACGCGCTCTTCGCGGTCGGCTTCAACGCGCGGATGAAGGATCGCGGGGTCAACGCCAATTCGGTGATGCCGGGCGGGATCATGACCCCGCTGCAGCGGCACCTACCGCGCGAAGAGATGATCGCGTTCGGCTGGATCGACGAGTCCGGGAAGGTCGCCGAAGGGTTCAAGACCACCGAGCAGGGCGCCTCGACCAGCGTCTGGGGCGCGGTCGGCCCCGAACTGGAAGGCGTCGGCGGGCTCTATCTGGAAAACTGCGCCGAGGCGCCGTCGTTCGACCCCGCCAAAGGCCGGGTCGGGGTCATGGCCTATGCGCTCGACCCAGAGGCGGCCGACCGGCTCTGGGCCCTGTCGGTCGAAACTACGGGAGCCAACCTATGAGCCTCGCCGGGAAAACCCTCTTCGTCACCGGCGCCAGCCGCGGAATCGGCCTCGCCATCGCGCTCCGGGCCGCCCGCGACGGGGCCAATATCGCCATCGCCGCCAAGACCGCCGAGCCGCACAAGCATCTACCTGGCACTATCTACACCGCCGCCAAGGAGATCGAGGACGCCGGCGGCAAGGCGCTGCCGCTGATCGTCGACGTGCGCGACGAGGCCAACGTCTACGAGGCGGTCGAGAAGACCGTCGCCGCGTTCGGCGGTATCGACATCTGCGTCAACAACGCTTCTGCGATCCAGCTCACCGGTACCGAAGCCACCGACATGAAGCGCTACGATCTGATGCATCAGATCAATGCGCGCGGCACGTTCCTGACCTCCAAGGCCTGCATCCCGCACCTGAAGCGGGCGTCCAATCCGCATGTGCTGATGCTGTCGCCGCCGCTGGACATGAGCCCGCGCTGGTTCGGCACGCACGTGGCCTACACGATGGCCAAGTTCGGCATGTCGATGTGCGTCCTCGGCATGGCCGAGGAGTTCAAGGCCGACGGGATCGCCTTCAACGCGCTCTGGCCCCGCACCGGCATCGCCACCGCGGCGATCCGCTTTGCGCTGGCCGGCGACGAGGGCTTGCGCCAGTGCCGCACGGTCGAGATCATGGCCGACGCCGCCCACGCGATCTTCGAGAAGCCGGCGCGCGAATTCAGCGGCAACTTCCTGATCGACGATAGCTTCCTCTACGCCGAAGGCGTGAGCGACTTCGAACATTACCGCGTCGACCCGACCCGGCCGCTGATGCCGGACTTCTTCGTCCCCGCCGACAGCCCGCCGCCGCCCGGTGTGAAGATCGGCGCCTGAGCCAAAGGGGCGTGCCTTCGAAAGCCGTGCTGTTCGACCTTGGCGGCGTGCTGCTGCCGTTCGACCAGGAGCGCCGAGTGGCGGCGATCGCGCGGCAGCTGGAGGTCGAGGCCAGGGATATCCGCGACTTGTTCGACGGACCGTTGCCGCGCCAGATGGATCGTGGCGAGGCCGACGAGACCGACTTTGCCGCCGCCTTCGCCGAGCTGTCCGGCCGCCCGGTCGCCCCGGCCACGGCCCGCGCACTGATCCTGTCGGTGTTTGAGGCGCCCAACGACGAACTCTGGCGCCTCGCCGGCGATCTGCGCCGCACGCTCATCGTCGGCGGCTTCAGCGACAATCCGGCGTTCGTGCGTGAAGTGTTCCCGCCCGGCGCCTACATCGAGCCGATGTTCTTCTCCGCCGAGATTCGCGCCTGCAAACCTTCGCCCGAGGCGTTCGAGGCGGTGGAGGCGAGCTTGAGTCTGCCGCCGGCCGAGATTCTGTTCATTGACGACACGGCCGCCAACGTCGAAGCCGCGCTGGCGCGAGGGTGGGACGCCTTTCGCTTCACCGACAATGCGCGGCTGATCGCCGATCTCGCCGCGAGGGGCCTGCCATGACCGCCATCCGCTCCGCAACGCCCGCCGACGCCGCGACGATCCTGGGCTTCATCCGCGCGCTCGCCGAGTACGAGCGGATGCTGGATGAGGTGGTGGCCACCGAAGCTGACATCGCCGCGGCCCTATTCGGCGAGCATCCGCGGGCCTTCTGCGACATCGCCGAGGCGGACGGATCTCCGGTCGGCATGGCGCTGTGGTTTTACAATTTCTCGACCTTCGAAGGCCGGTTCGGCATCTATCTTGAGGACCTCTTCGTGAAGCCCGAAGCGCGTGGAACCGGCGCCGGCCTCGCGCTGATGCGGCGCCTGGCTGAGCGCTGCCGCGACGAGGGACTGAAGGGCCTCGAATGGCAGGTGCTCGACTGGAACGCGCTGGCGATCGACTTCTACGACCGCCTCGGCGCCGGCGCGAAGACCGAGTGGATCACCCGCTCGCTGTCCGGCGACGCCCTGGCCACGCTCGCTGGGTAGGCGCGCCGCCTAGCCAAAAGCTGAGCTGCTTGTCCGTCGCGGCCGAAGCGGCGATAACCCTGCCCAAGGCGGTCCGCTCTAACCGGCGGCCAAGAGGGAATGCGGTGAGAGGTTCGCCTCGAATCCGTGACTGTGCCCGCAACTGTGAGCGGCGAGGTCCCTAGCCCATTCGGCCTTCTTCGGAGGGGCGACGCCACTGGGAAACCGGGAAGGCGCGGGCTTTGGACCCTTGACCCGCAAGTCAGGAGACCTGCCGCCCCCGTCGCTCGACCGGAGGTCCGGGATCAGACCATCGGCGCGGGGATATCCGTCGCAGCGACAGCGAACCGGCACAGGCGCGCCGGCTTGCTTGTCCCTGCAAAGCCGCGGCGCGCCGCGCGGCTGGAGATCCCGCTGTGGCCCACCCACCTCCCGCTCATCCCCGCGAAAGCGGGAACTCAGGCGTTTTTTGGAACCATGGAAAACACGGAAAACCCGGAAGGGCTCGCTGCGTCCGTGTCTTTCCGTGTTTTCCGTGGCCATTCATCGCTAGCGCGATCCTGGCCGCTCCCGGCCTCGCCCTCGCCGACGATCCCACCCCGGTCTCGCCCGTTGTCATCGACGCCACCCGCGTGCCGACGCTGTCGACCGACGCCCCGGACATCCAGGTCATCACCCGCGCAGACATCGATGCGCGGCAGGCTGTCTATGCCGCTGACATCCTGGACACCGTCCCCGGCCTCGCCCTGACTCGCGACGGCGCTTTCGGCGGCGTCGCCAGCATCCGCATGCGCGGCGCCAGCTCCGACAAGACGCTCGTGCTGATCGACGGGGTGCCGCAGAACGATCCGGCCGATCCCAACGGCGCCTACGACTTCGCCAACCTCGACCTCTCCGATATCGACCACATCGAGATCCTGTCCGGGCCGCAGAGTTCGCTCTGGGGGTCGGATGCGATCGGCGGCGTGATCTCGCTCGTCACCCGCGAGCTGAACGGCTGGCGCGCGTCCGGCGAGGGCGGCTCGCTCGACACCTTCGATGGCTCGGCAGCTTACGGCCAGCACACCGACAAGTGGGCGTTCGGCGGCGGGGTCTTCGGCGACCGCAGCGATGGGGTGGCCAAGGCCGACGGCATCGGCCCGCGCGATCCCTACTGGTCCTGGAGCGCCGGCGCCTACGGGCGGCTCACGCCCACCGACTGGCTCAGCCTCGACGCTCACCTGCGCTACGAGCAGTCGTACGCCGCCGTCGACGGCTACGACGCGACCACCTTCGTCTTCGGCTACACCCCGCAGTACGCCACGACCCACGGCTGGACCGGTGTCGGCCGCGCCGTCGCTCAGGCCCCGCTCGGCTTCACAGATACCTTCAGCGTCGGCGCCTATCAGCAGAGCCGGTCGGACATCTACATCGGCGTCCCGTCCAGCTCGTCGGCGTTCGACGCCACGACCTGGGACTACCGGTTCATCGCCGAGCGCGGCGCCGCCGCCGATCCCGTCGGCCTCACCTTCGGGGCCGAGCGGCAGACCACCGACGCCTCCCTCTCGACCGGAGCGCACCAGGGACTTGGTACGACCTCGGGCTTCGTCGCGGTGCGCTGGCGGCCCGTCGATCCGCTGACGCTCAGCGCCAGCGGTCGCTACGACGCGCCGGACAGCTACCAGTCCAAGGCCACCGGGCATTTTTCGGCGGTGTGGAAACTGGGCGGCGGGTTCTCGCTCGAAGGCGCGTGGGGCCAGGGCTTCAAGACGCCGACGATCAGCGAGATCGCCTGCGACTTCTGCTTCCCGACCGGACCGTCGACCGGGCTGAAGCCGGAGTACGCGGTTGGCTGGGACGGCGGGCTGGTCTGGTCGTCCCCGGACGGCGCCTACACCGCCCGCGTCACCGGCTACCGGCTGGCGGTGCGCGACCAGATCGAGTTCTCGCCGAGCTTCCCGTTCCGCTATCTGAACCTCGACCGCACCCGCACCGACGGGGTCGAGGCGCAAGGCCAGGCGCGGCTGTCGCCGAACTTCGCGGTGCAGGCCGAGTACGCCTACACCGACGCGGTCGACGAAGGCGCGGGAACCCAGATGCTGCGCGTGCCGCGCAACACCGGCTCGATCAGCCTCCTGTGGAACAGCGGACCCTGGGAGGCCGATCTCACCGTCCGCGCCGAGGGCAAGGATGCCGACATCGACCCATCGACGTTCGTCCCGACGCCGCGCCCCGGCTTCGTGCTGGCTGACATCTCCGGCTCCTACGCGATCTCGCCCCGTCTGCAGATCACCGCCCGGGTCACGGACGTCGCCAACACCCACTACCAGGAGGTGCTGGGCTACGGCGAACCGAAGCAGATGTTCTTCCTCGGGGTAAGAGCGAAGCAGTAGGCCCTCATCCTCCTTGCCGATCGGGGCTTGGGGCGCCATGGGTCTTTCAAACAAACGTTCGAGGAAACCCATGGCGCTCGTGCTCGATGACGAACTGAAGGGCATCATCAACGGCGCGCTCTCGGAGCACACGCCGATGGTGCTGGCGAGCGTCGACGCCGAAGGGCGGCCGCGGCTGACGTTTCGCGGCTCGATCCAGGCTTACAGCGACGATCAGATCGGCTTCTGGGCGCGCAACGCCGAGGGCGGCACGATGGACAACATCGCCGCCAATCCGCACGTCGCGATGATGATGCGCAATCCGGAGACCCGGGTGGTGCTGCAGCTGGCCGGCCGGGCGCGGCGGGTCGAGGGCGCCGAGCGCGATCAGGTCTACTCAAACGCCCCGGAGTTCGAGCAGCGCGCCGATGCCGACAAGAAAGGCGCGGGCGTGATCGTCGACCTGGACAAGGTCGAGGGGTTCCTGGGCATCGCGCCGGATGGCCAGCGCCGGTTCGTGCGGCTCAGCCGGGACTGACGCTCACCGCTTCGCGCACAGGTGACGCGGCGCTCAAGGCCCCATGCGGACGAATACGCCCCCATACCCGGGCCATAGGCGCCGGCGTGGTGTCGCGCCAGATCGCCTGATGGTCGATCGCCAGCGACAAAACGAAGGCCGTGCAAGCCGCGGCGGCGAAACCGACGGCGGCGCACGCCAGCCAAAACAGTGCAAGTCGTCTCACGACGCGGGCCGCCTTCCTGGGCTTGGATGAGTCAAGCACGCGGCGAGCCAGGCGCGCAGGACGGGCCAACTAACGTCGCTTCAGTCGCCAGTCAAGTTAAAAGTGCAATCGCACATAGTGTAATGGCTGCTTACGAGACCTTGCACCTTGTGCGATCGGCAGAAGTGTTCAATGCTCAAGCCAGTTTAGGGAGAAACAATGAGCCTGTCGCCACGGCGGCCGGCCTCGGCGATGGATCCGAAGGGCGAGTTCCCCTTGGATGTGAAGACCTACGTTTTCCATCTCTTCGCGGTCGTCAGCCGGCACCGCGAAGCGAGGCTGGAGCAAGATCTGAGACCGCTGGGGCTCACCCTGGCGCGGCATCGCGCGCTTGGCGTTATCGCCAGCCTGCAGTCCTGCACGATGTCCGAGCTCGCCGAGTTCAGCGCCGTCGACCGCACCACCCTCACCCGCACGGTCGACCAGCTGGTCGACGGCGCCCTGGTCGAGCGGTCCACGCCGCGCGAGGATCGCCGGCAGGTGCTGCTCACCCTGACCGATGAAGGCAAGCGCGCGGTGAGCAAGTCGTTGCGCGTGATCGCGGCCGCCAACACCGATCTGGTGGACGGCCTCCCCGAAGAGCGGCAGCGCGAGGTGGCCCGGGCGTTCGAAGCCTTCCTCGGCGCGCTGGTGGACGATCCGGCGCTGTTGAAGCGCCTGACGCTCCGCGACGAGGAGATCTGAAAGGGTCAACCACAAAGGACACCAAGAACACAAAAGGGCGCTCAGCGCCCGGCGTTCTTCACGCGCTGAGCGAAGCCTAGCCGCCGCGCTTTCGCGCGGCCTTGGTGTCTCTTAGTGCCCTTAGTGGTAAATTCCGACCGAGCTTCACGGCGCATGGCAGACGGCCTCGATGTTGTGGCCGTCGGGGTCGAGCACGAACGCGCCGTAGTAGTGTTCGTGATACTCAGGTCGCAGCCCAGGCGCGCCGTTGTCGCGGCCGCCAGCGTCCATCGCCGCGCAGTAGAAGGCGTCGACCGTGGCCCGGTCCGGCGCGGCGAAGGCGACGTGCAGGCGACCGGTGAGCGGCTTGCCGCCGCTGATCCAGAAGTAAGGCTTTCCCGCCTCGCCATAGCCCATGAAGGCGTCGCCGCCAGATTCCTCCGCCGACACCGCCATCTGCACGGTTACGCCGAGCGGCGCGAGCGCGGCGTCGTAGAATGCCTGCGCGGCGGTGACATTCGAGACGGTTAGGCCGATGTGGTCGAGCATGGCGTGGCGCTCCAGCGGTTCGTGGACCGCCAGCCTGAACGCTTCAGCGCAGTCCCCGCAAGAGCGGACGCTTAGTTCGGGTCGATCCGCAGCGAGCGGTGCGCGGCCAGCGGGGTGTAAAGCGCTCGCTCGCCCGTGGGCCGTGGCGACAACGACGCGATCGTCGTACTAGCGCCGCCATGATGGGCGGCTTGGTCGACGCACTGGCCGGTGTCGTACATCGCGTGCTGGCCCATGCAGAAGATGTCCTCGTACTGCGGGCCGGCGACGGCCATGCACTGGTAGAGGTTGAGCTTGGCCATCTTCAGGCAGAACGCGCCGCTGGTCTCGGTCAAGAGCGGCGACAGGCGGTCGCGGTCGGCGCCGCGGGCATGGCCCAGGATCGACTCCGCCGCCAGCGCCAGCGACCGGGCTTCGACCGCGGTGTAGCGCGGCGCGTCATCGCTGCCGAACGGCGCCAGGGGCGTCTCAGCGACCTTCACCATCATCGCCTGATTGTCGCTGTCGCTAGGCTCGGCCCGCTCTTTCGAGAGGCTCTTCACCTCGGCAAGCCGGCCGGACGCGTCGGCGACCGTGACCTTCGACCAGGCCTGGTGCTGCACCGAGTAGGCTGCGGACTTCACGTCGGTCGCGTCCGACACCAGCGGCTCGGCCTGGGCGCTCAGCGCCGCTTCGACCCGTGCCGCGGCTTCGTCGGCGCCGTCGACCTGGGTCGCCGCAGTGGGGTCTTCGATCAAGCGCTCGGCAAAGGCGGCTTCCTGGTCGCCGCGCCCAGCGGCCTGCTGGACCCCGCGGACGAACCGGTCGTCCTGCAGCGCGGCGATGGCCCCATAGGCGATCATCCCCTCTTCCATCTGCGCCGGCTCGTAGGACGCGGCCGACTTCAGGCCGCGCGCCACCGCATCGCCGCTGGAGAAGCCGCTATCGATCCTGGAGGCGCTTTGCATGTAGCTCTGGAACGCGGTGGCCGCGGAGACCACTTCCTGTGGCAGCGTGAACGGGTCTTTCTCGACCTGCGCGATCGCAACGCCGCCGCCGATAGCGCACGCGCTCACCAGCGCAAACGCGCTGACTCTACCGATTTTCATATGCCCCACCCGAACTTTATACGCCCTCGACGAAGATGATGGGAACACTGGTCCTGTTACCTGACCGATAAGAACTAGGGTTAACGTCCGCTAGTCTTCGCGCCGTCAGATCACGTCTGTGAGTGTGATCGAGGAATGCCGCTCGCAAGTCGAGACGAAACATCGCACCTGTCCGGACCGGTCGCGGCTTGGCTGTTGGTCATCGTGCAGACATGTGGCGGCGCTAGACACAGTCCTCGTCCGCAACGTCGGGCGTCAGCCTTGACTCCCTGGGCCCCCACGCCTAATTGCTCGCCGTGTTAGCACTCGCATGGGTAGGCTGCTAACGGCCGCCCCGCTGCGAGGCTTCACAACTCGACATCAGCTCTACGGAGATAATCAACATGGCGTTTCGTCCGCTTGGCGATCGCGTCCTCGTCCGCCGCGTCGAGGAAGAGGAAAAGACCAAGGGCGGGATCATCATTCCCGACACCGCGAAGGAAAAGCCTCAGGAAGGCGAAGTGCTCTCCGTCGGCCCTGGCGCCCGTGACGACTCCGGCAAGCTGCAGCCGCTCGACGTGAAGGTCGGCGACCGCATCCTGTTCGGCAAGTGGTCCGGCACCGAGGTCAAGCTCGACGGTGAAGACCTCCTGATCATGAAGGAGAGCGACATCCTGGGCGTTCTCGAACCCGTCAAGAAGGCGAAGGCCGCGTAAGCGCGCGCCTGATCCTCACTCCCCCTATCAACCCTTAAGACGAGGAAGCCCGAAGCCATGGCTGCCAAGGACGTCTATTTCGCCTCTGACGCGCGCGATCGCATGCTGCGCGGCGTCAACATTCTCGCCAACGCCGTAAAGGTGACCCTGGGCCCCAAGGGCCGCAACGTCATCATCGAGAAGTCGTTCGGCGCGCCGCGCTCCACCAAGGACGGCGTCACCGTCGCCAAGGAAATCGAACTGGTCGACCGGTTCGAGAACCTCGGCGCTCAGATGGTGCGCGAAGTCGCTTCCAAGACCAATGACGCGGCCGGCGACGGCACCACCACCGCCACTGTGCTGGCTCAGGCCATCGTCGTCGAAGGTCTGAAGTCGGTCGCGGCCGGCATGAACCCGATGGATCTGAAGCGCGGCGTCGACAAAGCCGTCGCCCGCGTCGTCGAAGAGATCAAGGCAACCTCCAAGAAAGTCACCACCAACGACGAGATCGCTCAGGTTGGCACCATCTCGGCCAACGGCGACAGCGACGTCGGCGCGATGATCGCCAAGGCGATGGCAAAGGTTGGCAATGAAGGTGTGATCACGGTCGAAGAGGCCAAGAGCCTGGAGACCGAACTCGAAGTCGTCGAAGGCATGCAGTTCGACCGCGGCTACCTGTCGCCCTACTTCATCACCAATGCCGACAAGATGGAGGCCGTTCTCGAGGATCCGCTGATCCTGCTGTTCGAGAAGAAGCTCTCCAGCTTGCAGCCGCTGCTGCCGCTGCTCGAAGCGGTGGTGCAGTCCTCGCGTCCGCTGCTGATCGTGGCGGAAGACGTCGAAGGCGAAGCGCTGGCCACCCTGGTGGTCAACAAGCTGCGCGGCGGCCTGCGCGTCGCGGCGGTGAAGGCTCCGGGCTTCGGCGACCGCCGCAAGGCGATGCTGGAAGACCTGGCCATCCTCACCGGCGGTCAACTGGTCAGCGAAGATCTCGGCATCAAGCTCGAGAACGTCGGCATCGAAATGCTCGGCAAGGCCAAGAAGGTCACCATCAACAAGGACGACACCACCGTCGTCGATGGGTCGGGCGCCAAGGACGAGATTGAAGCGCGCATCTCGCAGATCAAGCGCCAGATCGAAGACACCACGTCGGACTACGACAAGGAAAAGCTGCAGGAACGTCTGGCCAAGCTGGCCGGCGGGGTTGCGGTGGTCCGCGTCGGCGGTGCGACGGAAGTCGAAGTGAAGGAAAAGAAGGACCGCGTCGACGACGCCCTCAATGCCACCCGTGCGGCGGTTGAAGAAGGCATCGTGGCCGGCGGCGGCGTCTGCCTGCTGAAGGCCTCCAGGTCCCTCGAAGGCCTGACCGGCGACAACGACGACCAGAATGCCGGCATCGCCATCGTCCGGCGCGCCCTGCAAGCGCCGATCCGTCAGATCTCGGAAAACGCCGGGGTCGAAGGCTCGATCGTGGTCGGCAAGGTGTTGGAGAACCCCTCCGCGACCTACGGCTTCAACGCCCAGACCGAGGTCTACGGCGACCTCGTCGCAGCTGGCGTCATCGACCCGGCCAAGGTCGTGCGCATCGCGCTGCAGGACGCGGCCTCGGTCGCCGGCCTGATGATCACGACGGAAGCGGCCGTGGTCGAAGCCCCGAAAAAGGGCGGCGGCGCCCCGGCGATGCCGGGCGGCGGCGGCATGGGCGACATGGACTTCTAGTCCAAACTACCCAACGCAAGACTGAAACGGGGCGGCGCTCGCAAGGGCGCCGCCCTTTTCTTCTTCAAGACGAAGGCCGCGCTCCGCCGCCGCTACCGACCCATCGGGCCAAACGTCCCGGTGCGCCCGGCGTGCCTTTTGATCATCTCGCTGGCGGCCATTCCGAAGAAGCTCGACCGGTTCATCCCGAGCTCGGCCGCCAGGCGGTCCACCCGTTCGATCAAGCTTTTGGGCAGGTAGACGTTGACCCGCTCCGAGGGGTCCGGCGGCGAGGCGCCGACGGCGATGATGGCGATGATCTCCGAGCCTGGCGGCGTCTCGATCAGCTTCAGCGGTGTCGGCTGCGGCAGCAGTGCGTCAACCTCGGCCCAGCCCTTCATCGCATCCTCGAGGGTGTCAGATGCGCGCGCCATCGCCTCTTCCTCGCTCATCGCTCCAGCGACGTAGCCGGGGAAATCCGGAAACCAGACGGCGATCGCGCCGCCCTCGCCGCGCTCGAGGACGGCGGGATAGAAGCGCTGGGGCATGACGGTCTCCGGGTGGCGTGTGTGAATTAACACACAACGCCTCCGCAAGCCATACCGTTGCTCGCGACACATCCGCTCTTCTTCGACGGGAAGAGCGGTGTCGAGTACCCGGCGGCTACTTCGCCTTGGCCAGTTTTTCGATCGACTTCTGCAGCTGGGCGAAGCCGGCGGTCATGCAGGCCATCATCGCCTGGGCGTCGGCGCTGGGGCCATTGTCCATGTCGGCGGCGTGGCCGTTGGCCTTCTTCTTCGAGGAGGTCATGCCGGCCTTCTCGCGGACCTTGGCGTAGACGTGGTTGAGGCGCCGGCCGCTATCGACCTCCTCGTTGATGTACCACTGCAGCATGTTGCAGGTCATCTCGTCGTAGACGCCGTCGGCGATCGCCTTGCGGATGTCGGCGAAGGTGTCGCCGGTCTCTTCACGCTCCGGCCCGACCTTCTCACAGTCGGAGATCTTTGGATTGGCGTAGCGCGCCAACCGCGAGGCGGACTTGGGATCGGGCTTCTGGCGCAGGCTGTAGCCTAGCTCCGACAGCCGGCGGCAGAAGAGTTCGCCGTGGCTGGTCTCGCGGGCGGCGACGAAGCGCAGGCAGCCGGCCAGTTCCTCGTCGGTGGTGGCGTTGGCCCAGGCCTCCAGGTAGACGCCGGCTTCGCTCTCGGCGAGCGAGATGGCGTTGAGCAGGCCAAGATAGGCGGGCTTGGCAGTCGTTTCGGTCATGGCCATGAGATGGCTCCTTCCGCAGCAGCGTTTCCTCGGGCGCTCTTTGGACGCCACGATTTCATGCTAGGCGCCAAAAGCCGGCCGCTGCAATCCGTGACCCGAGGTCAGCGAGCCTCTCAAAGAGTCAACGACGACGCTCGCGTTCGTCGCCGCCGATGAACATGTTGGCCACTAGGCTGACGAACCAGATGATGATGGTGGTGAGGATCGCCGGCACAAGCCCGTTCACCTCGAAGCTGTAGTTGTGGAAGCGGTGCAGCACCCAGCCGACCAGCAAGATCATCAGTCCGTTCACCACCAGCAGGAACAGCCCCAGCGTCAGCACGGTCAGCGGCAGGGTGAGGAACGTCAGGATCGGCCGCACCAGCGCGTTGGCGAGCCCCAGCAGCAGGCCGGCGATCACCAGCGTCTTCCAGCCGACGATGTGCACGCCGCCGACCAAGTGCGCGGCCACCCAGAGCCCCAGGGCCGCCACGAGGGCGCGAAGAATGAAACGCACCATAAAAATGCCTCGACCTTTACGTTGACGTAAGCCCGTCGTTGCGTAATATTATCAGCGATAAGGAAGCGCTCTAAGCGCTCGTACTTAGGGAGAAGGCCATGCCTACCGAGCTGCGGCGCCCGGAGCGCACGTTCACCATTCGCCAGCTGTGCCTCGAATTCAAGTGCACGCCCCGGGCGCTGAGATTTTACGAGGATAAGGGCCTGTTGTCGCCGGCGCGGCAGGGGCTGAACCGGGTCTATTCGTATAAGGATCGCGCCCGCCTGCAGCTGATCCTGCGCGGCAAGAGCGTGAACCTGTCGCTGGCCGAGATTCGCGAGATCCTCGAACTCTACGACAAGAACGACGGCGGGGCGTCGCAGAACGCCACCGCGCTGCGCAAGTTCCGCGAGCGGATCGTGACCCTGGAGCGTCAGCGCGACGACCTCGACCACGCGCTCGAAGTGTTGCGCTCGTCCTGCGAGCGGCTCGAAGAGACGCTGGCGGCGCGGCCCGACCTGCTGGCGGTGGCCGAACCCAAGAGCATCCCGGCGCCCCGCGTCGGCGCGCGTCAGCCCGAGACGGTCGGCCGCTGATCGGCCTCGCCTCTCCCGCAACCGCGGGAGAGCGCCTATAGGGGTCGCTCCTGACTCAGGAGCGACCCATGAGCTACCAGCCGCCCGTGCGCGAGCATCTCTTCATCCTGCGCGATGTGCTGGAGCTGGAGAAACTCGCCAACCTGCCCGGTTTTGCCGATGCGCCGATGGATCTGATCGAGCAGATCCTGGACGAGTCGGCGAAGTTCGCCGCCGAGGTGCTGGCGCCGCTGAACTCGGTCGGCGACAAGCAGGGCTGCGTCTGGAACGCCGACCGCTCGGTGACGACCCCGCCCGGCTTCAAGGCGGCCTACAAGCAGTTCGTCGAAGCCGGCTGGCCGGCGGTGGGGTCTGACCCGGCCTATGGCGGGCAGGGGTTGCCGGCGGTGGTGGCGCTGGCCTGCAACGAGATGGGCTCGTCGGCCAACATGGCCTTTGCCATGTATCCGGGCCTCACCCACGGCGCCTATACCGCCATCCATGCCGGCGGTTCGGACGAACAGAAGAGCCTCTACCTGCCGAAGCTGGCCAGCGGCCAGTGGGGCGGCACCATGAACCTCACCGAGCCCCAGTGCGGCACCGACCTCGGCCTGATCCGCACCAAGGCGGTCCCGAACGGCGACGGGACCTACAAGATCAGCGGCCAGAAGATCTGGATATCGTCCGGCGAGCACGACATGGCCGAGAACATCATCCACCTGGTGCTGGCCCGGATCGAAGGCGCGCCGGCGGGCACCCGCGGCATCAGCCTCTTCATCGTGCCGAAGTTCATCCCGGACGCCGACGGCAATCCCGGCCAGCGCAACAGCGTCCATTGCCTCGGGCTCGAGGAGAAGATGGGCATCCACGGCAGCGCCACCTGCGTGATGAGTCACGAAGAGGCCACCGGCTGGCTGATCGGCGAGGAGAACCGCGGCCTAAACCTGATGTTCGTGATGATGAACGAGGAGCGGCTCGCGGTCGGCATGCAAGGCCTGGGACAGGGCGAAGCCGCCTACCAGGCCGCCGCCGCCTTCGCCAAGGACCGGCTGCAAGGACGCTCGCTCACCGGCCCGAAGAACGCCGACGGCCCAGCCGACCCGATCCTGGTGCACCCGGACGTGCGGCGGATGCTGATGGACGCCAAGGCGGTGCTGGAAGCCGGCCGCGCCTTCCTGTTCTGGACCTGCCTGCACGGCGACCTCGCCCACGTCCATCCCGACGACGCGGTGCGCCAGAAGGCGGACGACTACATGGCGCTGCTGACGCCAGTGCTGAAAGGCTTCCTGACCGAGCGCGGCTTCGCCATCGCCTCCGACGCGATGCAGATCCACGGTGGTTCGGGCTTTACCGAGCATTTTCCGGTCAGCCAGTACCTGCGCGATAGCCGCATCACCCTGATCTACGAGGGCACCAACGGCGTGCAGGCGCTCGACCTGGTCGGTCGCAAGCTGGCGGCCAATGGCGGCCGGGCGGTAATGACCTTCTCGGGTGAGATCGACGCCTTCGTGGAGGCCAACGCGGGCGATGAGGCGCTGAAGCCGTTCCTCGATGGCCTGGCCTCGGCGAAGGCGCAGTTGCAGGAGGCCACCATGTGGCTGATGCAGAACGGCCTCGCCAATCCGGAGGCCGCGATCGCCGGGTCGACCGACTACCTGCGGCTCTTCGGCCTCGCCGGCCTTGCCTACATGTGGGCGCTGATGGCCAAGGCGGCGAACGCGAAGATCGCGGCCGGGGATGCCGATCCGTTCTACGCCAACAAGCTGACCGTCGGCCGCTACTTCCTGCAGCGCGTGCTGCCCGACGCCGGCGCCTGCCTCGCGAAGGTGAAGACCGGCTCGGAACTGGTGATGGCGCTGCCCGCCGAGGCCTTTTGAGCACTTACACGGCCCAGGTCAGCTGGCGGCGCGACGGCGATTTCGCGTCGCGCCGCTACAGCCGCGGCCACACCCTGTCGTTCAACGGCGGCCTGGTGGTGCCGGGCACGGCGGGACCGGCCAACGTCAACCCGCGCTACGCGGTCGAAGGCGCGCTGGACCCCGAGCAGGCGTTCACCGCCTCGATCTCGTCCTGCCACATGCTCTGGTTCCTCGACGTCGCCGCGCGCGCCGGGTTCGTGGTCGAGCGCTACGACGACGAGGCCGAAGGCACGCTGGCGCCCGGCCCCTCAGGCAAGCAGGTGATGACCCGCGTGGTGCTCCGGCCCAGGATCGTGTTCGGCGGCGATCGTCAGCCCACGCCGGACGAACTGTCGGCGCTGCATGAGACCGCCCACGAAGAATGCTTCATCGCCAACTCGGTGAAGAGCGAGATCGTGATCGAAAGCCACTAGCTACCTCAACAGCAGCGGCGCGATCGCCATGTAGCCGGCGAAGCCGGTGGTGAAAGACAGCGCGGCGATCCACAGGAACGGGCGCGCCACGTCGATCGGATCGTCGATCCGCTGCGCTTGGCTGACGGCGCGGCGGGCGTTCATCACGCGGCGACGGGCTGGTGGCGCGGATGGAAGAACAGCGCCTGCCCGATCGCCGCCTTCACCGTCTCCGGCTGGAACGGCTTGGTGATCAGGAAGGTCGGCTCCGGCCGCTCGCCGGTCAGCAGGCGCTCGGGGAAGGCGGTGATGAAGATCACCGGCGTGTCGTGATCGCGCAGGATGTCCTTTACCGCGTCGACACCAGACGAGCCGTCGGCGAGCTGGATATCGGCCAGCACCAGGCCCGGCGCGGAGCGGCGCGCGGCGTCGACGGCTTCCTGGCGCGTGGCGACCACGTCGCAGATGTTGTGGCCGAGTTCGCGGACCAGGGCCTCGATGTCGGCGGCGATCACCGGCTCGTCCTCGATGATCAGCACGTCGGTCGCCAGTTCAGCGTCGATCTCGGCCTGCGCTTGGGCTATCAGCGTCTCGACCTGGCCGAACTCGACTCCGAGAATCTGCGCCGCCTCGTTGGGCGTGAAGCCTTCGAGCGCGGTGAGCAGGAAGGCCTGGCGCGACTTCGGCGCGATCCGCATGAGCCGCCCAACCGCATCGTCGCGGGGTCCGGGCGTTTCCGGCTCGACCGGCCGCGGCTCGAGCTTGGCGCCGGCGCTGGCCCAGATCGCGTGAAACACCTGGTAGAGGGCGACGCGCGGCGAGGTGCTTTCTTCGAGTTGCCGGTCACCCGCCGCCAGCGCCTCTAGCGTGGCGCGAACGTAGTTGTCGCCGGTGGTCTGGTCGCCGGTGAGCGCGCGAGCGTAGCGGCGGACGTAGGGCAGATGTGGCGCTAGGCGGGCGAGAAGACTCAAGGCTGAACCCCTTCGTAGATTGATATGGCGCGCTTTCGGGCGCACGCCAGGGGCTACTCCCGCCTCGGCGGCGCCCCCCGTCAAGCTTGCAAACGCGCTTCGTCCCGCCGGGTTCCACCGGCCAAGCTAATTCATACACAGCTCGCGCGGCGGTTTGATGGCGGTTCTGAATGGTGAAGCATGTTTCCGCCCCGCCTCGGGAACCTATTGCCAAACCGGGCGTTTGGGGTCCGAATTGGCCATGATTGGGGGCGCGAGCGGGTAGTTCGCTCCGAAAAATGATTGAACAGCATCCTATGAGGCGGTCGCGTACGAATTCGCCGAGTCTGGACGAGGCTCGGCTGCGACAACAGGCAATCGGCGTGCGGCTCCGTCAGATGTTCGACGAAGTCGTCAACGAGCCGGTGCCCGATGAGTTTCTGCAGATTCTGAAGCGTGGCGACGACAAGCGCTCGGGGGGCGACTGATGGCCTCTGCCCGAGCACCGGCGGAGGAAGACCCGGAACGCGACGAGGCCTTCCGCAAGGAGTTGGTCGGGCTGATCCCGCATCTGCGCGCGTTCGCCCGCACGCTCTGCGGCGATCCGACCGCCGCCGACGACCTGGCGCAGGATGCGATGATGAAAGCGTGGGACGCCCGCGCCAGCTTTGAGATGGGCACCAACATGAAGGCCTGGACCTTCATGATCCTGCGCAACCAGTTCTACTCCGAGAAGCGCCGCTCCTGGCGCCAGAGCCAGCTCGACCAGGAGGCCGCCGAGCGGACGCTGGTGGCGGTAGACGATCCTGAGGCGCCGGTCGCGCTCGACGAACTGCGGCTGGGCCTGCGCATGCTGCCGCTGGAGCAGCGCGAGGCGCTGATCCTGGTCGGCGCGGGTGGCTTCGCCTACGAGGAGGCCGCGGCGATCTGCGAGTGCGCTGTGGGCACGGTGAAGAGCCGCGTGAGCCGGGCGCGCCGGGCGCTGCAAGGGATCCTCGAAAGCGGCTCGTACGACCGCGACGGCTCGTCCGCCGGCGAAGCGATGAGCGCCATCCTCGCCGATGCGGAGCGCCTGAGCCACGCCAAGTGAGGCCCCAGACCCTCGCGCGGCCTGTCTGGCCGGCGACCATTCGGCTGAGGCTCGGGCTCGCCCTGGCGATCGCCTTGCTGCCAGTGCTGCTGCTCAGCGCCGTCCAGGCCGGGATCGCGTTCCAGCGCCAGGCTGACGTCGAGCGCACCGAACTGACCGCCGCCGCCGAGCGCAGCGGGGCGACGGCCAGGGCCAGGATCGAGTCCGCTCAGGTGCTGTTGGAGACGCTCGCGCCGGGCTCCGTCGGGTTCCAGTGCGCCCAGCGGCTCTCCGAGATCGAGACACGCCTGAAGGGCTACGAGAACCTGATCCGCTTCGACGCCGACGGCCGCTTCGCCTGCGCCGCCGGCAATGTGCCGCCGGACCCGGACCGCAGCACCCGGCCCTGGTTCGAAGCGCTGCAGAAAGGGGCGCCGCTGGTGATCGCGGCCAATCCAGGCGCGACCTACGCTAGCGATCCGTCGATCGTCGCCGCGGTGCCGGCCGAAGATCCGCAAGGGCGGTTCGACGGCGCGCTGGCGGCGGTGATGAGCCTGGCCAGCCTGCGCCCCGACACCACCGACCGCGCGCTGCCTTCCGGGTCCGACATCGCGCTCGCCGACGCGCAGGGCCACTGGATCTCGGCGACCAATCTCGCCCGTTTCCCGGCCAATCCGCAGATGCGCTTCGTCGATGGCGGCTCGCAGACCTGGGGTCAGGCTGACCGGACTGGGCAGGATCGACTCTACGCTGTCGCGCCGCTGGTGCAGCAGGACGTGTTCGTCGTGATCTCGGCGCCGGCGCAAGGGTTGCTGTCGTGGGCCTGGCTCAACCCGATCAGCGCACTCGCGCTGCCGCTGCTGGCCTTCGCCCTATCGCTGATCGCGGTCTGGATCGTTGCCGAGCGCGGGGTGGTGCGCTGGATCGCCTACCTGCAGCGGATCGCGGCGATCTACGCCCGCGGCCGCTTCAGCATCCGCCCGGTGCAGGCCGAACGCGCGCCGCCAGAGATCCGCGATCTGGCCGAGACCCTGGGCGCTATGGCGGCGACGATCGTCGCCCGCGACGGCGCGTTGATGGAGCACATCGCCCAGAAGGACGCGATGCTGCTGGAGATCCATCACCGGGTGAAGAACAACCTGCAGATCATCTCCTCGCTGCTCAACATGCAGCAGCGGGCGCTGAGCGACCCGGCCGCGCGCGCCGCGATCTCGGACACCCGCCAGCGGATCAGCGCCCTCGCTCTGATCTACCGCGCGCTCTACCAGAGCCCTGACATGCGCCGGGTCGATCTGCGCGAGTTCCTGGAGGAGCTGGTCGGCCAACTTATCACCGGCGACGGCGGCCAGCGGCTGGCGCGCACTGACCTTGCCTGCGACTCGGCGGTGATCGATCCGGACCGGCTGGCCCCGATCGCGCTCTTCGCGGTGGAGGCGGTCAGCAACGCCTGCAAGCATGGGCTCAGTGAAGGCGGCCAGCTCAGCATCACGTTCAAGGTACAGGGCGGCCAGGGCGAACTCACGATCACCGACACGGGCTTCGAGGGCAAGGTCGCCAAACTGGGCACCGGCGTCGGGCGGACGCTGATGACCGCCTACGCCCGCCAGCTGCGCGGCGCGCCGACGTTCACGCCCAACCCTGGCGGCGGGCTCACCGCCAAGGTGACCTTCCCAATTCCTGAAAGCGTCGACGGCAAATCCGAGCCGGAACCGGAACGGATCCGCGCCCTCAATCCCGCAGCAATTCGTTGATCGACGTCTTCGAGCGGGTCTGGGCGTCGACAGTCTTCATGATGATCGCGCAATTGATCGACAGGCCGTTGTCGTGGGCGTCCTGCTTGCTGCCGGCCATCACCACCGAATAGGCCGGCACCTCGCCGCGCGTGACGACGCCGGTCTTGCGGTCGATGATCGGGGTGGTGGAGGTGATGAAGACCCCCATCGAGATCACCGCCCCTTCGCGCACGATCACGCCTTCGGCGATCTCCGAGCGGGCGCCGATGAAGCAGTCGTCCTCGATGATGGTCGGGTTGGCCTGCAACGGTTCCAGCACGCCGCCGATGCCCACGCCGCCCGAAAGATGCACTCGCTTGCCGACCTGGGCGCAGGAGCCGACCGTGGTCCAGGTGTCGACCATGGTCGCTTCGTCGACATAGGCGCCGATGTTGACGAACGACGGCATCAGGACGACGCCGGGCGCGACGAAGGAGCCCCGCCGCACGACCGAGCCCGGCACGGCGCGGAGCCCGGCGGCCTCGAACTGCGGGGCGTCCCAGCCGTCGAACTTCGAGGGGACCTTGTCCCACCAGGGCCCGAGCCCGCCGCCCCCCAGCGCGGCGGTGCGCATCACCGCGTTCGGGTTGAGCCGAAACGACAGCAGGATCGCCTGCTTGGCCCACTGGCGCGTTTCCCAAACTCCGTCGGCTCCTCGCTCGGCCGCGCGCAGTTTGCCGGCGTCGAGCAGCGCGATGGTCTCGTCCACGGCCGTGCGCAGTGGCCCCGTGGTGGCCGTGCTGACGCCCTCGCGCGCCGCCCAACCGGCTTCGATCTCGGTCTGCAGGTCGGAGAAGGCGATCTCGGTCATGCGGTCTCCTTGACCCGGACGGCGGCGAGGAACGTCGCGATGTGGCGCGCGCGGTAGTCGACGAACGGGTCGGTGTTAGTCTCGGCCTCCGGCCCGACCAGCACCGTGGTCATGCCGAGCGCCTTGGCCGGTTCGAGGTTGAGCGCGCGATCCTCGAAGAACGCGCAGCTTCGGGGCGTCACCGCGTGCGCCGCGATCAGCCGCTCGAACGCCAGCGGGTCTGGCTTCGGCGCGAAATCGGCCGACTCGATGTGGAAGACTTCGCTGAACAGGGTCTCGATCCCGAGGTGCGCCATCATGCGCTGCGCGTGGCCGGCGTCTGCGTTGGTGAAGATCAGCCGCCGCCCAGGCAACCGCTCGAGCCCTGCGATCAGCGCGGGATCCTTGGCGACGGCCTCCAGCGAAATGTCGGCGAACATGGCGTGGTACTCGTCGGGATCGACGCCGTGGTTCAGCATCAGGCCCTTCAGGGTGAGGCCATGCTGGTCGAGGTAGCGCTTCTGCAGCGCCCGCGCGTCGTCACGGGGCAGGCCGGTCAGCTGCTCGACGTAGTCGGTGATCCGCTCGGAGATGGCGACGCCGAGGCCGCTGTCGAGTGGGTAGAGGGTGTTGTCGAGGTCGAACAGCCAGGTGTCGACGCGGCTGAGGTCGGCGGCGTTCACGCCTTCACCCCGATCACGCCTTCACCAACGTGCCGGCGCCGTGTTCGGTGAAGAGCTCGACCAGCATCGCGTGCGGCCGTCTGCCATCGAGAATGACCGCCGACTCGACCCCTGCCTCCACCGCCGCGACCGCGGTCTCCAACTTCGGGATCATGCCGCCAGTGACGACGCCGGTGGCGACCGCTTTGCCGGCCTCCTGCAGCGTCATCTGCCGGATCAGCTCGCCGCCGGTTCCGATCACGCCCTGGACGTCGGTCAGCAAAAGGAGGCGCTTGGCCTTCAGCGCCCCGGCCAGGTGGCCGGCTACGGTGTCGGCATTGATGTTGTAGGTGTCGCCCTCGGCCGAGACGCCGATCGGCGCGATCACCGGGATGTAGTCGTCGGCCGAGTTGATCAGATCGAGGATCAGCTTCGGATCAACCCTGGTCGGTTCGCCGACGAACCCCAGGTCGACCACCTGCTCGATGTTGGAGCCGGGATCCTTGCGGGTGCGGGTCGCCTTCTCGACCGTGATCAGCCGCGCGTCCTTGCCAGAGAGGCCGACGCCGCGCACGTCCGCCTCGGACCCGGCGAGGGTGATCCAGTTGGCGATCTCCTTGTTGATCGCGCCGGAGAGGACCATCTCGGCCACCTCCATCGTCGCCTCGTCGGTGACTCTGAGGCCGTCGACGAAGGTCGACTTGACCCCGGCGCGCTCCAGCATCGCCGAAATCTGCGGGCCGCCGCCGTGGACGATCACCGGGTGCAGGCCAAGCAGCTTCAGCAAGACGGCGTCGGCGGCGAACAGCTTGGCCATGGCCTCTTCGCCCATGGCGTGGCCGCCGTACTTGATGACCACGATCTCGCGGTCATAACGCTGGATATAGGGGAGCGCCTCGGCGAGCGTTCTCGCCGTGGCCCAGCCCTGGGCCTCTCGGGTGTCGGCGGTGTCGCTCATCGGGGCGCCTCGATAGCGAACGAGGCGGCCAATGTCACCCCAGCGCGGCGCCGGTCACGCGCGGGCAGGCGCCGCTTGGCCGCGACCGATGCGCAGCCCGGCGCCGATCAAGCTGGCCCCGATCAGCATCATCGCCCAGGTGGCGGGCTCAGGCACCGACGCGACCAGGAGGTTGGGGCCGAAATAGGCAGGTCCCGAGCCATTCGTGTTCGTCCAGTCGTGCAACGCGCCGACATAGTCGTAGGCGTCAAAGTTGAACGTCACCGACGGCGACGAATTGATCGTCCCGTACTGCCAGGGATTGTTGAACACCTGAGCGACCACAGCGTAAGTGTCGCCAGCCGTCAGCGCGACCGGCGCGATGTTTGCGAAGTGGTAGCCGGAGATCACGTTGCCTGCGGAAGCCGCCACCGACACCGAGCTCAGTAGATTGCCGGTCGAGTCGTAGAGACCGACGTCTTCCGAACCAGTCGCATCGGCAAGGTCGTAGAACCCCAGCGCCGTGGCGTTGGTATTGCTGTTGGCCGTGAACACCATGGCCAGATTGACCGGGATGTTCGGCTGATAGTCCGCCGGCCCCTGCAGCTGGTTCGGCGTGAAGGCCAAGGTCGGCGCGGCGTGAACGGCGGCCGTGGCGCAGAGACTCGCGATGGCCGCGCCAGCGGCGAACACAGTTTTCAGCTTCATCAGAACCCCCTCGAACCCGGCGCGCGACGACGTGCGCACCTAAGGTAAACCAATTGTTGACGGTTGAAGCACCGCACGCCGGCCGATGCAACGCCGTTCGCCTCAGCGTTGCGCGCGAACCGATCAGCTCGCGGCGCTGGCCGCCTCGGCGCGGAGCACATCCAGCCCATCGCCCTTGACCGCCGAGACGGCGAGCACGCGGGGGAACGCGGCGGGGCGCTTGGCGACGGCGGCTTCGGTGCGGGCGCGGGTGGCTTCGGCTTGCGCCGGCTTCAGCTTGTCGGCCTTGGTCAGCACGATCTGGTAGGATACCGCGGCGGTGTCGAACGCCGCCATCGCTTCGGCGTCCGGCGGCTTCAGGCCATGGCGCGCGTCGATCAGCAGGAATACCCGGCGCAGGTTGGGGCGGCCGCGCAGGTAGTCGCGGCCGAGGTTCTGGAAGCGCTTGGTCTCGCCCTTGGAGGCGCGGGCGAAGCCGTAGCCGGGCAGGTCGACCAGTCGGATGCGGCCATCGAGGGTGAAGAAATTCACCTCCCGCGTCCGCCCTGGCTCGGACGACGAGCGGGCGAGGCCGGAGCGGTTGACGAGGCCATTGATCAGGCTGGACTTGCCGACGTTGGAGCGGCCAGCGAAGGCGATCTCGGGCAGGTCGGGCGTCGGCAACTGGTCGATCTGGGCGCAGCCCATCAGGAACGTCGCCTCACGGGCGAACAGCACCCGCGCGGCCTCAATGTCGTCGGCCGTGAAGGCGTCGTCGCTCACTCCTGCGCCTTAGCCTCGCCCGCGTCCTTCGGTCCGGTGAAGCGGGCGAAGAAAGCGTCGATCGGGTTCTCGACCTTGAAGCGGCGCATCAGCACGTACTGCTGGACGATGGTGAACACGCTGGAGAAGGCCCAGTAAATCACGAGTCCGACCGCGCTCTGCGCCAGCACGATCATGAACAGCCAAGGCATCCAGCGCATCAGCTTCTGCTGGGTCGGATCGATGCCAGTCATGGTCGGGCCGGTGACCATCGAGACCCACATCGTCCCCGCGTACAGGATCGGCCAGGCGCCCAGGTGGAAGACCAGGCTGACGACGCCGCCGACGAACGGAATGCCCTCGAGCGCCAGGATCCACGGATTGTTGACCGGGTCCCATGGCAAGAGGCCGAATAGGTTCCAGACCGTGGTCGGGTCGGGCGCCGAAAGGTCGTTGACCCAGCCAAAGGCGGTATGGCGCATCTCGATGGTGACGGAGAAGACGTTGCTGAGCGCATAGAACACCGGCAGCGGCAGCAGCATCGGGATGCAGCCGGTGACCGGGTTGATCTTCTCCCGGGCGTAAAGCGCCATGGTCTCCTTCTGAATCGCCGCGGGGTCGCCCTTCAGGCGCTCCTGCAGCGCCTTCATCTGCGGCTGCACCTTCTTCATCTTGGTCGACATCGAGTAGGAGGCGTTGAAGGCCGGGAACATGAGCACGCGGATGCTGATGGTCAGCGCCAGGATCGCCCAGCCGAAGCCGAGCCCGATGGTCGCCAGATAGCCGGCGTAGAAATCCAGCACCTGGAACACCGGCTTGGAGACGATCTCGAAGAAGCCCCAGTCGACCGCCTTGTTGAAGTTGGGCAGGTTCAGCGCCTGGCCATAGGCGTCGAGCGTCTTGACCACCTTGGCGCCGGCGAAGATGTGGGTGGTCTCCGTGGTCGAGGCGCCCGGCTGCAGCACCCGCGACTGGCCGACGTAGCTGGCCTGGTAGTCGTCGATGCCGTTGACCTGAGTCACCTCGTTGCGGGCGCGGATCGCCTCGTTCTGCGGCGGGGCGAAGACGGTCATCCAGTATTTGTCGGTGATGCCGGTCCAGCCGCCGGTGGAGGTGAAGTCGGACGGGCCGTCCTTCTTCCAGGCCTGGTACTTCTTGTCCTTCAGCACGCCGCCGAACATGCCGATGGCGCCTTCCATCGCGGTCTTGCCCAGCTCCGGCGGCACGCCGCGGCGCTGCACAGCGCCATAGGGAGCTATGTTGACCACTGCCGTCCCATGGTTCTCGACCGTGTCGGTCTCGGTGAACAGGAACTGCGGATCAACCTTGATCTCGCGGCGGAAGGCAAGGCCGCTCGGCGCTGAATAGGTGAGCTCGAGCGGGTTAGTGGGCGTCAGCGCCCCTTGCGAGGTTTGGGTCCAGAGCGTGGTCTCGTCCGGGGCGCCTGGCGCGCCGACCCAGCCGCTGACCGCGTAGTAGGCGTTGTCGGCGCCCAGCGGGCGCAGCAGCTCCACCGGCGGCGAGTTCGCCTTCGTGGTCTCGCGATACTGCTTGAGGAAGAGATCGTCGAGGCGGGCGCCGGCGAGGCTGATCGAGCCGGCAAGCATCGGCGTGTCGACCGCGACCCGGGGGCCGGCGGCCAGCGCTTGGGCGCGGGTGAAATGCGGGGCGATCGGCTGGCCGTTCGGCGCGAGGCCCTGCTGCTGTTGTATCGCCTGAGTGGCATGCGCCTGCGCGGTCTCGAGCTGCTTGCGCTTCTCGTTCGGCGCGATGACGAAGTTCTCGTACGCCGTGACCAGGATCAGGGTCACGACGATGAAGATGATGAAGTTGCGGTTGTCGCTCTGCATGTGACGTTAGTGGGCCTCTGGGCGGCCCTTCGGCCTCGGCGCGGACGTGGGTTTTGGGCTGGGCGACGTAACGGACGCCGAGACCTCGCTCCGCGGGGCGGCTAGATCGGCGGCGAGCCTTAACAGCGCGCTTTTCACATCGTCAAGGAGACGCGGCCAAGGGCGCTGGCCCGTGCCGCCTCGGGCGATGAGCACATAGTCGCACCCTGGCCTCGCCAAGGTGGGAAACGTGGCCCGCACCGCTTCGCGCAACCGCCGTTTGGCGCGGTTGCGCTCCACCGCGCCGCCGATGCGCTTGGTGGCGGTGAAGCCGACCCGAACCTGGGCCGTTCCGTCCGCTCGGTCTCGCGCCTGCACCAGCACCGCTCCTCTCGCGCAGGCGAGCCCCTTCGCCGCCGCCAGAAAATCGGCGCGCTTCCTCAACCGTTCAAGGGGTAGGCTTACGGGTGGTGGGCTTGCAGGGCTGGTCGTGGCTTCGGTCAGGCCGAAACCTTTCCGGGTCGAAACCCTAGGCAGTCAGGCGCTTGCGGCCTTGGGCCCGGCGGCGCGCGATGATCTTGCGGCCGTTCTTGGTCGACATCCGCAGACGAAACCCATGCCGGCGGCTGCGCACGAGACGAGAGGGCTGAAAGGTGCGCTTCACGACAAGAGGCTCCGGGAGGGGTGGCGCGAGTGAGCGGGCGGCAATAGGGGAAGCAGGCGCCAAAGTCAAATGCGGCACCTGCCGGCGCGGTCTGAGGGCTCAGATGATCAAGGCGACCATCATGGGAGCTGCGCTCGTCGCAGATCTACTGGGATGCTGGCTGGTCTGGAGCATCTTTAGATGGTGGGTGATGCGCCAACTGGGAAGTTTTCCGTCGCCCATTCGCAACATCGTCCTTCTCTCGTGCGCCGTGACCGCCGTGGTCATGCCGATCGCGGTCTGGATCGGTCTCAACACCTAACAGCCCCTCGATGCCCCACAGTCGCATTCACATCGTCGGAGCATCGGGGTCGGGGACGACGACGCTGGGGATCGCGCTGGCCGAGCGGCTGGGCTTGACCCACCTCGATACCGACGACTTCTACTGGCTGCCGACCGATCCGCCTTACACGGCGCCGCGGCCGGCATCAGAACGGGTAAGTCTGTTGCGAGCGGCGACCGACGCCGCGACGTCGGGTTGGGCGCTGTCCGGATCGTTGCTGAAGTGGGGCGACAGCTTCATTCGCCACTTCAACCTTGTAGTCTTCCTTCGCATCGACCCCGAAGCGCGCATGGCTCGGCTGCACGAGCGCGAGCGGCGACGCTATGGCGCGCTGATCGAGCCCGGCGGCGCGATGCACGCCCAGCACCTGGAGTTCATCGAGTGGGCGCGCGGCTACGACGACCCCGCCTTCACCGGCCGCAGCCTCGCGTCCCACCGCGCCTGGCTGGCGGGCCTGCCCTGTCCAGTGATCGAACTCGACGGCGCGGCGGCGCTGGAGGATGGCGTGGCGGCTGTGCTCGCCGTTCCCCTCCCCCTTGAGGGCAGGGGCTAGGGGCGGGGCTTTCTCTCAGGCAAACGCGTGCGGGTCGGCGTTCGCGCGATCTGGTCTGACAGCCCCCATCCCCGACCCGTCCCCGCAAGGGGGAAGGGAGGAGGTCGTCACTTCACCCCCGGCGGCGGCTTGGGGGCCGAAATGATGTCGACGATGTAGACCTTGTACCTGGGTTTCCCGTCCGCGCCGGTGAAGTCGTCCACGTCGACGCCGACCTGTGAACCTGGGTGAGCCGCCTGCTCCTTCGCCAGCACCCTCGCTTCGACAGTCCGCTTCTCTTCAGCGGTCAGCTTGCGGCCAGCGTCCATGCATGCCCCCACTGAGAACGATAGAGCGAGCGCAACGAGGGCCTCCCCCCACTTCACCCGCCGCCCTTCGCCTTCATGCTCGTCTCGTCCCAGAGCCTGAGGCGGTAGCCGTTGGGGTCGAGGAGTTCGGCGCCGTAGCCCCAGAACACCTTGGCGGGCGGGTGCTCGAACTCCAGGCCGAGGCCGGTCAAGGTCTGGTGCGTTCCGTCGACATCATCGACCTGGATGGTGAGCGACATCAGCGGCGGGATCACCACCTCGTTGGCTTGGTGCAAGAAGACGGTCAGGTCGGCGTCGTCGCGCATGGCCACGACGCCGCGCTCGGGCATCTCGAACTCGACTTCGAAGCCGAGGTGCGCGCGCCACCAGTCGCGGGAGGCGCGCCAGTCCTTCACTGCCAGCTCGATGTGGTCGAGTCGCGCCACGCCGGCTTACTCCGCCGCGAAGGCCAGTTTCGCCGCGTCGGAGGGCGCCGGCTGGGCGCCGCGCAGCAGCCGACCCGGCAGCGCGCCGGTGGCGACGCCGTCGCGGTAGGTGACTTCCCCGGCGACGACGGTGGCGGTGTAGCCGCTGGCCCGCTGCAGCAATCGCTTGCCGCCGGCCGGCAGGTCGTAGGCGACCTCCGGGGCGTGCAGCCTCAGGTTCTCGTAGTCGATCACGTTGAGATCGGCGCGGTAGCCGGGGGCGAGGACGCCCCGATCGTAGAGACCGACGGTGCGGGCGGTGTCGCGCGCCTGCATCCGGATCACCTGGGCCAGCGGCAGCTTCGGACCGCGGGTGCGGTCGCGGGTCCAGTAGGTGACCAGCGTGGTCGGGAACGAGCCGTCGCAGATGGTGCCGACGTGGGCGCCGCCGTCGGATAGGCCGGGCACCACGTCCTTGTGGTTCATCATGTAGCGCGCCGGCTCAAGGTTGCCGTCGGTGTAGTTGAGCACCGGGGCGTAGATCATCGCATGGCCGTCGTTGGAGACCATGTGATCCAGCGCCACCACTTCCGGCGCCTTGCCGGTCCGCTCGGCGATGGCCGCGATCGAGGTCTCAGGCGTCGGCTCGTAGTCGGGCATGCCGGTGAAGACGTGCATGTTGCCCCAGTCCTTCATCCGCCCGCGCACCCGGCCTTCCGGCAGGTGTGTGAGCAGGCGTTCGCGGAACGCAGGGTCGCTCAGGAGGGCGACGCGTTCGGCGAGCGGAAGCTTGGCGATCTCCTTGTAAACCGGGTAGGGCGAGAACGGGTTCAGCGTCAGTTCCAGGCCGAAGAGCACGCCTACCGGCCGCGCGGCGGTCTGGCCCTTGATCTGCAGCCCGGCGGCGACCGCGTCTTCCACCTGCGCCAGCAGGGTCAGGTAATTGTCGCGTCGCACCGGGTTCTGCAGCAGCGAGAACGACATTGGCCGGCCCGAGGCTTCGACCACCCGGCGCAGCATGCCGAACTCGGCTTCTTCGTCGGCGAAGTCGGACACCACTTGCAAGACGCCCTTGCCCGCCGCGGCGATGCCCATCGCAATGCCGGTGAGTTCCTCCTCGCCAGCGGTGAGCGTGGCGATCGGCGAGCCGTCGGACGAACGGTGGTTAAGCGTGCGCGAAGTGCCGAAGCCGATCGCCCCGGCTTCCATCGCCTGCTTGGCGAGCGCCGCCATGGCCGCGATGTCGGCCTCGGTCGCCGGCTCGCGGTCGACCCCGCGCTGGCCCATCACATAGACGCGCAGCGCCGCGTGCGGCAGCTGGCTGCCGATGTCGACGTCGAACTGGCGTTGGGACAGCCGGTCGAGATATTCCGGGTAGCTCTCCCAGTCCCAGGGCAGGCCCTCGGTCAGCACCGGGAACGGGATGTCCTCGACCCCCTCCATCAGCCGCACCAGCCGGTCGTGATCCTCCGGCCGGCAGGGCGCGAAGCCGACGCCGCAGTTGCCCATGACCACGGTGGTGACCCCGTGCCACGACGAGGGCTGCATCCGCGACTCCCAGGTGGCCTGGCCGTCGTAGTGGGTGTGGATGTCGACGAAGCCGGGGGCGACGATCTTGCCGGTGGCGTCGATCTCCTCGGCGCCGGCGCCGGAGACCTCGCCGACCGCCGCGATCAGCCCGTCCTTGATCGCCACATCGCCGACGAACCCCTCGCCACCCTGGCCATCGTAGATCGTGCCGCCGCGCACGACGAGATCATAGGGCTGGTCCATGGGGCGGTCTCCTCGGGGTGGTATTCTTAGGTCGGCGCTATTCTGAGCCGGTAGGGGAGGGGCGCCAAGTGCGTCCTTCGAGACGCCCGCTGGCGCGGGCTCCTCAGGATGACGAAGTTGGGTGGACCTCTCCGTCTACGTCATGGTGAGGAGCGCCGCAGGCGCGTCTCGAACCACGCACTCACCCCAACCAACCCAGCAGCCCCGGATTGATCTCGCGCGGATAGGTGTGGGCGAGGTCGTCGATCTCCAGGTAGCTGACGTCGGCGCCCGCCATGGCGAGAGCTTCGTGCGCCTGGCGGGCGATCTCGACGTCGAACATCCAGTCGAGCACCCCGTGGGTGATGCGGATCGGCAGGCCTTGCAGGCGGTCCGGGTCGGCCATCTGCGCCAGCACCGGGTGGAACGAAGCCGAGCAGGGCGCCAGGTGGGTGAACGGCGAGGCCGGCTCCAGGCCGCTGACGTAGCAGAAGGTGCCGCCGTCGCTCATCCCGGTCATCAGCCGCCGCGCCGGATCGATCCGCCAGCGCCCTTCGACCGCCTGCAGCATGCGGGCGAGGTTGGGGGTGTCGGCATCGTGGCCGTTCAGCGCCCAGGTGCGGCCGGATGCGGTCGGCGCGATTAGGATCGCTCCCAGCGCGCGGGCATCGCGCAGCCAGCTCCACAGGAACCCGCGCCCGTCGCCGGCGCCGCCGTGCAGCGCCATCACCAGCGGCCATTCGCGGTCGTCGGAGTAGTACTCCGGCACGTAGATCGAGAACCCTCCCCGCGCGCCCTGCTCCTGGCCGACATGGGTGATGCCGACGCCCTGCTGCGCCGGCGGGCCCGCCAGCCGCACGATCAGCGCCTCGTCCTGGCGGCATTCGGGCGAGAGGAAGAAGCGGCTGATCGGCGGCAGGGCGTCGGCCAGCGGATAGAGCGCCTCCTGCGCCCGCCAGTGGCCGCGCAGCGCGCGGTAGATCGCGCTCATCCCGTCCTCGGCCTCGGGCGCGGCGCGCAGGCCATCGAAGGCGCGCACGGCGTAGCTGGCGGCTGTTTCTAGCGCACTGCGCACGGGCTCCAGTTCGGCCGGCCAGGCTTCGAGCCTGGGCAGGGCGAGGGTCAGCGCCTCGTCCGGCGCGCCGATGGCCTCCATCAGGTCGCCAAAGTGGGCGGGGTCGAGGTAGCGCGAGACGTGTCCCAACGCCTCCAGCGACTGCAGCAGCGGCGGCACGATGGCGACGAGGTCTTCCAGCTGATCCTGCGCCGCCATCTTTGGTCCTTCCCGAGGCGCCGGAACCGGGCCGCCGCGGCATCCTGACTCACCGCCTTCGACAGAGCCAGCAAATCGCCTCAAACTCCGCCGTCGATGGCGCGAGCTCTGACCTTCTACGAATTCTTCGCCGGCGGCGGGATGGCGCGGCTGGGGCTGGGCGAGCGTTGGACCTGCCTCTACGCCAACGACTTCGACCGCATGAAAGCCGAGGTCTACCAAGCCAACTTTCCTGGCCACCCGATCGACGCACGCAACGTCTGGAAGCTGGGTGCGGCTGACGTGCCTGGCCTCGCCGATCTCGCCTGGGCCTCCAGCCCTTGCCAGGACTTCAGCCTCGCCGGCGGACGGGCGGGGTTGGGCGGCGGCAAGTCATCGGCCTTCTTCGGGTTCTGGAAGCTGATCCAGGGGCTGGCGAAGGAGGGTCGCGCGCCCAGGACCATCGTGATCGAGAACGTGGTCGGCCTCTTCACCTCGCACGGCGGGCTCGATTTCGAGGCAGTGTGCGCGGCGCTGGCCGGCGCCGGCTATCGCTTCGGCGCGCTGGAGATCGATGCGGCCGACCACGTGCCGCAGTCTCGTGTCCGCTGCGTGATCGTCGCCACCAAGGAGGATACGGCAGGGCTCACGGGCGGCTCGCAGCCCGGCCGCGCGGTCGCTGCGGCGCGGGACCGTCTGCCGGCCGAGCTGCGCGCCCGCTGGATCGACTGGCGACTGCCGCCCGCGCCCAGGATGAACCCCGATCTGGCGTCCGTGCTCGAACCCGACGATGCGGTCCCGTGGCGCTCGGTCGCCGAGACCGAGGCGCTGGTGGCGATGATGGACGATCTGCACCGCGCCCGTCTTGCCGCTATCCTGGCGTCCGGCGAGCGGCGGGTGGGGACGGCGTTCCGGCGCATGCGCGGTGGGCGTCAACGCACCGAGGCGAGGTTCGACGGCTTCGCTGGCTGCTTGCGCACCCCCGGAGGCGGCTCCTCGCGGCAGTTCGTGCTGGTGGCCGAGGACGGGCAGGTTCGCTCGCGTTGGCTGACCGCCCGCGAGGCGGCGCGGCTGATGGGCCTGCCGGACGACTACCAGCTGCCCAAGTCGGCCAACGCCGGGTTGCAGCTGGCGGGAGACGGCGTCGTCGTGCCGGTGGTCCGCCACCTTGCCCAGCACATCCTTGAGCCGCTGATGACGCCGCGCGCCGCCCGGGCCGCCTGAAGCGCACCCTGAAGCGTGCTCTAAAGCTTTCAAATCTGGACGCAGCGCCTAAGTTCGCGCCTCAAAGGGTCCCATCCCCTCAAGGACGTTCCATGGACAGCGCTTCCACCGACTACGACGCCGCCCGCTACAAGCGCGCGGGCCGCGGCAAGGTCTACGATTCCATCCTCGACACCATCGGCGACACCCCGCTGATCAAGCTGCCGCGGCTCAGCGCCGAGCTGAAGCCGAAGGGGATCGTGCTGGCCAAGCTGGAGTTCTTCAACCCGATCGGCTCGGTCAAGGACCGCATCGGCGTCTCGATGATCGAGGCGATGGAGGCCAAGGGTCTGATCAAGGAAGGAACGACCATCGTCGAGCCGACCAGCGGCAACACCGGCATCGCGCTCGCCTTCGTCGCCGCCGCCAAGGGGCTGAAGCTGATCCTGGTGATGCCGGAGAGCATGTCGACCGAGCGGCGCAAGATGCTGATCCTGCTGGGCGCCAAGCTGGAGCTGACGCCAGCTGAGCGCGGCATGGCCGGCGCGGTGGCCAGGGCCCGCGAATTGCTGGCCGAGATCAAGGGCTCGGTCACGCCGCAGCAGTTCGAGAACCCGGCGAACCCGCTCATCCACCGGGTCTCGACCGCCGAGGAGATCTGGAACGACACCGCCGGCGCGGTCGACGCCGTGGTCTCGGGCGTCGGCACCGGGGGCACCCTGACCGGGGTCGGCCAGGTGCTGAAGGCGCGCAAGCCCTCGGTGCGGATGATCGCGGTCGAGCCGACCACCTCGGCGGTGCTCTCGGGCGGCCCGCCGGGCCCGACCAAGATCCAGGGCATCGGCGCCGGTTTCGTGCCGGCGATCCTCGACCGCGGGGTGATGGACGAGGTGATCCAGGTGTCCAACGAGGACGCCTTCGAGATGGCTCGCAAGTGCGCCAGGGTCGAAGGCGTGCCGGTGGGGATCTCGTCCGGCGCGGCGCTGGCCGCGGCGTTCGATGTCGCCGCGCGCGACGAGATGGCCGACAAGACCGTCGTCGCCATCATCCCCAGCTTCGCCGAGCGCTACCTCTCGACCGCGCTCTTCGACGGACTTTGACGCGCCTCACCCGCGCGGCCGTCGTCGGCTGCGGCGTTGGCGGCATGGCCGCGGCGATCGCGCTGGCGCGGCGCGGGGTCGAGGTCACCCTCTTCGAGCAGTTCGAGACGCCGAAGCCGTTGGGCTCGGGCCTGCTGCTGCAGCCGACCGGGCTCGCAGCGCTGGACCGGCTGGGGCTGGGCGAGGAAGCCCGCTCGGTCGGCGCGCGGATCGAGCGGCTGGAGGGGCACGACACCCTGGGCCGGCTGGTCCTGCGCACCGAGTACCGGCATTGGCGCGCGGGCGGCTACGGCGTCGGCATCCACCGCGCGCGGCTGTTCCAGCTGATCTTCGACGCCGTCGGGCCGGCGGGCGTGGACCTGAAGGTCGGGACCACGATCGAGGACATCCGGGACATGGATCGTCCGGTGCTGATCGACGCGCAGGGTGGCGAACACGGGCCGTTCGATGTGGCGGTGATCGCCGACGGCTCGGCTTCCCGGCTGAGGGGCAAGCTGCGGCCGAAGGCGCAGGCCCCGGTGAACCCGTGGGGCGCCGTGTGGGGCAACCTGCCCGATCCGGAGGAGCTGCACGTCGGCGTGCTGGCCCAGGTCTATCACCGCGCCGAAGTGATGATCGGTGTACTGCCGATCGGGCTGGGGCCTGGGCCCAACGCCTCGCGCCTCGTCAGTATGTTCTGGTCGCTGCCGTCGGCCGACGCGCACGACTTCGCCGCCTGCGACTTCGACGCCTGGAAGGCGCGGGTGCGATCGTTGTGGCCGGAAGCGGGCGAGCTGGCGGCGGGGTTCGCCGGCGCGGCGGAGCTGAGCCCCGCGATCTACCGCGATGTCAGCGTCGGGGCCTGGAACGTCGGCGCCTGCGTGCTGATCGGCGACGCCGCCCACGGCACCAGCCCGCAGCTAGGCCAAGGCGCGAACCTGGCGCTGCTCGACGCGGTGGAACTGGCCGACCGGCTGGCCGGCGACACGAGCTCGGTCGCCGTCTCGCTGGCTGGTTTCCAGGCTGCGCGCCGGCGGCACACCGGCATCTACCAGATCGCCTCGCGCCTCCTGACCCCGCTCTTCCAGTCACGCGGCCAGCTGTGGTCGGCGGTGCGCGACTGGGTGTTCACCCCGCTCTCGTTGCTGCCGATCTTGCGCGGCCTGGGCGCGATGATGCTGACCGGCATGCTACGGCTGGGGCCCTGGCCGAAGGACCTGAAGCCGTGAGCCCACTCCGATGACCGACGTCTATCCGCCGGAGAAGCGCTCGGCGGTCATGCGCCGCGTCAAGGGCAAGGACACCGCGCCGGAACGGCAGGTGCGGGCCCTGGTCTGGCGGCTGGGTGGGCGCTATCGGCTGCATCGCCAGGACCTGCCCGGCAAGCCGGACCTGGTGCTGCCAGGTCGGCGCCTGGCGATCTTCGTCCACGGCTGCTTCTGGCACGGCCACGACTGCGCCCGCGGCGCCCGGGTGCCGAAGGCCAACCGCGACTATTGGGTGGGCAAGATCGGCCGCAACCGCGAGCGCGACGTCGACACTCGTGCGGCGCTCGAAGCCAAAGGCTGGCGGGTCGAGACGATCTGGGAGTGCGAGCTGAAAGACCATGCGGCGTTGGAGACACGGGTCGCCGCGCTGCTGGCGCCGTTGCCGATGCCTTAACCGAACCGGCCTTTGATCGCCGCGCCGAATTTCGGAGACGCTCGATGTCCGTTGCCGCCCGCCAGATCTCCCCTACGAGCCCTACCGACGACTTCATCGAACGCGGATACCACCGCTTCGACGCGCCGGTGAACCCGACCGCGGCTGGCCGGCTACTGACCATGATCCGCGCCACCCGGTCATTCGACGCCAGCCTCTTCCTCACTGAAGCCGCCTTCGACGCCGACCCGCTTTACACCGGCGTCAATCCGCGCCCCGGGCGCAACCTCCTGGAAGAGTTCGAGTCCGAGCTTGGCTTCGTCGAGCAGGACCCGGCCATCGTCGCCGGCCTGACCGAGCTGCTCGGCGACGGCTATGAGACCCTGAACAAGAAGGTGGTGTGCGGCGTGCCGGCCAGGTCGGTCCCGACCTGGCTGAAGGCGCGGATCACCGACAATCCGGTTAACAACCTCGGCGCCTACGTGCGGCCCGAGTTCAGGGACGTGACCTATTTCTACGGCATCGATTTCCATCAGGACCTGATCGACTTCAAGGACCGCGACGCCG
Organism: Caulobacteraceae bacterium; assembly: GCA_036494265.1. Lineage (GTDB taxonomy): Bacteria > Pseudomonadota > Alphaproteobacteria > Caulobacterales > Caulobacteraceae > Acaudatibacter. The sequence continues at coordinate 9,438 of DASXOP010000054.1, read as the reverse complement.
ACTTCGTCACCCTCTACGTCTACCTGCACGCCGTCGGGGCCCACGACGCGCCGCTCTATCTGCTGGAAGAGAGCCACCGGCTGGGCGCGACCCTGTTCCCGCACGACCTGGCTCGTGACGCCGGCGGCTGGCGCTACCGCGATGCGCGCGGCGGCGAGGTGGTGACTCGCCAGACGCTGCTGACCGGCCCAGCCGGTTCGACCGCGATGTGGCACGCCTGCACCCTTCACGGCACCCAGCCCGACGCGGCGGACAACGAGCGGCTGTCGCTGCGCTATCTGTTCGCCAAGCGGCCGGGCGCGCGGGCAGGGCTGGACGACGTCAACGCGAGCCTGCGCGGCCCGATCCGGCTGGAGTCGACCCGGCTCGACCTCGACGACAAGGGCGCCGCGCGGATCAAGGCCAACACCGTCAACAAGGCTTAGGCGCTAGAGCCCTCGCGCCACGAACCAGCCGTTCTTGAAACCGTCGCTGGCCTTGCCATAGACGAAAGGCTCGCCTTCGGGCGTCAGCACCGAGCCGCCGGCGGCGATCAGCACGGCGTGGCCGGCGGCGGTGTCCCACTCCATCGTTGGGCCGTGCCGCGGATAGATATCGGCCGCGCCTTCGGCGATCCGGCAGAACTTGATCGAGGAATCCATCGGCTCGCGCCGGTGAAACTTGTAGCGTTCGGCTAGCGCGTCGGCGGTCTCGACCTTCATGGTGTGGCTGATCAGCGCCAGCGCCTCTCCTTCAGTCCACACCCGCGGCCGGATCGGCTCGAACGGCCCGTCGCCGTTGCGCTTCAACACCCCGTTCGCCGACGTGCGCCAAAGCTCGCCGCTCGCCGGCGCGCCCACCGCGCCAGCCACCGGCCGGCCATGGTCGATCAGGCCGATATTGACGGTGAAGTGCGGATCGCCGCGCACGAACGCCTTGGTGCCGTCGAGCGGGTCGACCAGGAAGAAGCGCGGCCCGATCGCATCTGGCGTGCCGAACTCGCTGGCGTGCTCTTCGGAGATCACCGGAATGTCCGGGAACCGGCGGGCCAGGCCTTCGAGGATCAGCGCCTCGCCGCGCTGGTCGGCCTCGGTTACCGGGCTCTCGTCGGCCTTGGACATCACCTCGATGCCGGTCCTCCAGAGCGGCAGGATCAGCCGCCCGGCTTCGGCCACGAGGTCGGCCAGATCGGCGCCGATTTCAGTTGCAACATCGAGTTCCATGCGGCGTCTATGGCCCACGACGCCGGTTTCCCAAAGCTCCAAATCAGGCGATCAATCGCGCCCATGAGTGACACCAGCCAGGCCCTCGCCGTCGAGCCGGAGGCCCATGCCGTGGCCCCGGAGGAGCTGGCCGCGCGGGTGGCGTCGAAGCTCTGTCACGACTTCATCAGCTCGGCCCAGGCGATCGTTTCTGGCCTCGACCTGATCGACGATCCGTCGATGAAGGACATGCACGACGACGCGATGGAGCTGATCTCGACCAGCACCCGCAAGCTGGTCGACCAGCTGTCGTTTGCCCGCGTCGCGTTCGGCGCCGCCCAGGGGGTCGATCTCTTCGACTGCGTTGAACTCGGCCGGATGACCGGCGCGGTCTACTCGACCGTACGCGCCGAGCTCGACTGGGCGGTGCCGATGGCGCAGCTGCCGAAGGCGCCGGCGCAGGTGCTGGCCAACCTCGCCCAGCTCGCCGCCGGCGCGTTGCCGCTCGGCGGGGTCGCGCGGCTGGAGGCGAGCCAGGACGCGGACGGCTACGTGATCTCAGCCATCGCCCGCGGACCCAAGGCGCGGCTGCATGCCGAGGTGGAAGGTGGCCTCGCGGGCCGGCCGCTTGGCGACGGCCTCGGCGGCCGCTGGGTGCAGCCCTACTATATCGCCGTGCTCACTCACGCCGCCGGCGGAACGATCGAGGCCGAGGCAGCCGACGAGCTGGTGACCATCAAGGCGCGCATCCCCGGCTAAATTTAGTCGCACCCCCTTACGCCAAACCGCTCCTTAACCAAGGCCGCGCGACAACGGGGGTCTGATCGACTCGCGTCCAGGAGCGCCGGCAACACCGATGAGGACCTGTCTGGTCGTCGACGACAGTCGCGTTATCCGCAAGGTGGCGCGCCGGATCCTCGAGGACATCGGCTACGAGATCGCGGAGGCCGCCGACGGCGTCGAGGCGCTGGCCTGGTGCCGCGCGTCCATGCCCGACGCGATCCTGCTCGACTGGAACATGCCGGTGATGACCGGCATCGAGTTCCTGCGCAAGCTGCGCGAGGAGCCGGGCGGCGAGGCGCCGGTGGTGGTCTTCTGCACCGTCGAGAACGATCTCGAACACATCCGCGAGGCGCTCGACGCCGGCGCCAACGAGTACATCATGAAGCCGTTCGATGGCGACATCATCACGGCCAAGCTGAGCGAGGCGGGCCTGTGAACGCCGAGGAAATCGCCCAGATCGTCTCGCTCTGTCGCGCCCGCGCCGGCCTGAAGGTCGCGCCGGACAAGACCTATCTGATCGAGAGCCGCCTGGCGCCGGTGGCGCGCCGCGAGGGGTATGACTCGATCACGGAGCTGCTCGCGGCGATCCGCTCCAACCGCGAAGAGCCGCTGATCTGGTCGGTGGTCGAGGCGATGGCCAGCGGCGAGACCGCGTTCTTCCGCGACCGCGCCCCGTTCCGCGAGTTCAAGGACGAGATACTGCCGCAACTGGCGAGGGCGCGCGCCGGCCGGCCGATCAAGGTCTGGAGCGCGGCCTGCGCCACCGGCCAGGAAGTCTATTCGCTCTCGATGATGATCGGCGATCTGGTCGACGCCGACCCGCCGCTGAAGATCGAGCTCGCCGCCTCGGACCTGTCTCGCGTTGCCCTGGAGCGCGCCCAAAGCGGGGTCTTCAACCAGTTCGAAGTGCAGCGCGGCTTGCCAATCCGGCTGCTGGTCGACCACTTCACCAAGGACGGCGAGCAGTGGAAGATCTCCGACGAGATCCGCAGCCGCGTGCGCTGGCGCCGGATCAACCTGATCGCCGGCCTGCGCCAGATCGGCCGCTTCGACGTGGTGTTCTGCCGCTACGCGCTCAGCCACATGACCGACGAGGCTCAGCGCAAGGTGGTCGAGGACCTCACCTTCCTGATCCCCGACGACGGCTTTCTGGTGCTCGGCCTGAAGGAACAGGTCGCCGGCCTCAGCGAAGCCTTCCAACCCATCGTCGGCCGCCCCGGCCTCTACCGCCGCAATCCCCAATTCCAGGCGGCGGCCGCGTAGCGCTTTCCGCGCCGCCGCAGGTCCCCAATCACCGTCATCCCCGGGCGTAAGTCCCGGGGACCCATGCACACCACCTCGAACATGGCCGTGCCGAGCACGGCCACTCGAACCACGGTGTTCTTGGGTAGCCGGGACTTACGCCCGGCTATGACGGAAGTTGGGGAACCCCTTCGCCCGATGAGTTGACCCAGCACAACTTGACTAGGGTGCGACCCCGCCTACACCGAACCCATGAGCGCCATTGATCCCGTTGAGTTGACCCAGGCCCTGATCCGGCGGCCGTCGGTCACGCCGGCTGACGCCGGGGCGATGGATGTGGTCGAGCAGGCGCTGGCCGGGCTCGGGTTCGCGTGCCGGCGGATGAAGTTCGAGGCGATCGACAACCTCTACGCCCGCCACGGCGAGCAGGGTCCCAACCTCTGCTTCGCCGGCCACACCGACGTGGTGCCCGTGGGCGAGGCGGCGGCCTGGAGCGTCGATCCGTTCGAGGCGCGCATCGCCGATGGGGTGCTGATCGGCCGCGGCGCTACCGATATGAAGAGCGCCATCGCCGCCTTCATCGCCGCCGCCGAAGGCGCGCTCGCCGCCGGGGAGGTGCGCGGTTCGCTCTCGCTGCTGATCACCGGCGACGAGGAGGGCCACGCCACCCACGGCACCAAGGCCGTCGTCGCGGCGCTGCAGGAAGAGGGCGAGGCGATCAGCCACTGTCTGGTCGGCGAGCCCACGTCGTCCGCCGAGTTCGGCGACATGGTCAAGATCGGCCGCCGCGGCAGCATGTCTGCCTACATCACCGTCGAAGGCGTCCAGGGCCACGTCGCCTACCCGCACCGCGCCGCCAATCCGATCCCGGTGCTGATCTCGCTGCTGTCGGCGCTGCAAGCGCGCAAGCTCGACGAAGGCTACCCCGAGTTCCAGCCGTCGAACCTCGAAGTCACCACCATCGACGTCGCTAATCCGGCCACCAACGTGATCCCCAAGATCGCCAAGGCGCGGCTCAACATCCGCTTCAACCCCAGCCACACCGGCCGCGCGCTGGGCGACTGGATCGAGGACGAGGCGGCGCAGGCCGGTATCGGCTTCGATGGCAAGGTGAGCGCGCGGATCGAAATCAGCGGCGAGGCCTTTCTCACCGAGCCCGGCCCGTTCGTCGAGGTGGTGGCCGAGGCGGTGGAGGCGGTGGCCGGCCGCCGGCCTGAACTTTCCACCACCGGCGGCACCTCCGACGCTCGGTTTATCCGCGCGATGTGCCCGGTCGTCGAGATGGGCCTGGTCGGCGCGACGATGCACGCGGTCGATGAACGCACCCCCGTTGCGGAAATCCGGCAGTTGACAGATGTCTATCGCCGGCTGATCAGGCGCTACTTCGAAACCTTCAGTTAGGCCGACGCCCTCCTTTGCGGGCGCCGGCCTTTCGGCGTCTGGGGAACGGCAATGAAAACGGCCGCCATCGGCATCGACTTCGGCACCACCAACACGGTCGTCGCGTTGGCCGGCGCGGACGGTGACGCGCGCCTGATCAATTTCGCCCACGACAACGACGCGGTGGTCGCCTTCCGCTCGGCCCTCGCCTTCCACGCCCCGATCGACGATCCCAGCGGCCGCGTGGTCGAGGCGGGACCGTGGGCGATCGACGCCTATGTCGAGGAGCCGCTGGAGACGCGGTTCATCCAGTCGTTCAAGACATATGCGGCCAGTCCGCTCTTCACCGAGACCCGCGTGCTTGGGCGCCGCTTCAAGTTCGAGGACCTGCTGTCCGCCTTTCTGCTGCGGATGCGCGACCACGGCGGTGCGGACCTGGGGACGCTGCCGACGCGGCTGATCGTCGGTCGCCCGGTCAATTTCGCGGGGATGCGCCCCGACCCGGCGTTGGCGCTCACCCGATATGAGACCGCCTTCCGCCGCCTCGGCTTCGAAGACATCCGCTACGCCTACGAGCCGGTCGCCGCGGCGTTCTTCTTCGCCCGCAAGCTTGCCGCCGACGCCACGGTGATGGTGGCCGACTTCGGCGGCGGCACCAGCGACTTCTCGATCGTGCGGTTCCGGCGCGAGGGTGGCGAGGTGCATTCGCAGGCGCTGGCCAACTCCGGCGCGCCGGTCGCGGGCGATGCCTTCGACTACCGGATCATCGACCATCTGGTCTCGCCCGAGCTCGGCAAGGGGACCAGCTACCGCGCTTTCGACCACGTGATCCCGATCCCGGCGCGCTACTACGCGGCGTTCGCGCGCTGGGAGCAGCTCGCTTTGCTGCGGGCGAGCCGGGACATGCGCGACATCCGCGGCCTCGTCCGCACCGCGCTCGAGCCGGAGAAAATCGCCCGCCTGGTCGAGATCCTCGACCACAACCACGGCTACCGGCTCTACCAGGCCGTCTCGCGGCTGAAGGAGACGCTGTCGGCGAAGACTGAGGCGGTGTTCCGCTTCGAGGCGGGCGAGGTGCTGATCGAGAAGCCGGTTCGGCGGTCTGAATTCGACGCCTGGATTGCGCCGGAGCTTGGCGCTATCGCCGCCGCCGCGGACGAAGCCCTGGCCAAGGCCGGCCTGGCGCCGAGGGACATCGATAAGGTCTTCCTCACCGGCGGCTCGTCCTTCGTCCCCGCCGTCCGCGGCCTCTTCGCCGACCGCTTCGGCGAGGCCAAGCTCGAAAGCGGCGGCGAACTCGTCTCGATCGCCACCGGCCTCGCCCTCATCGGCGCAGAAGCAGACACCGCCGACTGGGCGACTGCAGCGTCAGCACACGCCATCTGATCCCTTCGATCCGCTCATCCCGTTGGAAAAACGGGACCCAGGCAGGACGAACGAGCCTGTGCGCATAGCCGGAGAGGCGAGCGCGCGCCGCAGGCGCTCTCAAGATTTAACGCGGAGGGCGCGGAGGAAGAAGAGACGCAGAGGGCAGCACACCTCTGCGACCTCCGCGCCTTCTCTGCGTCTCCGCGGTTAGAAGCGATGCCTGCGCGCGCACATTGTCTGCCAGGTTCGCTCCCTCGCACCCCCTTCCTGTCTGGGTCCCGTTTTTCAACGGGATGAGCGGGTCTAGAGGGTGCGCTAAGGCGCGGCTTTCAGCGTGGCGTTGTCGGGGTCGAACTGGGTGATGGGGATCACTTCCAGGTCGGGCCATTTGGTCTTCAGGTCGCCGACGAAGAGCTTGGAGTCTCCCACCACGATGGTGCTCGCGCCGGCCGGGCTGAGGGCGTCCTGGGCGAAGGCCTGGACCTGGGCCGCGGTCACCGCCTGCACCTTGTCGGTGTAGGTTTTCACCTCCGCCAGATCGATGCCGTAGAGCGCCAGGGTGTCGAGCGCGCCGGCGAGGCCGGCGGTGGTGCCGATGGCGCGGCCGTAGTCGCCGATCAGCGACGACTTGCGCGCGGTCAGCTCCTCCGGCGTCGGCGGCGAGGTGGCCAGGCCGGTCATGCCCGCGTCGATCAGGTCGGCGACCTGGCCGGCGGCCTCGTTCTTGGTCTGCACGGCGGCGCTGAACGCACCTAGCGTCCGGCGCGCGGTGAGAGACGAGAAGGCGCCGTACGACAGTCCGCGTTTGACGCGGATCTCCTCGTTCAGCCTGGCCGAGTAGCCCGCGCCCAGCACCGCGTTCGCCACGAGACCCTGGTAGTAACGTGGGTCGGCGCGGGCGATCGACGGCTTGGTCACGACGACGGCCGCTTGCCCCGTGCCGGGCAGGTCGATCACGATGTGGCGGGCTGACGCCTTGGCCTCACCGCCCGCCGGCGGCGGGGGTGGATCGGACGGCTTCGGCCAGTCGCCGAACGCTTTGGCCGCGAGCGCAAAGCCCTGGTCGGGGGTGATGTCGCCGGTCAACACCAGGATCGCGTTATCCGGCCGCCAGTAGCGGTCGTGGAAGTGGGCCAGGTCGTCGCGCGAAAGTCGCTTCAGCGAGGCCGGCGTACCGTCGGCGGCGTGAGCGAACGAGGTGCCGGCGTAGACCACTGGCGCGGTGGCGAAGTTGGCGACCTGGCCGGGCTCCTGGTAGGCGACCTGCAGGCCTTCGAGCTCCTCGTTGCGCGCCCGGTCGAGCTCCGAGGCTGCGTAAGTGGGGCTGCGCGCTACGTCGGCCATGATCGCGAGCGCGCCCGGCAGTTTGTCCGGCATCACCGAGAGGCCGACCGACGACGACTCCCAGCTCGACGCCGCCGCCAGGTTCGCCCCCAACGCTTCGGATTGCTGGGCGATCTCGCGCGCCGAGCGGGTGGCGGCGCCTTCGGTGACCAGAGAGGCGGTCATATTGGATGCGCCGGAAAGCTGCGCCGGGTCCGACCCGGCGCCGGCCATGAAGGTGAGGCTGGCGGCGACCAGCGGCAGGTCGGTGCTCTTGGCGACGATCACCCGCATGCCGTTGGGCAAGGTGCGCTCGGCCGGCGAGGGCAGCACCGCGTCCGGCTGCGCGCCCACCGGCGGCGGCGCCAGGCGCTCGGCCACGGGCGCCAGCGCCGCGACCGGACCGGTGTAGGGCTGCGACGGTGTCGGCGGCGTCGGGGTGACGGCGTCGGTCTGGCCGGCCGGCTTCTGGCTGTCGGAGAGGTAGCGGATCACCACCCGGCGGTCGTCGGGCAGGTAGAGCTTGGCGACGTGCTGCACGTCGGCGGCGGTCACCTTGGAGAGGTCGACGATGTCGGTGTTGGCGCGGTCCGCCGCGCCTTCGACTACCTGGGCGGAACCGAGTTCATTAGCGCGCCCCTCGATCGTCTCGCGTTGGCGGATCTCGTTGGTGAGCAGTTGGGTCTTGGCGGTCTCCAGCTCCTCGGGGCTGACCGGCTTGTCACGCAGCGCCGTGACCTGGGCGCGGAGCGCGGTCTCGACCTCGTCCGGGGTGTGACCTGGGGCGACGATGGCGCCGAGGTAGAAGGCTCCGAGCTGAGCGCGGAGATCGGCGCTGGAGAACACCTGCGCGGCCATCTGCTTGTCGTAGACCAGGGCGTCGTAGGCGCGGGACGACTTGCCGGCGGTGAGGATCGCATCCAGAACCTGCAGCGCCGCGCCGTCGGGGCTGGCCGCTTTCGGCGCCAGCCAGGTGATCGCCACCGCCGGCAGCGGCACGTTCGGCGCGTAGGCGGTATAGGTCTTGGGACCCGTGCGCGGCGGCTCGAGCGTGGTCACCTTCGGCATCGCCGTCGCCGGGTCCTTCAGCGGGCCGAAGTACTGGTCGATCCAGGCGTTCAGCTGGGCCGGATCGTAGTTGCCGACCACCACCAGCGTCGCGTCGTCGGGGCGGTAGAATGTGTGGTGGAAGTTCTGCACGTCGTCGAGGCTGGCCGCCTCCAGGTTCTCGATCGAGCCGATCGCCGAGCGGTGATAGGGGTGCACGGCGAAGGTGTACTCAGGCAGCAGCAGGTAAAAGACCCGGCCGTAGGGGCTGGCCAGCACCCGCTGGCGCAGCTCCTCCTCGACCACCTGGCGCTCCGAGGTGAAGTCGTCCTTGTCGACCACCAGGGTGCTCATCCGCTCGGACTCGGCCCAGATCAGCCGCTGCAGGTCGGCGGCCGGGATCACCTCGTAGAAGGCGGTGGTGTCGTCCTGGGTGAAGGCGTTGTTCATCCCGCCCACGTCTTCGGTGAGCCGGTCCATGTTCTCGGCCGGCATGTCGCGCGTCGCCTTGAACATCATGTGCTCGAAGAGGTGGGCGAAGCCGGAGCGGCCGGGCGGATCGTTCTTCGCGCCGACGCCGTACCAGACCTGCACCGTCACGTTGGGCGTGGTCTTGTCGAGCGAGGTGATCACCTTCAGCCCGTTCGGCAGCACTCGCTCGTGGAAGTCGATCGGCGGCACGGCCGTCGGCGCGGCGGCGAAGGCCGAGGCGGTGAGCGCGGCTGAGGCGAAGAGGGCGAGGGCGATGCGGCGCATGCGGCGCTCCGTAAGGACATGATCGCGACGCTTAGCACCCACGCCCAGTTAGCGAACCTTACGGAGAGTTCACGTTCGACTGTGCCCGGCTTGGGACGGCTTGGCGCGGCATTTGTCGACTACGCGCATTCCCCTCCCGCTGGCCGGAAGGGGAGGACTGCACCGCTGCGGCTAGGCCCCCTGGGTCACCGCATGCAGCCGCGCGTAGGTGCCGCCTTTGGCCACGAGCTCGCCGTGGCGGCCTTCTTCGACGATGCGGCCGCCGTCGAAGACCAGGATGCGGTCGGCCCCGCGGATGGTCGAGAGCCGGTGGGCGATGACGATCGTGGTCCGACCCGCCATCAGCTCCTCGGTCGCC
>DASXOP010000053.1:0-18544 GCA_036494265.1 Caulobacteraceae bacterium | reverse complement strand
CCACCATCACGCCGGTTCCAGACCCCGATGCGATCGAGCCAGCGTTCACGACGTTCGCAGAGCCGCCGCTAACAAGGACAGCGCCGTTGTTGCCGCCGGAGATCGTCCCACCGGCCAGATTGGTCACCGAGCCCCCGGCAGTGAGGTCAACGCCGCGCGCTGTCCCCCCGCTGATCGCTCCCGCGTTGGTGACCATGGCGGCGGCGCCGTTGGCGTAGACCCCGTAGACGTTCCCTGAGAGTGAGCCGCCCGCCAAGTTGGAAAGCGTTCCGCCGCCAGTCAGCACCACCGCGGTCGCATCGGTCGAGACGATCTTGCCTGCGTCGCTGACGCTCGCCGCGCCCACGGTCTCGACCGCGTTGCTTCCGGTCCCGCCGACACCGATGTAGCCGCCAGCCACGTTGGTGACGATGCCCCCGTCTTGCAGGAACACGCCCACCTTGGAGACCCCATACCTCGAGATCGTGCCGGCGTTGGTGACGGTCCCGAGCCCTCCCGAAACTGAAACGACGGCCGGCGATCCTCCCGAGATGTAGGCGCCTGCGGCGTTCGATACGGAGCCGCCGCCAGTCAGACTGACGCCGTTCTGGATGAAGCCAGCGTTGTTGATCGTGCCGGCGCCTCCGGAAATCAGAACACCATGGCTGTTGCCGAACAGGGACCCGACGGCGCTATTGGTCACGCTGCCGCCATCGGTCAGCAAGACCGCGTTGACGCCGCCCTGGATGGTTCCGTCGTTGGTCACCGAACCAATGCCGCCCAGCACGTACACGCCGTCGCCGGACGAGAAGATTTGGCCGTTGCTGGTATTGTCGACGAGCCCCGAGCCGCTGAGTTCGATGCCAGCCGTGCTCGGGCCCGACCCGAAAAAGTTCGGCGCTTCGATTGACCCCGCATTGGTGATTGTCGATCCGGCGCCCCCGGCGACGGCGACGCGGGTGGCCGAGATGAAGCCGCCAACCTGATTGTAAACGGCGCCGCCCATCCCCACCGAGACGCCGGTCGCGGCGTTGAGAATCTGACCCGCATTGCTCACGGAGCTGAATGATCCAACGGCAACGCCTGCAACGGCGCCGCTGATCGACCCGCCGGCGCTGTTGGTGACCGATCCGCCCGCCAGCGCTATGCCATCCCCGCCCGAGCCGCTGATGCTGCCGGCGTTGGTGACGTCTCCGGAGCCGGCGAGGCTGGAGACGCCGTTATTCGCGCCGGTGATCGTGCCACCCGCCTGGTTGGTCAGCGTCCCGCCGTTGGCGAAGAAGACACCCGCTTGCGACGTTCCGACGATCGAGCCGGCATTGGTCACCGTGCCGGTGGCGTTGATGAACCCACTGTAGAAGGCGACGCCGTACTTGCCGGTGATCGTACCGCCGGCCAGGTTGGTGACTTGGCCGCCCCATTGCGAAGCGACACCGGCCAGGGTCGTGCCACTGATTGCGCCCGAATTGGTGACCTTGCCGCCGATGAAGGTCAGCGAGACTCCGGACCCGGCGCCGGTGATCGTGCCGCCCGACAGGTTGGTCAGCGCGCCGTAGTTGACCGCGACGCCGCTTCCAGTCGGTGAGAGGCCGGTGATGGCGCCGGCGTTGGACAGGTTGCCACCGAAGACTAGTCCGGTCGCCCCGGTGATGACCCCGGTTGACTGGTTGGTGGCCGTACCGCCAGTCATAGAGACGCCGTAGTTCGCCGCGCCCGAAATGCTCCCCGCGTTCACCAGGGTCGAGACGCCGGCGAGGTAGACGCCTGACAGGGCAGACGAGATCGTTCCGCCGGCGTTGTTGGTCAGCGTGCCGCCTTCGCCTAGCCTTACGCCTGTGCCAAGAAACGCAACGCCCGTACCCGTCGCGATGATGCTGCCTGAGTTGGTGACGTTGCTCGGGAGTCCGAAGCCAGAGATGGCGGTCAGGCCAGAGATCGTGCCGCCCGCCAGGTTGGTGACGGCGCCTCCGTTGACGACCACGGCATCGACCCTGCCGGTGACGGCGCCCGAGTTGGTCAAACTGTCGCCTGCGAGGATCATCCGCAGTCCGTAAGCGCCCGAGATGTTCCCGCCCGCGAGGTTGGTGACGGTGGCAGGCCCGAGCAACTGCAGAGCCGGGCCATTGACGGAGGAGATCGCGCCGCCGTTGGTGATGTTGGCGGATCCTGCGAAGGACTCGTAGATCGCCGCCCCATTCGCCGAGATCGTCGCGCCGGCCTGGTTGTCGATCGTGCCGGCGGAAGTCAGCATGATGCCGGTCGCGCCGGCGCTGATCTGCCCGCCGGCCTCGTTGGTGATCGTTCCCCCGGACGTCAGGCTGACTCCCACCCCACGGATCGAGGCGGTCGCTGCGATCTGGCCAGCGTTCGTGACGGTACCGGCCGCGCCGGAGATGACGATCGCCGTGTAGCTCTGTCGGTAGCTGCCCGACGCAGTCATTCTGATTGCGCCGCCGCTAGTGTTGGAGATCGTCCCGCCGTCAGCGAGGTTGATCAGACTGGGGGAAGAGCCGCCGAATTCGCCGGCGCCCAAAATGGATCCCGCGTTGGTGACCTGGGCCTGTGCGAGCGAGTAGATTGCGGCGGCGCCCTGGCCGATCACCGCTCCCGACTGGTTGGTGACTGTCAGCAAATGGGTGGAGCGGCCGGCCAAAATGGCTTCGAACCCGGCGCTGATCGACCCACCGGTCTGATTGAGGATCGTTCCGCCGTCTTTGAACGCGACCGCCGCGGTGAGCGAGCCGATGTTCCCAGCGTTGGTGACGCTCGCGCCAGCATATTGCTGAATGTAGACGCCTCTGGCGTCAGCGCCTTCGATCGATCCTGCGGTGAGGTTGACCAACTGACCCGCGGCGAGGACGACGCCGCCCGTGATCGTCCCCCCGTTGGTCACCGACCCGGGCGCCCCCAGCAGAAGGCCGGGAGTAAAGCCAACGCCGAGCGCTTGGAGCTTGCCGTAATTAGTGACGGCATATTGCGTCTGAGTTCCGCCCACGACCGGGATCGCCCCCGATTGGGTCGTGGTCACGTTGGTCGCTGCGCCGAACGTGATCGGATTGTTCGTCGGCGACAGTTGATAGGTCGTGCTTTGCACCGGATTGACCGTGGCGGCCATCGCGCCAGGGGCGACGGCCACGCCTAACGCCAGCGCGGCCGGCGCGCAGAAAAGCGCCCCGATGCCCGCGCTAGACATCAGTCTGCGGCGCGCAGTTCGGACGCTCGCGCTCTTCGACATCGACGACCCCCAAGATCGTCGCCGGCGCGCCCCTAGCGCCAACTCGCAACGATCGAACAACCAAACGTAGCTAAGCCGACAGAGCGTCTCTCGACAAGAGCGCCGCCCCATTGTTCGTGAACGGCGGCGCTACGGGCTTTTGCCGTCATGCCTCGGCAGGCTAGATTCAGACGATGACGACAGTCGCCGACCGGCCGGTCCCGCGAGAGGTCTGCGCCTGCGGCAGCGGCCTGGCGGCGGATCGGTGCTGCTCGCTCGACTGGGCGGCGCCGACGGAATTGGCCGCAACGGCCGACGTCGCGGCAGCGCGCGCAGCGATCGCGGCCGGCGACATCGCCGAAGGCGCGCGGCGACTACTCGACATCCTGGCGAAGTGTCCTCTCGATCTCGCGGCCTTGCGCCTGCTGCAAAGTCTGCGGTCCAGCGAGGGCGCCGTGTCGGCGGCCAATGCGCTGCTCGCCAGGATCGTGCGGCTCGATCCGAACGATCTGGCCGCCACCCAGGCTTTGGCGTTGGCGTTGTTCAACCGCGGCGCCCTCGCCGAGGCCGAGCACCATGCCCGCAACGCCGTCCGCCTCGCCCCTACCGACGTGCAGTCGCACAACCTCATGGGCATGATCGCGACCGAGGCGCAGCGGCCGCAGGTGGGCGAACACCATTACCGCCGGGCGCTGGAGCTGCTCGGCCGGCCCGATCCGATCCTGCTCGCCAATCTCGCCTGGAACCTGAAGAACCAGGGCCGGATGTCGGAGTCGCGCGCCTTCTACGAACAGTCGACAGCGCTGGGTCCGACGATCTTCCAGACGGTCTATGGCTGGGCGCGGATGGAGGAGACCGACCGCAATTTCGAGCGCGCCGGCGAGCTGCTGGACGCCGCCGAACGGCTGTCGCCGCAGAACCCGAGCGTGATGCTGTCGCGCGCCGTGCTGCACGGCCGGCGCGGCGACTATCCGGCGGCGATCGCGACGCTGGAGGTGATCGAGCAGAGCCGCGGCGGGGCCGGGCTGGGACCGCTGGAATGGAGCGAGAAGGGCCTGCTGCTCGATCGCATGGGTCGCCACGCCGACGCGTTCGCCGCCTTTGCCGAGGCCAAGCGCACGCTAAGGGTGCTGACCGGACAGGCCTATCTCGCCGACGAGGCCGCCGCGCTGGTTAAGCGGCTGGCCGGTTTTTTCACCGCCTCGCGCCTCTCGATCCTGCCGCGCGCCACGGTGCGCGCCGGGGCCGCACAGCCGATCTTCATCGTCGGCTTCCCGCGGTCGGGCACGACGATGGTCGAGCAGACCCTGAGCGCCCACCCCAAGATCGCCGCCGGCGACGAGTTGCCGACGGTGAACGAGATCACCCAGCTGATGCCGCGGATGCTGGCGAGCCCCCTCGCCTACCCTGAAGCGCTGGCCGATCTCTGGCTCGGCGACCAGGTCGAGGGGCTCGACAACCTGCGCGACTACTATCTGCAACGCGCCCGCCAGCTGGGCGCGACGCCGAGAGGCGCGGCCTGGTTCACCGACAAGATGCCGCTGAACGAGACCCACCTCGGCCTGATCGGGCTGATGTTTCCGAAAGCACCGATCATTCACCTGCTGCGTCACCCGCTCGACGTGGTGCTGTCGGTGTTCTCCAATCACCTGACCCACGGCTTCTTCTGCGCCTACGACCTGACCACGATCGCGCGCCACTACGTGCTGATCATGGATCTGGTGGAGCATTACCGGCGCGAGATGCCGCTGAACTATCTGGCGGTCCGCTACGAGGACATCGTCGGCGACCAGCCGGCCAAGGTGCGCGAGATGCTGGCGTTCATCGGCGCCCCGTTCGACCGCCGCTGCCTCGATTTTCACGAGAACCACCGCTACGCCCGCACCGCCAGCTACGCCCAGGTGACCGAGAAGCTCTATGATCGTTCGCGCTATCGCTATCGCGCCTACAGGGCCGAGCTCGCGCCGGTGATCCCGATCCTCGAGCCCACGATCCGGCGGCTGGGCTACGCCATCGACTAGAGGGTTCAGGCGTTTGCATTCGACGGCATGCGGCGGCGGCGGCTGATCGCGAACAGGAGCACCGCCAAGGCGCCGCAGGCGGCGAGACCCAGCCCGCCGTCGGCCAGGTAGGCGCCGGTGAGCCCGCCCGCGCCGTAGGCACGGCCGTCGAGCACTTGCATGTAGGTCAGCGGAACCCCGACGGCGGCGGTCAGGACAGCGAACTCGGTCGCCGCCAGCGGGTTGTCCTTGCCCATGATCGCGAAGATGACGAACGTCGAGGTGGCGAAGGCGGCCGACTGGAACACGTTCTCGCCGGCCATGGCGGCGGCGAACATCGTCGGGGTGTGCGGCGCGAAGATCAGCGCCAGCGCGAACACCGCCCCGATCGCGCCGATCGCCAGGTAGAGCGGCCGCGCTGGAAAACGCTTGGCGAGCCTCGGCACCAGCAGGCTGCCGATGACCCCTGCCGCCGTCGCCCCCGCCCCGCCCGCCAGCGCCACGAACTGCTCCGAGGCGTGATAGTCGCGGCCCAAACCGCCCAGCGTGTTGGTGAGCGCGAAAGACGCGGCCGGCATCCCGAACAAGAGGGCCGTGACCAGGACTTCGCTGCGGCGGACCAGAGCCACGATGTCACCGAAGAACTGGCGGAAGCTCTCGCTGGCGAGGCGCTTGTCCGGCGGCACGCCGGGAATAATCAGGCACACCGCCGCCGGAGCGGCCACCAGCAGGCCGGCGATGACAGCGCCTACGCCTGCCGGCATATCGCGGATCAGATTGATGCCGACCATCGAGGTGAGACCGAACCCGGCGATGTTCGACACCGTGAACCAGGCGGCCAGTTTCGAGTCGTCGTCCTGCCCGATGAGGCTGCCCAGCCAACCGCCGCTGGCCGCGACCGCCAGAGAGACGGCAAACCCCGACGCAAACAGCAGCCAGCCGACCACGGCCAGATCGGCGACGAAGGCAAGCGCCAGCGCGGAGAGCAGGGCGCCCAGCAGGGTGAAGGCGATCGTGTAGGTCTTGCGGCTGAACCGGACGTCGAGGATCGGTGCGGCCAGGGTCGAGGCAAACCCGGGAACCAGGGCCAGACCCGTGATCTGCGCGATCCTTGGCTCGGGCACGTGCAGCGCCGAGAGCAACTGCGGAACGATCAGCAAGGCGATCGCGCCGCTGACGCCCAGGGCGAGGTTGGTCATCCCCATGAGCCAGACCGGGGGCAATCGCCGGGCCTCCGCCGCCGCGCCGCCCTGAGTCGTCGATGACCCCATGCACTCGCCCCGAACTGACCGCCCGGCAGAGTGTTAGCACGATGGCCGCGCCGAGCGAGGTGGCGGCGGCGCAACGTCGTGGTTGATCAGCCGGCCACCGCGGCGATCGCCTCGATCTCGACCTTGAGGTGCGGCGCGGCGAGGCCGGCGCACGACGTTGCAGCAGCTCGCACAGCTAGCGCAGTCAGAACAAGCGGGTGAAGCCGAGTTCCACGCGGTTCCGGCGGTAGGCGAATAGCGGCAGATTGCTCTCGTTGTCGGTGTAGTAGTAGGCGATCCGCGGCGTGAACCCGCCTATGTCGATGCGCCGGTTCAACACGGTGAGTTGCACCTGCCATTGATGGTCCTGGCGCGTCTTGGCGAACAAAACCAGCGGCGCGGCATAGCCAATCCAGGTGAAGCTTGGCTGCACCGAGACTGTGAACCCTTTGGGCAGATCCCGCGAGTAGCCCGCCTGGATCGTGACCGCCGTGTCGCCATCGGCGCGCGTCTCTGCGAATTGGCTGAAAGCCGCGAGGCCCGCGGAAACGACGCTGGTGGGCGCTAGCGTATAGTATGCGGTCAGCGAACCGTTGATCGCTGGGCCGGTCTGAGCAAGGGCCTTGGCGTAGTAAACCTCCTGGCCACCTACCGAACCTGTCAGAGCGAGTCGTTGCGACGGATAGTAGGTCGCCTGCACCGCCCCGCCGACGCCGCCGTTGTAGAACACGTTGCCGTACCAGCGATAGAATCCGGTCAGCAGAGGACTGACGTCCCAGCGCCGGCTGATGAACCGCGGCCCGGCATAAGCGGCAATGCTGGTGTCGTCGAACACGCCTTGCGAATAGTCGTGGCTGTCGATCTGGCCGCCGATCCGCATCTGGGTGGTGTCGTTGAGCTTCGGCGACCACTCACCTGACGCGTCGAGCGCCACGCCCACGCCGCTGTGCTTGCGCGCCTGCTCGGCGAGCTGGAACGGCAGACCAAGGATGTCGATGATGTCGGTCGAGGGGCCGGCGTTAATGTCGGTGTCCGGCGCAGCCGACACCGACACATTGTAACTCCAGCGCCGGGCTTGCCGGATCAGGTAGAGGTAGCGGTCGATGTTGGCGGCCACCCCAGGCGGCAGATCCCCGGCCCGCGCCAATCTGAATTGCCGCTCGGCGTTGTCGAAGTCCTTCTTCAGGTAAAAGGCCCGCGCCAGTTCCAGCCGCGCCCGCTCCGCGCCCGGCGTCGCGACGAGAACTTTGCGGAATTCCCGGACAGCGGTCGCGTAGTCCTTCTCCTCCTCCGCGATCAGGCCGAGCAGGAAGTCGACCTCAGGCTGCTGCGCCGGCGTCGGCTTGACGCGGGCGAGCAGCGCCTTTGCCTCCGCCACGCGCCCGGATTCCAGCAGCAGCTGGACGGCCTGCACGTCGCTGATGTGGATCGTCTTGGACGGAGTCGGCGGTGGCGACGGCGGCGGGCCCTGCGCCGCAGCGACCGCCGGCCAGATGACGAGTGCGACGGCGAGCCATCGCCACCAGGGCGTCGTACGCTGCCACCCGCGACGTCCGCAGGACGTCACGTAGCGGGCGCGATGGCCGTGATGGCGGCCCAGCCCACGGCGTGCATACGCTCTGCGTGGGGGACATCGAGACCCAGTCGGTCGTAGTCGACGACCAGGAAGCCGGACGCAGTCTGCGCGACCGCGTCGGCGAAGCGCGTCTCCAGCAGTTCCTGCGCGATCACGCCCTCGAACCAGGCCAGGTCGTTCCAGTACCGGTAGCGGTGGATCCTCAGCCCCGCGGGCGTGACCCGGTCGAGACTGATGTCTCGCTTTAGCCGCCGATCCGATGGCGTCCCAGACGGCCGCGCCGCTCCGAAGGCGCCGAACGCGACCCCGTTCGGGCTCGACACGCTCCAGACGCCGGCCGCGTTCTCGGCGTTGGGCCCGTAGAACTTGCCATTCACCTGTCCGGTCGCACCGGTCGGGAAGAGAGCCGGGACCGAGCCCGCCGTGCCCGGCGACAACAGGGAACCTTCCGGCTCCGCAGATGCGGTACCCGTGAAGGCGGCGCCCGAGACCGTGCCGCCCAGCCAGATGTCATTCCAGCCCTGAGGTTGGCGCCCCGGGAGGGGCGCGAAGTGGTTGCCGGTGAGCGCACCCGTGAGCTCGCCGGTGGCGAAGTTGACGCTCAAGCTAGCGTCGCCGGAGATCGCAGCGGGGCTGGCCCCCACCATGACGAAGCCGGTCGAGGTCCCCGTGTAGCTTGCCTGTCCGGTGGCCGGCATCCCTGAGATCGGGGTCTGGTAGCCGCCGATCACGGCCGCCGCCTCGGATATGGAGCCGGGGCTGGAGCCTGGCAGGTCCCACGCGCCGAAGAAGGCGTAGTCGAGGTTGAACAGGGCGGCCCCGCCGGGCGGATTGGTCGCCAGCGTGGTGGCCGTGACCGCGGCGTTGATGCCGAGCCCCGGAACGACGAGGTTGTACGACGGCGCGCCGTTGCTGAGACCATTGAAGACCAGGGTCGCGCCTTGCGAGTCGGTCGAGGTGTCCGGACCGCCGGCGTTCGCGCCGAACGCGTAGGCGGTTTGGGTCAGCGCGAAACCCGCGCCGTCGGGTGGCCTGATCCCATTGCCGCCACTCAGCGTCGGCCCATTCGCAGTCGCGGTCTGCAGCGTGCTGTTCGAGCCCACTGTCGCCGCCTCGGGGGGCGCCAGCGTATAGGACGCGGTCGTCGCCGACCCGCCGAAGGCCCCGAACGCAATCCCAGCGGGGCTGGAGACGCTCCAGATGCCGGCTGCATCCTCGGCGTTGGGACCGAAAAAGTTGCCGTTCAACGGACCAGTTCCGCCCGGCGGGAAGATCTCGGCCGTCTGCGAAAAAATCTCCCGACCCACTGTGCCCGGCGCCTCGATCGTCGCGACGCCGGAGAACGATGCGCCTGAGATCGTGCCGCTGAAGGCGATGTCGTTCCACGCCGGGGGACCGTAGGGCGCCGCTGACAGCCCGAAGGGGTTGAATTGATTGCTGGCCACACCGCCGGTGAGGGCGCCGCTGGCGAAGTCGACGCCCAAGCTGACTTGGCCGAGGATTTGGGCGGCGTTGTCGCCCGTCGCGACAAAACCGAACGATTGGCCCGTGTAGGTCGCCTGGCCGACCGTCGGCATCCGCGCCACCGGCGTCTGGTAGCCGCCGAACACTGCCCCAGCCTCGCGGATGGCATCGACATCGCCCTGAGCATCCCATGCCCCATAAATCACGTAGGGCAGCTCGAAAATGTCGGGGTCGGGGGGTGAAGGTCCGGATGGCGCTTTAACATTCTGGAAGATTAGGCCCGCGCCGGGGACGCTAAGCGTCTGGCCAACGTTAGTCGAGTTGATGGTCAGCGTTGCACCGAGCGAGTCTGTATTCGTATCGGGACCGGCGGAGGTCGCGCCGAACGCGTAGGTGGTCTGGGTCAGCGCGAAAACCGTGCCGTCCGGTGGCCTGAGCCCGTTGTCGATCGTGTTGAGGGGTGGGCTGGTCTGAACGGCGATCATCGGCCCGCCCGGCGCCGCCGCCAGCACCGTGGTGTTCGACCCCATCGTCGGGGCCTCCGGCGACGCCAGCACGTAAGGCGGCGGCGGCGGCGGCGGCGGTGTCGGTGTCGGTGTCGGTGTCGGTGTCGGGGTGATCGGCGTCGGCGTGGGCGTGGGTGTCGGGGTGGGCGTAGGTGTCGGGGTGGGCGCGGGCGTCGGCGTGGGCGTGGGCGGTGGAGAGAAGATGGGCGCCGCCGGCGGATCATTGAGCTCGGCCGGGTTGCTGCCCGAACTCGCCGCACCGAACGAGCCGATGGCGACACCCGCCGAGCTGGAAATGCTGAAAATGCCGGCTGCGTTCTGCGCGGTGGGGCCGAAGAAACCCCCGCTCACCGGACCGGTCGCGCCGGTCGGGAAGAGCGGGGCTGGTTGCAGGCCGGGCGTCGCGATGCTAGGCGCCTGAATCGTGGCGGTTCCGGTGAAGGACGCGCCATTGACCGTGCCGCCGAGCGCCACGTCGTTCCACTGAGTGATGCCGTGGTCGTCGACATTGGCGTTTTGCGTCAGCAACCCGCTGAGCGCACCCGTGGCGAAGTTGACCATAAGCCTGGCGTCACCTTCCCAAAGCCGAGGGATCGGCGGGGTGCTGCCGTTGGCGGGGTAGACCGTTATGACCGATCTCCCCAGTAGATAGATCGCCTGGCCGGAGGTTGGCATCGCCGAGGCCGGCGTCTGGTAGCCGCCGTAAATCGCGTCACCCTCCGGGGGCCCCGCGGACCCTTCGAAGAAGGCGTAGTCCAAGCGAAAGAAGCCGTTCCCTCCCGCCGGAGTGGTAGTTTCGCCGTCGATAGTTTCGCTGAAGATCAAGGAGGGGGCCGGGGCGCCGACGCTTAGGAAAGTCAGCGTCCCGCCTTGCGCGTCGACCGCTGTGTCAGGGACGCCGCCAGCTGTGGTCAGGATGTAGGTAGTCTGGGTGATTGGAAATTGGGCGCCGGCCGGCGGCAGTTGCCCGTTGGCGCCGCTCAGCGTCGGTCCGCCCGGGGTCGCCGTCTGCACGACGCTGTTCGAGCCCACCGTCGGCATTTCCGGCGCTGCCAAGGGATAAGTCGGAGGGGGCGGTGTTGGCGTTGGCGTCGGAGCCGGCGTGGGGGTCGGAGCCGGGGTCGGCGTGGGTGTCGGGGTGGGCGTTGGTGTCGGCGTGGGCGTGGGCGTCGGTGCCGGGGTCGGCGCCGGCAGCGTGAGCCCGGGTCCGCCGTCGCCCGTGCAGGCGGCCAGCAGCATCGGCATGATCATGGCCGAGGCGGCGGTGCGCAATTGCCGTCCGGTGCGGCTGAAACGCACCGACTTACCCGGAACGGTCGAGTCCCGCACGTCGTTCGACGCCGCCATTCTCAACAACCCCACTGTACTCCGAGCCAGCCTCTCACGGAGAAGGCGCGGGCGCAACGTCGGGGGGGTCAGCCGGCCACCGCGGCGATCGCCTCGATCTCGACCTTGAGGTGCGGCGCGGCGAGGCCGGCGACGAAGAGCAAGGTCGAGGCGGTCGGTTCGGCGAAGGCGCGTGCGATCGACGCGCGGATCGGGCCGAAGTCAGCCGGCCGTTCGGTGAGATAGTAGGTGACCTTGACCACGTCGGCGAAGCTCGCGCCCTGCGAGGCGAGGATGGCGCCGATGTTGGCCAGCGCTTGATCGAACTGCGCCTCGAGGCTCGCCGCGACGCTTCCATCTGGGGCGACGCCGACCTGGCCGGACAGCAGCAGCAGCCGCGAGCCCGCCGGCGCGACGGTCAGGTGGCAGTAGACGCCGACGGGCGCGGCGACGCCCTCGGGGTTGATCCGCTGGATGGTCATGCTGGCTCCCTTGGCGCGCGACGATGTGCGCCTTACCCGCCGCGCGTGACAACACCTCCGCGATCGCCTATATCGGCTGCAACATCGTCCGTTGGTGCTGGATGGCATCTACGAGCGGCGGGTCCGAAAGGCCCGGCCGCTTTTTTGTTGACCTGAGAGGCTGTCGTTGCGCGGGAAGACCGCCGAAGACGTAATGCTCCTGGAGCTGCTGGACCCGGTGGCCGAGGCCATTGGTTATCAGATCGTCCGCCTGCGGCTGATGGGCGGCGAGGAAGGCCGGCTGCTGCAGATCATGGCCGAGCGCGACGACGGAACCATGCTGGTCGAGGACTGCACCGCCCTCTCGCGGGCAGCGTCCGAGGTGCTCGACGCCGCCGATCCGATCAGCGGCGACTACACGCTGGAGGTCTCCAGCCCAGGCATCGATCGGCCGCTGACCCGCCTCGCCGACTTCGAGACCTACGCCGGCTACGACGCCCGGCTTGAGCTCGACCGGCTGGTCGAGAACCGCAAACGCTTCAAGGGCGTGCTGGCCGGCGTACACGACGGCGATGTCGGCATCGATCTCGAGGGCGAGGACGAAACCGCCCTCATCCCGTTTGCCTGGATCAGCGAGGCCAAGCTGGTCATCACCGATCAACTGATGAAACGGGGCGCGGAGGCCAGAGCCGCCCGCCTCGCCGAAACTTCTCGTCCCCCAGCGGGGGAGGGGGACCACGACGTGGTGGAGGGGCCTTCGGCTCCTGCACAGAAACAGGGTCGCAAGGCCCCTTCGGCGCTCCGCGCCACTTCCCCCGTGGGGGGAAGAGACATTGAGGACTGAACCATGAGCGTCACCGGCATCTCCGCCAACCGTCAGGAGCTGCTTCAGATCGCCGACGCGGTGGCCCGCGAAAAGTCGATCGAGAAGGAGATCGTCATCGAGGCGATCGAGGAAGCGATCCAGAAGGCCGCGCGCACCCGCTACGGCGCCGAGCACGACATCCGGGTCACTATCGACCAGAAGACCGGCGAGACCACCATTCGCCGCTTCGTCACCGTGGTCGACGACGACATGGAAGAGATCAACGAGTACGCGCACAAGCGCCTCTCCGACGCGGTCAAGGACGACAAGACCGCCGTCATCGGCACTGTCTACGAAGAGATCCTGCCGCCGTTCGAGTTCGGTCGCGTGCAGACCCAGACCGCCCGCCAGGTTGTCACAGGCAAGGTGCGCGAGGCCGAGCGCGAGCGTCAGTTCGAGGAGTTCAAGGACCGCGCTGGCGAGATCGTCAACGGCGTCGCCAAGCGGGTCGAGTACGGCAACGTGATTGTCGATCTCGGCCGCGGGGAAGGCATTATGCGCCGCGACCAGTCGATCCCGCGCGAGGCGTTCCAGGTCGGCGACCGAGTGCGCTCGTACATCTACGACGTGCGCCGCGAAACCAAGGGTCCGCAGATCATGCTCAGCCGCGCCCACGGCGGCTTCATGGCCAAGCTGTTCGCGCAGGAAGTGCCCGAAGTCTACGACGGGGTGATCGAGATCCGCGCCGTGGCCCGCGACCCGGGCAGCCGCGCCAAGATGGCGGTGATCTCCAACGATAGTTCGATCGACCCGGTCGGCGCCTGCGTCGGCATGCGCGGCTCGCGGGTGCAGGCGGTGGTGGCCGAGCTGCAGGGCGAGAAGATCGACATTATCCAGTGGAGCGGCGACGAAGCGACGTTCCTCGTCAACGCGCTGGCCCCGGCCGAAGTCACCAAGGTGGTGATGGACGAAGAGGCCGGCCGCGTCGAAGTGGTGGTGCCGGACGAGCAGCTGTCGCTGGCCATCGGCCGGCGCGGCCAGAACGTCCGTCTCGCCAGCCAGCTGACCGGCTGGCAGATCGACATCATCACCGAAGCGCAGGACTCTGAGCGTCGCCAGCGCGAGTTCGCCGAGCGCACCGCACTCTTCCAGGAAGCGCTCGACGTCGACGAAGTGATCGCCCAGCTGCTGGTCACCGAAGGCTTCGCCACGGTGGAAGACGTCGCCTATGTCGAGCCGTCCGAGATCGCGGAGATCGAGGGCTTCGACGAGGACACCGCCGAGGAAATCCAGGCCCGCGCCCGCGACTACCTCGACAAGGAAGCCGCCGAATACGACGCCAAGCGCCGCGAGCTCGGGGTCGAAGACCAGGTGCTCGACGTCGAAGGCGTCACCCTGCCGATCGCGGTGGCGCTGGGCGAGGGCGACGTGAAGACGCTGGAAGATCTCGCCGGCCTCGTGCCCGATGACCTTCGCGGCTACTACGAGTCCAAGGACGGCGAGCGGGTGCGTGAGCCCGGCATCCTCGACGACTTCAATCTGTCGCCGGAAGACGCCGAGGGCCTGATCATGCGCGCCCGGGTCGTGGCCGGCTGGATCGAGCCTGAAGCCGACATCGAGGAAGAACTCGCCGAAGAAGATGAGGCCCTGGCCGAGTCCGAAGGCGCGGCCGAGGCGGCGCTGGAAGAGTAGGACCCGGCCCTATCTTAATCCGCTCTCCCCCGCGGAAGCGGGGGCCCAGGCGTTTTATCACTGAGCGCGGGTCTGGCAGAAAAAGCCTGGGTCCCCGCGTTCGCGGGGAAGAGCGGAGGAGGTCGCGGGTGAGATGATCAGTCCTCCAACCCATGCCGCCTCTTCTCGCGAACGCCGCGACATCGTCTCCGGCGAGGTGATGGACGAGACTGCCTTGATCAGGTTCGTGGCCGGTCCCGACGGGCAGGTGACGCCGGACCTGGCGCGCAAACTGCCGGGGCGAGGGCTCTGGGTCGCCGCCCGGCGTGAGGCGGTGGAGGCCGCTGCGCGCAAGGGACTGTTCTCGCGCGCCGCCAAGGCCAAGCTGAAGGCCACGCCCGATCTTGCCGATCAGGTGGCCGGCCTGCTGCACGGCCGATTGCTGGCGTCGCTGGGCCTTGCACGCAAGGCCGGCGATCTTACCTTCGGGTTCGAGAGGGTGCAGGCCGCCATCTCGTCTGGAAAAGCCGCCTGGCTGATCGAGGCGAGCGACGGCGCCGAAGACGGGCGTCGCAAACTGCTCGCGGCCGCCCGCCGCGCGTCCTCCCAACCCCGGCTCCTGGCCGTTTTCAGTTCCTCGGAATTGAGTTTGGCCTTGGGCGCCCCGAATGTGATACACGCAGTCTTCCTTGCGGGGCGGGGCGCCAAGCGCTGGACACTAGATGTCGAGCGATTGGCGGGCTTCCGTCCGCTCTTTCCTGAAGAGTAAGGCGCGAGGGCCCCCGATCCGGACGGACGCGACACCGCGGCCGGCCCGAGGTCGGGTATTTTTTCAAGAGTGGTTTTGGCCGGTTCTTCGGCCGAGGCGTATAGTCAAGCGAGCTGCATGACGGACGAGAATGAGAACCGGCCGGGTAGGGCCCCCCTGACGCTGAAGCCGCGCACCGGCTCCTCCGTGAGCACTGGCACGGTCAAACAAAGCTTCAGCCACGGCCGATCGAAGACCGTGGTGGTCGAGACCAAGCGGCCGCGCGTCGGCCTGCCGCCATCAGTGAATCTCGCCGCGCCGTCCGCGTCCGAGAAACGCCCGCCCGCGTTCGATGTCCGCGGTCCGCAGCGCGCGTCGCAGCCCGCCGACGCCCACGGGCTCTCGGGCGACGAACTGCAGCGCCGCCAGAAGGTCGCCGCTGAGTTCGCGCGCCAGCAAGCCGAGCGCGCTGCCGCCGAGGCCCGCACCCGCGACGCCGCCGACGCTGTGCGCGCCAGAGAAGCGGAAGCCGCCAGACCGGCGCCTGTCGCCGAAGCGGCCCCGGCGCCCGAAGTCCACGCAGAAGCACCTGTGTCTGCGCCTGTCGCCGCGCCTGAGCCAGCTGCGCCTGCGCCGGCCGAACGCGTCGAAGCCTCGCAACCTACGCCGGACCCGGAGCCGGTTCGCGCTGAAGCGCCGCGCCCCGACGCCCGCGCCGCGGCCCCGGCCCAGACCCGCAGTTACGAGCCCGGCCGCGAACGTCGCGACGAGCGCGAGCGCACCACCACCTACCGTCCGCCGGAACGCACCGGCGGCGCGCCGCCCCGTGACGGTGGCAACTTCGCGCCGCGCGGCCCGCGGCCAGAAGGCGGATATCCGCCCCGCGCCCCGCGCGAAGGCGGCCGCGATGGCGGTCCGCCACGCGAAGGCGGCTACCGCGCCGGCGGCGATCGTCCGGCTGGTCGCCCAGGTGAGACCGTCCGCTATTCGGCGCTGAACCCGCGCCCCGCCCCGCGCGATGGCGCCGGCCCGCCGCGCGGACCGCGTCCGCCTGGCGGACCTGGCCGCGGCGCCCCCGCCGCCGCGCCGGCCGGCCCCGAGATCCAGCGCGCGACGCGCCAGACGCCGCGCCCCGGCAGCCTCAACCTCGATCGCCGCCCCGACTTCGACGACGAAGAGAGCCGCCGCGGCAAGGTCGCACCGACCAAAGCCGTCTCGCGCACCAAGGGCGAGCCCAAGCGCCGCGAAGGCCGGCTGACGATCCAAGCGCTTGCCGGCGACGACGAGGACGCCGTCGAACGCATGCGCTCGCTGGCCTCGGTCCGCCGGGCTCGGGAACGCGAACGCGAGAAGCGCAAGGGCGGCAACGTCGAAGCGCTCAAGACCGGCCGCGAAGTCATCATCCCGGACGTCATCACCGTGCAGGAACTCGCCGGCCGGATGGCGATCCGCGGCGTCGAGATCATCAAGTTCCTCATGCGTGAGGGGCTGATGCTGAAGATCAACGACGTGATCGATTCAGACACCGCCGAGCTGGTGGCCAACGAGTTTGGCCACACGGTGCGCCGCGTGTCGGAAAGCGACGTCGAAGTCGGCTTCATCGGCGACGAGGACGTCGACGATCATCTGCTGCCGCGCCCGCCGGTGGTCACGATCATGGGCCACGTCGACCACGGCAAGACCTCGCTGCTCGACGCTCTGCGCTCGACCGACGTCGCCGGCGGCGAGCACGGTGGAATCACCCAGCACATCGGCGCCTACCAGGTGCGGCTGGCCGACGGCCATCGGGTCACCTTCCTCGACACCCCTGGCCACGCCGCCTTCTCGGCGATGCGCGCCAGAGGCGCCAACATCACCGACATCGTCGTGCTGGTGGTGGCCGCCGACGACGGGGTGATGCCGCAGACGATCGAAGCGATCCAGCACGCCAAGGCGGCGGACGCGCCGATCATCGTCGCGATCAACAAGATCGATCGACCGGACGCCAATCCGACCCGGGTGATCAACGAGCTGCTGCAGCACGAGGTGGTGGTCGAAAGCCTGGGCGGTGAAACCCAGGTGGTCGAGGTTTCCGCCACCCAGAAGCTCGGCCTGGAGAACCTGGTCGACGCCATCCTGGTGCAGGCCGAGGTGATGGACCTGAAAGCCAACCCCGACCGTTCGGCCGAGGGCGTGGTCATCGAATCCAAGGTCGATCGCGGCCGCGGCGCGGTCGCGACCGTGCTGGTCAAGCGCGGCACGCTGAAGCGCGGCGACATCATCGTCGCCGGCGCCAGCTGGGGCCGGGTGCGCGCGCTGCTCAACGAGCGCGACGAGCAGCTGACCGAGGCCGAGCCCTCGACGCCGGTCGAAGTGCTGGGCCTCGATGGTGCGGCCGATCCAGGCGAGGCCATGGCCGTCGTCGAAGACGAGGCCCGCGCCCGCGAGCTCACCGAGTACCGCACCCGCGTCAAGCGCGAGCGGACCGGCGCGCCGGTGGCCGCCGGCGCCTCGCTCGCCGACATGATGGCCAAGCTGGCCGACAAGCGGGTCAGCGAGCTGCCGCTGTTGGTCAAGGCCGACGTGCAGGGCTCGGCCGAGGCGATCGTCACGTCGATCGAGAAGATCGGCACCGACGAGGTGCGCGCCCGCATGATCCTCAGCGGCGCGGGCCAGATCAACGAGAGCGACGTCATGCTCGCCAAGAGCTCCGGCGCGCCGATCCTCGGCTTCAACGTCCGCGCATCGCGTCAGGCGCGCGACCTCGCCGAGCGCGAGGGCGTCGAGATCCGCTACTACGCGATCATCTACGACCTCCTGGACGACATCCGCGGCGTGCTCTCCGGCATGCTGGCGCCGATGCAGCGCGAAACCTTCCTCGGCAACGCCGAGGTGCTGCAGGTGTTCGACATCACCAAGGTCGGCAAGGTCGCCGGCTGCCGGGTCACCGAAGGCACGGTCCGCAAGGGTTCGCGCGTCCGGATCGTTCGCGAGGGCGTGGTGGTGCTGGAACTGGGCGTGCTGCAGACCCTGAAGCGCTTCAAGGACGAGGTGAACGAGGCCACGGCCGGCCAGGAATGCGGCATGGCGTTCCAGGGCTTCCAGGACATCAAGGAGCGCGACCTGATCGAGTGCTTCAACGTCGAAGAGGTGAAGCGCTCGCTGTGACGGGAGCCCGCAGGCGCGTGCTCTCACCGCCGGATCAGTCGCCGAATGGTTGCCGCGCGATTGACAGTCCGTGAGGCCAGGCTGATGGTTTGGCAAGCGGCGCTTTGAGACCGGATTGTTCGCCTGGAGTGTCGCAGCTCTGGGAGGATTCACGGGTGCGCGGACAATTTCCTCTTCACAGCGTCGGCGCGTCGGCAGCGGCCCTGATGGCATCCGCCAGCTTGATGCTCGGATCACCTGTTTTTGCGGCACCGCCGGATGGGCTGGACTCCGTGGCGCTGCTGCAGGTCGGCGACCAGCCGCAGCAGTTTGGCTTCACCTTCGGCCACGCGCTATCCGACGGCGTCTCCAGCATCTCGACCTTCCAGTCGCCGGCCGGCGCGGGCCAGCCCACCGC
>DASXOP010000052.1:0-1632 GCA_036494265.1 Caulobacteraceae bacterium | reverse complement strand
GTGAAGTCCTCGGTCGGATGGTCGAGGTCCAATTCGTAGATGCGCAGGTCGGCATCGATCGCGCCCGCGAGCTGGTTGATCGCGGCCCCGCCGTTCAGGAAGTTCTTCACCATCTGCCGGGTGACTTCCGGCGGATAGGCCGACACCCCGCGCCGCGCCACGCCGTGCGTGCCGGCGAATACGGCGACCCGCGGCCGCTCGATGCGCGGCTGGGCGCGGCCCTGCCAGGCGGCCAGCCACTCGGCCAGCTCCTCCAGCCGGCCGAGTGAGCCCGGCGGCTTGGTAAGCTCGGTCTGGCGGGCCACCACCTTGGTCTGCGCCTCCAGGTCGGGTCCCGGCAGGTCCCGCAGGATCCGTCGGATTTCCTCGAAAGTCGGGGCTGAAGGAGGGGCGTTCATAGCGGGCGCGGACCATCCTATATTTGCCCTACCATGACCAGCCCCAACGACTTCGACGGTCTTTCCCACAGTGCCCGCCCATCCTCCTTCGACGACTGGCTACAGGCCTTCAAGGAGCAGGCGACCTTCTTCACCGGTGTGAGGTTCGACACCGGTATTCCGCGCTGGCCCTTGGCCGACGTGCTGCCGGTTCTGCCGTTCATCGGCGCTGCAGTCGGGCTCGCCGCCGGCCTGGTGTTCGCCATCGTGCGCGCCGTCTCGGGCCCGGGCTGGCTCGCCGGCGTGCTGGCGGTCGTCGCCGCCGTGCTGATAACACGCGCCCTGCACGAAGACGGCCTGGCCGACACCGCCGACGGCCTCGGGCCGCACGCGCTGGAGCCGCCGCGGCGTCTGGAGATCATGCGCGACAGCCGCAACGGCACGTTCGGCGTGCTGGCGCTGGCGCTCTCGGTGTTGATCAAGGTGGCGTGCCTCGCCCAGTTCTCCGGTTCGACCGGGCTGGTCGTGCTGATCGGCGCCCACGCGCTCTCGCGGGCGACGCTAGCCTATCCGTTGCTCGCCTTCTCGCCGGTGCACTCGGACGGGCTCGGTGCGCAGGCCGGCAAGCCGACCGACAACGACGTGTGGCTGACGCTCGCGATCGGCGCGGGTCTCGCCTTCATCCTGCTTCTGTTCAAGGGCTTGTTCGCCGCGATCCTGGCGCCCGCCGTCTCGATCCTTGCGGCATGGTTCGCGTCGCGCTGGATCGCCGAACGCCTCGGCGGCTATACCGGCGACACGCTGGGCGCCGTGCAGCAGAAGGCCGAAATGGCCTTCCTGATCGTCTGCGCCCTGATGATACATCACTGATGGTGTGCTGGGAGCGCGCCACTCCAGTGGCGCTCATGCGGTTGTCTCTACGGGAAGAGCGGCACTGGAGTGCCGCGCTCCCAGCAATGAAGGAGTAGACGATGGCGCTGGCGCCCAAGAATACGGGACAGGTGACGCGGTGGTGGTGGGTGCGCCACGCGCCGGTACCCAATCCCGAAGGCCGCTGCTACGGCCAGTTCGACAAGGATTGCGACGTCGGCAACGAGGCGCTGTTCAAGCATCAGGCGAAGCTGCTGCCCAAGGGCGCGGTCTGGTACTCCTCGAACCTGCTGCGCGCGCGCAAGACCGCCGAGCATCTCGGCCGCGCCGGCGCGGAGTTCGGCGAGGTGGTGATCGATCCTGATCTCGCCGAGCAGTCGTTCGG
>DASXOP010000051.1:0-25968 GCA_036494265.1 Caulobacteraceae bacterium | reverse complement strand
ACGAACGGCCCGGCATCGCCGCCTACATCGCCTCAGGCCGCCAATCCGAGTTCACCGGGTTCGATCCGTACCGTGGCATCCGCGGCGTGAACACCGCCCGGGCCGCCTGACTCTCACTTGGCGCGTCGCTGGCGACGCGGGTGGAACGCCTCGCCGCGCGCCAGCTTGGCGACGATCTCGGCGATCCTGGCCGCGCGTTTCTCGGCGGTCTTGGTCTGCTGAACCCGGTAGAGCGCGGCGAACCGGTTCGCTGCATCCAGGGTGTCGAAGAAGGCGAGGGCCACCGGCGTGGCGTCGAGCGCGGCCTGGAAGTCCGGCTCGGGCGCGGCGCGGGCCTGCGGCGGATAGGCGGCGTCCCAGCGTCCGTCGGCCTTGGCGAGGGCGACCTGGGCTTCGCCGCGCGGGGTCATGCGCCCCGCGGCGCTGAGGCGCTCCACCCGCTCGCAATTGATCTTCGACCATGCGCTCGCGGCCCGGCGGGGGGTAAGGCGGGTCTTGAAGTATTGCTCGTCGATCGACCCGATCTGGCCGTCGATCCAGCCGTGGGCGAGCGCGCAGTCGATCGCATCCGATTTGCTGATGGTCGGCGCCGGCGCGCCCTTCTTGGCGAACCGCAGCCAGGCGCCGGGCGCGTCGTCCGGTTGCGCGGCCAGCCACGCGTCGAGCGCGGCCGTGTCGAGGAAGGTCAGAAGCGGCAGCTCGGCCTTGGCCATCGCGACAGCATAGCGCGCCGCTACTCCGCCGCCACCGGTTCGGCGCGGCGCACGGGCGGCCGGAGCACGTGGCTGGTCCGCTGCGCGGCGCGCCCGGCGCCCAGGGCCAGGAAGATCGCCGGCGCCACGATTAGGGCGCCCAGGTAGAAGGCGCCGTTCACGTTGAGGCCGAAGAGGCCGAGCCCGAGCTGCGGGCCGGTGACGCGGGCGAGGGCGCCGGTGGCGTTGTTCAGCCCCATGATCTGGCCCTGGTGGTCCGGGTCGACGCTACGGCTCAGCAGCGCGCCGGAATTGGGAAACGCCACCGATTGCGACAGCGCCATCAGCGCCATCAGCGTCACGGTCACCACCCCGCCGGGCGAGAACGGCTGCAGCGCGGTGAAGATCACCGATCCGGCCATCCCCACCGCCAGCATCCGGCCCTCGCCGAAGCGGCGCGACAGCGGTCCGGTCAGCAGGAACTGGCAGCAGGCAGAGACCGCGCCGGTGATCCCGAAGCAGAGCCCCACGTCGCGCGGCTGCCAGTTGAAACGCTCGTGGGCCCAAAGCGCGAAAGTGCTCTCGATCGCAGTGAAGGCGATGCCCACCGCGAATGTCAGCAGCATCAACCGTCCGACCACCGGGTGCCGGGCCGCATAACCGAACATCACCCAGCGGCTGGGCGCATTGTCCATGTGCTGGCGGCGCTCGCGGCTCTCCTTGACCACCAGCGCGATGCCGATCGCCGAGCAAGCGCAGAGGCACGACGAGAGCAGCAGCGGCAGGTGGTAGCCGGCGGTGCCCGCCGACGGCTTGGCCAGCACCCCGCCGACGAACGGGCCCAGAATGAAGCCCAGATTGTAGGCCGCGCCCAGCCGCGCCATCCGCCCCGCGCGGTCTTCCGGTCGGGTGACGTCGGCGATGTAGCCCTGCACGACCGAGCCATTGCCGGCGCAGAGGCCGCCCATCACCCGGATGCCGATCGCGAACCAGATGTTGGGCGCGAAAGCGAGCGCGCCGTAGCAGAGGCAGTTGGCGGTGACGGTCGAGATCAGGATCGGCTTGCGGCCGATGCGGTCCGACAGCCGCCCCCAGAACGGCTCGCCGAAGAATGAACCGATCGAATAGGCCGAGAACACTAGCCCGATCTGCCAGGGCTCGGCGTGGAACGAGGCGGCGTAGAACGGCAGGAACGGCACGATGACGCCGAAGCCCAGCATGTTGATGAACATGACCGACAGCAGCGTATAGAGCGCAGCGGTCCCCCGCCCGCCCGAGGCTTCCAGCTCGGTGGTCATGTGACCGCAGATAAGCTGCGACTCGCCACCCGGCAAGGCGACGCTCCGACGCCCGCGGAACGTCGCCCGCAAGTGAGGCGCCGAGGCCTCAGTCGGCGGGGTTGTTCTTCTGCACGAAGTCCATTGTCGCCTGCAGCATCTGCAGGCGGGTGTCGCTGTGCGAGAGCCAGTGGTCCTCGTGGTTCAGCTTGACGAAGGTCACCGCCTTGCCGTGCAGCTTCAGCGCGCCCTCCATCATGGTGCTCTGTTCGTAAGGCACAACGGTGTCGTCCTCGCCGTGGATCAGCATCACCGGAACGGTGACTTTGTCGACATGGTCGATTGGCGAGATTTCCTTCAGGTGCGGATCATCGGGGTTCTTGGCGCCCATGTAGCGATCCCAGTAGCGGGTCACGAACAAGTTCTGGGCGTGCTTGGCTTGGCCCACGATCCGCGCCAGGTCGGATAGTCCCGCCACCGAGACGGCGCAGCGATAGACGCCGGGGTCGAGCGTGACGCCGGCCAGCGCCGCATAGCCACCGTAGCTGGCGCCGACGATGCAGACCCTTTTCGGGTCGATCGTTCCCTGCGCCGACAGGTAGCGTACGCCGTCAGAGAGATCGGTCTGCATCTTGCGGCCCCATTCGCCGAAGCCAGCCGACATGAACTTCCAACCAAGACCGTCTGAGCCGCGGTAGTTCACCTGAAGGACGGCGTATCCACGCGAGGCCATCGCCTGCGCCCACCAGTCGAAGCCCGGCTCGTCGCGCGCCGCCGGGCCGCCATGCGGGAAGACTATCAGCGGCAGCTTCTTCGGGTCCTTGCCGCGCGGCAGGGTCAGGTAGCCGGTAATGTCGAGGCCGTCGGCGGCCTTGAAGGCGACAGAAGCAGTGGGTGAGATGTCTGCCGGTCCGAGTTTGGCATAGGCCGGACCGATCCAGCGCGCCGCCTTGGCGTTGAGATCGACCAGGCAGTAGGCGGGTCCGAGCGTCGGAGAATCGGCTTCCACGACTAGCTTGCGGTGGTCCGCCGAGATCGAGACCAGGTTGACGCCTTCGCCGGGAAAGGCGTGCAGCACCGAGTTCCAGCTGGCCTGATCAGCGAGCGACAGAAAGCCGTAGACGACGTGATCGCCGTCGATCTCGCGCGTCCCGATCATCTCGTCGGTCGCGGGGTCCAAGGTGACGTCCTCGCCGGGGCGTGCGACGGGCGGGCCCCAGTCGGTAGCGGCCGGCGACATCGTGCGAATGCTGACGTCTCCGCCCTCGCTGTCCCCCAGCAGCAGACTCTGCCCGTCTGCGCCGAAGCCCACCATGTAGGGATGCTCGATGCTGGCCTCGACGGTCTTGGCCACTCGCCACCCACCGGGTTGCTTGACCAAGAGGTTCCACCGCTTGGCCTTGTCGTCGAACTCGGCCTGGGCGACCGCGACGCCGGCTTGATCGACCAGCCAGCCGTCAGTGTTTCGTGACGCGGCGCGGGCGGCGAGGCTCGATTGGTTGGCGTCGAGATCGGCCTTGAACAGGGACGGCCAGCCTTCGTCGCCCACCCACTCCCAGCCCGTCACGAACGCGAATGGCCTGCCTCCGATGAAGCGAACCTGCGGCGTACCGAGAACCACATTCGTGGCGGCCTTGGCGTCGCTCAGCAGCGTGTGCTGAACTCTCGTCTTCACGTCGACGTCGATCACCGTCCAGTATTCGCCGGTCGAAGAATAGGCCGACAGCTGGGTCGCCGTTGAGACCTCAATCAACAGATGGTCGGGCCCAGCCCAGCGGACGTCGCGCAACTTCTTGTCGCCCGCCTTCACGGTCATCACGACCTTCTGGTCGGCCGTGGTCTCGATGACGACGCTGCGCTTTTCGTCGTTCGCAGTGACCAAGGCGAGCATGACGCCATCCGGCGAAACCCTCGCTTCTTCGATCGCCGGCAGCTCACCGTAGGCGGAAAGCGGTGCGGCGGCGCGGGTCGGCGCGGCCAGCGTCAGCCCCGCCGCCAGGGCGAGCGCACTCAAACGGAACACGCTCGTCACTCCGCCGGGTTGTTCTTTTGCACGAAGTCCATCGTCGCCTGCAGCATCTGCAGGCGGGTGTCGCTGTGCGAGAGCCAGTGGTCCTCGTGGGCGAGCACCACCAGCTGCACGTTCTTGCCGGCCTTGGTCAGGGCGTCGGCCATGATCTGGCTCTGCTCGAACGGCACCACGGTGTCGTCCTTGCCGTGGATGATCAGCACCGGAATGGTCACCTTGTCGGCGTGGTCGGCGGGCGAGATCTCCGCCAGGTGCGGGTCGGCGGAATTGGCCGCGCCCATGAACCGCGACCAGTAGCGCTCGGTGCCGACGCCTTCGCGGAAGCCCTCGCGGTCCTTGCCCCAGTTGATGAACTTGGCCAGTTCCGCCGGCCCGGAGATGTCGACCGAACAGCGGTAGACGCCGGTGTCGATCGCCGCGCCGGCCAGGGCCGCGTAGCCGCCATAGCTGGCGCCAACGATGCAGACCCGCTTCGGGTCGATCGTGCCTTGCGCCGCCAGGTAGCGGACGCCGTCGGAGAGGTCGGTCTGCATCTTGCGGCCCCACTCGCCGAAGCCGGCCGACATGAACTTCCAGCCGAAGCCCTCCGAGCCGCGGTAGTTGACCTGCAGCACCGCATAGCCCTTCGAGGCCATGGCCTGCGCCCACCAGTCGAAACCCGGCTCGTCCCGGGCGGCGGGACCGCCGTGCGGGAAGACGATCAGCGGCAGCTGTTTGGCGTCCTTGCCGCTCGGCAGGGTCAGGTAGCCGGAGATCTCCAGCCCGTCGGCGGCCTTGAAGTCGACCGGCCGCACCTCGCCGACATCGCCCTCGCCCAGGGCCGGATAGCCGGTGCCCAGCCAGGCGACGGCGCCGGCGTCGAGGTCGACCAGCGCATAGGCCGGCGCTTCCTTCGGCCCGGTCACTTCCACCACGATCCGCCGCCGATCGTCGGACCATGAGACCAGCCCGACGTCCTTGCCCGGGAACGCCGCGGTCACCGCGCGCCAACGGGTCTGGTCGTTTGGGTCGAAGAAGCGATAGCGCATGTCGTCGCCGATCAGGGTGGCCAGGCCGATCAAGCGGTGCGTCGGAGGGTCGGTGATTGGCTGGCCCGCGTCGATGCCCGGCAGCGGGTCGCTCAGCGTCGCCCCGTCTGGCGAAAGTTCGCGGAGGGTGTAGCGGTCGCCCTCCCGATTGCCGATCAGGATCGACTGGCCGTCGCGGCCGAGGCCGACGAGATCAGGGGTCTCGATCGAGGCCTGTTTCGCCTGCGCCTGATGCCAGCCACCGCCTGCCCACACTTTGAGGATCCAGCTCTTCAGTGGCGCGTCGTACTGGGTCTCCGCCAGCGGCTTGCCGTTCGCGGCCATCAGGAAACTGGTCTCCCAGTCGCCGCCGGAGTCGATGATCGGCTGGGCGTGGTCGGTGTCGAGGTCGACCCGGAACATCGTGCTCTGGCCCTCGTCGCCGATGAACCGCATGCCGCGCAGGAACAGCGTGGCCTTGCCGTCCACTGTCCGCACGATCGGCTCGCCGCCGATCATGTTGCCGGCGTAGTCGACGTCGGTGAGCAGCGGGTGGAGCTTGCAGGCGGCCACGTTGAAATCGACGGCGGTGAACCATTCCTCTTGCCCGACCAACACCCCCAGCATGCCAGTCTGGGTGATCGATGAGGTGATGATCAAGTGGTCATCGCCGGCCCACTTCAGGTCCCGGATCTTGGTGTCGCCGACCTTGACGCCGGTGACGATCTTCTTGGCCACCAGATCCTGGACGACGATGGTGCGGTTCTCGCCCTTGACCACGTCGATCGCTAGCAACCGCCCGCTCGGTGATAGCGAGATCTGTTCCAGGGTCGGAAGATTGCCATAGGCGGCCAGCGGCGCCGCCTTGGCGCCCACCGCAAACGCCGCCGCGGCGATGACCGCCGCCAGCCCCGATCCTCTACGCATGACCACCCCTCCCCAGGTTTGGTCACAGGGTGACACCAACGCCGTGAGTCAATCAAGTCACGGCGCAACGTGAGGGTGCGGGTACGGGTAGGAGAAGCCCCAGCGACGGCTGGCGCCTATCGCGGCGCCAGGATCATCACCATCTGGCGGCCTTCCATCTTCGGCTCGTGCTCGACCTTGGCCACCGGGTCGAAGTCGACCTTTACCTGGTCGAGCAGCTTCATGCCGAGTTCGGGGTGGCGCATCTCGCCGCCGCGGAACCGCAAGGTGACCTTCACCTTGTCGCCTTCCTCGAAGAAGCGGTGCATGGCCTTGGCCTTCACCTCGTAGTCGTGGTGATCGATGTTGGGGCGAAGCTTGATCTCTTTGATTTCAACCAGCTTCTGGCGCTTGCGCGCTTCGTTCTTTTTCTTCTGTTCCTGGAATCGGTGCTTGCCGTAGTCGAGGATCTTGCAGACCGGCGGGTCCGAATTCGGGGAAATCTCGACCAGGTCGAGTCCTGCTTCCTCAGCGGCTTCGATCGCCGACGAGGTTGGCATGATGCCCTGCTTCTCTCCGTGCTGATCGATCAGGAGGACGCGAGGGACGCGGATGTCTTCGTTGATGCGCGGACCTTCTTTGGTCGGCGGCGCCTGCATGGGACGACGGATGGGCTTAGGCTCCTTGAGCAGTTTTTGGGGCAGTCAGGCCAAGTAGAACGGCCCAACAAGATTGAAATATGACCAACGTATCCTCGCCAATCAAGACGCCGTCCGCGCAAGAGTGATCGAAGCGGCCGCCACCGTGTCGACCGGCAGGTCTTTTAGCTGCGGGGCATGCAACACAGTAACATGTCCGCGCGGCGCTGTGAGCGCCGGATCGGGGCTCGAGGCGTAAAGCGCGATGGTCGGCGCGCCCGCCGCGGCGATCAGATGCAGCGGGCCGAGGTCATTGCCGACGGTCAACGCCGCCCGCGCGCCCAGCGCCGCGATCTGCACGAGGTCGGTGCGGCCGGTGAGGTCGCGGGCCCGGGGCGCCTTGCGCTGGATCGCGTGGGCGAGGTCGCTTTCGCCCAAGCCGCCGATGATCACGATGTCGAAGCCGGCGTCCTGCAGCTTCTTGGCCAGATCCCCGTAGAGCCCGATCGGCCAGCGCGTCTCCAGGTGGTGCGGATCGCCGCCCGGGGCCAGCAGCACCAACTGCCGATGGCCGCTGGCGACGCTGATCGAGCGCGGCTGGGGAGTCTTCGCCAGGATCCAGGAGATATCCGGCGGCGCGGCCGAAAGCGGCTTGGTCGGCGCATCCGGCCAGATGCCGGCGTCCTCCAGTTGGCTCGCCTGGCGCTCCAGCGGGTGCATGCGTGTCCGCTCGCGGTTGCGGTGGGGCAGGGACGCGCCCAGCGCCGTGCCCGACCACTGCGGCGCCAGCGGCCGCAGCGACTGCAGGATCAGGTTGGTCGAGCCATCGTTCTGCAGGTCGTAGATCCGGTTGAACCGGCCGCGGCGGATGCGCAGGACGAGGGCGGTGAAGCTGGCCGGGTCGCGCCCGCCGCCTTGAGCGTCGACGATGTTGAAGAACGGGCTCGATTTCGCCAGGGCCTCGAACGGCTGCGTGGTCAGAAGCGTGATCTTGGCCTTCGGGTGGGCTTGCCGGATGCGCTCGAACGCCGGGAAGGCCAGCACCATCTCGCCGACCCCGCCCAGCTTGATCACCATCACCCGGTCGACCGGCTTCACAGCCACGGCCGCGCGCCTCCGGCGGCCGGACGACCGAGGTCAGGATGGCCAAGGCCACGCTGGGCGCGAAACAGAATGCGGGATCGCTCCATAGGCGAGACAAGCTCGAAGACGACGCTGGGCGTGTACCTAACCGATGCCGCCCCGCCGCGCCATGCCCGCCAGCCGCGGATCGTTGCGATGGACCGCGGCTGCATCCAAAGATGGTTCGGCCGGCGACTAAGCTTCAGCATCGCGGGCATCGGCCCCGGATCGAGATGGAGGTCGGCCGTGGATTTCGACTGGAACAAGCACATATGGCTCATCGTCGTCCTGGCGGTGTTCGCCGTGCCGATCGTGCAGGCGTTCTTCGCGCCTTGGTCCCGCTATCTGCGGTACCGCGAGCGCCGAGAAGCGATCGAAGCGCTCAAGGTCTATGCCGCGCAGGGCCGCGAGCCGCCGGCCGAGGTGCTGAACGCTCTTGGCGGCCGGTGGGGGCGCTGGCGGGCAGCCGCCGAGGACGTCGCAGACGCCGCCACGTTCGCGGTCGGCGACAAGCAAGCCCGGCGCGACGCCCGCCGGCAGTATCGGTTCGAAATGCGCCGCTATCGCGCGCCGCTGCGGCACTGGAACGGGGCGATCTTCTGCGGCGCGATCGCCGCCGGGTTCGGGTTCGCCTGGGAGTATGGCCACCACCACAACGATGCCTTCCTCATCGTCGCCATCATTGCCGGCGCGCTGACCGTGGCCGGCGTCCTCACCGCGCTCTTGTCGACGTTCTGGCGGATCGACTGACCTTGGCCGCGTCAGACGCGGAGCTCGTCCACGCGGCGAGGCGAGGCTCGCAGGCGGCGTTCCAGCTGATCGTCGAGCGTCAGCAGCAGGCCGTGCGCAGCTTTCTGCGCCGCGCCGGGCTCTCGACCTCCGACGCCGACGATATCGCCCAGGAGACGTTCCTCGCCGCCTGGTCCAGCCTCTGGCGCTATCGCGGGTCGGCGTCACTGCGCTCCTGGCTCTGCGCGATCGCCTGGAAGAAGCAGCTCTCGCTGCTGCGCGCCGAAGGGCGCGAGCGGAAGCGCCGCGAGGCCTTCGTCGCCGAGCCAGTTGAAGCCGCCAGCGCCGACGCACGGCTCGATCTCGACGCCGCGTTGCGCACTTTGCCGGCCGAACAGCGCGCGGCGGTGGCGCTCTGCCTGGGTGGCGACTTTTCCCACGCCGAAGCCGCCGCTGTGCTCCGCCTACCGCTGGGTACGATCAAGTCGCACGTTCAAAGAGGGCGCGCTAAACTGCTCGCCGCCCTCGAAGGTCCAGGTGTCTGCGCCAATGTCCCCCTCGATGTCTGACATGACCCCCGAACCCGACGACGCCGCCGAGGCGCGCCTCGCCGCCTACTGGCGCCTGACCGAGGCGCCAGCTCGCGACCTCGAGTTCGAGCTTGGCCTCGAGGCGCTGGTCGCGCGTCGCCGGATGCTCCTCGATGTCGCCAACCGGACCGTCGCGGCGCTCGCGGTCTGCGCCGCTGTGGTCCTGGCCGGACCCATCGCTCTCGCGACCCTGGCGGCGCTGGCCTCGTCGTTCGACGCCGCCGGACCGGCGCTCGCGGGCGTCGCGGTGCTGGGGGGCGTCATGCTGTGGATGAACCGGCGCGCGGACGAGAGCCTCGACGAAGGCTGATCTCAGCCGCGCAACAGACGCTCCATAGCCGCTCGCGCGTCTCCGCCAAGCTCCGGATGGGCCAGCGCAAAGGCCACGTTAGCGCGCAGCAGCCCTACCTTGTCGCCGCAGTCGTAGGTGGTCCCGTCGTAGGTGAGGGCGTGGAAGTCCTGCCGCCCCATCAGCCGCACCATGGCGTCGGTGAGCTGGATTTCGCCGCCTGAGCCCGCAGCCTGGTCTGCGAGCAGCTGGAAGATCTCCGGCTGCAGGACGTAGCGGCCGGAGATGAACAGGTTGGAGGGCTCGGTCCCCGGCGCCGGCTTTTCGACCATGCCGGTCATCCGCGCCAGCCGGCCATCGAAGCCGGCCGCAGTCTCGGCCAGGGAGACGATGCCGTACTTGTGCGCCTCGCCCTCTGGCGCCGGCTCGACCACGATGATGTTGCCGCCGACGGCGTTCTGGGCGGCGATCGCCTGGGCGAGGGCCGGCGGGTCGGCGCGCATCAGCATATCGGGCAGGATCACCGCGAACGGCTCGTCGCCGACGATGTCGCGGGCGCACCACACTGCGTGGCCGAGGCCCAGCGGCGCCATCTGGCGTACGAAGCTCATCTCGCCCGGCCGCGGCAGCTCGGCCCGGATCTCGGCCAGGATGTCCGCCTTGCCCTTCGCCTCAAGCTGAGCCTCGAGTTCGATGTGGTGGTCGAAGTAATCCTCGATCGCGCCCTTGCCGCGGCCGGTGACGAAGACGAAGTGCTCGATCCCGGCGGCCCGCGCCTCGGCGACGATGTACGACAGGATCGGGCGGTCGAAGACGTTGAGCATCTCCTTCGCCGTGGTCTTGGCGCCCGGCAGGACGCGGGTGCCGAGGCCCGCCACGGGCAGCACCGCCTTGCGAACAGGTTTCATGCCCGCCCCTTACTGGCGCTTGGCAAAAAGGAAAGCCTCTTCTTCCTGCGAAGCTTGGCTCCTCTCACCTGAGTGGATGTGGTTTGGCCGGCAAAGGACGAGCGCCCGCCGGCCGACGGCGTCTGCGGCGACCGACCGCAGGACCTGTAACTTCTTGGCTTCGTCTCTTTAACTCCTCTGCGCGATGCTGGCGGCCAGTTCCAACAACGAGTCCAGGCGCCGCCGGTGTTCAACGTTCTGCTCTGCATCCAGATGCGGCACGACTGGCGGCTGGTCGCGGTCGCCGCGGCGGTCTGCGCCCTGGCCACGATCGCCAGCTTTTTCCTCTATGCCCGCACGCCGCAGCAATCGGTTTGGCGGCGGCTGAGCTGGTTCGCGATGATCGGTATTGTCGCGGGCACCGGCATCTGGACCACCCATTTCGTGGCGATGATGGCGTTCGAGACCGGTCTGCCGACCGGCTTCGGGCCGCTGGCGACGCTTGGATCGCTCCTGCTGGCGATCGCCGGCTGCGCGGCCGGGTTTGCCATCGGCGCCGGTAGGCGCAGCGGCGCTCGGGCGCTCACGTTGCGGCTGGCCGGTGGCCTCGTCGTCGGGCTCTCGATCGGCGGCATGCACTATCTCGGCATGAGCGGCTATCGCACCGCTGGCCACGTCATCTGGAACGCGGGCTACGTGATCGCGTCGCTCATGACCGGGGGGGTTTTGGCCTCGGTGGCGCTCGTGGTCGGCCAGCCGGGCGTGCGCATCGGGCGACAAGCCGGGGCGGCGGTTCTGCTGCTGCTTGGTATAGTCGCCATGCACTTCACCGGCATGACCGCGGTGACGATCGTGCCGGACGCCAGCATCTCGCCGACCGGCGACCTGATCTCGGGCCTGGGCCTGGCGGCGATCGCGGTCGGCGCGACGGCGCTCATCCTGCTGACCGCCGTTGGCGGCGTCGCGCTCGACATCGCCAGCCGCAACGGCGCGCTGAACCGCTTCCGCGAGGCGCTCGACAGCATGCCGGAGGGCGTCTCCGTCTTCGACCCCAGCGACCGCCTGATCGCCTGGAACGCCACCTACGAGGCGATCTGCAAGAGCCGCGGCGCGAGGCCGGTCGTCGGCGCCTATTTCTCCGAGATCGTCGATCAGGCTCTGGCTGCCGGGGCGTTCCCCGCCGCAGCCGGGCGTGAGGCCGCTTGGCGCGCCGAGCGGATGGCGGCGCGCGAGGTCCGGGGCTCCAGTTTCGTGCAGCAGACTGCTGACGGTCGCTGGACACGGGTCACTGAGCGCAAGACCTCCGACGGCGGCACCATCTCGAACTGCGTCGACATCACCGAACTGAAGCTCGCCGAAGCCGCGCTGACCGAGGCGCGCGACCGCGCCAACGAGCTGAAGCGCCAGGCCGACATGGCTGAGGAAGTGGTCGGCATGGGCCACTGGCGGCTCGACGCTACGACCCGAAAGATCGAGTGGTCGACCGAGCTCTATCGCATCTACGGGCTCGAGCCCGGCTCGAAGCTGGAACTCGACGCCCTCATGGCGATGACCCACCCGGACGACCGCAAAGGCGCCAGCGATCGGATCGCCGTCCAGCTCGAACAGGGCGAGGATGACCTGCACGGCATGACCCGCATCCAGCGTCCGGACGGCGAGATGCGCTACCTGGCCGGCGCTTCCCGCTCCGAGCACAACGACGAGGGCGAGGTCGTCGCGGTCATCGGCGCGCTGGTCGACGTCACCGACCGGCGCCTGGCCGAACTGGCCCTGAGCGCCAGCGAGGAGCGGTTCCGCAAGCTTGCGATCAACGCCCCAGCGATCATCGCCGAAAGCGATCTGCACGGGGTGATGACCTACATCTCGCCCGCGAGCCTGGCGATGACGGGGTACACGCCGGAGGAGCTGGTCGGCAAACCGTTCGCCCAATGGATCGAGCCCGAGGACGCCCAGAAGATCGGCGACATGTGCCGGTCGGTCATCGCCGGCAAGGGCGACGTCGCGCCGTCGCCGGTCGAATTCCGGGGTCATTGCAAGTCGGGCGAGACCCGCTGGTTCGAGTGCATGCCGACGCCGTCCTACGACGCCGACAGTGGCCTGATCACCGGGTTCAACGACGTGATCCGCGATATCGAGCAAAGGAAGGCGCTGGAGGCGCAGCTGCGCGCGGCCACCGCCGAGGCCGAGGACGCCGCCCAGACGAAGGCCGACTTCCTCGCCAACATGAGCCACGAACTGCGTACGCCGCTGACCAGCATCATCGGCTTCACCGCGCTGGCGTCCGAACAGCCGGAGCTATCGGAGGTGACCCGCAACTACGTCGAACGGGTTCGCGAGGCGAGCCGGGCGTTGCTGTGCACCGTCAACGACGTGCTCGACTTCTCCAAGCTGGAAGCCGGCCAGGTCGCGATCCAGCCGGAGCCGGTCGATCTCGGGAAGCTCTGCCGTGGGACGCTGGAGCTGTTCGCACCGCAAGCCGGCGCCAAGGACTTGCAACTGGTGCTGGACGATGAGGCGGCCAAGGATATCGTCGTACGGGTCGATCCCGACCGCATCCGCCAGATCCTGCTCAACTTCATCAGCAACGCGGTGAAGTTTACCGAAGCTGGCCAGGTCACGCTGCGCACCGGTTTCGACACAGCGACGGACATGCTGGCGGTCGAGGTGATCGACACCGGCGGCGGCATCCCGCCAGACAAACTCGATCTGCTGTTCAAGCGCTTCTCGCAGGTCGACGGCTCGGCGATGCGCTCGACGGGCGGGACCGGCCTGGGGCTGGCGATCTGCAAGGGTCTGGTCGAGGCGATGGGCGGGCGCATCGGCGCCGACAGCCGGCCGGGCGAAGGCAGCCGTTTCTGGTTCGAGATCCCGGCCGCGATCTCCAGCATCGCCATCGAA
Source organism: Caulobacteraceae bacterium (assembly GCA_036494265.1). GTDB lineage: Bacteria > Pseudomonadota > Alphaproteobacteria > Caulobacterales > Caulobacteraceae > Acaudatibacter. The sequence goes on along the minus strand of DASXOP010000051.1, from coordinate 12,904 downwards.
ACGGTGGACGATCAGGTCGTCGAGCCGATGTCATTCCGCGGCGCCCGGGTGCTGATCGCCGACGACCACAAGGTCAACCGCGACCTAGTGCGGCTCTACCTGGCCGGCCTCGACGCGGAGGTCAGCGAGGCCGGGGACGGCGTCGAGGCGGTTGCGCTCGCCGGCGACTGGCCGTTCGACGTGATCCTCATGGACCTGCGCATGCCTAACCTCGATGGCGAGGGCGCGCTGAAGGCGATCCGCGCCTCGACTGGCCCCAACGACGCCACCCCGATCCTGGCGTTCACCGCCGATGCCGGACCCGAGTTCGTGCGCCAGCTGCGCGCGATGGGCTTCGACGACGTGGTGGGCAAGCCTGCCGAACCCGCTATTCTGATCGGCGCGATCGCCCGCGCCGTCAGCTTCGGCGCGGACGTCGGCGAGGATGAGACCTATGCCGCATAGCGTCCGCATCCTGGTGGTCGAAGACGACTCCGGCATCCGGGAGATCATCCGAACGCGGCTCAGGATGATGGGCCATGAGGTCGAGACGGCGCGCACCGGCGTCGAAGCGCTCAGCCGCATTAAGGCGTGGCATCCCGATGCCATGGTGCTCGACATCAACATGCCGGAGTTGGACGGGTTCGGCGTGCTGAAGTCGTTCGAAAACGCTCGCGACTCGCTACCGCCGACGCTTGTGATCACGGCGCGCAACGCCGCCGAGGACGTACGCCAGGCGGTCAGCCTGGGGGCGAAAGACTACCTCTCCAAACCGTTCAGCGAAGGCCAGCTGGAGAGCCGCGTCGCCCGGCTGTTGCGCTTCCCCAAGCCGAAACCGCCGCACTTCGTCTGAGGCTCACTCCACGGTCACCGACTTGGCGAGGTTACGCGGCTGATCGACGTCCGCGCCCTTCTGCACGGCCACGTGGTAGGCCAGGAGCTGGATCGGGGCGGCGAAGACCAGCGGGGCCAGCATCGGATCGCAGGCAGGGCCTACGATCACGTGCGCACCGGGCGGAGCATGAGAAACGCCCGCGGCGTCGGTGAAGAGCACGATGCGGCCGCCGCGGGCGACTACCTCGCTCATGTTCGACATCGTTTTCTCGAAGAGCTCGTCGGTCGGCGCGATGACGATGATTGGCGTGGCGTCGTCGACGAGCGCGATGGGGCCGTGCTTGAGCTCGCCGGCCGCGTAGCCCTCGGCGTGGATGTAGCTGATTTCCTTCAGCTTCAGCGCGCCTTCCAGCGCCAGCGGGTACATCGGCCCACGCCCGAGATAGAGCACGTCGCGCGCCCTCGAGATCTCCAGCGCCACGCCACGCACCTGTTCCTCGACCACCAACGACTCGGCGATCAGCCGCGGCGTTTCCAGCAGCAGCGCGGCCAGGCGCGCCTCCTCGGCGTCGTCGATGCGGCCGCGCTGACGGGCGGCGGCGATGGCGAGCGCGGTGAGGGCGGCGAGCTGGGAGGTGAAGGCCTTGGTCGAGGCGACGCCGATCTCCGGACCGGCGTTGGTGGGCAGGAAGAAGGCGGCCTCGCGGGCCATGGTCGATTCATGCGCATTGACCAGCGCCGCAGTGGCGATGTTGCGGGTGCGGCACCAGCGCAGGGCGGCCAGCGTGTCGGCCGTCTCGCCCGACTGCGAGATCGCCAGCGCCAGCGCACCCGGCCCCAGCGCCGGCTCCCGATAGCGGAACTCCGAGGCGATCTCGACGTCGGTCGGTAGGCCCGCCAGCCGCTCGAACAGATAGCGCGCGATCATGCCAGCGTAGGATGCCGTGCCGCAGGCCACGATCTGCAGGCGGTCGAACTGGGTGAAGTCGAGACCTGGCGAGCGCACCTTGCCGGTGACCGCGTCGACATAGGCCGACAGGGTGTGCTGGCAGGCGTCGGGCTGGTCGTAGATCTCCTTCTCCATGAAGTGGCGATAGTTGCCCTTCTCGACCATCGCCGCGGCGGTGGGCACGGTGCGGATCTGCCGCTTTACCGGCTTGCCATCGACATCGAAGATGCGCGCAGCCTTGTGGTCGATGACCACGTAGTCGCCGTCCTCCAGGTGGCTGATCCGGTTGGTGAACGGGCCGACCGCCAGCGCGTCCGAGCCCAGGAACATCTCGCCCTCGCCGTAGCCGACCACCAGCGCCGGGCCGTGGCGGGCGCCGAAGATCTCGCCGGCGTCGCCGTCGATCATCAGCACCAGGGCATAGGCGCCGCGCAGGCGGTCGAGCGCCGCCTTCAGCGCGTCCAGCGGCGCCAAGCCGTCGGTCAGGTTCTGGTCTATCAGATGGGCGACGACTTCGGTGTCGGTCTGGCTCTCGAACGCATGGCCCTTGGCCTCAAGTTCGGCCTTCAGCTCGGCGAAGTTCTCGATGATCCCGTTGTGCACCAGGCTGACGCGGCCGGAGGTGTGCGGGTGGGCGTTGCGCAGCACCGGCGCGCCGTGGGTGGCCCAGCGGGTGTGGCCGATGCCGACGGTGGCGTTCAGCGGCTGGGCCGCCAGCACCGCGTCGAGGTTGGCGAGCTTGCCTTCGGCGCGCCTGCGCTCGATGTGGTCGCCCACCACGCCGGCGACGCCCGCCGAGTCATAGCCGCGATACTCCAGCCGCCGCAGGCTCTCGATCAGCCGTGAGCTGACAGGCTGGTCGCCGACGATGCCGATGATGCCGCACATTCAGGATCGGTCCTTTGTAGTTCGCGACTCAGGGGACTAGACTCAGACCCCGGTGTATCCGGCGAGCGGCTTTAGCATTCGCAAACCCGGGGTCATTTAAATCTCGGTTTCCATACGTTTCTGGACCTGCTCATGAAATCGCGCGGCTACTTCGGCACCGACGGCATCCGCGGCCAGGCCAACGTCCATCCGATGACGGCGGAAGTGGCGCTGCGGGTCGGGCTGGCCGCAGGCAAGCTGTTCACCAGCGGCGGCGACCGGCGCCACCTGGTGGTGATCGGCAAGGACACCCGGCTCTCCGGCTACATGATCGAGCCCGCGCTCGTCGCCGGCTTCACCAGCGTTGGGATGGACGTGCGCACCTTCGGCCCACTGCCGACGCCGGGCGTCGCGATGATGACCCGATCCATGCGCGCCGACATCGGGGTGATGATCTCGGCCTCGCACAACAATTTCGCCGACAACGGCATCAAGCTGTTCGGCCCCGACGGCTACAAACTCTCCGACGAGCGCGAGGCCGAGATCGAAGCGCTGATGGACGAGGGGCTGCAGGACGGCCTCGCCGGTCCCAAGGGGCTGGGCCGCGTGGTGCGGATCGACGAGGCGCCGGCGCGCTACGTAGAGATCGCCAAGGCGACCTTCCCGAAGTCGCTGTCGCTCAGCGGCCTCAGGGTGGCGATCGATTGCGCCAACGGCGCGGCCTACAAGGTCGCCCCGACGGCGCTCTACGAGCTGGGCGCCGAAGTGATCCCGGTGGGTGTCTCGCCGGACGGCATGAACATCAACGAGGAGTGCGGCTCGACCCATCCGGCTTCGATCACCGCGGCGGTTCGCCAATATCGCGCCGACATCGGCATCTCGCTCGACGGCGACGCCGACCGGCTCTTGATCTGCGACGAGAAGGGCCAAATCGTCGACGGCGACCAGATCATGGCGCTGATCGCCGCGTCCTGGGCCGCCAAGGGCGCGCTGACCGGCGACGGCATCGTGGCGACGGTGATGTCCAACCTCGGCCTGGAGCGGTTCCTGGCCGGCCGCAGCCTGACCATGCACCGTACCCAGGTCGGCGACCGCTACGTCATGGCCAAGATGCGCGAGGGCAAGTTCAACCTCGGCGGCGAACAGTCGGGCCACATCATCCTCTCGGACTTCTCGACCACGGGCGACGGCCTGATCGCGGCGCTGCAGGTGCTGGCCGAACTGGTGCGCTCGCAAAAGCCGATGAGCGCGCTCGCCCGCCAGTTCGAGCCGGTGCCGCAGAAGCTGGAGAACGTCCGCTTCGCTGGCGGCAAGCCACTGGAGAACGCCTCGGTAAAGTCCGCCATCGCCGACGCCGAGCAGCGCCTCAACGGCTCGGGCCGGGTGCTGGTGCGCGCTTCGGGCACCGAGCCGCTGATCCGGATCATGGCCGAGGGCGACGACGAAAAGCTGGTCGGCCAGCTCGTCCGCGAAATCGCCGGCGCGGTGAGGCAGGCAGCCGCCTAAGGCTCAGCGCCCGGCGCCGAGCCACGGAACGAACACTCCGTCGTGCGGTTATCTTTCGCAGGTCGCGGAGGTTCCGATGAATACCGAAAATCTCGAAGGCAAGATCAAGAACGGCGTCGGCAAGGTCGAAGAGGCCGCTGGCGAGGTGGTCGGCGATCCTGGCATGCAGCTGCGCGGCGAGGCGCGGCAGTTCGAGGGCGCGGCCGAAGACGCGCTGGGGTCGGCCAAGGAGAAGCTGGCGGCCACCGCCAAGCGCGCCAAGGCGGCGGTCGCGGACGCCGCCGACCAGGCCTCCGACGCCTACGAGACCCTGCGCGTCCAGGCGCAGAGCGTCGCAGACACGGTCGATCCGTTCGTGAAGCAGAAGCCTTACGCATCGATGGCGCTGGCCGCGCTGGTCGGGCTGGTCGTGGGCGCACTCTTCTTCGCCGGCGGTCCGAAGGTGATCTACGTTCGTCCGACTCGGTCCGCCTGATCGATCAAAACATCGGGTCGGGCGTGGGGCGCTTCTTGTTGCGCTTCGGGCGTTCGTACATGACGCCCGGATAGCCCTTCAGCGGGATCAGCGGCTCGCCGAGATAGGTCCAGTCGGGCGCCTCGCCGAGGAACATGTGGTAGCGCGGTTCGCGCCCGGTGCGCTCGGCAAAGAGGCTGCGCGAGATGTTGACCATCTTCGGCGCGCGCGGCCGTTCATAGAGCACCGGCGTGCCGCAACGGCTGCAGAAGCTGCGCGCCGTACCGGTCTCGGGATCCTCGAAGCGCGACAGCCGGTCCTCGCCGGCGAGGATGCGGAAGCGGCTTTTCCAGCTGCCGATGTAGGTGGCGTAGGCGCAGCCCTGGGCGTGGCGGCTGGCGGCGGAGTGGTCGTGCCAGGCCCACACCGCCGGGACCACGATCTCGACCCGCACCTCGCCGCAGACGCAGCGCCCCTCGGTGACGGTCCGGTCGCGCTTGGCGGTCTCGGGCAGGGCGTCGGGCTTGGGCATGCGAGGTCTCGAGCGAGTGAAGACCCGCTTATATCCTCCCCCAACGGGGGAGGGGGACCACGAAGTGGTGGAGGGGCCGCCGCCGCGTTCGTAAGAGGCCCCTTCGGCGCTCCGCGCCACTTCCCCTGAAGGGGAAGAGACGGTTGTGTCAGTCCCCGCTGTCCGGCTTGACCTTGCCGGACTTCAAACCCGCGATCTCGTCGGTCAGCACCTTGCGCAGGCTGGGCTGGTCGGCGGTGCCGATGTCGTGGATGCGCCAGCCGGCGGGGGTCTTCACCAGGTCGAAGGTGTCGTGCTTGGGCGAGCCGCCGGCGGCCGGGGTGTCGTGGAAATCACTGGTCGCCTTGGCCGCGATGGCGGTCGCCGACTGCACGGCGATCGTGGCGGTGATGCTCTCGAAGTCCTGGCAGTCACACAGCCAGTCGCCATCGATCTCGCCCAGATCGCCCTTCAGCGCCTTCTGGTCGGCCTTCATCAGCGCGATGGTGTCGGCGTCGAGAACCTCCTTGGCGTTGGCGTCGAACGGCTGGAAGGTGTTGTCTTTGCTGGTCTTGTAGTGCGCGTAGAGCCCTTCGAGGAACGCCTTCGCGTCGGCGGCGTCCGGGGTCGAGGCCAGCTGGTCCGGGGTCGCCGAGGCCATGTTGGCGGGCGGGGAGTTGGTGGCGATCGGAGCGTTGGCGTCGGCGGCGTTGCCAGCCGTCGGCGCCTTGCTGCAGGCAGCCATGGCGAGCGCGCCGATCAGCACGCCTCCGACTGCCAGCCTGGTCCAGAACCGATCCATCGTGCCTCCCCGCGCAGCGTGCCAAACTGGCTCCAGCTTAGCAAAGAACATTACGGACTGGACAGAATTCCTAATCCGCACTTAACCTCATCAGGTGCTGCGCCGCTCGACCGGTGTAGCCGACAGAAAAACATAGCCTTTTAGGGAGGCGACATGGCGCACGAACCCACCTGGGCTCGTTCGGCCGTGCCCAAGGCGAAGACGAAGGGCCCAGCTTGCGTGGCAAGCATGCTCCTCGTGGCCGGCATGGGCGCAGCATTCTGGATGGGCGCGATCTGGGCGTCGCAATCGTGGATCGGCCTGATCCGGTAGGCCGGACTAAAAGCTGGAGCGGGTTGCGGGCGGAAAAGTAGGTCCCACTTTTCCTCAACCCGCTCTAAGGCCGTCCCACGCTGAAGTAGGTGAAGCCGCGGGGACGCAGTTCCTCGGGCTTGTAGACATTGCGCAGGTCGACCACGAGCGGCCGCCGCATCAAGAGCTTGACCCGGTCGAGGTCGAGCGCACGGAATTCATCCCATTCGGTGAGAATCACGGCGCAGTCGGCGTCGGCGATGGCGTCGTAAGGGCCGTTCTTGAAATCGACGTCGCGCAGCATCTGGCGCGCCTCATAGCCCTCGGGGTCGTAGGCCTGGATTATCGCGCCCATCGCCTGCAGCGCAGGGATGATCTGCAGCGATGGCGCATCGCGCATGTCGTCTGTGTTGGGCTTGAAGGTGAGGCCCAGGACGCCGATCCGTTTGCCCGCCAGATCGCCAGCGAGGGCGTCGGCGACCTTGCCGGCCATCGAACGTTTGCGCGTCTCGTTGGCCTTCACCGTCGCCTCGACCAGGCTCAGCGGCGCCTTGGCGTCCTTGGCGGTGCGCACCAGCGCAACGGTGTCCTTCGGGAAGCACGAGCCGCCGAAGCCGGGGCCGGCGTGCAGGAACTTCGAGCCGATCCGCTTATCCAGGCCGACGCCGCGCGCCACCTGCTGCACGTCGGCGTTCACCGCTTCGCAGAGGTCGGCGATCTCGTTGATGAAGGTGATCTTCATCGCCAGGAACGCGTTCGACGCATACTTGATCAGCTCCGAGGAGCGGCGATCGGTGTAGAGCACAGGCGTCTCGTTCAGGTTCAGCGGCCGGTAAAGCTCGGCCATCACTGGCCGCGCTCGCTCGTCGTCCAGACCCACTACCACCCGGTCCGGCCGCTTGAAGTCTTCGATCGCCGCGCCTTCGCGCAGGAACTCAGGGTTGGAGACCACGGCGAACTGGGCGTCGGGCCTCGCGCGTCTCAGGATCGCCTCGATCTCATCGCCCGTCCCGACCGGCACCGTCGACTTGGTGACCACGACGGTGAAGCCTTCCAGCCAAGCTGCGAGTTCCTCGGTGGCAGCGTGGACGAAGCTGAGGTCGGCGTAGCCGTCGCCGCGGCGCGACGGCGTGCCGACGGCGATGAACACGGCGTCCGCGCCAGCCACCGCGGCCCGCCCGTCGATGTCGAACGACAGCCGACCGGCTTCGACGTTGCGCGCCACCAGGGTTTCGAGGCCCGGCTCGTAGATCGGCATCTGCCCGACCCGCAGCCGGGCGATCTTGCCCGCGTCCTTGTCGACGCAGACCACTTCATGTCCGAAGTCGGCGAAGCAAGCGCCGGAGACCAGCCCGACATACCCAGTCCCGATCATCGCCACGCGCATGGGTCAGGTCCTCGTCTCAGCTCGCGGACGCCGCTGCGCCCCCTCCACCACCGGTTTGCGACCGGCGGTCCCCCTCCCCCGCTTTGCGGGGTAGGAGCGGAGGTAGGAAATCCCGCGCCCATGTTCCTCCACCGTGCAGCGGAGCGAAACGGGGGAGGTGGCTGCCGGTCCGGACTGGGTCCGGAGCGGCAGACGGAGGGGGCGCAACTCTCGCAACATCCGCTCAGATCTCCTGGTTATAGGCGCCGACGTCCGGCTCTTTGGCGAGACGCGGTTTGACCTCGTCGCGGAAGAGAGCGCGCATGTCGTCTTCCGAGCGCGTGCTTTCGACCACCACCACCATCTCCGGCTTGTTGGACGAGGCGCGGACCAGCACCCACGAGCCGTCCTCCAGCGAGACGCGGGCGCCGTTGACCGTGTTCACGTCGACGATCTTGCGCCCCAGGATCGAACCACCCGCCGCGCCCAGCGCCTGATAGTCGGCGACAACGCGGTCGACCACGGCGTACTTCCGCTCGTCGGCGCAGTGCGGCGACATCGTCAGCGAGGTGAAGGCGACCGGGAGCGACTTCTTCAGGGTGCTGAGTTTCTGGCCTGGATGGCGGTCGAGCATCGAGAGGATCGCTGCGGCCGCCACCAGACCGTCGTCGTAGCCGCGGCCGAGCGGGGCGTTGAAGAAGAGGTGGCCGGACTTCTCGAACCCGGCCAGCGCGCCGATCTCGGCGGTCTTGCGCTTGATGTAGCTGTGGCCGGTCTTCCAGTAGAGCGTCGTGGCGCCGTTCTCCTTCAGCACCTGATCGGTGGTGTAGAGACCGGTCGACTTCACATCGACGACGAACTTGGCGTTGGGGAACAGCGGGGCGAGGTCGCGGGCCAGGATCAGGCCGATCTTGTCGGCGAAGATCTCCTCGCCCTCGTCGTCGACCACGCCGCAGCGGTCGCCGTCGCCGTCGAAGCCGAGCGCCAGGTCGGCGCCGTGCTCGCGCACTGCCCGGGTCATGGCGGCCAGCATCTCGTGATCTTCGGGGTTGGGATTGTAGTTGGGGAAGGTCCAGTCGAGGTCGCACTCGACCGGGATCACTTCAGCGCCCATACGCCGCAATGCGTCGGGGGCGAAGGCGCCGGCGGTGCCGTTGCCGCAGGCGCAGACCACCCGGATCGGCCGCGAGAGACTGCACCTGGCCGCGGCGTCGGCGATGTAGCGCTCGGCGACGCCGCCCACGAACGTCACCGAGCCACCGGCGACGGCCCGGCCCTCGCCGCCGAGCACGATCTCCTTCAGCCGCCCGATCTCGTCGGGCCCGAAGGTCAGCGGCGGACCGGCGCCCATCTTCACCCCGGTCCAGCCGTTCTCGTTGTGGCTGGCGGTGACCATCGCGACGCACGGCGCTTCGAGGTCGAACTGAGCGAAATAGGCCATCGGCGTCACCGCCATGCCGATGTCGAGCACCTCGCACCCGGCGCTGACCAGACCCAGCATCAGCGCCTGCTTGATCGAGAGCGAGTAGGAGCGGAAGTCGTGGCCGACCACCACGCGGCGCTGGCCGAGTTCGGCCAGGTAGGTTCCGAGCCCGAGGCCCAGCGCCTGGACGCCGATCAGGTTCAGCTCCGGCCCGAAGATCCAGCGCGCGTCGTACTCGCGAAAGCCGGTGGGCTTAATCAGCGGCGCGGTCTCATAGGCCACGGTCATGGGGGTCAGGTCGGCGCGGGGCTTTTGCGGCACGCGGGGAGGCTCCGGCGGTTACAGGGATGGGATCAGTGTCGGGCGGACTTGGCGACCGGCTCGGGCCCGCGCAGCGAGAACGCGCCCTTGGAAATGTCGCGTTTGGCGATCTGCGGGATGTCCGCCGGGATCACCGTCAGCTTGTGGCCGAACGGGGCCGGCGAGCGCGCGCCCTGACCTTGCGGCCAGACCAGCGCCAGCGCGATCAGGCACGTGGCGACGAAGCCGAGAAGGGGGAGGGCGAGGCCGTCGGGCATTGGCGCGGCCTATAGCCCGCCCCGCCCGCGGCTGAAAGGGTGTCCGCCTCGCTTGCCTGATCGGCGCCTGACATGCGAGCAAGCGCGCCAACCCGATCCAACGCGAGACCTCTCCCGAACCATGCCAACCCTCGTCCTCCTGCGTCACGGCCTGAGCCAATGGAACCTGGAGGATCGCTTCACCGGCTGGGTGGATGTAGACCTCACGCCAGCGGGCGAGGCCGAGGCCCGGCGCGGCGGCGAGCTGATCGCCGCGGCGGGGATTGAGTTCGACCGCGCTTTCGCCTCGGTGCTGACCCGGGCGATCCGCACCGCCGACCTGGCGCTGGCCGCCGCCGGGCAGCTGTGGATCCCGATGGAGAAGGATTGGCGGCTGAACGAGCGCCACTATGGCGGCCTCACCGGGCTCAACAAGGCTGAGACGGCCGCCAAGCATGGCGCAGAGCAGGTCATGACCTGGCGCCGCTCCTACGACATCCCGCCGCCGCCGCTAGCGCCCGGCTCCGCGTTCGATCTCTCGGCCGATCGCCGCTACGCCGGGATCGCGGTGCCGGCGACCGAGACGCTGAAGTCGACGCTGGAGCGCGTGCTGCCTTACTGGGACGCCCGGATCGCACCGTGCCTCGCCGCCGGCGAGCGGCTCTTGATCGGCGCGCATGGAAATTCGCTGCGCGCTATCGTCAAGCTGCTGTTCGGTGTCTCCGACGAGGCCATCCCGGGAGTCGAGATCCCTACTGGCAATCCGCTGCTGATCGAACTCGGCGCGGGTTTGAAGCCGATCAGTTCTCGCTACCTCGACGCGGCGCGGGCGACGGCCCTGCCGGCTGCGGCGTGACCCGCGAGGCTGACGAGCGGCACATGCGCCGGGCGATCGACCTCGCCGCGGCGCGGGTCGGGCTCACCGGTGAGAACCCGGCGGTCGGCTGCTTGATCGTGCGGGACGGCGACGTCGTGGCCGAGGCGGCGACGGCGGAGGGCGGCCGGCCGCACGCCGAAGAACAGGCGCTGGCCCTCGCCGCCGAGCGGGCCAAGGGCGCCGTCGCCTATGTGACGATGGAGCCGTGCGGCGAGCGATCCAACGGCACCGCCTCCTGCTCGGAGCGGCTGGTCGCGGCGGGGGTGACGCGGGTGGTCTACGCCTGCCCCAATCCGCACGCGCACTCGGCCGGCCGCGGCCCGGCGCGACTCCGTGACGCGGGGCTGAAAGTCGAAGTCGGCCTGCTGGCAGAGCGCGCACGGCCGCTTTACGAGCGCAACTAGCCTTCGCGGCCAAGCTTCTCGTGAAGAGGTCATTAAGCGACGGGGTCTATGCTTAACGCAGATGATTTCGGACCTGTGGACCTGACCAGATGGGCGAAGCGGCCCAAACCATCCAGCATCGACGGATCAGCCAGGCGGAGGCGGACGCAATTTGCGTGCGCCACGACCGGCTGTGGTCATCGCGGATGGGCGGCGCTCGCGCCGTCTTCACCTGGAAAGACCTGAGCGGCCTCGATCTCTCGGGCCGTAATCTCTGCGACGCCGATTTCACCGGCGCGATCCTGGCCGACTGCAATCTGGCCGGCGCGAAGCTCGACAACGCCAACCTGTTCGGCGCCGATATCCAGAACGCCAACCTGCGCGAGGCATCGCTGCGGCGGGCCGACCTGCGCGGCGCCTGCCTGCGCGGCGCCAACCTCTCCGGCGCCGACCTCTTCGAAGCAGATCTGCGCGAAGGCACCATCGCCGCGGCGGACCGCGAGCTTGGCTTGCGCATCCTCGAGCCGGTCGACCGGGCCGCCAACGCCCAGGGCGCAGTGCTCGCCGGCGCCAACCTGGAGCGCTCACGCCTCTCTGGCGTCATCGCCCTGAAAGCCGACTTCACCGACGCGGTGATGAAGGACTGCAAGCTGATCCGCGCCAACCTGAAGCAGGCCAAGATGTCCGGCGCGAACCTCGCCGGCGCCGACCTCTCGGGCGCCGATCTGGCCGGCGCCGATCTGCAGGATGCCATCCTGGTCGGGGCCAAGACCTGGTCGTGGAACGTCCAGAATGCCAACATGGCCGGCGTCCTCACCGACGCGCCGGCCGGCAAGGACATCTCTGAGATCCCGATCGACGATATGCTGAGAGCGCACGCGCTCTGGTGCGAGAGCGGCGGGCGCGGTGGCAAACCGTCCACCTTCGACGGCGCCGATCTGCGCACGCTGAAGTCGATCCGAGGGCTCAACCTGACCGCCCTCTCGGCGCGCGGCGCGGTGTTCTACGGCGTCGACATGGCCGGCATCCAACTCCAGGGCGCCCACCTCGAAGGCGCTGATCTACGCACGTGCAACCTGCGCCGCGCCGACCTGCGCGGGGCCAGGCTCACCGGCGCGAAACTCTCCGGCGCCGATTTGCGCGACGCCCAGCTCGGGCCGCTGCTGATCGCGCCGTCGCGACCACTGCCCGCCGATCTGACCAAGGCCGCGCTGAAGAGCGCCGATCTCGCCCGCGCCGATCTGCGCCAGGCGATCCTGGTCGGCGCCGACCTCTCGCGGGCCAACTTCACCGGCGCGGTGTTGAAGGGTGTCGACGTCACCGATGCGATCCGCGACGGGGTCAGAGGGCTCGATATCGTCTAGATGAGCATGTCCGCCAACGCATCGCAGTCCGGCGCCCGCCGACGCCTCTCGCAGTCGGAACTCGACATGATCGTCGATGCGCACGAGCGTTACGTAACCGGGCGGCCCGGCGGCAAGCGCGCCTCGCTGCGGTTCGTCGACTTCTCCGGCCTCGATTTCAGCCGCCGCAATCTCAGCGACGCCGATCTGTCCGCCTCCAGCTTCGACGGCGCTCGGATGTCGGGGGCCAAGCTCGACCGGGCCAACTTGTTCGGCTCCGATCTGCGAGCGGCCGACTTGCGGATGGCCTCGCTGGTCCGCGCCGACCTGCGCGGCGCCTGCCTGCGCGGCGCCAACCTGGCCAACGCCGATCTGACCAACGCCGATTTCCGCGAAGGCCAGGTGGCGATGCAGGATCGCAAGTCCGGCCTCGCCTCGATGCGCCACGAGGCGCGCGCCGGCATGATCGACAGCGCCATCCTCACCGGCGCGACGCTGGACGGCTCGCGGCTGGACGGCGCCTCCGCCTTCGCCGCCGACTTCACCGATTGCTCCCTGCGCGGCGCCAAGCTTGGCGGCGCGAACCTGAAGGACGCCAACCTTGGCGGCGCCAACCTGGAAGGCGCGGAAGTCGCCGGCGCCAACCTCGAGAACGCCAACTTCGAAGGCGCGGTGATGAGCGGCGTCGACATCAGCCGGGCGCGAACTCTGGGCGCGAAGCTGGCCGGATCGCTGGGGGCGCCCGACGAGGCGGCGATGGCG
>DASXOP010000050.1:0-91747 GCA_036494265.1 Caulobacteraceae bacterium | reverse complement strand
CCGCGAAATGATCCAGCAACCGCCGCAGCCGCGGCTTCCCCAGCGCAACATCCATCTTCATGGCTCCGAATCAAACCCAGAGCCCAGAGAATCACCACCGCCGCAACCAGTCATCGCCGTTAACCCGAGTTCGGGGCCGTGGCTGACCTCGCGGAAGCATTGATCTCGCTCGCCTTCCGGCGCGTACTGCGGCCAAACGACAAGGGAGCGTCTCGTGACCAAGAAGCTTAGCGACGTTTACGCGATCCCGGCCGACGGTACGCACTGGGCGGTGCCGCAGGATTTCGACGTCAACTTCAACTGGGAGTACGACGAAGGCCGCACCGCGATGATGGGCCTTTATCGCAAGGGCATCGAGATGCAGTGGAACGCGGAAACGCGGATCGACTGGACCCAGGAGCTCGACGAGGACAACCCCGAGCAGCTGCCCGAAGAGATGCTGCCGATCAGTGGCATGGCCGAATACGAGAAGATGTCGCGCAAGGAAAAGGCGACGGTGCGCCGCCACTTCCAGGGCTGGCAGATCAGCCAGTTCATGCAGGGCGAGCAGGGGGCGCTGATCTGCGCCGCCAAGATCGTCACCCAGGTGCCGGACGTCGATAGCAAGTTCTACGCCTCGACCCAGGTGATCGACGAAGCGCGCCACGTCGAGAGCTACAAGCGCCTCCTGGAGAAGTTCCGGGTCGCCTATCCGATGACCCCGCCGCTGCAGGAGCTGATCGACCAGGTGCTGCGCGACAGCCGCTGGGACATGACCTACCTCGGCATGCAGGTGGTGATCGAAGGCCTCGCGCTGGCCGCCTTCCAGCAGATTCGCGACCATGCCCAGAACCCGCTCGCCGCGGCGGTGAACGCTTATGTGATGCAGGACGAGAGCCGCCACGTCGCCTTCGGCCGGCTGGCGCTGCGCGACTACTATCCGCAGCTGTCCCAAGCCGAGCGCGACGAGCGCGAGGAGTTCCTGCTGGAGGCCTGCTACCTGATGCGCGACCGCTTCGATGCGGTCGAGGTGTGGAAGACCCTCGGGCTCGATCCGGCCCGCTGCGCCGAGCACATGTACGATAGCGGCTTCATGGAGATGTTCCGTTCGTCGCTCTTCACCCGCATCGTGCCGATCGTGAAGGACATCGGGCTTTGGGGCCCGGTGATCCAGAAGGGCTACACCGAGATGGGCATCATCGGCTTCGCCGACACCGACGTGCAGGCGCTGCAGGATAGCGACGACACCATCGCCAAGGACCACGACGCCCGCAGGAGCTACGTCGAGAGCGTGATCGACCGCGCCAAGGCGATGGAAACCGCTTAGCCGCCGGAAGTTCGAAGGCTCGCGTTGCGACCGTTCCGCGATATTGGCGGTTTCCGATAGCAGACGCCCGGAGACCACCTGCATGACCGCCGCCGCGATGACCCTGGAGCAGATCTTAACCTCGGCGCCGGTGATGCCGGTGGTGACCATCGACGATCCGCGCCAGGCCGTGCCGCTCGCCCGGGCTCTGGCCGCCGGCGGGGTGCGGGCGATCGAGATCACCCTGCGCACCGAGAGCGCGCTGGAGGCGGTCCGCGCCATCGCAGCCGAGGTCCCGGAATCTATCCCAGGCGTGGGCACGGTGTTGACGCCGGCGGACCTCGACGCGGCGGCCAGAGCCGGCGCGAAGTTCGCGATCTCGCCGGGGGCCACGCCGCGCCTGCTGGAAGCCGGCCGCGCCTCGCCCCTGCCCTACCTGCCGGCGATCGCCACCGCGAGCGAGCTGATGGCGGCGCTCGAGGCCGGGTTCCTCGCCTGCAAGTTCTTCCCGGCGGCTGAGTCCGGCGGCGTCGCGGCGCTGAAGGCGCTTGGCGGGCCGTTTCCAGGGGCCAGGTTCTGTCCCACCGGCGGCATCGACGCCGCCAGCGCGCCGTCCTACCTCGCCTTGCCCAACGTGCTCTGCGTCGGCGGCTCGTGGCCAGCGCCGCGCGACGCCATCGCCGCCGGCGACTTCGGCCGGATCGAACGGCTGGCCCGGGGGGCCTGCGCGCTCAGTAAGGGAAGTGCGGGGTGAGGAGGGCGCCGGCGGGCACGCCCTGGCCGGGCGGCAGGCGCCATTCGCCGCGGTAGGCGAAGTCGAGCGTCTGGCAGAGGTGCGCTGGGCCGCCGGCCGGGCTGTCGCCCAGCACCCGCACCCGCAGCGGCGCCCCCTCCGCCAGCCGCCCGAACGCGAGCCAGGCGCGCGCCGCGCCAGGGCAGAAGGCGTGGACCAGTGCGGTCCCCTCGGCGCTTGGCTCGACCTGATAGAGATCGCGCTCGTGCGCATCGGTCCCAATCAGCCGGGTGAGCCCACCCGGCCCCAGCGCATGCTCGTCGGCGGGTCTCAGATCGGCGCTGGCGCGACCCTCGGTCGAGCGAATGTCGTAGACGCGGGTGAACAGCACCCGCTGATCGAACCGGAAGGTCAGGTCGCCGGATACCCGCCGGGTCGCATCGTTGGCGGCGTCATAGGCGAACATGTGGACCCCGGCCGAGGCGGGCGCTGCGGCGAGCACGACGCTGGCGAGAACGGCGGGGAAAAGGGCGCGGACCATGCGCGGCGTTCTACTTCGGCAGTCGTAGCTGGCTGATGTCGCCATCGAAACTCACCAGACGCCAGGTTCCTGCTTCGTCGGCGAAGGTGATCAGGCACGGCCCCTTGTTGCGCTTGGCGGCGCAGACTCGACCATCGGGCAGGGTGCGCAGCGCCGCGGCGATCTCCAGCTGGTTCGGGATCGGCGTCTCGGGACGGTAGCCGTAGTATTCGGCGACCGCGCGGAACACCTTCGGCCGCACCAGCGCGTCGCCGGCCAGCTGCGCCAGCGGGTGCGCCAGCAGGGCGCCCAGGGCTTTCACCGTGTCGCTGTTCACGGACTGGGTGCGGTCGAGGATGCGGTCCTCGAGTTCATGCTGCAGCGCCGGCCGGTCGACATGGGCGTCGAACGCGGCATGGTCGTCGTCGCGGATCGAGAGCAGTAGGGCGTGCACATCGCCGGCCGCTTCCACGCGCTGGGTCGTGGCGCAGCCGGCCCCGATCAGCGCCAGCCCAACGCCCATGCCGCCCAATGCCCGACGCACGCCGCTCATGCCGCGCTTGTGCCGCGTTGCCGTGGCGGCCTCAAGGCGCAGGCGCAGCGGCCGGCGGCGCTGCGGTGCGCTCCTTGAAGAAGCCGATCACCCGCCGCTCCAGCTGCTTGGTCGGACCGTCCGGGTCGTCGTCTTTCAGGTGCAAGGTCAGCACCGAGTGCGGCATCGACATCAGCTTGTTCTCGGCCGCGTCCTTGGGATCGAGCTCCACGGCTTCGAAGCGCGGGCCGAGCGCCTGCTTGAGCGCCGCGAACCGCTGGTCCGGCACGTAGCTGTCGCCGAAGAACCGCAGGCCGAGCATGGTCAGGTTCTCGTCCTCCATGCGTTGGCGAGCGCATTTGATCTCAGACGGGGAGACGCCCATCGCGCCAGCGCGCTTCTCCTTGCCCGGCCCCATCGGCATCGGCAGCGAGGGCTGCGACAGCACTGGCGCGACCACAGAAGGCTCGGTCATCATCGCCAGAGCGAAATTGCCGGTGAAGCACATGCCGACTGCGCCGACGCCGCGCCCGCCGCAATCCGCGTGCGCCTGCTTGGCCAACGCCCGGCACCAGTCGACGATCGGGCTGGAGCGGTCGGTGGACCAGGCGGCGAACTCGCGGCGGATGCAGATGCCGCGGATCATCGTGCCCAGCGAGCTCAAGGGCCGGATCTCCTTGCCGGCGTCGCCGAAGAGGTGGGGGCAATAGGCGGTCATGCCTTGAGCGGCGATGCGCGAGGCGAAGCGGAGCACCAGCGGATGCAGGCCGGGCATCTCGTGGATCACGATCACCGCCGGCCCGGCGCCGCGCTTGTAGACCGGCCGCGTCCAGCGTCCCGCCGGGTCGGTGAAGTCGAAGCGCTCGAACGCCTCCAGGCTGTCGTCGGCGGCCATCGCGATCTCCCTGAACGTCTGCACTCGCCGCTAGCACATTCCCGTGAAGCCGCGAACGGATTGCAGCGTCGCCACGGCGCAGCAACCGCGCCGAGAGCTTGGGCGCTCAGAGAAGAGGCGGGGCGAGGAGCAGGAGAGGGAAGGCATGCCCGCCCACGACGCCAATCAAACCCGGCGCCCCGTGCGCACCTTTTGCCGCTTGCCGGAACAGCTGTTCGTCGGCGGCTGCACCGCCGCTTACGTCGTCCTGATCGGCGCGGTCGCCGCAGCGCTCAAGCTCTACGCAGGTTAGCGGGACGCCAGCGCCAGCACAGGGGCCGGCCGCCAATCGGTGGGGAAAGTCGCCTTCAGCGCCGCGACTTTCGGCATGTCGTAGGTCGCGATGTAGGGCGCGTAGGGGTTATGGACGAGGTAGTCCTGGTGGTAGCTCTCAGCCGGGAAGAAGCCGACGTACGGATCGACTCGCGTCGCGATCGGTTTGTGGAACGCGTGCGCGGCATTCAGCTGGGCGATGTAGCGGTTCGCGACGTTGGCCTGGCCGGCGTCCATCGCCCAGATTTCCGAGCGATACTGCGGACCTTCGTCCGGGAACTGGCCGCCGACCTGGGTCGGGTCGGTCGCCACCGAGAAGAAGATGCGCAGGATCTGGCCGTAGGTGATCTCGGCCGGGTCGAACACGATCTTGACCGACTCCGCATGGCCGGTGGTGCCGGTCGAGACGGTTTCGTACTGCGCGGTGGCGGCCTTGCCGCCCGCGTAGCCGGCCAGCACCTGCTTGACCCCCTTCACGTGCTCGAACACGCCCTGGATGCCCCAGAAGCAGCCGCCGGAGAGCACGGCGGTCTGCGTCCCGCCAGTCGCCGGCGCATCGACCGCAGCGGCCGGCACGGCGACCGCAGCTGCGGCGATCGTCGGCGCCGCGACCCCATGCAGCACGACGAACCCGGCCAGCGCCGCGCTCGCCACGCCCGCCATCAGCGGCGTCGGCGACTTGGCGACGGCGCGCCAGAGGTTGGACAACAGAGCCATCGAACACATCTCCTCGCGGCCTGATCTGGCCACGCGTGGATATTCGCACGAACGCGTACTTGGTTACACGCTGGCCGGGCCGCCGCGGATCACCGCTCGGGTCTCTGTGCGCGGGCCATTTTCCGCGGCGGAAGCGGTTGCCTTAACGCCTTCGCCCGCGCAAACCGCTATCTCGCAGACATCCGATTTTGAGCCGGGAGGCGCGGCAACCGCGCCCGCGATTTTAGGGAGAGATTTGAATGGCCGATTTTGGCGCGACCGACCTCGATGCGTTCCGCAAGGAAGCCCGCGAGTGGCTGGCGGCGAATTTCCCGAAGTCCCTGGCCAGGGCCCCAGACACGACCATGGAGCAGATGGAAGGTGGGCTGAAGCCGACCGATGACCAGGAGACCTGGCGCAAGCGGATCGGCGCCAAGGGCTGGGGCACGCCGACCTGGCCGAAGGAATACGGCGGCGGCGGCCTGACCCCGGCCGAGGCTCGGGTGCTGGCCGAGGAAATGACCAAGGTCGGCGCCCGCAATCCGATCCAGGGCATGGGGCCCGGCATGTTCGGCCACACCCTGCTCGAGTACGGCAGCGAAGCGCAGAAACTGCAACACTTCCCGCCGATCACCCGCGGCGAGCTGCGCTGGTGCCAGGGTTTCTCCGAGCCGGGCTCAGGCTCCGACCTTGCTTCGCTCTCGACCAAAGCCGAGGACATGGGCGACCACTACCTCGTCAACGGCCAGAAGATCTGGACCTCCGGCGCGCAGTACGCCGACTGGTGCTTCTGCCTGGTTCGCACCGACCCCAAGGCCAAGAAGCACGAGGGTATCAGCTTCCTCCTGATCGACATGCATTCGCCCGGCGTACTGGCGCGGCCGATCAAGATGATCTCCGGCGCGTCCGGCCAATGCGAGACCTTCTTCACCGATGTGAAGGTTCCGAAAGAGAACCTTATGGGCCAGTTGAACGGCGGCTGGGCGATCGCCAAGCGGCTGCTGCAGCACGAGCGCAACGGCATGGGCAACCGCACGGGCGAGCCGCAGCGTGCGCGTCAGGGCGACAGCCTGGTCGACATGGCCAAGGAATACGTCGGCGTTGACGAGGACGGCCGGCTGGCGGACGCCGACATCCGCAGCCGCCTGACCTTGCACAAGATGGAGGAGCAGGCGTTCCGCCAGACCGTCCGCCGCGCCGCCGCCGAAGCGCGCGGCGCCAACAGCCCGAGCGCCACGACATCGATCATGAAGAACGTCAGCATGAAGGTGATGCAGGATCGTTCCGAGATCAGCCTCGAGATCATGGGCAACCACGGCCTCGGCTGGGAAGGCGAAGGGTTCGACAAGGACGAACTCTCCACCGTCCGCGGTTGGCTGGCGGGCAAGGCCGGCTCGATCTACGGCGGCTCGCAGGAGATTCAGAACAACATCATCACCAAACGCATCCTCGGCCTCCCCGAAACCACCGGGCAGGGCTGAGCGCGGCTCTGCTCCTCCACCGCCAACGAGCGGGGGAGGGGGACCGCCGGGCATCGCCCGGTGGTGGAGGGGGCACGGGTATGGAGGCTGAACAGCAGCGCTGCAGTCGGATAAACCGTGGTGTGCGCCGGTCATTTCGCCGGCGTCTTGCCCACCGAGTTGGTGCGGTCGTGCTGCAGCAGCACGTTGCCCATGCCGCCAGCGGTCGACCAGGTGTTGTTGCGGTAGACCAGCACCGAGAGGCCGCGCGTCTCGGAGATCTCGGTGTGGTCCTTGGTGTAGCGGATGTAGCCGCCCAGGGTGTGGGCCTTGTTGACAGTGGCGTGCAGCACCCGCGCCTGCGGCAGGTTCATCGTGTAGTCCCACTCGCCGACCGCGCCGCCGGCCCAGGCGGAGAACTCGGGGAAGTTGGCGTCGGCGCGTTCGATCGCCTCGGCGGTGACGGTGGCCAGCCGCAGTCGGCTCTTCACCCCCTTGGTGACGTAGCCGCCCATCGGGTTGCCGGCGCGGGCGTTGCCGGCCCGTTCGCGCGGTCCATAGATGGTGATGTTGGCCGAGCGGCCGGGCTTGCGGGTGCTGTTGAGCAGCGCCTGGTCGCGCAGGGTGTAGCCCAGCATCCAGTCGCGGCCGCGGCGCAAAGACGCCTCCGCCACGTCGTTGTAGGTCAGGCCAATCTCGGCGGTCGGTGTGTAGATGGTCGAGATCAACTCAATCGCCCAGCGACCGTCGTTGTTGGTGACCGCGAAGATGCCGTCGCACTGGCAAAGCTTGAGGCCGCCCTCGGTGTAGCGCGTGAACGACATCGTCAGACCCGCCGCCACCGGGCAGAAGATCTGCAGCTCCAGCCGGTCGAGCAGGTCGTACGAGCCTGGTTGCACCTGCGTCTCGCCCTGGCCGGTGACGTTCAGCGAGATCGGCGGGTTGGCGAGAAACGCCTCGGCGCTCGCCACCTCTTGCGGCTCGGTCCCCTCGAAGATCGCGAACGGGAAGTGCATCTGAGCGGCCATGCCGGCGAGATCGCGCCGCGCCAGCGCCGACATCCAGGCGATCGCCACCGCCATCGCCTGCGGGACGGAGCCCTCGTAGGCGACCGGAAAGCGCGCATCGAGCTGCCCCGCGGGGTGCAATCCCGGCGGCGTCTCGAACTCGGCGCCGGCCCGCAATTTCGTGGGTCCCGGCCCGCCTGGCGTCAGCGACACCCCATCGGGCGCAGTCTCAACCTTGTCAGCCATGGCGACCCTCCATCCGTTTCTTTGTAGTCAGTCCTGACCAATTGCCGAGCGGTGTATCAACTCCGCGCAGCCGAGGCGAGCCGTTGTGAGCGACCCTAATTTGCCGAGTCTGTAACCGCAGCAGCGGGATGAGCCGGTTCGGGGTCGGCGATGCCGCCTCTTTGACCATCCGTGTCGCGATCGCCTCACCTCGGCTGGAAAGCGGGGCGCCGACGTGCGCGAAGGGCTAGCGCATTGTCACGAGACAGTTACGTTCGGCGACTCAACCGCAAAGGTTGATCACGGCGGATACGGGGAGCTCCGGCATGGTCGAATACGGCGCAATGAAGCGCGGGCGTCGCCGCTTGGCGTTCGTGACCGCCCTGCTGGCCTCAGCCAGCGCCTTGCCGGTCTGGGCGGCAACCGACAGCGCAGCCACCGACTCCCAAAGCGGAGCGACCGCGCTCGGCGAAGTGGTCGTCACCGCGACCAAGCGCGAAGAGAGCCTGCAGCGGGTGCCGGTCAGCGTCCAGGCGCTGACGCCGACGATCCTCACCCAGCACCAGATCACCGACTCCGACGACTACATCAAGCTGCTGCCCAGCGTCAGCTTCCAGTCGTTCGGGCCGGGCCAGTCGCAGATCTACTTCCGCGGCATCACCAGCGGCGGCGACGGCCTGCACATCGGCTCGGAGCCGGCGACCGGCGTCTATGTCGACGAGACGCCACTGACCACGATCGCCAACAGCGTCGATCTGCACATCTACGACATCGCCCGGGTCGAAGCGCTTTCGGGACCGCAAGGCACGCTCTTCGGCGCCAGTTCGCTCTCCGGCACGCTCCGGATCATCACCAACCAGCCCGACACCACCAAATTCTCGGCGGGGGTCGATGTCGAAGGCAACGGCTACACCGACGGCGGGCCGGGCGGTCAGATCGAAGGCTATGTGAACCTCCCGATCAGCGACAAGGTCGCGATCCGCCTGGTCGCTTTCGACGAGCACGACGGCGGCTACATCGACAACATCTTCAAGAGCCGCACCTTCAACCTCACCCCCGGCTCCGACCCGGCCACCGGCGACACGCTGACCGAGAACAACGCCCGGTTCGTCAAGAACAACTTTAACACCATCGACACCTACGGCGGTCGTGCGGCGCTGAAGATCGACGTCAACGACAACTGGACCATCACGCCCGGCGTGATCTACCAGCACCAGGAAGCGCGCGGGAATTTCCTTGAGAACCCGAAGCTCGGCGATCTGAAGATTGCCGACTTCGGGCCCGACCTCAACGTCGATGACTGGTACCAGGCCTCGCTGACCATCAAGGGCAAGCTTGCCAACTGGGACATTCTCTACAACGGCGGCTTTTTCGGCCGCACCGTCGATAACCACACCGACTATTCCTACTATGCGGTCGGATACGACGCGGCCGGCTACACCTCCTACGTCACCTTCCCCAACCACGGCGGGTTCCTCGACCCCGACCAGCAGTTCAATTCGAACGACCAGTACACCAAGCAGAGCCACGAGTTCCGCGTCTCATCGCCGAGCGACCAGCGGGTCCGGTTCCTGGGCGGCGTTTTCTACGAACGCCAGACCAACCTGACGACCTCAAACTACGTCATCCCAGGCCTGGCGGGGTCGGACAATGGCCCGGCGCTCGCGGTGCCCGGCGCTGGCGACGACATCTTTTACAAGCACCTCAACCGGGTGGACCGCGACTTCGCGCTCTTCGGCGAGCTCGCCTACGATATCACGCCCGACCTGACGCTGACCCTCGGCGGCCGTTACTTCACCGCCCACAACACCCTGTTCGGGTTCTCCGGCTTCAACAGCAACGCCAACGACCCCACCGTCTGCTTCCCGACGACGGCCATCACCAAGGCGCCGTGCGAGGACGTCAACGGCAGCGTCAAGGAGAGCGGCGAGACCCACAAGGTCAACCTCAGCTGGAAGCTCGATCCGTCGAAGATGGTCTACGCCACCTACTCGACCGGCTTCCGCCCCGGCGGCGTCAACCGACTGGCCCTCGCCCCACCCTACGCGCCGGACACGGTCGATAACTACGAGGTCGGCTGGAAGACCACCTGGCGCGAGGGAACGCTCAGGTTCAACGGCGCGATCTTCGACGAGGAGTGGCACGGGGTCCAATATGCCTACGCCCCGGCGGGCAGCGTCGGCGTTACCTCGATCTTCAACGCCGGCGACGCGCGCTCCTACGGCTTCGAGGGCGACGTGGCGTGGCGCGTCACCGATGCGCTCACGCTGAGCATTTCGGGCACCGGCCTGCACGCGTTCCTGACCAAGCAGTTCTGCAGCACCACCGACTGCGCCCCGGCCGGGACCAAGCTGCCGGTGCAACCGAACTTCAAGATCAACGCCACCGCCCGCTACGAGTTCGAGATCCGCGACTTCAAGAGCTTCGTCGAAGCCGACCTCGGGGCGCAGGGAATCTCCAACTCGGCCCTCTTCACGATGGACGAGGCGACGCTAGGCCCCACTGGAGCGTTCGGCACGCTGGACCTGTCGACAGGACTGGCGAAGGACAACTGGAGCCTGGTGCTGTTCGTCAAGAACGTCGCCGACACCCGCGGCGTGCTCAGCATCGGCACCGATTGCGTGGTCAGCATCTGCGGCGCCGACCCGCTGGAGTACAACACCAAACCCAGGTTGGTCGGCGTGAGGCTGGGCGCGAAGTTCTAAGTTCCCCGCCCCCTTGCGGGGCGGGGTTAGGGGTGGGGGTGTTGCCTCGCTGCGGTGTGAATGTCCGCCTGCGTCGCCAATCCGCAGAGTTCCAGCCGACACCCCCATCCCCGGCCCTTCCCCGCAGGGGGGAAGGGAGATTAAGGCGCGTCCGGATAAGCCTCCAGCACGGGACCCAGCGCGTCTTTCAGCGGCCCCAGCCAGGGCTCGAAGTTGCGCCAGTGCTCCACCGCGTCGTCGAAGATCGGTTGGCGGACCTGCTCGGAACTGGCAGTGCGCACGGCGCGGTCGTTGGTCCAGAACTCCAGGCAGGCCGGCTCGAACGGCAGGCCGACATGGTCCAGCAGCCGGCGCACCTCGCCCTCCGTGTCGGCCACCATCCGCTCGTAGATCACCCGGTGGACCCGGCCCGGCAGCACGGCGTCGATGTGCGCCATCAGCTCGACGTAGCCGCGGTAGTAGCGGCCGATATCGGTGAGGTCGTAGGTGAAGCCCTGGCCGCGGGCGAAGTGCTGCTTGAAGCCGGAAAGGCAGCAGCCGAGCGGATGACGGCGGGCGTCGATGATCGTCGCGTTCGGCAGGATCAGCTGGATCAGGCCGGCGTGCAGCCAGTTGTTGGGCAGTTTGTCGATGAACAGCGGCCGATCCGTGCGGCGGTGGATACGAGTTCGCTCGAGGTATTCCTCGCCGAGCGCCTGCAACTCGCCGGCTGAAAGCTCGGCGAGGCCATCGGGGTAGAAACCCTCGGGCGGCGCACCCTTCGGCTTGTCGAGGCGGCGCACGATGGCCAGCAGGTCAGGCAACTCCATCGTGCCTTCGACGGCCGAGTGGGTGGCCAGTATCTGTTCGACCAGGGTCGAGCCCGATCGCGGCAGGCCGACGATGAAGATCGGGTCTCTCGCCGGGCATCCCATCCCGCGCCGCGCTTCGAAGAACGCCGGATCATAGAGCGCGCGGCTGCGGGCGACCTTGTCGGCGGTCTCGTCTGGATCGTAGCGCAGCTGCGCCCGGCGGATCGCCGCGCCCTTGGCGTACTCGGCGAACGCCCCGCCGTACTCGCCCGCGTCCTCCAGCGCCTTGGCCAGGGCGTAGTCGAGGTGCAGCCGGTCCTCCTCGGTCAGGTCCTCCCGCGCCAGTTGGGCCCGCATTGTCTCCACCTCGTCCGCCACGAAGCGGTAGGTCTTCAGGTTGGCGAGGCTCCACCAGACTTCGCCCAGGTGCGGCGCCTGCTCCAGCGCGCGGCGGTAGGCGGCGACGCCGTCGTCGCGGCGGCCGACGGTCTTCAGGGTGTGGCCGTAGCTCATCCAGGCCTTCGGTTGGCGCGGGTAGCGGGCGAGAAGGTCCTCGTAGTGGGTGATGGCGCTCGTGTGGTCGCCGAGCCGGGTCAGGATCGAGGCGCGCAGCATGCCGTAGTTAGGGTTTCTCGCGTCGAGCGCCATCAGCCGGTCGGCCTCAGCCAGCGCCTCCAGCGGCCGCTCCTGGCGCTGCAGCACCTGGGCATAGGCGTGGCGCGCCTCGTGGAAGCTGGGACTGAGCTCCAGGCTGCGCGCCAGCAGATTGCCGGCGTCTTCGTAGCGGCCCAGCCGCGCGGCCACCTCCGCCAGCATGCGGATCGCGGCGACGTCGGTCGGCTGCACCTTCAGCCGCTCGCGCAACGCCGCCTCGGCGACGGCGAGCTTCTCGGCGCGCAGGGCCAGCGCGGCCTTGGCCAGCAGCGGGTCGTTGATGCCCGTCTCGATCGCGCTGAGGTGCGCGGCGTCGGACGCCTCGGCGTCCCCCGCCGCCAGCAGCACGTCAGCGAGCAACCGCCAGGCGGCGGCGTCGCGGGGGTCGGTCTTGGTGCGGGCGCGGAGCGTGGCGACGGCCGCCTCGGGCTGACCGGCCGCCCACTGAGCCTGACCCAGCAGCCGCATCGCCTCCGGCTGGCCCGGCACGACGGCCAGGATCTCCTCTGCCTGCCGCGCAGCCAACGCCGGCGCGGCCTCCAGTAGCCGCTGGGCGTGCGCCAGCGCCACCGCCAGGCTCCCGACCGGTTCGGAAGTCTCGACCGCCAAACAATCCTCCTCGACGGCCACGCCGCAGCCGTACGGCGCCATCAACGTCACTGCGCGCCGGGCTGTCAAACCTGGGTGTGGCCGCGGCGCGGGTCGGGTAGACATGCCGACCGATGCAACGACCAAGACGAACCCACATGAGACGGCGCTGCGGACTGGCGACCTGCCTGTGCGCGATGGTTTCGACCGCGGCCCACGCCGAACCCACATCCCCCGCGCCGCCCCAGCCGGTCGCCGCCGCGCCTGCGCCGCTGAAGTGCGACCGGCCCGAGAACCGGCAATTCGACTTCTGGGCCGGGCTCTGGACGGTGGTGAACACCAAGACCGGCGCGCCCGAGGGCGAGAGCCTGATCGAGCCGATTTATGGCGGCTGTACGCTTCGCGAGAACTGGTGCGAGTCCGGCTATTCCGGCGGCAGCCTCAACACCTACGACCGGATCAGCGGCCAGTGGCGGCAGACCTGGACCGACGCCAGCGGCGCCTGGCGCGAGTTCACTGGCGGCCTCGTGGACGGCAAGATGGTGCTGGTCTGGCGTCACCCGAACCTGAAGGCGCCGGGCAAGACCGCGCAGGAGCGGATGACCTTCACTCACAATCCCAACGGCACGGTGCGCCAGTACATGGACCTCAGTCCCGACGGCGAAAGCTGGTCGGAGGGCTACGACTACACCTACAAGCCCGTGGCGAAAGATGCGCGGCCGGCAGGCTGCGATCGCTGAGGCAGTGAACGACCCGTGGTGAGCCGGCGAGCGCCGATCGTTGCGTTGAAGGATGTGCGCCTGGCCGATGGGCCGCGCATGCTTTTCGACGGCGTCGACCTGGCGCTGGAGCCCGGCGTGCGCGCCTGCCTGGTCGGCCGCAATGGCGCCGGCAAATCGACCCTGCTGCGCGTGCTGGCCAGCTTGACCGAGGCCGACGGCGGCGACCGCACCGTCACCCCCGCCGCGCGCATCAGCCTGGTCGCCCAGGAGCCGGCCATCGTCGGCGAGACGCTGCTGGGCTACGTCAGCGCCGGCGGCGCGCCAGCGCACGAAGCGGCCGCGGCGCTTGAGGCGTTCGGGCTGGATCCGTCGCGAGGGACCACGGGTCTCTCGGGTGGCGAGGGGCGGCGGGCGGCGCTGGCCCGGGCCTTCGCCGAGAAGCCGGACGTGCTCTTGCTCGACGAGCCGACCAACCACCTCGACATCTTCGCCATCGAGACCCTGGAGGCGATGCTGGCGGCGAGCCGCGCGGCGGCGCTGGTGGTCAGCCACGACCGGGCGTTCCTGGAGCGGATCACCGAGCGCTGCTTCTGGCTGGAAGACCGGCGGATCTGGCGGCTGGACCAGGGCTTTGCCGCGTTCGAGCCCTGGGCGGACAAGATCGCCGCCGAGCAGACCGAGCAGCTGCGCCGGCTCTCGAAGGCGATCGAACGCGAGACCTACACGTTCTATCGCTCGATCACCGCCCAGCGCACCCGCAACGAGGGCCGCGCCCGCGAACTGGAGGCTATGCGGCGGCAGAAGGCCGAGCTGCTGCGCGACCAGCGCGCGCCGATGGCGCTCGCCGCCGAAGCCGGCGGTCTCTCGGGGCAGCGGGTGGTCGAGGCCAAGGGGCTCTCCAAGGCGTTCGGCGCGCGGGTGCTGATCCGCAACTTCTCCACCCGCATCCTGCGCCGCGACCGGCTGGCGATCGTGGGCCCGAACGGCGCCGGCAAGACCACGCTGGTCAAGCTGCTGCTGGGCGAGCTGCCGCCCGATGCCGGCTCGGTGGTGCTGGGGACCGGCCTGCAGATCGCTTACGTCGACCAAGCCAGGGTCGATCTGACCGAGGACATGACCCTCTGGCAGGCGCTCGCGCCCGGCGGCGGCGACCAGGTGCTTGTGCGCGGCAAACCGCGGCACGTCGCGGCCTATGCGTCCGACTTCCTGTTCCAGGAGAGCCAGCTGCGGCAGCCGGTGGCCAGTCTCTCCGGCGGCGAACGCAACCGGCTGTTGCTGGCCCGCGCCCTCGCCCGCCCCGCCAACCTCCTAGTGCTCGACGAGCCGACCAACGACCTCGACATGGACACCCTCGACCTCCTCGAGGGCGCACTGGCGGATTACGACGGCACCCTGATCCTGGTCAGCCACGACCGCGACTTCATCGACCGCCTCGCCACCTCGACCATCGCTCTCGACGGCGCCGGCCGCGCGGTCGAGACGCCCGGCGGCTGGACCGATTTCGTCGCCCAGAACTCCGGCTTCTTCGATGCGGTCCGCGAACGCGCCGCACCGGCCAAGCCTGCGACCCGCAAGCCCGCGTCGCCGACCGCGCCCAAGGTCGCGATCAAACTCACCTACAAGGACCAGCGCCGCCTGGACGAGGCGGAGAAGGCTATGCCGCGGCTCACCGGCGAGATCGCCGCGCTGGAGGCGCGGCTGCACGACGCCGGCCTCTACGCCCGCGACCCCAAGGGTTTCGAGGCGGTCATGACCCGGCTGGACGGCGCGCGCGCCGAGCTGACCCAGGCCGAAGCAGACTGGCTGGAGCTGGAGGAACGCCGCGAGGCGCTGTCCAAAGGCGCCTGATCGGACTGGCGCGCAGCGAGGCTGCGACCGTTTCGCGACGCTCGCTTTGATAGGTTGAATTCGCCCCAAGGGTTGGGCATCCAGGGGCATACCCCGCGCCGGGTGCGCCGGGGCCAATTCGCCGACCCTCGGGGGCTCCATGGCATCTGATCTGCGGACGGAACTGCACCACGCCGAGGCGCGGCTGCTCAACGAGCTCAGAGCGCTGCGCAAGGGCGTTCGCAGCGTGAAGCCGCGCGATCCGTCGCAACTCACGATGGGTCAGAAGATCGCCGACACGGTGGCTTCCACGATGGGGTCATGGCGCTTCATCATCATCCAGTCGGTCATTCTGCTGGTCTGGATCATCCTCAACGTCACCGCAGTGATCGAGCACTGGGACCCCTATCCCTTCATCCTCCTCAACCTCGCGCTCTCGTTTCAGGCCGCCTACGCCGCGCCGTTCATCATGATGGCGCAGAACCGCCAGCAGGACATCGACCGCAAGGAGGCGGAAACCGATCACCAGGTGAACATCAAGGCCGAGCTCGAGATCGAGTTGCTGCACCAGAAGATCGACGAACTGCGCGAGCGCGAAGTGCTGTTCCTGACGGAAGCCGTCCGTGACCTCAGCCAACTGCTGCAGGACGAAAAGGACGGCGTAATCGCTCGTCGAAAGGCTGGCGCCAGCGCCGCCGACATCGCGACCAAGACCGCGGTGGCGGATGCCCCGCCGCCGAAGCCAGCGTCCGCTCGCAAGCCGGCGGCCAAGCCGAAGAAGACCTAGCGCCGACTGCGAGCGATCGAGCTTAGTGGCGGAGAGGGGGGGATTCGAACCCCCGATACGCTTGCACGTATGCCGCATTTCGAGTGCGGTGCATTCAACCGCTCTGCCACCTCTCCTAGGCGCCGTTGCGAGCGAGGGCGCGATAACTAGCGACGAGCACCCGCCGCCGCAAGTCGGGGCGACCAAGCGACGCTGTGGGCAGGCTCTCCGCAGCGCGGTGCGCCCGGCAGCGCCGCCTTGAATTCGCCTTGCCAGCCGGCCCGGCCCACTCTTATGTGCGCCGGCCCAGCGGCCCGCGCCGACGAGTCGGGATTGGAATGACCGCGAGCATTTTCATCTCCTACGCCACCCCGGACCAGAAGGTGGCGAACACGCTGTGCAAGGCCCTGGAAGGGCGCGGCTTTCCGTGCTGGATCGCCAGCCGCGACATCCAGCCGGGCGAGAACTTCCAGATCGCCATCGTGCGGGCGATCCGTGCGGCCAAGATCATGCTGCTGGTGTTCACCGGCAACTCCAACAACTCCGACGAGATGGCTAAGGAGCTGGCGCTGGCCAGCCAGAGCAAGCTGATCGTGGTGCCGCTGCGGATCGACGACGTGAAGCCGAACGACGCTTTCTCGTACGAATTCGCCACCCGGCAGTGGATCGACTTCTTCGCCGACTGGGAAACCGCGATCGATCAGCTGGCCCAGCGCATCGCCATCGCGCTCGGGGTCGAGGCGACGCCCGTCCATGCGGCGGTGGCGTCCGCCGCGCCGCCGGAACCACCGCCCCCACCGCCGCCGGCCCAGCCCGCGCCGACGCCGCAGGCGATCGCGGCTGCCATCGCGGCGCCGGGTGTGCTGGAGGCGGCCTCGATGCCCTCAGCCGCGTCAGCGTCGGCTGCCACAGCTTCGCCGGTCGATCCGCTGGCTTCAGGGCCGTCGTCGTTCGCCGCGCCGGCCAAGGGCCGCGCGCCGGTGGGGCTGTTCATCGCGCTCGGCATCCTGGTGGTGGCGCTGATCGGCGGCGCGGCGGTGATCCTTCCGTCGTTCCTGGCCAAGAAGCCGATCCCGCCGGATGCGACCAACGCCGCGGTGAACACGCTGCTGTCGCCGACCGCCCCCCTCGCCACGCAGCCGGTGACAGCGCCGCCAGCGCTGCCCGTACCAGGGCCTACCGCCAGCGAAGTCCCGGTCCAGCCGACCAACGATCTTGCCGAACCGCCGCCGCCGCCGGAGGAACCCACCGACGGGGACGCGCAGGCCCAGCAGCAGTACCAGCAACGCCACGACCGATCCGGCCGCCAGCAACGTCACGGCGGTGGCGGTGGGGGAGGCGGCGACAGCGGTGGCGGGGGCTCGGTCGAGGTGCCGTTCTAGGGGAGCTAGGTACGCTCTTCTGCGCATGCGTGGACGGTTTTTCTGACCACGAACCACACGAACCACACGAACGCCAATCACCCTCCCACGGTTGCCATCCCGGCCGCAGCGAAGCGGAGGGCCGGGATCTCTCCTCGGCGTGACCGAGCGAAGGAGGTCCCGGATGAGTCCGCTTCGCGGCTCTCCGGGATGACACCGGTGGGTGGTGGGATGGCAGGAAGCGTTCGTGAAGTTCGTGGTCAAACCTTGCGGCTGAGCGAGCACCCCGCCTCAGGGAGACTTAGGCCGGCGCCGCCTGCGGTCCCCGCACTAACCGACCAGGCAGCGCCCCGGTGGCCTCGCCGGCGCGGGTGACCAACTGGCCCGAGACGATCATCGCCTCGTAGCCGCGCGCGCCCTGGGTGACCCGCCGCCCGCCCGCTGGGAGATCGTAGAGCACGTGTGGGGCGTCCAGGCGCAGCGCCCCGTAGTCGATCACGTTGAGGTCCGCCTTGCGGCCGACCGAGAGTGTCCCACGGTCGTTCAGGCCCACCGTTGCGGCCGGATCGGAGGTCAGCGCCTTCACCGCTTCTTCAACCGACAGCCGCTGGCCCTGACGCTCGCGGGTCCAGTGCTGCATCACGAAGGTGGGGTAGCTGGAGTCGCAGATCATGCCGTAGTGGGCGCCGCCGTCGCCGAGGCCGAGGACGGTGTTGGGGTCGGTGATCAGCGAATGGATCGGGTCGAGCGTGCCGGAGCCATAGTTGGCCAGCGCCACCAGCAGGAGCCCTTTGCCGCCGTTCTCGAGCAGCAGGTCGTAGGCGATCTCGGCGGCGGTGACGTTGCGGCGGGCGGCCTGGGCAGCCAGCGAGTCGTGCGGCGACGGCTCGTAGTTGGGCGGATCGCTGAGCGGCCACATGAAGTCGAACCGGCGGCCGAGCCTGGCCAGCGGGATGATCGCATCCATCGGCTCTTCCATCAGCAGCCGGGCGCGCATCATCGGATCGCGCAGCGCCGCGATCCGCTCCGCGAACGGCAACTTGGCCAGCGACTGATAGCTGGGGCAGAGGCTGAACGGGTTCACGGTCAGGTCGAAGCCCAGCACCACGCCGATCGGCCGTGGATAGACCTGGGCGCGGATGCGCGGGCCGCGGGTGTTGGCCTCGGCCAGGTGCTCCATCACGTGTCGCCGGGCCTCGGGGTTCTCGTTTGACTGCGCCATCGAGAAGCTGGCCGGCCGACCGCTCATCCGCGTCAGCCGCGAGAGCATGTCTATCTCGTCCTCGAACGTGCGGCCGGACTCGCCGAACACCGCCTGCAGCACGCCGCGGCCGGTATCCTTCAGCGCCATCGCCATCGCCGCGAGCTCGGCTTCCGCCGCCTGGAAGGTCGGGATCGCCTCGCCCTGGCCGGTCTTGTGGATGACGAGGCGCGAGGTGGCGAAGCCGAGCGCGCCGGCGTCGATCGCCTCGCGCACGATCGCCTGCATCTGGCCCAGGTCGTCCGCCGTGGCCGGCTCGCGGTCGGCGCCGCGCTGGCCCATGACGAAGACGCGCACGGCAGAGTGCGGGATCTGGGAGGCGAAGTCGATGTCGTGCGGCCGCTGCTCGATGGCGTCGAGATATTCCGGGTAGCTCTGCCAGTCCCAGCTCAGGCCCTCGGTCATCACTACCTCGGGGATGTCCTCGACGCCCTCCATCACGCTGACCAGCAGCTCGCGGTGCTCTGGCCGGCAGGGCGCGAAGCCGACGCCGCAGTTGCCGCCGACCACCGTAGTCACCCCGTGCGACGACGACGGCGAGAGCCGGTCCGACCACACCGCCTGACCGTCGTAGTGGGTATGGATGTCGACAAAGCCTGGCGTCACCAGCTTGCCGCGCGCGTCGATCTCCTCGGCGCCGCCGCCGCTGAAGGCGCCGATCGCGGCGATGCGACCGTCCTTGACCGCGACATCGGCCTCGCGGCGCTCGGCGCCCGAGCCATCGACGACGGTTCCGCCGCGAATGACGAGATCGTAGGCCGGGTCCATGGCGCTCTCCCTGGATTGTACCGCCGATGGGCGACCTATGACCCCGCGTCGGTCAAGGGGTCGCGAGCGAAGCGTCGCGTTCCTTGATCAGCTTCTTCGGCGCGATCTTGCGCCAGCGGCGCTCGAGGAAGTTGCGAAACGAGCCGGGGTGCAGGTGCTCCATCCGGGCCAGCACCGCGGGGTAGTCCTTGTAGTGGGCGGTGAAGTGGAAGGTCTGCGGCTCCGCTTCGATCAGCATCTCGCGCTCGTCGAACGAGACCTCCATCAGGACCAGGCTGGCGTCGTCGCGGCGCAGGCGGGTGAAGAATTTCTTGTTCACGACGAACGCTGGCTGGCCGTAGCTCGACCCCTCGACCGCGCCCGGAAAGCTGAGGGCGATCTCGCGCATCTCGTCCAGGGTCATCGACCCCTCCGTCAGTAAGCCAAAGCGGCCCCATCCTTGCGCATTTCGCTGGCCGCCGCATAGCGCCCGGGCAGCCGTTCGATCGCCTGGTAGCCGCCGAACGCGCCGGGGGCGTTGCCAAAGGTCCAGCCCAGCGCCGCCAGGCCCTCGCGAGACGCCGCTGGCACACCGCGTTCCAGGTAGACCTCGCCGTTCCCGCGCGCCGCTTCGCCGGTGGGCTCAGGTGAGCCCTCGTGCAGCCAGCGGGGCGCATCGCCGGCCTCTTGCAGGCCAAGGCCGTAGTCGACGAGGTCGGTGATGATCTGGGTCTGGCCCTGCGGCTGCATGTTGCCGCCCATCACCCCGAACGCCAGCCAGGGCTCGCCGCCCTTGGTCGCGAAGCCGGGGATGATGGTCTGGAACGGGCGTTTGCCTGGGGCATAGACGTTGGGGTGGCCATCGGCGAGGTTGAAGAGCTCGCCCCGGTTCTGGAACATGAAGCCTAGCCCATCAGCCATCAGACCCGAGCCCATGCCACGGAAATTGGACTGGATCAGCGAGACCATCATGCCGTCGTTGTCGGCCGCGCAGAGGTAGGTGGTGTCGCCGTGGCCGGGCGCCTGGCCAGCGTGGATCGGGTCGAGGATGCGGTCCGGCCGGATCAGCTCGGCGCGCTCGGCGGCGTAGTCCTTCGAGATCAGCCACTCGACCGGGATCTCGGCGAACGCCGGGTCGGCGAAGTAGCGGGCGCGGTCCTCGAACGCGAGGCGCTTGGCCTCCAGCTGGTGATGCAGGCTGGCGGTGGAGAGGAAGCCCATGCCGGCGAGGTCGAAGTGCTCCAGCATGTTCAGCATCTGCAACGTCGAGAGCCCCTGGCCGTTCGGCGGCAGGCCCCAGACGTCGACGCCGCGATAGTTGATGCTGGCCGGGGTCACCCACTCGCCGCGGTGGGCGGCCAGGTCCGCCTTGCCCAGCCAGCCGCCGATGCGGGCGAAGTAGCGGTCGATCGTGGCGGCGACCTCGCCCTCGTAGAAGCCCTCGCGGCCGCCCTCGACGATCAGCTTCAGGGTCCGCGCCAGCCCCGGATTGGCGAAAACTTCGCCCTCGCGCGGCGTGCGGCCCTCCGGCGCCCAGACGCTGAGGAAGTTCGCCGTTTCCTCCACGGCCAGCCGTGGGTTGGTGAAGCTGCGCTGCGAGATCGCCAGATAGTGGGCCACGGTCTGGGCGACCGGCGCGCCCTCTTCGGCGATGGCGATGGTCGGCGCGAAGAGGTCGGCCCACGCCAGCCTGCCGTAACGCTGGTGCAGCATCGCCCAGGCGTCGACCGCACCGGGCGTCGAGACCGAGATCGCGCCGTGGCTGGCGATCAGCCCGTTCCTGGCCCTCGCCCGCTGGGTTTCCAGCGTCAGCGAGCGGGGCGACCGCCCGGAGCCGTTCAGCCCGACCACCTCGCCCGCCTTCGGGTCCCAGAGCAGCGCGAAAGCGTCGCCGCCGATGCCGCAGGCGATCGGCTCCAGGAACCCCAGCGCGATGTTGGCCGCAATCGCCGCATCGACCGCCGAGCCGCCGGCCTTCAGGATCTCGATCGCGATCAGGCTGGCCATCGGATGCGCCGTCGCCGCCGCCCCATGCTTGCCCCAGACGGCCGAGCGGCTGGCGAACGACGCCCCGGCGACCCGGTCGCCGCTGCGGAGAGAGGAGAGGTCGGTGGTCATGGCCGCACTCTAGCGTGCCGTTCCGACCTAAGGCAGGGCCCACACCGAGCTTCGTTTCACGTCGGCGTCTTCGAGTTCGCGGGTGGTTGGCACGCGGTACTCGGCCAGATGGACGAGCCCGGACTTCGGGAAGTAGCTGCGGCCGGGGTCGCCGATCAGCACCCGCGTTCCGGTCGCCCTCGCTTCGGCCAGCCACGCCAGCACCCGCTCGGCCATCGGCCGTTCGTAGCAGACGTCGCCGGCCAGGATCAGATCTGCGGTCGGCGGCGCGACGTCGAGCAGGTTCGCGTCGGTGAACGAGACCGCCACGCCGTTTGCCTCGGCGTTGAGCGCCACGGCGGCGGCGCAGAAGGGGTCGATGTCCGCCGCCAGCACGTGCGCCGCGCCAGCCCGCATCGCGGCGATGGCGACGAGGCCCGAGCCGGTGGCGAAGTCTACCACCCGCTTGCCCGCCACCTCGTCCGGATGGTCGAGCAGATAGCGCGCCAGCGCCTGCCCGCCCGCCCAGGCGAACGCCCAGAACGGCGGCGGCAGGCCGAGCTCGCCGAGTTCTTCCTCGGTCAACCGCCAGATCGGCGTCACCTCGTCAGCGAGCCATAGCTGCAGTTCAGGCGTGTGAGGCGGCGCCTGAAGACGGGTGTTGTCGAGGATGAAAGCGCGGCGATCCGCGCGGGTCCCGCCAATCGGCTGCGTCGTCAGCTGTCCGGCCGCGCTAAGGCCACGCCGTGCCGGCTTCGGCAACCTGGCGCGACCCCTCGCCGGTCGGTCTCGAGGCTGCAGCCCTCAGCATCGTCCAGTATCCGGGGGCGGTCAGCATGCCGTCCAACACGCCTTTCTGGCGCAGCAGGCGCTGCACGCGGGGCAGCCGCCAGCAGGGCACGTGCATGAACATGTGGTGTTCGCAGTGGTAGTTGACCCAGTAGGGCGCGATCAGCACCCGCTCGATCAGGTTGGCGTGGGTGGAGCGGGCGTGACGCAGCGGGTCGGGCTCGTTCTTGGCCACCAGCGCATGCTCGGCGATGTTGCGGAAGCGGGTGATCATCATCTGCCAGGTGGCCCTCGGCAGCAGCCAGAGCGCGAACCACGCCCACCAGACGCCGGCGAGGCTGGTCGCCAGGATCACCGCGGCGTTGATCAGCAGCCAGCGCCGCTGCTTGACGATTTCGGCGGTGACGACCGGCAGCGCCGGCTCGCCCGGTTTGCGCGCCGCCAGCTTCTTGCCGAAGTCGCCGAAGCGCTGCTTGAACCAGGTCTGGCCGGTCAGGTCGCGCACCACCTTGCGGCGCAGGGAGACCGGGGTGATCGGGAACGGCGCGGAGAGCCCGAGATCGGGGTCTTCGGCCTGCTGGGCGAACTTGTGGTGCTGCAGGTGATACTTGCGATAGCGCTCGACGCCGCTGAGGCAGAACACGTCCGAAATCCAGTCGCCGACCTTGGGGTCCGGATGCAGCGCGCCGTGGGCGGCATCGTGCTGCAGGATGCCGAGGCCGAGCTGTCGGCCGCCAATGATCGGGGTGGTGACAGCGAGGCCAAGGAGGCCGACGGGGCCGAACTCATGCACCGCGAGGACCACGGCCGCCCAGCAAAGCCCGATCACCGCCCAGCAATGCAGCACGAGCGCCGGCCCGACCCACGACGACCGGCGCGCCAACGGCGCCCACTCCTCGGGGGTGAAGTAACTCTTCGGATCGACGCGAGCGGCGACGGGCATGTGGTGATTGTCTCACGAACGGGGCGAGCGGTGAACCGTGTCGCGAGGTCACTCCCTGTCAGCGTGGGATTGGCTGGCAGGTGAAGCCTTTGACCACGAACCTCACCAACCACACGAACGCCCATCAACCTTACCTAACGCGGTCATCCCGGAGAGCCGCGCAGCGGACTCATCCGGGACCGCCTTGCTAGATCGCGCCGAGGAGGTCCCGGCTCTCCGCTTCGCTGCGGCCGGGATGACAGAATTTCGTTGGTTGGCTGGGAGCGTTCGTGTGGTTCGTGAGGTTCGTGGTCAATCCTTACCCCCGCGCCGCTCCCGGCAACTCGCTGTCGGGCATGCCGAAGATGGCCGCGAACGGGGAGCCGGCCGTGGGGTCCCAGGCGTGGCGGGAGCCGACGGTGATGCCGCCGTCGACGACGATGTGGGTTCCAGTGACGAATGCCGAGTCGTCGCTGGCGAGGTAGAGCGCGGCGCGAGCAATGTCTTCGGGCAGACCGGGCTTCTTCACCGGCTGGGCGATCGAGGCGTTGTCGGCGACGCGGGCGGCCATCTGGTCGGCGGCGGCCACCGGCAAGCCCATCGCCGCGCCGAAGATCGAGGTCGCGATCAGGCCGGGGCAGATGGCGTTGACGCGGATGCC
The DNA here is from genome assembly GCA_036494265.1 of Caulobacteraceae bacterium. GTDB lineage: Bacteria > Pseudomonadota > Alphaproteobacteria > Caulobacterales > Caulobacteraceae > Acaudatibacter. The sequence goes on along the minus strand of DASXOP010000050.1, from coordinate 68,191 downwards.
CTGCGGCGACAGCTCGGCCGCGGCGCAGCGGCTCATGTGGATCACCGCGCACTTGGCCGACGAATAGGCCAGCGGCCCCCAGCCCGCCTGCAGGCCCGCGATCGAGGCGGTGTTGATGATCGAGCCGCCGCCGCGCTCCAGCATCAGCGGCAGGGCGTGGTGCATACCGAGCGCCGGGCCGCGCACCAGCACCGCGAAGCAGGCGTCCCAGCCGGCAGCGGTCATCTCGGCGACCCCGCCCAGCTGGCCAGGGCTGCCGGCGTTGTTGAACAGCACGTCCAGCCCGCCGAACGCCGACTTGGCCAGCGCGCAGGCGGCGGCGATGTCGGCTTCCTGGGTGACGTCACAGCGGGCGTAGGCGAGCCGGCCGCCGAAGCGCTGCTCCAGCATCTTGCCCTTCTCGTCCTGCAAGTCGGCGCAGACCACCTGCGCGCCCTCGGCCAGGAAGAGCTCGACCGTCCCCAGCCCAATGCCCGACGCGCCCCCGGTGATTAGGGCGATCTTGCCATCCAGACGTCCAGCCATGCGTTCTTCTCCCGACGATGCGGGAGCCTAGACGCTGGCTGCCGGTGCGTCAGTCCACCATCACCACCACCTTGCCCATCGCCTTGCGGCTGGCGAGGTGGGTGATGGCTTCGGCGGCGCGCGCCAGCGGGTAGTGCTCGGAGACGTGCGGCTTGATCTTGCCGGCGGTGTAGAGTTCCAAGAGCTCCTTGACGTTTTGCTGGTGCGCCTTCGGATCGCGCGCCACGGCGGCGCCCCAGAACACCCCAGCGATGTCGCAGCTCTTGAGCAGGGTGAGATTCAACGGAATTCGCGGGATGCCGGCCGGGAAGCCGACCACCAGGAACCGGCCTTCCCAGGCCATGGAGCGGATCGCCGCCTCGGCGTAGTCGCCGCCAACGCCGTCGTAGACCAGATCGACGCCGCGCGGGCCCACCGCCTGCTTGAACTGCTCCGCCAGCGCCTTCTGGCCGTCACGGTCGAACGGGCCCATCGGATAGACCACGCCGGACTCCGCGCCGTGGGCGATCGCCAGGTCGACCTTTTCCTGCGAGGAGGCCGCGGCGATCACCCGCGCGCCCATGACCTTGCCCAGCTCCACCGCCGAGAGACCGACCCCGCCGGCCGCGCCCAGCACCAGCAGGCTCTGGCCGGGCTTCAGCCACCCGCGATCCTTCAGCGCGTAGTAGCTGGTGCCGTAGGTCATGATGAAGGCCGCGGCCTCGTCGAAGGGCATCGAGTCCGGGATTTTGATCAGCCGGCTGGCCTCCAGCGCCAGCTCCTCGACCATGCCGCCGCAGGTGATGTTGGCGAGCACGCGGTCGCCCGGCTTCACGCTGGTGACGCCCTCGCCGACTTCCTTGACCACGCCGGATAGCTCCGCGCCCGGCGCGAACGGCCGCGGCGGCTTGAACTGGTACTTGTCCTCGATGATCAGCACGTCGGGATAGTTGACGCCGACCGCCTTGACGCTGACCACGACTGAGCCGGGCTTGGCCGTCGGGCTGGGAATGTCTTCCAGCACCAGCGTCTCCGGTCCGCCGACGGCCTTGCTGAGCAGCGCCTTCATTGTCGTCTCCCGTCTCTTTTCGCCGTCAGGGCGGCTGTTCTTTCAGGCCGGCGACGCTATCGGAAGGTCCGGGCGCAAGGAAGGGCGAGGAGCCGCCGTGACGAACAAATGTTTGAGTGTCGTCCTGCATGGCGGCGCGGGCGCGCTGAGCGGCCACGACTACAGCCGCGAGCTGGTCCACATGCGCGGCCTGATCGAGGCGGGGCGCGACCGCCTCGCCGCCGGCGCTTCGGCGACGGACGTGGTGGTGGAGACGATCGCCGCGCTGGAGGCGTCCGGGCTTTACGTCGCCGGCCGGGGCGCGTCGCCCAACAGCGTCGGCAAGTACGAGCTCGACGCCAGCCTGATGGACGGTCCGACGCGCCGGGCGGGCGCGGTCGCAGCGCTGCAAGGCTTCGCTTCGCCGATCCGCGCTGCGCGGGCGGTGATGGAGCGGACGCCTCACGTGATGCTGGCCGGCGAAGGCGCGGCGGTGTTCGCGGCGGCCGAGGGGCTGGCTGAGGTCGGGCCGGAGTGGTTCACCCCGGTGCGGTTATCGGAAACCCTGAAGCCATCCGGCACGGTCGGCTGCCTGGCGCTCGACGAGACCGGCGCGCTCGTGGCTGGCACCTCCACCGGCGGCACCAACGGCAAGCGCTTCGGCCGCGTCGGCGACAGCCCGATCGTCGGGGCAGGTGTCTGGGCCGACGAGCGGGTGGCGGTCTCGTGCACCGGTCTCGGCGAATACTTCGTCCGCACCGCGACGGCCGTGCAGGTCGCGCACCGGATGGCCTTCGCCGGCCAGGACGTCGCGGCCGCCGCCGACGCAGCGCTCGCGGACGTGGTTGCGCTCGGCGGCTGGGGCGGCCTGATCGCGCTCACCGCCAAGGGCGAGATCGCCACGCCCTTCCGCAGTCAGGGCATGAAGCGCGCGGCATTGCGGCCCGGCGGGGAGATCGAAGCGGCGGTGTTCTAGCCCACGCATCTCTTCCCCCGGAAGGGGGGAACCGTCGCCCGCAGGTGCGACGCAGGGGCCTCTCCACCTGCTGGAGACACTCGGCGCCGAAGGGCCCCTTCCGCTCGGCGCTTTGCGCCGAGTCGCTTCCCCCCTTCCGGGGGAAGAGATGCGCGCGTTCCTAAAGCGCCCGCCCGGAAAACCGGCGGTTCAGTTTGCGCATGCCGCCCAGCCAGCGGTCGTAGTTGTCGGTCTTGCGGCGCATGTAGTCGAGCACCTGCGGGTGCGGCAGCACCAGGAACGTCTCCGCCTCGATCGTTCGTACGCAGGCCTCGGCCGCGTCCTCCGGCTCGAGCATGCCGTCGACGCTGGCGACGCCGTCCGGGTTGCCGGCGGTCATCGCCGTGCGCACCGCTTGCGGGCAGAGCACCGAGACCTTGATGCCGGCGTCGCCGTGGGTGATCGACAGCCACTCGGCCAGCGCCACCGCCGCGTGCTTGGTCACCGCGTAGGGGGCCGAGCCGATCTGCGAGAGCAAGCCCGCGGCCGAGGCGGTGTTGAGCAGGTAGCCGCCGCCGCGCGCGACCATCAGCGGCACGAGGTGACGCGCGGCCCAGACGTGAGCCATCACGTTGATTTCCCAGATCTTCTGCCAGCGGTCGTCGGGCGCCTCGGCGCCGCCGCCGTAGCCGACCCCGGCGTTGGAGCAGAACAGATCGATTGGCCCTTCCTCGGCCTCGACCGTCTCGATCAACGTGATGATGTCGGCTTCCTTGGCGACATCGGTGCGGAACGCCCGCCCGCCGATCTGGTCGGCCACCACCTTGGCGCCGTCGCCGTTGATGTCCGAGCAGATCACCCGCTTGGCCCCATCGGCCGCAAACCGCTGCGCCAGCGCCCGCCCGATCCCGCTCGCCGCGCCGGTGACGACGATGATCTTGTCCTTGATGTCCATGGCGTCCTCTCCCGGTGTTTGCGCCAGCTATAACCCTTCCCCCTCTGGGGGAAAGCGGCGCGCCGTGCGGAGCACGCGACGCCGATGGGGGGAAGCTGCCGACGAACCCCCATTGTCACTGGCTCCGGCCTTCGCCGGAGCGACGTGACGTTTCCCCCGCTACACGGGGGAAGGGTTTGAGCTACAGCTCCACCGAAGCAGGGAGCGCCAGATGCCGGAATTTCGTACGATCGACGTTGGGGAGCTGAAGCTGCGGGTCGCGGTCGAGGGGACCGGGCCGCTGGTGCTGATGGTGCATGGCTTTCCGGAGAGTTGGTATTCGTGGCGCCATCAGCTGGGGCCGATCGCCGAGGCAGGGTTCACCGCCGCGGCGATCGACGTGCGCGGCTACGGCGGCTCGGACAAGCCGCCCGAGGTCACGGACTACGCGATGCAGCACATGGTCGCCGACGTCGCCGGCGCCATCGCCGCGCTCAGTCCCGGCCAGCCGGCTGTGATCGTCGGCCACGACTGGGGTGCGCCGATCGTCTGGAACACGGCGCTGACCCGGCCGGACGTGGTGCGCGCCGTCGCTGGCCTCTCGGTGCCCTACACCGGCGTGCCGACCCGCTCGATGCGGGAAATGTGGGAAGCGGTGTTCACCGCCAACGGCAAGTTCTTCTACCAGCACTACTTCCAGGCCGAAGGCGTCGCCGAGGCCGAACTGGAGGCCGACGTGCGCGCCTCACTGCGCCGATTCTACTATGCGATCAGCGGCGATGCGCCGGACGGGACCTGGCCGACCGACAAGGTCGTCGGCGATGGCGTGCTGCACCGCCTGCCCGATCCCGATCCGTTCCCGGCCTGGCTTACGCCCGCCGACCTCGACTACTTCGTCGGCGAGTTCGAAGGCTCCGGGTTCCGCGGTCCGGTCAATCGCTACCGCAACCCCGATGTCGACACCGCCTGGCTGCAGCAGTTCCAGGGCCGCAAGATCGAGCAGCCGTCGCTCTTCATCGGCGGCGAGCGAGACCTGGTGCTGACCATGTTCGGCCGGATGGACTTCGTGCCGCTGATGAAGGCGCAGATGCCCGACCTGCGCGGCCACGACGTCCTCCCCGGCTGCGGCCACTGGACCCAACAGGAACGCCCGGCGGAGGTGAACCAGCGGCTGGTGGCGTGGCTGAAGGGACTTTAGCCGGGGCCAATGACAAGCCCCTAGCTCGTTCCAAACACAGACATCCCGTGCGACCTGCGGAGCGGCCGGAGGGCATCGTAGTTAGCCCCGAGGCGACCTAGGCCGGCGGGCCGCTCGCGCTGTCGCCGTTCGCGCCCCCGCTCACGCCGCACGGCGCTGCAGCCGTTCTGCGTCGGCGAACAAAGTGGCCATCGCGTCGCTCGGCATGTCGCCGTCGTCCGCGAGGAAGCCGCCCTCCATCAGCTCGATCATGCGGCGGCGCGCGCGGCTGACGCGGCTCTTCACCGTGCCGACCGGGCAATCGCAGATCTCGGCGGCCTCCTCGTAGGCGAGGCCGGCGACGCCGATCAGGATCAGGGCCTCGCGCTGGTCGTCCGGCAGCAGGGCGAGGGCGCGGCGGGCTTCGTTGAGCTCCAGCGCGCCGGCCGGGTCGGAGACCGCGACCAGGGTGCGCTCGGCGGCGTCCATGTCGAGCGCGACCTGGCGCCAGGAGCGGCGTTTCTGCGAGTAAAACTCGTTGCGCACGATCATGAACACCCAGCTCTTCAGGCTGGTGCCGAGCTCGTAGCTGGCGCGGCTGCGCCAAGCCTTGGCCAGCGCCTCCTGCGCCAGGTCCTCGGCCTCGGCGAAGTTGCCGGTCAGCGAGCGGGCGAAGGCGCGCATGTGCGGGATGACCGGAACCAGCTCGGCGCGGAACGTCTCGTCGGCAATCTGGTCGCTCATTGGGTCACCCATTCAATGTCGCGGAAACGCTGCCGCCGGAGCTTCAGCGCGGCAGCGCGGTTAAGGTTCCACGACGAACGGCGTTGTTCGGCCTAGAACTGCTGGTGGTTGGCCGCGTCGTTGACGCCGTGCGCCCAGGACTTCAGCCAGGGGCTGAGCGCCAGCAGCAGCACGCCGGCGCCGGCGCCCCAGACCCCGATCCAGAGGAAGGTGTTGGAATAGGTCGCCAAGGCGGCCTTGGGATCCAGCACTTGCCCGCCGACCGTGTCGGCCGCGGTGGTCTGGGCGATCAAGCCGGCCAGCCACTGCGCCGCCGAGCTGGCCAGGAACCAGACCGCCATCAGCGTCGAGATCATCCGCGCCAGCGACAGCTTGGTCATCTCCGAGAGACCGACCGGGCTGAGGCAAAGCTCACCGGTGGTGTGCAGCAGGTAGGCCAGCGCCAGGAAGATCACCGGCGTGCGGAACGACGCGTCGGCAAAGTTGGCGCCCCAGACCAACACGAAGAACCCCGCGCCGACCTGGATCAAGGCCAGGCCGAACTTGATCAGCGGATTGGGATCGCGGCCGGCCGCGCCGAGCTTCATCCAGAGCCAGGCGAACACCGGCGCGAAGATCAGAATGAAGCCGGCGTTGAAGGCCTGGGTCTGCGCCGGTGTGATGGTCCAAAAGCCCTCGTTGGGTAGCGCCGTGTTGCGCTCGGCGAACTGGTTCAGCGACGAGCCGGCCTGCTCGAACAGGGTGAAGAACACAATCGAGGCGATGACCAGCACCAGCGCCAGCATCAGCCGCTCGCGGCCGACCTTGCCGATCTGGGTCATCTCCCAGCCGAGATAGCCCAGCGCCGCGACCCACCCCGCCAGTAGCAGCCAGCCCTGCAGCTCGTATTGCCGCACCAGCACCCAAACCAGCGCAACACCGGCGAGGCCCGCGAGGTAAATCGCCCATTCCAGCCGGACCGGGCCGAGCACGGTCCTGAGCAGCGCCGCCGGTTCGGGTGGCTCGCCCTTGCCCTCCAGCTTCGGCTTGTTCAGCACGAAGACCACGAAGCCGGCGAGCATGCCTACGCCCGCCAGTCCGAAGCCGGCGGACCAGCTGACTGTCTGGCCCAGCAGCCCGCAGACCACCGAGGCCCAGAAGGCGCCAAGGTTGATGCCGTAGTAGTAGAGCGTGAAGCCGGGATCGCGGCGCGGATCGCCCTGCGGATAGAGCTGGCCGACGATCGACGAGATGTTCGCCTTCAGGAACCCGACGCCCATGATGATCAACGCCAGCGCCAGATAGAGCACGTCGACGAACAGCTGCGAGCGGCTCTGGCTCTCGGCGTAAGTCCCCTGGGGGAGAACGGGCGGCAGCGGCGCCGCCGCCGGCAGGTTCTTGATCGCGAGGCCGCCGCCGGGCGCCGCGCCAACGTCGTAGCAACCCGCGCCCACTTTCAGGCAGACGTGGCGGTCGTCCATCCGGCCGCTGAGGCTGTAGGCATAGGCGTGGCCGCCGTAGGTGAGCGTCTCGCTCGCCGCCGGACCCTCGATCGCCATGGTGAAGTGGCCGGCGACCAAGAGCAGCGCGCCGAACGCGATCGCCTTGCGGCTGCCCAGCCAGCGGTCGGCGACATAACCGCCGACCAGCGGCACCAGATAGACCAGCGTCGTGTAGGAGGCGTACTGGCCGTTGGCGAACTTGTCGTCGAACAGGAAGTGCTCGGTCAGATAGAAGATCAAGAGCCCGCGCATGCCGTAGTAGGAGAACCGCTCCCACATCTCGGCGAAGAACAGCACCGAGAGGCCCCTCGGGTGCTGGCGCAACTGCAGGAACACGGGAATCCCGGTCAGGACCGTGATCGCCACCCCGGCCACGACGACGACGTTGAACATTCGGCACGCGCCCCACTGCAGCGGTCGAGACAATCACGCGAAGGTTTGTTTCACAAGCAAGCCAGCGCCTTGCACATGGCGCCGGCGAACCCGACCTCACTCATCAGCGTTGACGGCGCAGGAGGAGAGCCCATGCCCGAAATGAAGATCCCCGGTCCCGACCACCCGATCACGGTGAGCGCCAACCCGAAGCGCATGCAGGCGCGCTACAACGGCCACGTGATCGCCGACACCCGAATGGCGCTGACGCTGCAGGAATCGACCTACCCGGCGGTGATCTATTTCCCGCGCGGGGACGTCTCGATGGAGTATTTCTCGCGTACGGAGCGGGTGACGCATTGCCCCTACAAGGGCGACGCCAACTACTTCACCATCCTGATGGACGGCCGCTTCGCCGAGAACGCGGTCTGGACCTACGAGACGCCGTACGACGCGATGGACTCCATCCGCGGACACCTCGCGTTCTATCCGAACCAGGTCGAGATCTACGAAGCCGGCGAGGCCGACGACCCGGCCGAGGTCCGCGACGCCGTCCTCCACACCGACGACGGCGCCGGCCAGAGCCAACGCCCGCCCTGGCCACCGACGGTGAGTGAGCCTAGAGCTTAGCGCCAAGCCGAACCGCCCCTCACCTAACCCTTCCCCAACCCACGGTCGGTGAGAGGGATACCGATAGCTGGGGCCGCGAGGGATGTTGAAGCCGCCGCTCGCTATCCGTAGCCCTCTCCCGCCTGCGGGAGAGGTGAGGTGAGGGCGGTGCGGGACTAGCTAGTAAGCCGCCGCCTCGTAGATCGACGCCAGGTCTTCGTTCCAGGCGCCGTGGTAGAGTTCCAGCCAGCGGTCGGCGGCGGTGACGCCGGTTTCGGCAATCTCGTCCAGCGACGAGAGGAAGCCGGTCTCGTCGGTCATCGAGGGGCCGATGCGGCCGCGGTTCTTCAGGCCGCGGCGCGCGATGGCCATTACGTCCAGCGCCAGCTGCTGCAGCGAGCGGCCGTCGACCACCGCCTTCAGCCCGACCCGGGCGGCGTCGGCGCGCAGGCGCTCGTGATCCTCGATCTGCCAGTGCTTACAGAGGTCCCACGCCGCCTCGGCGCAGGCGTCGTCGTAGAGCAGGCCCATCCAGAACGCAGCCAGCGCGCAAAGCCGCTCCGGCGGACCCGTGTCGGCGCCGCGCATTTCCAGATAGTTCTGCAGCCGCACTTCGGGGAACAGCGTGTTGAGGTGGTTGCGCCAGTCGCCGATCGTCGGCCGCTCGCCTGGCAGGATCGAGAGCTCGCCGTTCATGAAATCGCGGAACGAGAGGCCCGAGGCGTCCAGGTAGATCCCGTCGCGCTTGACGAAATACATCGGCGCATCGAGCGCCCACTTGGCGTAGTCGGCGAAACAGAAGCCGGGCTGGAACACGAAGTCGATCATGCCGGTGCGGGCCGGATCAGTGTCGGTCCAGACCCGGGCGCGGCTGGAGAGGTAGCCGGTTGGCTTGCCCTCCACGAACGGCGAATTGGCGAACAGCGCGGTCGCCAGCGGCTGCAGCGCCAGCGACAGGCGCATCTTAGCGGCCATATCGGCCTCGGAGGCGAAGTCGAGGTTGGCCTGCACCGTGCAGGTGCGGAACATCATGTCGAGGCCGAGCTTGCCGACCTTCGGCATGTAACTCGACATGATCTGGTAGCGGCCCTTGGGCATCACCGCGACGTCTGCGCGGGACCATTCCGGCGTGAAGCCGAGGCCGAGGAACCCAAGACCGAGCTCGCTGGCGACCTGCCGCGCTTCGGTGAGGTGGGCGCCGATCTCGATGCAGATGTCGTGGACGCTCTCCAACGGCGCGCCGGAGAGTTCGAACTGACCGCCGGGCTCCAGGCTGACCGAGGCGCCGCCGCGCGAGAGCCCAATCAAGGTTTCGCCGCCGTCGGCGCGCTTTTCCAGGATCTCGCTCCAACCGAAGCGCTTGATGCCGATGAGCAGGGCGTGGATGCCGGCATCGCCCTCGTAGGGAACGCTCGTGTGGCCGGGGATGCGGAAAACGAACTTCTCGTGCTCTGAGCCGACCCGGAACTGGTCCTTCGGCTTGAAGCCGCGGTCGAAGTCCGCGACCAGGTCGTCGAACGTCAGCGGCCGGTCGTCACAAAGCGTCTCGCTCATCCGGTTACCCATCTCCCACATCGCGAGCCCGGGGGCAGCCCGCACGCCCCGTCACCCCTGTTGCCGGGGCTTTGGTTAGGTCATCTGGGCGTTGGCGAGCCCAAGCTCAAGGGGCCTTGAGATCGCCCAGCACCGCTTGCCAGAGCGTTAGCGCGGCGATGGCCGCCGTGTCGGCGCGCAGAATCCGTGGCCCGAGAGAAACTGGGACGGCGCCGGGCAGAGCGCGGATCGCCGCGCGTTCGGCCGGCGAGAACCCGCCTTCCGGTCCGATCAGCACCCCCCAGGGACCGCCAGGCCGGCCCGCGAGCGCGTCGAGGGCGGGGAGCGCATCGCCGGCCTCGTCGCAGAACATCAGCGAGCGCCCCTGGGGCCAGCCGGCGAGCAGCGCCGCGAGCTTCTGCGGCGGCTCGATTGCCGGAACTTCCAGTCGGCCAGTCTGCTCCGACGCTTCGGCCGCGATCGCTTCGAGCCGATCGACGCGGGTGCGTTCGGCGTTGGTGCGCTCGGTGGTAACCAGCCGCACGCGGCGAGCGCCCAGCTCGGCCGACTTCTCCACGATCGACTCCAGCCGGTCGCGCTTGACCAGGGCGACGATGAGATCAAGGTCAGGGCCGATTATTTGCGACCGCGTCTGCTCAAGTGGCTCGAGCTGGCAACCGCGCTTGCCCGTGGTCGCGATCCGCGTTCGCCACTCGCCATCGTGGCCGTTGAACACCAGCAGTTCGTCGCCGACGGCGAGACGCATGACGTTGGTCAGGTAGTGCGCCTGCGCGGCGTCCGCCTCAAACACAGCGCCGGCCGCCAGCGGATTGGAGACATAGAGGCGGATCAAGCGGCGGCTCCGGACGTTCGACAAGCGAGGCGGGCCGATTATGCTGAAGCGATGAGCAAGACCAAGGACTACAAGACCGCGCTGGTCGATCTGCAGATCGACTTGGTGCGCTATCAGGAGTGGGCGGCCGAGACGGGCGCCAAGGCCGTAGTGGTCTTCGAAGGCCGCGACAGCGCCGGAAAGGACGGCGCGATCGCCCGGATCACCGAGCATCTGACCGCCCGCCGCACCCGCGCCATCGCCCTGCCCAAGCCTTCGGACCGCGACCGCAGCGAGTGGTATTTCCAGCGCTACGTCCACTACCTGCCGGCAGCCGGCGATCTCGTGATCTTCAACCGGTCTTGGTACAACCGCGCCGGGGTCGAGCCGGTGATGGGCTTCTGCACCGAGCGCGAGCACGAGGACTTCCTGCGCGACGCGCCGACCTTCGAGCGGATGCTGGCCGACGCCGACATCAAGCTGGTCAAACTGTGGCTCGACATCTCCAAGAAGGAGCAGGCCGAACGGCTGGACGCGCGGCGCAAGGACCCGCTGAAAGCGCTGAAGGTCAGCGACCTCGACGGCGAGGCGCAGAAGCGCTGGAAGGACTATTCCGCCGCCCGCAACACGATGCTGATGCGCACCTCGACCCCGGCGGCGCCCTGGTTCTGCGTCCACACCGACCACAAGAAGGCGGCCCGGCTCAACATCATCCGCCACATCCTGCGCGCCCTGGCCCCCGACCGCATCGCCGAAGACGTCGATCGCCCCGACCCCGAGGTGCTGTTCCAGTTCGAAGAAGCCGCCCTCAGGGACGGCCGCCTGGAGAAGTAGGCTCACCCCGAACAGACGAGGGCGCGAACCTGGCAGGCGTACGAAGCGCTGCAGGCTTTCAATTTCGGAACGCAGAGGTCGCAGAGAAGGCGCGGAGGACGCAGAGGGCCCGTACGCTCTGCGCCCTCAATTCTTCCTCCGCGTTCTCTGCGTTCAAACTTGACCGCGCCTCCGGCGCGCTCTCCCTCCGCAGAAATTCTGCCTTGCCGCAGCCCATCGTCGCGCGCACTTCGCCGCCGCGCAGCGAGGGAGAACGGCGATGGAATATGTCCGGCTTGGCAATACGGGGCTGAAGGTCTCGCGGCTCTGCCTCGGGTGCATGACCTACGGGTCGTCGAAGTGGCGCAGCTGGGTGCTCGACGACGAGGCGGCAATGCCGTTCTTCAAGAGCGCGCTCGAAGCCGGGATCAACTTCTTCGACACCGCCGACGTCTATTCGCAAGGCGAAAGCGAGCGGGTCACCGGGCGAGCGCTGAAGGAGTACGCCAAGCGCCACGAGGTGGTGATCGCGACCAAGGTCAACGGCCCGATGGGCGGCGACGTCAACAACCGCGGCCTGTCGCGCAAGCACATCCTGGACGGCATCGACAACAGCCTGAAGCGGCTCGGCGTCGACTATGTCGACCTCTACCAGATCCACCGCTTCGATTATGAAACCCCGATCGAGGAGACCCTCGAGGCGCTGAACGACGTCGTTCGCGCCGGCAAGGCTCGCTACATCGGCGCCAGCTCGATGTACGCGTGGCAGTTCATGAAGATGCTGACCACGTCGCGCGCCAACAGCTGGACCCCGTTCGTCTCGATGCAGCCGCAGTACAACCTGGTCTACCGCGAAGAAGAGCGCGAGATGCTGCCGCTCTGCAAGGACCAGGGCATCGGCGTGATCCCGTGGTCACCGCTGGCGCGCGGCTTCCTGGCCGGCGGCCGCGACAACCCGAAGGAAGGCAACACCGAGCGCGCCCGCACCGACGAGTTCTCCGAGCGGCTCTACTACAAAGCCCCCGACCACGCCGTCGTCGACACCCTGAGCGGCCTCGCCAAGGCGCGCGGCGTCTCCAACATGCAGCTAGCGCTGGCCTGGGTGCTGAAGAACTCCGCGATCACCGCTCCGATCATCGGGACCTCCAAGGCGCATCACCTCGACGACGCCCTGGCCGGCCTGAAGATCAAGCTGACCGACGACGAGGTGAAGGCGCTGGAGGCGCCTTACGAGCCCAAGCGCGTGCTCGATCACGCCTGATCGCGGCCGCTAGATCCAAGGAAACTTGGACCGGCGGCTCCAAGTGTCGTGACACGGCCCCTGCGCGCCGCATAACCTCCGTCGCGCACGGAGAGTAGCAGCCGCATGGCGTCAGAGATCGACATCGCCAACAGGATCCCGATCACCGGGGCGCTGATGCTGGCGACCCTGATGAACACGCTGGATTCCACGATCGCCAACGTCGCGTTGCCGCACATGCAAGGCAGCCTCAGCGCCTCGCAGGACCAGGCGGTCTGGGTGCTGACATCCTATATCCTGGCGACGGCGATCATGACCCCGCTGTCGGGCTGGCTATCGCTGAAGATCGGCCGCAAGCCGATGTTCCTGATCTCGATTTCGGCGTTCACCCTCGCCTCGATGGCCTGCGGCCTGGCGCAGAACCTGCCCGAGATGGTGATTTTCCGCCTGCTTCAGGGCCTGGCCGGCGCCTCGCTGATGCCGCTCTCGCAGACCACGATGCTCGACATCTACCCGCAGAAACAGATACCCCAGGTGATGTCGATCTGGAGCGCTGTGGTGATCATGGGCCCGATCATCGGACCGGCGCTGGGTGGGTTCCTGACCGAGAACTTCTCCTGGCGCTGGGTGTTCTTCGTCAACCTGCCAGTCGGCATCCTGGCTTTCCTCGGCATCTATCTTTTCATGGCCAAGGACGGGGGCGGCAAGCAACGGCCCTTCGACTTCCTCGGCTTCGGGGCCCTGGTCGCTTTCGTCGGCGCGTTCCAGCTGATGACCGACCGCGGACCGGACAAGGACTGGTTCTCGTCGCGCGAAATCTGGATCGAGGCGATCATCGCCGCGGTCGGATTCTGGGTGTTCATCGTCCAGACCATCACCGCCAAGAACCCGTTCTTCCACCGCGACCTGGTCAAGGACCGCAACTTCGTCGTCTGCTCGACCTTTGGCCTCTTCGTCGGCGCGCTGCTGTTCTCCACGACCGCGCTGCTGCCGTCGTTCATGCAGAACCTGATGGGCTTCTCGGTGCTGCAGAGCGGCTATGCCAGCATGCCGCGCGGCGCGGGATCGCTGATCGCCTTCCTCATCGTGCCGTTCCTGATCCCGGCGATCGGGCCCAGGCGCGTGCTGATGATCGGCATCATGCTCGCCGCCATCGCGCTCTGGCAGATGGCGCACTTCGACCTCTCGATGACCGCCGATCCGATCATGAGTTCGGGCGTGATCCAGGGCCTCGGCGTCGGCCTGCTATTCGCGCCGCTGAATTCGCTCGCCTACGTCTCGCTGAACCCGATCCACCGGACCGAGGCCACGATCGTCAACACCATGGTCCGAAGTATCGGCTCCAGCGTCGGCATCTCGCTGATCCAGGCGACGCTGACGCACAACTCGGCCATGGCCCACGCCAGGCTGGCCGAGAAGATCGTCGGCGGCGATCCGGTGTCCGCCGCGACGCTGCCCGCGTTCATGAGCCCCGCCACCGAGGGCGGCTTGCTGGTGCTGAATGGCGAGATCACCCGTCAGGCCGCGATGCTGGCCTACGACTCGATCTTCGCCTGGATGGCGCTCGGGGTGCTCTTCCTTGCCCCGTTCCTGCTCTTGATGCGCCCGCCGGGGGCTGTGGTCTCGATGGCGGTGGAGGCCCACGCCGACTGACGGGCCGCTACGCCGGCGCCCAGTCCTCGAACTGCAGCCAGACCGCGGCGTCCTTCAGCGCGTCGCGGATGAAGCTGGCATGCCGCTCGTGCTCCTCCGGCGAACTGAGCGCCGCGAGCGGCCGGGGACGCGGCCCGTAGGCGACGACCGCGGCGACTTCGAGCTCGCCCGTGCGCCGCCGGCCGACGATCGAGAGATCGAGCCGCCGTTCGCGCCCGCCCTTCAGCTCGAGATAGACGTTGGCAAGCAACTTTGCGTCGACTAGCGCCCCGTGCTTGTCGCGCTCCGACAGCGAGATCTTGAAGCGCTTACAGAGCGCGTCCAGCGAGTTGTACATGCCGGGAAAGCGCTGCTGGGCCATGCCCAGGGTGTCGAGCCAGCGCTTCTCATGGAAACCGGCCCGGCCCAGCCGCTCCAGCTCGGCGTTGATGAAGTTGCGGTCGAAGGCGGCGTTGTGGGCGATCATGGTCGCGTCGCCGATGAAGTCGAGCATGGCATCGACCACCTCGGCGTCGGCGAACTTCGGCTTGCCGGCCAGGAACGCCAGCGAGATGCCGTGCACCCGTTCGGCCTCGACCTCGATGTCGCGCTCGGGGTGGATGTAGCGGTGGAAGGTGCGGCCGGTCGGAATCAGATCGTCGAGCTCGACGCAGGCGACTTCGATCAGCCGGTGGCCATTGTAGGGGTCGAGCCCGGTGGTCTCGGTATCGAGGACGATCTCGCGCGGCATCTAAGCTTTCATTTGCGCTGTTCGCGGGACGCTACAAGCGTTCGGGACGACCAATCCGGACGCATGAGGGTGGCCACGATGTCGCGGACCTGGACGCGGGCCGCGTCGAAGCCCCGGCTGGTGTCGACGATGAAGTGGGCGCGGGCACGCTTCTCCTCGTCGGCCATCTGGCGGGCCAGGATCGCGTCGAGCTTGGCCTCGTTCATGTCCTCCCGCGCCAGCACCCGCTCGCGCTGGATATCGGCCGGCGCGGACACCACGACCACCGCATCCATGTTGCGCTCGCCGCCGGTCTCGTAGAGCAGCGGGATGTCGAGCACGACGATCGCCACCGCATCTTCCTCGGCCTTGCGGAAGAACTCCCGCCTGGCCGAGCCCATCAGCGGCCAGACGATGCGGTTCAGCTTGTCGAGTTCATCCGACTTGCCGACCACCCGCGCTGACAGCTTGGCGCGGTTGATCGCGCCGTCTTCCTCGACCCCGGGAAACGCCGCCTCTACGGGACCCACCGCTGCGCCACCCTTGGCGTAGAGCCGGTGCACCTCGGCGTCGGCGTCGTAGACCGGGCAGCCCTCCTCAAGGAACATCTCCGCGGTGGCCGACTTGCCCATGCCGATCGAGCCGGTGAGGCCGAGCGTGATCATCTAGGTTTCCCCGAGCGCGGCGAGGCAGAGCGCACGCACGTCGATAGCTGGCGGCGGCTTGCCGAAAAAGGCCTCGAACGAGGGCGCCGCCTGGCCGATCAGCATCGCCAGTCCGTCGACGGTGACCAGCCCCACCTTGGCCGCGCGGTCGAGGAACTCGGTCCGGAGCGGGCGGTAGACCATGTCGAGCACTACCGCGTCCGGCCGCGCCGCCTCGAACGCCGCCGCCGGTCCCGCGCCGCCGCCGAGGCCGAGCGTGGTGGCGTTGACGATCAGCACCGCATCGCGGAACGCCGCCGTCGCGGTGGCGGCTCGGGCCGGAGCACCAACGGCGGCGGCCAGGGCCACCGCGCGGTCGTGCGAGCGATTGACGATCCGAACCTCTGGCGCGCCGGCCTCGACCAGCGCCGCCACGGCCCCCCGCGCTGCGCCCCCCGCGCCAAGCACCACCGTCGGGCCGCTCCGGACGTCGAAGCCTGGGGCTTGCCTGGCGATCGCCTCCATCATCCCGAGCCCGTCGGTATTGTCGGCGACGATCGCGCCTTCGGTCTCGAACACCAGCAAGTTTGCCGCCCCGGCCCGCTTGGCGCGGCTTCTCACTCGGGTCGCGAGCGCCAGCGCCTCCTCTTTGAACGGGACGGTGACGTTCAGCCCGCGAATCGCGCCGCCGCGCAGTCCCGCCACCAAGCCGGCGAATCCGCCCGCCGCTGGCGAGAACGGCACATAGGCCGCGTCGAGCCTCGCCGCGGCGATCCAGGCGTTGTGGATCAGCGGGCTCAGCGAGTGGGTTACGGGCGAGCCGACCACGCCGGCGACCATGGCCGCGCCGGATAGGTGCAGAGTCATGCCGCCAGCGCCCCGGCGCTACGCAGGAACCTCAGCAGCGGCAGCAGCGGCAGGCCGAGGATCGCGAAGTAGTCGCCCTCGATGGCCTCGAACAGCTGCACTCCCTCGCCTTCCAGCATGTAACACCCCACCGAACCCAGCAGCGTCTCGCCGTTTCGCGCGATGTAAGCGTCGAGATAGGCATCCGAGACATCGCGCATGGTCAGGCTCGGGCTCTCCACGACGCGCCAGACCGCCTCACCGGCCCGAGCGACCACTACTGCCGAATGAAGCTGATGGCGGCGACCACGGAACACCGTCAGGCGTTCGCGGGCTTCCGCCAGGCTCTCAGCCTTGTCGAATAACCGCCCGTCGAGGTCCAGGGTCTGGTCGGCGCCGATGACGAGCGCGTCCGGACGCAGCTTCGAACCCGCGATGGCTTTCGCTTCGGCGAGGTGCTCGGCCACCGCCGCTGGCCCGGCCCCGTCCGCTAGTAGCCGCGCCTTCGCCTCGGCTTCGTCGACACCCGGGCTCGCCGCCTCGAACGGAACGCCCGCGCCGGTCAGAACCGCGGCCCGTGACGCACTTTTCGACGCCAACACGATCGGCGTCACCCAAGCACCTCGATCTGGCCGCGCCCGCCGGAAAGGATGTTCATCACCGCCGCCGCGGTCTCTTCCACCGAGCGGCGGGTCACGTCGATTACCGGCCAGCCCTCGCGCTCGAACAGTCGGCGGGCGTTGATCACTTCCTGGCGGACGGCGTCGGTATCGACATAGCTGCTCTCGCGCTGCTCGTTGAGACTGCGCAGCCGGTTGCGGCGGATCTCCAGCAGGCGGTCCGGCGCGAGCGTCAGCGCAACGATCGGCACCCCCTTCACCGCCCGCAGCCGCGGCGGCACCCCGGAGGCGACCAGCGGCACGTTGGCAGCGCGCACGCCCCGGTGCGCCAGGTAGATGCTGGTTGGCGTCTTGGAGGTGCGCGAGACGCCGACCAGGATCACGTCGGCCCGCTCCAGATCCTGGCCGCCTTGGCCGTCGTCATGACCGATGGCGTAGTTCAGCGCGTCCATCCGGTTGAAGTAGTCGGCATCGAGGGAATACTGCGCCCCGACCTGGGTCGAGAGCGGCGCCCCCAGATAGCGCGACAGGGCCGAAACCAGCGGATCGAGCGCCGGGATGCAGGGCATCTCCAGTCCCTGACAGCCGATCTCCAGCGCGCTCCTCAGCACCGGATCGATGATCGTGTGCAGCACCACGCCAGGCGCGTTGGCGATCTCTTCCAGCGCCCGTTCCAGCTGCGGCGGCGAGCGGACCAGGGCATAGATATGCTCGATCGGCAGCACGTTGGTGAAACGGGCGCAGGCGGCGCGTGCCAGGGCGTTCAGCGTCTCGCCGGTGGAGTCGGAAACCAGGTGGACGTGGAAGTAGGTGGCGAGGCGCGCGCGCTGGGTCATCGGCGCCCCGCGGTGCGTGGGCAACCCCGCAAATAAACCTGGGCGCAAGGCTGTGTACGGAGCGTTAACGAGTCGCTAACCACGCCGCCCTTCCGAGCGTCCAATCGGGGACAATTGAGGCGTCGGGTCGCAGCCTGCGGGCGTCTGGGGACCACCGACCCCTGCCGATCACCGTTGTTCCCCAGGCCGTCAGGCCGGTGGACCAGGTGTCGTGGGTCGGTGGCGAGACTCGTGGACAATCGGGTTCCTTCAAAGCCGGTCCCCGCGAGATGCGGCGAGAGCCCGTGGCCAAACAACAGTTTGCCCGGTTCTCAACGCAATTCACAGCCCGCCGCATGACGAAGACGCGCTGTGCATCGCTGGGGTCGCCAGGTGGAGAGCCGGACCAGCCGGACCAATCGATCCCCATGAGTCCCTGCCTTACTGCCTCTTCAAAAAAACCTTTAACCTTCTGTTAAGGATTAGTGGTTGGGGCCTGTCGAAACGCTGGCCCTTGAGCCTGGCGGTCTGGGGCGGTTTAAGGGCCGCCATGAGCGAGACCCGTCCCCTCTTCCTTCGCGCCATCGCCGGCGAACCGGTTGAACGTCCGCCGATCTGGCTGATGCGCCAGGCGGGTCGTTGCCTGCCAGAATACCGCGTTCTGCGCTCGAAGGTGAAGGACATGCTGGCGCTGTGCGCCGATCCCGACGTCGCCACGGAAGTGACGCTGCAGCCGATGCGCCGGTTCGCCTACGATGCGGCGATCGTGTTCGCGGACATCTTCCTGGTCAACATCGCGCTTGGCCAGGAGGTCTGGTTCGAGGCCGGCGAGGGGCCAAGGCTGGGCGAGCTGCCGAGGCTGGAAGACATGGCCGCGCAGATCGACTCGATCACAGACAAACTGAGCTATGTCGGCGAGACGCTGCGACGTGTCCGCGCCGAGCTGGAGCCGCACCGGGCGCTGATCGGGTTCGCCGGCGGGCCCTGGACACTGGCGACCTACATGCTGATCGGCTACGGCGGTGAGGCTGGGCGGGCCAAGGCGCGCGCCATGGCGCTGGCCGAGCCTGAGCGGGTGCAGCAGCTGGTGGATCTGCTGGCCGTCGCCACCGTGCCTTACCTGGTGATGCAGGCGAGAGCGGGCGCCCAGGCGCTGCAGATCTTCGAGTCCTGGGCAGGGCTCCTGCCAGAGCCGGAACTCTTCGAACGCCTGGTGATCCGGCCGCACGCGGCGATCGTTCAGGGGCTACGGGCTCAAGGCGTCACTGTCCCGGTGATCGGGTTTCCACGCGAAGCCGCCGAGCCGCTCGTGGAGCGCTATGCGCGGGAGACCGGCGTTCAGGTCGTCAGCCTCGGGGCGAGTGCTTCGGCGGGACTGGGTCAGCGGCTGCAACAGAGCATGGCGATCCAGGGCGCACTGGAGTCCGAGCTGCTTCGCGACGGCGGGCCAAGTCTGCGGCAAGGTGTGGAGACGATGTTGCGGCAGTGGTCAGGCGGGCCGTACGTGTTCAACCTCGGTCACGGCGTGCTGCCGGACACGCCGATCGAGCACATCGCCCAGGTGGTGGATCAGGTGACGGCCTGGCGCAACGCATGAGCCGGACCGCGGTGGTGTTGTTCAACCTGGGCGGCCCCGACGGTCCCAAGGCGGTGCGGCCCTTCCTGAAGAACCTGTTCTCCGACCGTGCGATCATCGGCGCGCCGAACCCGATCCGCTTCCTGATCGCCGAGCTGGTCTCGCGGCTGCGGCAGAAGTCGGCGATCGCCAACTACGCGGTGATGGGCGGCGGCTCGCCGCTGGTCGCCGAGACCGAGGCGCAGGCCGAGGCCCTGACCGCTGCGCTCGCCGAGAAGCTGCCGGGCGACGACATCAAGGTGTTCATCGCCATGCGCTACTGGAACCCGCTGAGCGACGAGACGGCCGCTGCCGTGGCCGCGTTCGAACCCGAAGACATCGTGCTGCTGCCTCTTTATCCGCAGTACTCCACCACCACCACGGGTTCGTCGCTGGCGGCCTGGGACGCGACCTACGCGGGCGGCGGGCGGCGTCACGTCGTGTGCTGCTACTTCAACCAGGAGGCCTTCGCCGAGGCCCACGCGGCCGCGATCATCCAGGCTTGGGAGGCCGCGGGCTCGCCCGACCAGGTCCGGCTGCTTTTCTCCGCGCACGGCCTGCCGGAGAGCATTGCGGCGTCTGGAGATCCCTATCGCTGGCAGGTCGAGCAGACCTGCGCGGCGGTGGTGCAACGGCTAACGCGGCGGTTCGACTGGCGCATCTGCTACCAGAGCCGGGTCGGGCCGATGAAATGGATCGGGCCGTCGACGGTCGAAGAGATCGAGCGGGCGGCGACCGAGGGTCTTGGCGTGATCATCGACCCGATCGCCTTCGTCTCCGAGCACGTGGAGACCCTGGTTGAACTCGACCGAGACTACGCGGATGTGGCCGAACGGGTTGGCGCCGCGCCTTACATTCGCGTCCGGACGCTGGGGACCGCGCCGGGGTTCGTCGGCGGCCTCGCCGACCTGGTCGTCGCGGCGCTGAAATCACCGGGCGTGCGTCCCGGGGCGGGGAGTTGCTCGGCCGATCTGAAACGGTGCGCGTTGAAGACATTTTGCGAGGCGGCATGAAGCACCTCGAGTTCTGGCATCAGCTGCTGATCGCCTTCCACATCGTGGCGGTGATCGCCTGGATGGCGGGTCTGCTCTACCTGCCGCGGCTCTTCGCCTACCACACCCGTTCGGCGATCGGCTCGGAGATGGACGAGACCTTCCAAACGATGGAGGCCAAGCTCTACCGGATCATCATGAACCCGGCGATGATCGCGGTCTGGGTGCTGGGTCTGGCGCTGGTCTGGCTCAACGCCACCGATATCCGCGGCTGGTCGTTCCTGCTCACGCCCTGGATGCTGACCAAGCTGGCGGGGGTCCTTTTCCTCACCTGGTGGCATCACTATCTGGGGGTGGCGCGAACGCGGCTGGCGAAGGGCGAGCGGCCCCGGACGGAGCGCTTCTGGCGCATGACCAACGAGCTGCCATTCCTGGCGGCGATCGTCATGATCATCGCGATCACCACCAAGTTCGCCTACTAGGCCTGCTTGACGCGGCGCCCGGCCTGTGGTTCCGCTGGTAGTTGAAGCCGAGTCGCTTGAAGGAGCGGCCGGGCTTACCCCGCCTCGCATGCCGGACCGCCGCCGAGATGGCGCTGATGGGCCGGCCCCCTGATCGAATTTCCGCGCATTTGACCAACGCCAAAGGCGCGGCGCGTAACAAACACTCCCTCGCCGGGGCGGAATCGCGCCCGGCGACCCAACTTGCGAAGTCACATGTCCGATATCACTGAAATCGAAACCACAGACATCGACGCCGAAACGGGCGGCGCGCTCGAGAACGAGGCGTCCGCCGAACCGTCCGAGCCGAGCACCGCCTCGAAGTCGATCGCCGAGCTCGGTCTGACCAAAATGTCGCTGCAGGAGCTGAAGGACAAAACCCCGGCCGACCTGCTGGCGTTCGGCGAAAAGCTCGACGTCGAAAACGCGAACCAGATGCGCAAGCAGGACATGATGTTCGCGATCCTGAAGATCCTGGCCGAGGAAGGCGTGGAGATCTCAGGCTCCGGCACCCTCGAAGTCGTCCAGGACGGCTTCGGTTTCCTGCGCAGCCCGGAAGCCAACTATCTACCAGGCCCGGACGACATCTACGTCAGCCCCTCGCAGATCCGGAAGTTCGGCCTGCGCACCGGCGACACGGTCGATGGCGCCATCCGCTCGCCCCGCGAGGGCGAGCGCTACTTCGCCCTCACCGGCGTCCAGCAGATCAACTTCGAAAACCCCGACAACGTCCGCCACAAGGTGTTGTTCGACAACCTGACGCCGCTCTACCCCACCTCCCGCCTGAACATGGAACTGCCGGACCCGACGGTGAAGGATCGCACGGGCCGGGTGATCGATATCGTCGCCCCGATCGGCAAGGGGCAGCGCTGCCTGATCACCTCGCCGCCGCGGGTCGGCAAGACGGTAATGCTGCAGAACATCGCCAAGTCGATCGAGACCAATCACCCCGAGTGCTACCTGATCGTGCTGCTGGTCGACGAGCGGCCGGAAGAAGTCACCGACATGCAGCGCACGGTGAAGGGCGAGGTGATCTCCTCGACCTTCGACGAGCCGGCCACGCGTCACGTGGCCGTGGCCGAGATGGTGATCGAGAAGGCCAAGCGCCTGGTCGAACACAAGCGCGACGTGGTCATCCTGCTCGACAGCGTCACCCGGCTCGGCCGCGCCTACAACACGGTGGTGCCGTCGTCCGGCAAGGTGCTGACCGGAGGCGTCGACGCCAACGCGCTGCAGCGCCCGAAGCGGTTCTTCGGCGCCGCGCGGAATATCGAGGAAGGCGGTTCACTGACGATCATCGCCACCGCCCTGATCGACACCGGCAGCCGCATGGACGAAGTCATCTTCGAAGAGTTCAAGGGCACCGGCAATTCGGAAATCATCCTTGATCGGAAGGTTGCCGACAAGCGCACCTATCCCGCCATCGACATCATCAAGTCCGGCACCCGCAAGGAAGAGCTGATCACGCCCCGCGACCTGCTGCAGAAGACCTACATCCTGCACCGCATCGTCAACCCGATGGGCGCACAGGACGCGATCGAGTTCCTGCTCGACAAGCTGCGCCAGACCAAGACCAACGACGAATTCTTCCAGTCGATGAACACGTAGGCAGCGGTTGCCCGGCGCGGTCGCCCCACGCGCGCCGCCTCCCAACGATGTCATCCCGGACAAGCCGCGTCAGCGGCGCAGATCCGGGACCTCCTGGCTCAGTCGTGCCGAGGAGATCCCGGCTCTCCGCTTCGCTGCGGCCGGGATGACAATGATTGGGAGTTTCGCGCCGCGCTTAGGTGAACGCGTTCGTGCTTTTCGTGTGGTTCGTGGTCAAAGAACCTTCCCGAACCTTCCGGCCCCCCGCGAGTCCTACGGCAGCAGCACCGTCGCGCCGATCGTCTGACGGCCCTCAAGCGCTTCGTGCGCCGCCCGGGCGTCGGCCAGTTTGAAGCGCTGGCCGATCTCGATCTTGAGCTTGCCCGAGTCGATCATCTGGAAGAGCTGCCCGGAGCTTTCGTCGAGCTCTCCCCTCGTTGCGACGTAGTCGCCCAGGGTGGGCCGCGTGAGGAAGAGCGATCCGGCCCGCGACAGCTGCAGCGGCTCGAACGCCGGGACCGCGCCGGACGCATTGCCGAAGCTGACGAACAGACCGCGCCGGGCAAGACTGCCCATAGTCGCTGCGAACGTGTCCTTGCCGACCGAGTCGTAGGCGACCGGCACGCCCGCGCCGCCGGTGATCTCCTTCACCCGCGCCGCTACATCCTCCTGCCGATAGAGGATCACGTGGTCGCAGCCGAAGCCCTTCGCGACCGCGGCCTTCTCCTCTGAGCCGACAGTGCCGATCACGGTCGCCCCGATCGCCTTGGCCCACTGCACGAGCAGCGTGCCGACGCCGCCGGCGGCGGCATGCACCAGGATGGTCTCGCCCGGCTGCACCGCGTGGCAACGGCGGACCAGGAACTCGGTGGTCATGCCCTTCAACAGCGACGCCGCGGCGACCTCCGCGCTGACGCCGTCCGGCAGCGCCACGACGCGCACTTCGGGCACGACGTGCAGCTCGGCATAGGCGCCGCCGACGCCGTTGTAGGCCACCCGGTCGCCGATCTTGAACCGCGAGGCGCCCACGCCCAACGCCTTGACCACGCCCGCGCCTTCCTGGCCGAGCACGGCGGGGTAGCGCATCGGATAGAGGCCGCTGCGCTGGTAGGTGTCGATGAAGTTGAGCCCGATCGCCTCGTGCCGGATCAGCACCTGGCCGGGACCGGGCGTTGGCGTGTCGACCTGCACCGCCTCCAGCACCTCGGGCCCGCCGGCGCGGACAGCCTGGATCGCCAGCATCAGCCGATTGCCTTCTTGAAGTGCGCCAGCGTCCGCGCCTTGGCGGTCGCGGCGTCGGCGGCGTCGTAGTGCTCGCCGCCTTTGCGGGCGAAGGCGTGGTCGCGGCCGGGGTAGGTGAGGATCTCGACGTCGCGATGGTTCTTCAGCGAGGCGACGATCAGCGCCTGCGCCTCCTTCGGCACGAACTGGTCTTCTTCGGCGATGTGCAGCAGCAGCGGATCGGCCAGCTGGTCGGTTTCGCCGAGGTGTTTCTCGATCCCGACGCCGTAGTAGCCGACCGCCGCGTCGACGTCGGTGCGGGTGGCGCTGAGGAAGGCGAGGAGACCGCCAAGGCAGAAGCCGACCGAACCGACCTTGCCCGAGCTGGCGACGTGGCTGCGGGCGTAGGCGACGGTTGCGGCGATGTCCTTGACCCCGGCATCGACGTCGAAGGCGTTGTAGAGTTCGAACGCCTTCTTCCACTCGGCCTCGGACTGGTCGGTGATGTCGACGCCTGGCTCGATGCGCCAGAAGAGGTCCGGGCAGACGGCGAGATAGCCCTCTGCGGCGAACTCGTCGGCGACCTGCCGCATCACTGCGTTGACCCCGAATATCTCCTGGATCACCACGATGGCCGGCGCCTTTGCGGCGGCGGGCCGGGCAAGGTAGGCGGCGAATTCGCCGTCCGGCGTCCTGATCGTCACCGTCTCGCCCATCGACGCCTCCTTGTGTGTTTCGGCGGACGCCGCCAGATTGGGGAGACGCGCGGCCGCTCGGGCCGCCTTAGCACGAAGACGTCGCCACGCGGGAGCGGTCGGATGAAGCTAAATATCGAGGTCGACTGCACCCCCGCCGAGGCGCGCGCCTTCCTCGGCCTGCCCGACGTGACCGCCCTCAACGGCCATCTGATCGAGGAAATGAAGAAGCGGCTCGACGCCAACATCGCCATGGCCGCGCCGGAGGAGCTGATGAAGAGCTGGTTCGCGTTCGGCGGGCAGGCCTCGGAGCAGTTCATGAAGATGATGACCGCGGCGTCGGGCGGGCTTGGGAGCGGCAAGAGCGGCCGATGAGAGACACGATCTTCGCCCCGGCGACCGCTCAGGGGCGGGCCGCCGTGGCGGTGATCAGGATTTCCGGACCGCGCGCGCAGGACGCCGTCAAGACGCTGGCCGGCAGCGTGCCGCAGCCGCGGCAAGCGACGGTGCGGACGCTGCACAGCGATGATGGCCAGACGCTCGACGAAGCGCTGGTCCTCTGGTTTCCAGGGCCGGCGAGCTATACCGGCGAGGATGTCGCTGAGCTGCAGGTTCACGGCGGTCCCGCTGTGGTCGGCGCGCTGACCCGCGCGCTGCTGAGTTTCGGCCTCCGCCTTGCGGAACCGGGAGAGTTTACGCGCCGCGCCTTTGAAGCAGGACGGCTTGGCCTCGACCAAGCCGAGGGCGTCGCCGACTTGATCGACGCCGAGACCGACGCTCAGGCGCGGCAAGCCGTGGCCCAGCTCGGCGGTGCGCTCGGCCGTCGCTACGAGACCTGGCGCGCTCGGCTGACGGAGGCGCTGGCGTACGTCGAGGCGGCGGTCGACTTCCCCGACGAGGAAGTGCCCGCCGATGTGGCGGCTCGGGCCCTGCCGTTGGTCGCAGGACTGGCGGAGGAGTTCGAAGCCGCGCTCGCGGACGCCGGCCGGGGCGAGCGGGTGAGGGACGGCTACCGCGTCGCGCTGATCGGGGGGCCGAACGCCGGAAAGAGCTCGCTTTTCAATGCGTTACTCCAGCGCGACGCCGCGATTGTCACCCCGACTGCCGGAACCACGCGCGACGTGATCGAGGCGGGGCTGGTGATCGAAGGCTATAAAGTGGTGGTGGCCGACATGGCCGGGCTACGCACCGCCAAAGACGCAATTGAAGCCGAGGGCGTGCGGCGGGCGCGGTCTTGGGCCGGGACGGCCGCGCTGCGGTTGTGGGTCGTCGACGGGTCGCGCGACCACGGGGCTTGGCGCGAGGCAAGCGATCTCGCCCAGCCCGAAGACCTGCTCGTCCTGAACAAGTCTGATGTGCCTGCCGGCACGGATGCCGCGGAGGCCGCGCGTATCCATCCGGGTCCGCGGCTGCAGATTGCGGCGACGTGTGGCCTGGGGCTGGATCAACTACGAGATTTGCTGCGGCGCCGGGTCGTCGAGGCCCTGACCGGTGCGGATTTTCCGGCGGTGACGCGCGTCCGGCACGCGGGGGCGTTGACCGAGGCGCTGGAACACCTGCGGCGGGTGGATCGAGCGGCGCTGGATCAGCCGGAACTGGCCGCGGAGGATATCCGCCTCGCGGCGCGGTCGTTGGAGCGGATCACCGGCCGGATCGGCTCCGAGGATGTGCTGGACGTCGTGTTCGGCAGCTTTTGCATCGGCAAGTGATGTTTCACGTGAAACATCCCCGCGCAGCGCGTCTCGATGTTTCACGTGAAACATCAGCGCGGCTGCCTGCGGCCCTGGCGTCCTCGCTTTCAGCCGGTCTTTTCGGTATGGGCGAGGGATGACGGCCTGGGATGTCATCGTGATCGGGGGCGGGCACGCCGGCTGTGAAGCCGCGGCCGCCTCGGCGCGCGTCGGGGCAAGCACCCTGCTGCTCACCCACAAGATCGAAACCATCGGCGAAATGTCGTGCAACCCTGCCATCGGCGGTCTTGGCAAGGGCCACCTGGTTCGCGAGATCGACGCGCTGGACGGCTTGATGGGCCGGCTGGCCGACGTCGGCGGCATCCAATTCCGTCTGCTGAATCGCTCGAAGGGTCCTGCGGTGCGCGGTCCGCGCGCCCAGATCGACCGGGCGCGGTACCGCGAGGCCATGCAGGCCAAGTTGCTCGGCTACCCGAACCTCGACGTCCGCGCCGATGCCGTTGAGGATTTGATCACCGAGGATGGCCGGGTCGCCGGCGTGATTGGCGCGAGTGGTGCGACCTACGCCGCGACACGCGTCGTGCTCACGACTGGCACGTTCTTGAGGGGCGTCATCTGCCGTGGCGACGAACGCATGCCCGCTGGCCGCATCGGCGAAGCGCCGGCGATCGGCCTCGCGGACCGGCTCTACGGACTCGGCCTGAAGATGGGCCGGCTGAAGACCGGCACGCCGGCGCGCCTCGATGGTCGCACAATCGACTGGACCGGGCTGGAGATGCAGGCCGGTGACGAGACGCCGACGCCGTTCTCGTTCCTCTCCGGCGCCATCACCACACCGCAGATCGAGTGCGGCGTCACCACGACGACCGCGGCGACCCATGCCATCATTGCCGAACGGCTCTCCGAGTCGGCGGTCTATGGCGGCCGGCTGGGCGGCAAGGGGCCGCGCTACTGCCCCTCGATAGAGGACAAGGTGGTCCGGTTCCCCGAGCGCACCGGTCACCAGATTTTTCTCGAACCCGAGGGCGTGGACGACGACTCGGTCTATCCGAACGGAATCTCCACCTCGGTTTCCGAGGCGACGCAGGATCTCTTCCTGCGCACCATTCCGGGGCTCGAGCAGGCCAGGGTGAAGCGCTACGGCTATGCGATCGAGTACGACTACGTCGATCCGCGCGAACTCACCCCGTCGCTGGAGACCCGTCGGTTGCCCGGTCTCTACCTCGCCGGCCAGATCAACGGCACCACCGGCTACGAAGAGGCTGGCGCCCAGGGCCTGGTCGCCGGCCTGAACGCCGCGCGCGCCGCGTCCGGCCAGGCGCCGGCGAGCTTTGGACGCGACGAGGCCTATATCGGGGTGATGATCGACGATCTGGTCACCCGCGGCGTCACCGAGCCCTATCGGATGTTCACCAGCCGCGCTGAATTCCGGCTACGGCTGCGCGCCGACAACGCCGACCAGCGGCTGACCGCGAAGGGCATCGAGCTTGGTTGTGTCGGCTCGGAGCGCGCTGGCGCGTTCGTTACCAAGGCCGCGGCGCTGGCCGCGGCGCGGCGCACGGCGCAAGAGCTCAGCCTGACGCCGCCGCAAGCCAACAGGGCCGGGTTCAAGGTCAATCTCGACGGGCAACGCCGCAACGTGCTGCAGCTGCTCGCACATCGCGACATCGGCTTCGAGGACTTGCGGCGTCACTGGCCAGTGCTGGGCGACTGGTCGCCCGAGGTGCGTGAGCAGATCGAGATCGATGCCGCCTATGCCGGCTACCTCGGCCGCCAGGACGCCGACGTCGAAGCCTTCCGTCGCGACGAGGGCCTGACCCTGCCGCCGGCGCTGGACTACGCCAAGGTTGGCGGGCTCTCCAACGAGGTGCGCGAGAAGCTGAACGAGGTGCGCCCGACCACGCTTGGCCAGGCGGCCCGTATCGAAGGCGTCACCCCCGGCGCGCTTACCGCCCTGCTCGCCCATGTCCGCCGCGCTGCTTGAGCCCGAAGTCCTGGACAGCGCGGCCTTCGCGGTGCGAACTGGTGCGATGGCGGCGCAGGTCGCCGACCTGGAGCGTCTTCAGACGCTGCTGACCGACTGGAACGCGCGGATGAATCTCGTCAGCGCGGGCAGTCTCGCGGCTTTCTGGCCCCGTCATGTGTTTGATAGTGCGCAACTTTTGGGCGTCGCGCCCAACGCCAGGACCTGGGTCGACATCGGCGCGGGGGCGGGGTTCCCCGGCGTGGTGCTGGCGATCCTGCTGAAGCGCGAGGCGGGCGCGAAGGTGCACTTGGTCGAGAGCCAGGCCAAACGTTGCCGGTTCCTCGGCGAGGTGGTGACGACGCTTGGGCTGCCGGCCGAAGTCCACAATGCTCGGGCAGAAGACCTGAAGCTGAGCGCCGACGTCGTCACCGCCCGCGCCGTCGCGCCGCTGCCGAGGCTGCTCGAATTCGCCAAGCCATATCTGGCGCTTGGGGCCACCGGCCTCTTCATGAAGGGACGCGGCGCCGACGCCGAACTTGCCGACGCCCGCGCGGTATGGCGCTTCAAGTGCGAGCAACTTCCTAGTCGCAGCGATCCCGAGGCGCGCATCCTGCGGGTGGAGGGGCCGCTCCATGCCCGCTGAACCCAAGGCCTGCCGCGTCCTGGCGATCGCCAACCAGAAGGGCGGGGTTGGCAAAACCACCACGGCGATCAACCTCGGCACAGCCCTCTCGGCGATCGGCGAGCGGGTGCTGTTGCTCGACTCCGACCCGCAAGGCAACGCTTCGACCGGGCTCGGGGTCTCCCGGGCGATGCGGCGCAAAACGCTCTACGACGTGCTGATGGACGGCGTTCCGGTGCAGGAGGCGGCGGTGAAGACCGCCCTCCCCGGCCTCAACCTCTTGCCCGCCGATCCGGACCTCTCCGGCATCGAGGTCGAGATCGGCCAGACGCCCAGGCGCTCGTATCGCTTGCGCGACGCTCTCGCTCCGATCCGCGCCAACCGCGTCTACGACTACATCCTGATCGACTGCCCGCCGGCGCTCTCGCTCCTGACGGTCAACGCCATGACCGCCGCCGACGCGGTGCTGGTGCCCCTGCAGTGCGAGTTCTTCGCGCTCGAGGGCCTAACCCAGCTGATGCGGACGATCGATCTTGTTCGCGGCAGCCTCAATCCCGGGATCGAGATTCAGGGCGTGGTGCTGACCATGTACGATCGCCGCAACACCCTCTCGTCGCAGGTCGCCAAGGACGTGCGGAGCCATTTCGGACCCACCGTCTACGAGACGGTGATCCCGCGTAACGTCCGCGTCTCCGAGGCGCCCTCGTTCGGTAAGCCGGCGCTGATCTACGACATGAAGTGCGCGGGCAGTCAGGCCTACATCAAGCTGGCTCGCGAACTGGTCGGCCGCGAGCGCGCCCGGCTGAAGACGGCTTGAGGTGCGTGGTTCGAGACGCGCCCTCCGAGCGCTCCTCACCATGACGAAGGGTTGTTGACGCTTACCCAACCTCGTCATTCTGAGGAGCCTGCGTTGGCGGGCGTCGCGAAGGACGCATGACCTAACTAGAGGCGGGCGCCAACTCGGTTTAGACCTTGCCGCTCATTGGAGTCGCGACGCATGGCCGAGAGCCGACGGGGTTTGGGGCGGGGGCTTTCGGCCCTGCTGGACGAAGTCGACGCGCCGGCTGAGGGCGGGCGCGCTGCGGGCGTCAGCGAACTCGCGATCGAGACCGTCAAAGCCAACCCGCGTCAGCCGCGCCGTCACTTCGGTCAGCCCGAACTGGAAGAACTTGCACTGTCGATCCGCGAGAAGGGTGTGCTGCAGCCGATTCTGGTCCGCCCGGCGATGCACGAGAATGAGTATGAGATCGTCGCCGGCGAACGGCGTTGGCGGGCCGCGCAGATGGCCGGTGTGCGGTCCATACCTGCCATCGTCCGCAGCCTCTCCGACCTGGAAGTGCTCGAGATCGCCATCATCGAGAACGTCCAGCGCGCCGACCTGTCGCCGATCGAGGAAGCCGAGGGCTACAAGGCGCTGATCGACCAGTTCGGTCGCACCCAAGCCCAGGTTGCCGAAACTGTCGGCAAGAGCCGGGTGCATGTCACCAATGCGGTGCGTCTACTGCAACTGCCGGAGTCTGTGCGCGAGATGGTGCGCGACGGCCGGCTGACAGCGGGCCACGTGCGCCCGCTGATCGGCGCGCCGGACGCCGAACGGCTGGCGGAGGAAGTGATTGGTCGCGGGCTGACCACGCGTCAGGCCGAGAACCTTGCCAAGAACAAGCCTGCCGCGACCGGACAGGGTCGCCGTTCGGCGGGGGTGAAGGACGCCGACACGGCGGCGCTGGAGACCGACTTGGCCGAGGTGCTGGGCCTGCCGGTGGAGATCCGCGATGGCGGCGGCGCGGGCGAGGTCCGTATTCGCTACGCCAGCCTGGAGCAACTCGACGAGGTGTGTCGCCGGCTAAGCCGCAGCTGAGACCCCGCCGATGTTTCACGTGAAACATCCGATCGAAGAACGACACGGCGCCTTGCCAGCGCCCTGCCCTCGTCATTTGACCGCGACTGATATCATATGATATCACCTGCCGATGGCTCAATTGCTGGTACGGAACGTCCCCGACGATATTGTCGATGCGCTTAAAGCGCAGGCGGCGGGCCACGGTCGCAGCGCCGAAGCAGAACACCGCGTCATCCTAGCGAACGCGTTGAAAGCGGGGCGGGCGACATTTCGCGAAACCGCCGCTGCCTTGCGTCGTGAGACGGTCGGGCGCATCGAAGGCCAGTCGGCGGCCCTTATCCGAGAGGACCGTGATCGCCGATGAGTCTCGTGGTCGATGCCTCGGTCGCCCTCAAGTGGGTGCTCGCCGAGGAAGGTTCAGCCGCTGCCGAGGCCTTGCTCGACGAGACACTCATCGCCCCGGCGCTGTGGCTTGTCGAAGCCGCCAACGCGCTTTGGCGACGCAACCTGAAAGGTGAACTCACTGCGCGAGAGTCGGAGGAGCGGCTGCTCGCGTTGATGGACGCACCGGTGCGGACTTTGCCAGTCGAAGATGACCTGAGCGCGGCGCTCAGGTTGGCGAGCGAACTCCGCCATCCCGTCTATGACTGCCTCTATCTCGCTGCCGCCCTGCGCCACGACACGCGAGTGGTGACGGCTGACGTTCGCTTCAGCGCCGTCGCGGCGGACCTCCACCCAGGGCGCGTGAGACTACTTTAGCTCGGGGCCTCGGCCGGCGCCTCGTACGCCGCCATCATCGCCATGTTGAGGATCTTCGACACCGACGCCGACAGCGGCGCGATCTGGACCGGCTTAGACATGCCGAGCAGGACCGGGCCGATGACCGTCGCCTCGCCCAGCGCCTGCACCAGCTTGGTCGAGATCGAGGCCGAGTGGATCGCCGGCATGATCAGCACGTTGGCCGGGCCGGTCAGGCGCATGAACGGGTAGTCGGCGCGGCGTTCTGGATCGAGCGCCAGCTCCGGCGGCATCTCGCCCTCGTATTCGAAACCGACGTCGCCGCGCGCGTCCAGCATCGCCACCGCCTCGCGCACCTTCTCGGAGCGCTCGCCCATCGGGTTGCCGAAGGCCGAGTACGACATGAACGCCAGCCTGGGCGTGAAGCCCAGCCGCCGGACTGCCGACGCTGCCTCGATGGCAATCTCCACCAGTTCGTCGGAGTCTGGCATCTCGGTCACGTTGGTATCGGCGATGAAGAGCGTGCGGCCCTTGGAAAGCACGATCGACATCCCAATCATCCGCCCGTCTGGCGCCGGATCGATCACCCGCAGCACCTCCTCCAGCGCCTGATCGTAGGCGCGGGTGACGCCGGTCACCATGCCGTCGGCATAGCCGCGCGCGACGTAACAGGCGGCGAATGAGTTGCGGTCCTGGTTGATCAGCCGGAGTACATCGCGGCGAAGATACCCGGCCCGTTGAAGGCGCTCGTACAGAAAATCGACGAACTCCGGGTTGTGTTTTGAGAGGCGGGCGTTCAGCACTTCGATCTCGACTTCGTTCGGGTCGAGCCCCGCGGCGCGCATGTTCTCGGCCACCAGTTCCTCGCGGCCGATCAGCACCGCGTCGCCCAGCCCCTGGCTCTCGAACGCATAGGCCGCGCGGATCACCTGTGGTTCCTCGCCTTCCGCGAACACGATCCGCTTGCGGCGCCCGGCCTGCACCGCGCCCGAGATCTTCTGCAGGAAGCCGGCGGTGGGATCGAGCCGGCGGGCGAGCGATTCCCGATAGGCGTCCATGTCCGGGATCGGCCGGCGCGCGACGCCGGTGTCCATCGCCGCTTGGGCGACGAAGGGCGGGATGTACCAGATCAGCCGCGGATCGAACGGCGATGGAATGATGTAGTCGGGCCCGAACTTCAGGTGACCGCCATGGTAAGCGGCGGCCACCTCGTCGGGCACGTCTTCGCGGGCCAGCTGCGCCAAAGCGTTGGCGCAAGCGATCTTCATCTCCATGTTGACCCGCCGGGCGCGCACGTCGAGGGCGCCGCGAAAGATATAGGGGAAACCCAGTACGTTATTGACTTGATTGGGGTAATCGGAGCGCCCGGTGGCGACGATGGCGTCCGGGCGCACCGCTTTGGCGTCTTCCGGTGTGATCTCTGGGTCCGGGTTGGCCATGGCGAAAATGATCGGCCGGTCGGCCATCAGGTTCACCAGTTCGCCGTCCAGCGCCCCCTTCACCGATAGGCCGAAGAAGGCGTCGGCGCCCTTCAGCGCGTCGGCCAAGGTGCGGGCGTCGGTCTCAACCGCGTGGGCCGACTTCCACTGGTTCATCGCCTCGGTGCGACCGCGGTAGATCACGCCCTTGGTGTCGAGCGCGATGCAGTTCTCCGGCCTCACCCCCATCGCCTTCATCAGGTCGAGGGTGGCGATACCGGCGGCGCCGGCGCCGTTGAGCACCACCTTGACCTCGGAAAGCTTGCGGCCGGTGATCTCGCAAGCATTGATCAGGCCGGCAGCGGAGATAATCGCCGTGCCATGCTGGTCGTCGTGGAACACCGGGATGTCGAGGAGCTCTTGCAGCTCGGTCTCGATGCGGAAACACTCGGGGCTCTTGATATCCTCCAGGTTGATTCCGCCGTAGGTCAGGCCGATGTTCTTGACCACGGTGATGATCTCGTCAGGATCCCTCGACGCCACCTCGACATCGATCGAATCGACGTCGGCGAAGCGCTTGAAAAGCACGCTCTTGCCTTCCATCACCGGCTTCGAAGCCAGCGCCCCGAGATCGCCCAGGCCCAGGATCGCGGTGCCGTTGGAAATCACCGCCACCAGGTTGCCCTTCGAGGTGTACTCGTAGGCGAGGTCAGGGTCCTCGGCGATCGCCAGCACCGGCACGGCCACGCCAGGCGAATAGGCCAGCGACAGGTCGCGCTGCGTCGCCATCGGCTTGGTCGCGGCGACGGCGATCTTGCCAGGCGTTGGCAGGCGGTGGAAATCCAGCGCTTCCTGGTCGGTAAAGCTGCGTTTCTCGGCGTCGCTCATGCGGCGGCTCTTTTTGGATCTGTGGTGGCGGAAAGTGGAACGGGGACCGCTTTGCCCCGCCCGGCGAGGGCGCGCAACCTAATGCGACGCTCCAGAAAGAGAAAGCACGCGGCCGAGGGCCTCTGCTAGTTTGGGTCGGAGCGTCGAATTTGGCGGTAGGCGGAGCGTGAACATGGCTGAGCCGCTTAGGATCGGGATCGCCGGTGCGCTTGGCCGGATGGGCGGGGCGCTCGCAACGGGACTCGAGGGTCGCCCCGACGCAACGATCGCGCTCGGCTTCGACTTGCCAGGCACGGTGGGCCAGCCGTGGCGGGGTGGCGTGCTCGGCGGTTCGCAAGACGTCGCCGGTTGCGATGTCGTGCTCGACTTCACGGCCCCCACCGCCTCTGTCGCGCTCGCCGAGGCGGCCGCTACGCGCGGTGGTCCGGCGCTGGTGATTGGCTCGACTGGGTGGGGCGAGGCCGAGGATGTGCGCATCTGGTCGGCGGCGAAGCGCATCCCGATCGTCAAGACCGGTAATTACTCTTTGGGCGTCAACATCCTGGCCGGGCTGGTGCAGCAGGCCGCGGAACGCCTGTCGGCCTCCGAGTGGGACATCGAGGTGTTCGAGGCGCACCACCGGCGCAAGGTCGATGCGCCCTCAGGCACTGCGCTGATGCTCGGCGACGCGGCGGCCAGGGGTCGGCAGACCGATCTGGCGGCGGTGCAGGTGCGCGCCAGGGACGGCATCACCGGTCCCAGGCCGGAAGGCGCGATCGGATTCTCGGTGATGCGCGGTGGCGGCATCGTCGGCGAGCACTCGGTCACCTTCGCCGCTGAGGAGGAGGTGCTGACCCTCAGCCATTCGGCGCGCGACCGCAGCCTCTTCGCCAGAGGCGCGATCGCCGCGGCGCTCTGGGTCGCCGGCAAGCCGCCGGGGCTCTACGACATGATGGACGTGCTGGGTTTTCGGGGCTGAGGCGGCGCGATGGACCAGATACTCACCCTCGACGCCACCGGTCAGCTCGCCGCGCTCTCCGCCGGCCGGATCAGCGCGGTGGAGCTGCTGGAGGCGACCCACCGCCGCCACGAGGAGGCGAACCCGCCGCTGAACGCCGTGGTCGCTACCGACACGGTCAGGGCGCGGGAGAAGGCGAAAGCCATCGACGATCTGCGGACCAAGGGCGACACCCTGCCGCCGCTCGCGGGCCTGCCGATGACGGTCAAGGACACCTTCGACGTCGAGGGCATGCCCGCGTCGTCCGGGCTCGACGAGTTCCGGCATGGCAAGCGGCCAGATGCGGTGGTCGTCGCCCACGCCCGCGCCGCCGGAGCGGTGATCTGGGGCAAGACCAACGTGCCGGTGCTGGCCGGCGACTTCCAGACCTTCAACGGCCTCTACGGAACCACCAACAATCCGTGGGACCTGGAGCGCACACCGGGTGGCTCCTCGGGCGGAGCGGCCGCCGCTCTGGCGTCCAGGATCACCTCGCTCGAGATTGGCTCAGACATCGGCGGTTCGCTGCGCACGCCAGCCTCGTTCTGCGGAGTCTATTCGCACAAGCCGACCTGGGGCGTGGTCTCGCAGGTCGGCCATGTGCCGCCCCGCCCCGGCGCCCACGCCGAGCGCGACCTCAATGTGGTCGGGCCGATGGCGCGCTCGGCGCGGGACCTGCGGCTGCTGCTCTCCGTGCTGGAAGCCGGCCCGCTCTCGGCCCGCCCCCAGTCGGCCGTCGAGCTGAAGGGGCTCCGGGTCGGGCTCTGGTTGAACCAGCCGGAACTGGTGCTCGACCCGGAGGTGAAAGCCGTGCTCGAGGCTTTCGCCGGTGAACTGGCCGGCCAGGGCGCCGAGGTGACCCCGATCGCCAGCCCGGTCCAGGTCGAGGCGCTTCTGGCCAGCTACCGCACTCTGCTCTCCAGTCTGCTCGCCCAGGACATGCCGACCGGGCAGTTGGCGGCCATGCGTCGGATACGCGGCGTGGCCAAGGTCGCACGCTCGATGGGCGCCGGCCCCGACAGCTGGGCGGGCCTTGCACTCGACTACACCGCCAGCCACCTCGACTGGATGGTCGCCGACGAGGCTCGGGCGCTGGCCGGCGACCAGATCCGCCGCGTCTTCGCCCGCTTCGACGTAATCCTGGCGCCGGTGAACCCGGTCGCCGCCTTCCCGCACGACCAGCGAGCGTTTACCCGCCGCACGCTCACGCTTTCCGACGGAACCAAACATCCCTATCTCGCCATGCTGCGCTGGATCGCGCTGGCCACCGCTTGCGGCCTGCCGGCTACGGCGATTCCGGCCGGCCAGACCGCCGCCGGCCTGCCGGTCGGCGCGCAGCTGATCGGGCCGCGCGGCGCCGATTCGCGCACCCTGGCTATCGCCGAGGCGATCGAGGATCGGCTAGGCGGATTCGTCCCGCCGCCCACGGTGTCAGCGCCCGCGCAGCTTCACCCCTCTTGAAGTCAGGGTGAGTGGCGCCTTAGTTCCTGGCCCATGAACGACGAGGAAGTATTCATCGGCGGGGTCACCCGCACCTGGCTCCGGGAGCGCAGCCAGAACGAGCGCTATGCCGTCTGGAAGCGCGCCAAGGGCCTGCACTCGGCCGAAGGCAACCACCTTGCCCGCGCGATCGAGCTCCTGGGCCTGCCCTATGCCGAGCCGGAGCCGCTGGCAGACGAGGATCCGATGCTGGCGCGGATGCGCGAGCTGATGGCAGATCCCCGCGCCCGGGCCGCCGCGGTCGAGGCCACCCTCGACGGCTTGCCGGCGATGGCCGGCATCGACGTGCTGTTGCACGAGGAACTCGGCGAGGCCTACCGCCGCAACGAGGCGGCCGCCCCCACCGCTCAGAAACTCACCGCCGAGCTGATGACCGGCCTGGGCTATGCGGAAGCCGGCGTCAAAGACCTCCCCGCCCGCTGCGTCGCCAGAAGCGGTGTCTATTGGAAGCGCGGCTGACGCCGCGAAGCGGCAAGATCACTTCAACCACGGAGACACGGAGGCGTCACGGAGTGCACGGAGGGGCGAGGGGCGCGTCTCCTCCGTGATCTCCGTGGAAACTCCGTGCCTCCGTGGTGAAATACTGCGCCTGCGGCGCCGGCCCTTCCGGCCTTCGAGGGCACGCCCTACTGCGACAATGCCACCTTGCCGCTGTGGTAGTTGGCGCCGGCGCCGGCGGGGACCGGGACCGAGGAGCCGGCGTAGTTGGCGTTGATCACCAGGTTGGGGCTGCCTTGCATCTGCAGACCCTTGGCCACCACCACGGTCCAGGCCGACTGGTCGGCGACGTTGGTGCCTGAGCCGGTCACCTGCAGTGTCGAGGAGGGGATGTAGATCGCGCCCTCCAGGCGCCGCGCGGCGCTGGACGAGATCACGAACGGGTTGGTGTTGGTCCGCGTGGTGGCGATCACGAACCCGGCGTAGGGGCCGCTGGTCGACCCGGTGAGGTCGATGGTGGACGAGTCGGTGAAGGCGAACGAGGCGTCGTCGGCGAACACCAGGGTGACGTTGGTGCCTTTGAGGGTGGAGTTCTCCTCCATCCTGAGCGTGCCTTTGGCGAAATAGTGCACGCCAGGCGCCAGGATCATGGTGGTGCCACTCTTCACCACGATGTCGGCGCAGTGGGGGCTGACCAGGCTGGGCAGCACCAGATTGATCAGCTGGGTGATGTCGAGCGGCAGGCAGACCGGCAGCAGCGGCGCCGGCATCGCCATCGAGGCGAACGGGTCGCCGATCGCCGGCGCGCCGGCCTGGGGCGAGGGGGTGATCGGGCCGCTCGCCGTGCCGACGGCCTGAGCGAGGCCGGCGGTAAGGTTGGTTCCGGAATCGGCGGTGATGTTGCCGTTCGACTGCACCAGACAGTTCTTGGCGGTCAGCAGCGAGGTCTGCTGCATGGTCACGTCGCCGGTCCCGGCCGCGCCGGACGAGAGCACGCACAGCGGCAGCTCCCCCACGGTCGAGGCGGTGGCCTGGGCGTGCATCTTCCAGCCGCCCGGCGGCAGCAGGTTGCCGAAGAACGAGTTGCGCGAACCGTCGATCGCCACGGTGACGCTGGAGTTGTCCGGCGAGATCGTGGTTGTCACCACCGCGCCGTCGCGGGTCAGCACCGGGCCGAGTTGGGCGTCGGCATAGGCGGTGGCGCGGTTGGTAAGGCCGGCGGTGGTCGAGACGCCAAGCTGCTTGGCCATCGCCAGCGCCGTGGCGTCGGCGGAGTCCTGCATCGACGAGCGGTCGCCGTTGACCCCGGCCAGGTCGATCGCGCCGCAGGCCAACAGGGCAAGCGCCGGGAACGACAGCGCGAAGATCACCGCTGTCCCGCCGCGCTTGGCGCGGAGAAACCGCTTGATCGGGTCAGGCAGCCTGAACCGCATCGTCGGATGTCAGCGCTTCGTCGGCGGTCCGGGCGAAGGACACGGCGGCGGCTCTAAGGGAGGGATCGCTGGCGAGCGCCTGGGCGATGAACTGCGTGCCCTGCGCCGCCAGCCGCATCAGCTGCTGCGTCGCCGCGGCGCGGGCGCCGGCGGTTTCGCGCTCGTTGATCGAGGTGCGGTGCACGTAACGCAACTGGTGGCTGAGCAGCCGCCAGTTCAGCGGCTTGACTACGAACGAGGTCGCTCCGGCGGCGTAGGCGCGGTCGACCGCGTCGACATCCTCGCGGCCGGTGACCACGATGACCGGCAGATCGCGCCAACGAGGCGTGGCGCGCAAGCGCTGCAGCACCTCAAATCCATCCATCGTCGGCATCTCGAGATCGAGCAGCACGATGTCCGGCGTATTGGCGGAGATCGCGTCCAGCGCCTGCACCCCGTCGCCGGCGGTGTCGACCTGGGCATGCTCGGTCGCCAGATTCACCACCGCGAACTCCCGCAGGATCGGGTCGTCATCGACGAAGAGGATGCGAACCGATTCCCGCAGCACATAGAAGAACGGGCCGGCGCGCTCGGGGTCTACCGCCATAGCAAAGGGGTTTCTGCACTCAAGTTGAGCCATGGCATTAAGCCAGGAGTCATTAATCCCGCGTAACCCCTAGACGGTAGCTTCGACGGGGTTGGCGCGAGTTGCGGACGTTTTCCGAGAATAGAGTTGTGCGCCGTCGGTCGATCAGCGGAAAGCTGACGCTGCTCGTGCTGGCGTCCGTTGGCGTGGCAGTGGCGCTGGTCACCGGCGTGCTGGCCTGGCGGGACGGCGACCGCGAGACCCATGCGGCGCTCGATCGTTTTTCCAGCATCGCCAAGGTCACCGCCGCGATGAGCGAGGAGGCCGCCGCCGCCGGCGACCGCCAGCGCGCCTTCGCCGCTCTGCGCGCCATCTCGGTGATGCCGGACGTGTCCTATGCCCGCATCGAGGGCCCGACCGGCGGCCTGATCGCTGAGACCGGGGCGGGCGTGCGCCTCGGCACCGACCTCGCCACCAGCGCCGGCGGCAACGCCCCGATCGCCACCCTGATCGGCTCCCACTCGGCCGAGGTGAAGGCGCCGATCTTCTACGCCGGCCGCGTCGTCGGTCACGTCGTGCTGCTGGGCAAGATGGATGACGGCATGGGCCGGCTGCTGAGCAGCCTGCTGCTGAGCCTGGGCGCCGGCCTGCTGGCCGCCCTCGTCGGCCTGGCGGTGGCGTCGCGGATGCAGCGCCGCATCGCCGGGCCGGTGGTCGCGCTGACCGCGGCGATGGCCGAGGTGCGCCAGAGCCACGATTTCGAGCGCACCGCCAAGGTTCAGTCCGACGACGAGGTCGGCGATCTGGTCGCCGGCTTCAACGACATGCTGGCCGAAATCCGTACCCGCGACGTCGCCATCGCCGACCACATGGCCGGGCTGGAGAACACCGTCGCCGAGCGCACCGCCGACCTGAAGATCGCCAAGGACGCCGCCGAGGCCGCCAGCGTGGCCAAGAGCGACTTCCTGGCCACGATGAGCCACGAGATCCGCACGCCGATGAACGGCGTCATGGTGATGGCCGAGATGCTGGCCGCCGGCGAACTGCCGCCGAAGCAGCGCCGATTCGCCGAGGTCATCGCCAAGTCCGGCGCCAGCTTGCTGGCGATCATCAACGATATCCTCGACTTCTCGAAGATCGAGGCCGGCAAGATGGACTTGGAGGCGATCGCCGCCGACCCGGCCGACGTGGTCGAGGACGTGCTGGCGCTGTTCTGGGAACGAGCCCGCGGCAAGGGCCTCGACCTCGCGGCCCACATCGATCCGGCCGTCCCCGCCCTGATCGAGACCGACCCGACGCGGCTGCGCCAGGTGATCGGCAACCTGGTCAACAACGCGATCAAGTTCACCGACACCGGCGCGGTCATGGTCACCGCCCAGGTCAAGGGCGAGATGCTGCGGCTGGCGGTGCGCGACACGGGCATCGGCATCCCCAAGGACAAGATCCCCGGCCTCTTCGAAGCCTTCACCCAGGCCGACCAGTCCACCACCCGCCGCTTCGGCGGCACCGGGCTCGGCCTCGCCATCTGCCGGCGTCTCGCCGAAGCGATGGGCGGCCAGCTCACCGCCGACAGCGAGGTCGGCAAGGGCTCGATCTTCGCGCTCGATCTGCCGATGAAGGCGCTGGCCCCGGCGCCGGAATGGCCGCAGCTGGCCGGTAAGCTCGCCACCCTCGGCGTCGCCGCTCCCGCCACCCGCTCGGCGCTGCTGCGCTACCTGAAATCGTCCGGCCTCGCCGTCGCCGCCATCGATCCGCAAGGGCCTGCCGCGGCGATCACGATCGGCGACGCCGCCACGCTTCGCGCCAATCAGCGCGGGTCCGGTCCGGTGATCTGCCTTGGCCAATACGGCGAATCTACCCCGCAGGCGCTGGTCGACGCCGGCAAGGCCGACTTGGTGCTGGTGCAGCCGCTGCGTCGCCGCGAACTCGCCGCTGCGCTCGGCCAACTCGCCGCCGGCGCCCCGCTCAGCGAGGCGCTCGACGCCCAAGGACGGCCGGAGAGCGACACCTTGCCCAGCTTCGCCGGCCGCAAGGTGCTGGTCGCCGACGACAGCGCGGTGAACCGCGAGGTGGCGCTGGAAGCGCTCTCCCGGCTCGGCGTCGCCGTCACCTGCGTCGCCGATGGTCGCGAGGCTGTCTCGGCGGTCGGCGGCGAGGCGTTCGACCTCGTGCTGATGGACGCCAGCATGCCCGAGCTCGACGGCTACGAAGCCACGGTCGAGATCCGCCGCGCCGAGGACCTGAACGGCAAGGCCCGGCTTCCCATCGTCGCGCTCACCGCCCACGTCGTCGGCTCGGCTGCCGACCGCTGGCGCGAAGTCGGCATGGACGGCATGCTCTCCAAGCCGTTCACCCTCGCCGCGCTTGCCGCCAAGCTGGGTGAGTTCCTGATCCCGTCGCCCGAGGCGCTGCCCGCCCCGGCCCCAGTCGCCGAACCGGCCGCGGCCGCCGCCGCTCCGGCGCCGAAGTCCGAGCCGCGACCCCTCGCGGCCGCCTCCGGTCCGGGCGCCACCTCCGAGCTGCTCGACCCGCAAGTGACCAGCGAACTCGCCCGCCTCGCCGCCGCCGGCAAGAGCGACTTCGTGGCCCGCGTTCGTCGGCTCTACCGCGAAAACGCCCCCGAGGCGGTCAAGACCCTGATCAAGGCCTGCGTCGACCGCGATATCGACGGCGCCGCCAGAGCCGCCCACGCCCTGAAGTCGATGAGCCTCAACATGGGCGCTCGGGTCGTCGCCGAGACCGCCGCCCGGCTCGAGGTCCAGGCTCGCGACCTCGGCGTCGTCAACGTGGACCAGGCCCAGGTGCTGCACCGCCAGCTGCTCGCCACCCTCGACGTGCTGGAAGGCTATCCGCCGGACCTGCGCCCCACCGCCACGTCCAACGCCCCGCCGGACGAAGAGGCGCTGCTCGCCGACCTGGCCCAGGCGATCGACAACGACGACCTCACCCTGGTCTACCAGCCGCAGTACGACCGCGAAGGCGAGACCATCACCGGCATCGAGACCCTGGTGCGCTGGACCCACCCGGTGCGCGGCTTCGTCAGCCCGGCGTTCTTCATCCCGATCGCCGAGCGCTACGGCCTGATCGGCCGCGTCACCCAGTGGGTGCTGCGCCGCGCCATGGAAGAGACCCGCGACCTCGGCGACTTCACCATCGGCTTCAACGCCTCGGCGGTCGAGTTCGCCGACCCCTCGTTCGTGGATGAGCTGGCGGTGCTGATCGCCCGCTGCAACTTCGACCCGCACCGGCTCGAGATCGAGGTCACC
The DNA here is from genome assembly GCA_036494265.1 of Caulobacteraceae bacterium. GTDB lineage: Bacteria > Pseudomonadota > Alphaproteobacteria > Caulobacterales > Caulobacteraceae > Acaudatibacter. Next base: position 26,711 of record DASXOP010000050.1, on the reverse strand, counting down.
GAGACCGCGGTGCTGGCCGAGGAGGACGAGGTGCGCCGCAACATGGCCCGGCTGCACGAGCTCGGCCTGAAGATCGCCCTCGACGACTTCGGCGTCGGCTATTCCAGCCTCAGCCACCTGCGCCTCTTCCCGTTCGACAAGCTGAAGATCGACCGCGCCTTCGTCACCGGCTGCGCCGAGGACATCCAGTCCGCCACTCTGGTCCATGCCGTGGTCTCGATCGGCCGCGCGCTCGGCATGAAGGTGATCGCCGAGGGCGTCGAGACCGAGGCCCAGCGCAAATTCCTGAAGGTCGCCGGCGTCCACGGCATGCAGGGCTACCTCTTCGCCAAGCCCGAACCCGTCGAAGCGCTCAGAGCCCGCATCGCCGCCCACGCCGCCGCCCAACGCGCCGCCATCTCCGCTTAGGCCAAGCCTCCCCCAACCCTCCCCTTCATAGGGAGGGAAGATCGCGCAGCGATCGGGTGGGGGTGTCTGACGCCGCCGCCAACCACCCGGTTAGCGTTGCAACCCACACACCCCCACCCGTCGGCTCCCGCCGACTTCCCTCCCCATGAAGGGAGGGTGGTGTGTTTGTTCCTGTTTTGTTCTTGACATTTCCTGAATCCCGGTATTCTTACCTGGCTCGGTCGAACGCGAGCCACCGCCGCTCGCGAACCACGGGAGGCGCTCTTGCTGATCGAGCAACTGACCAAGGCCTGGCGCGCGCGGGAAGCCGACACGCCGCTGGAACCCTACATCGCCTTCACCGACGACGGTCTCATCCTAGGCGCCGGCACGCGTCTCACCGCCAGCCGCGAGACCTGCCGCGTCTCGGGCGGGCAGGCCGAAGCTTTGCGGCTCGAAGCGCTGGTGGTCCTAGCCTACGGTCAGCCGCTCCCCGCCACCGCCCGCACCCACCTCCAGCGCGCCTTGATCCACTGGGCGGACGGCGACGACGCACTCGCCGCCATGCACTTCGCCCACACGGGTCTAGGCCGCCTGCCGGACCCCCGCGAGGCCGCCCGTAAACTCTTCATGGCCGAGGCGCTGCTGGCCGAGGGCCTAACGCCGGACGAACTGCTCCGGGCCTACAATCCGGAAGAACCGCGCGTCGACCCGGGCAACGGGGTCGAGAGCGGTCGCTGGACGGCTGGCGGCAGCCATGCGGTCGCGGCCCAGGCTACAGGGCGAGCTGTCGAGCAAACCGCGGCAACGGCGGCTCGGCGCGCGACAACGGAAGTCGCCGAAAGGGTCACGGCCGGTGTTCTGGCGCGACTGGCGCCTGAGCTCCTAGGGCCGCTCGGAGACGCAGTGACGTTGCTGCCCGCAGCGGCGGTCTTCGGCGCGACGCTACTGGCGCCAGCGCCCAACCCAACAGCGGATTGGACCAATGTGCCGGGAGCGCCCGGCCTCCGATACCGCCGCTCGCTCTGGGAGCCGCAGTGGGAAGTCCAATACAGGGACGCCGAGGGCCAGGATCACACCTCCGTCCTCTACAGCCGTGGCAACACGCTGCTGGACGGGCATGGCGACGAGGTCGGCCGGGTGCTGCCTGGTGGCGGAATCGCGCTCGATCTCAACGAAATAGCCCCGGACGCGGTAGACACTAAAGAGCGCGAACTTTGCCCGTTCCCGACGAAGGACAAGTATGGTCGAGGACCCGGTACCGTATCGAAGGCTTACGAGGATCAGATCAAGGCGATCGTGAACCCGACCCGGCCGACCCCATCTGGTATCGGCTACGCGCTCCCCAATTCGTCTATGAAATTCGGCTCGGTCACGTTTGACGACTGCGAACACTCGACCGGAACGATGATCGAAGCGAAGGGGCCCAGCTATACCGATATGCTGCGCAACGCGCTCGAACGAGACACGACCAAGAAGGACTACGTCGCGTTTGATGCCCTCAAAGAACTCCTGACCCAGAGCGGGAACCAGGTTGAGGCGGCCCGAGCGACCGGCCAAGCGATCAGGTGGTATTTCGCCGACGTCTACGCGGCAGACTATGCCCGCGAAAGGTTCGCGGAAGCAGACCAGGGAAGAGAGAAGATCGAGATCGTTGTCGTGCCAGCGCTGCGGAGGGGAAAATGACCGCTTCCAACGAGTCTGTTCGGAATTTCGATGGAAATGTCACCTACACACTGCATTCCGCCTGGCCAGGCCGGCCGGCGCCCGCAGCTGAAATAGGGCGGAAATTTCTGGATATGCTCGCGTTGCTTGAGCCGCTCGACCCGTCCTTCCGCGGTTGGATGACGCGCAAGGCGGCGCCGACCGACTGGGAAGATCCCGATGAGCCGCCGCCCGAGGTCGTGTCTGTAGCGTCAGTTGAGTCTGAACTTGGCGACTGGGTGACCGCAAACATGCGCCGCAATGACTGGTGCGAACCTTGGCCGGAGGCGGGATATGGGCTCTCCGCTTGCTCCGACTATGCGACAATCGCCAGCGGAGCCGAGTTGGCAAAGGTTGGCGTCAGCGTCGGCAGCGTCGGCGTTGACCATGGCGAGTTTGAAATCGGGTCAGAAGTCACCCCACCTGACCCCCGCCTCGCCACCCACGCGATCTATAGAGGCGCGACGCTGGCGGTGGCGGCGGTCTGGAAAGCGCCCTGGGCCAATGTCCGCGTGTGGATCTGGGGACAGAGGCCGCCGACGCTGCCAGGAGAGCCGCCGTTTCCTTACTCGGGGTACCAGATGCCCTGGATTTCCTATCTCTGCGCCGAGCGAGCCGCGAAGCTGGGGCCGCTGCCGGACCTGATCACCGAGCGCACGCCGGACGGCGGGCTTCTGATGAGCGCGACGCTGGACCGGTTCGACCCGGCTAATCTTGCCCACATGCGCTGCTCGCGGCAGATGGCGGAGATCATGATCGAGCACGGTGGCAATCCGAGCTTCTGAGTGTCGAGCCTTTGCCTGAACCCGGCGGACCATCGCTGGCGTCTGCCGCATCCCTAGCCACGCGGCGGCGTTCATCGTTCGTAGCCCACAAACGGAGACGCGCCGATGTCTGACCTCATCCTCACCACCTTCGACTGGGTGCCCGAGACGCCGCGCGGGTTCGTGCGCGACATTCGGGTGCGGTGGGCGCTGGAGGAGGCGGGGCTCGCCTACCGGGTCGAGAGCGTGCCGTTCGAGGGGCGGGACGCGGCGCATTTCGCGCACCAGCCGTTCGGCCAGGTGCCGTGGCTGACCGATGGCGACATCTCGATCTTCGAGAGCGGGGCGATCCTGCTGCACCTGGCCGAGCGCAGCGACGCGCTGATGCCCACCGATCCGCGCGGCCGGGCCGAGGTGCTGGAGTGGCTGTTCGCGGCGCTGAACTCGGTCGAGATGGCGAGCCTGCCGTGGTCGATCCTGAAGTTCTCGGGCGACGTCGAGGGCACGCCGGCCTGGAAGCAGCTGGACGGCTTCCTGACCTTGCGGCTCGGCCACATGCAGTCGGTGCTGGCCGGGCGCGAGTGGCTGGCCGGGGCATTCTCCGTGGCCGATATCCTGATGGCCGATGTGCTGCGGCTGGTGGACCGGTTCGACGGCTTAGCCGCCTATCCCGCCTGCAAGGCCTACGTCACCCGCGCTACCGCCCGGCCGGCGTTCGTGAGGGCGCACGCCGACCAGCTGGCCCACTTCGCGGCGGCGGACTGAGCGGCCGGGACACGCGTGCGCTTGACCGACGTACGGTAACGGGCGCGGAGTTCGGGCAACCAAGCCACGAGGAACCGCCGCCATGACGCCCGACGATCTGATGTTCAAGCCCGAAGCGATGAAGGGTCAGCGGATCCTGATCACAGGCGGCGGCACCGGGCTCGGCAAGGAGATGGCCGAGGGCTGCCTGATGCTGGGCGCCGACGTCTACATCTGCGGCCGTCGCGGCGGCGTGCTGGAGGAAGCCGCCAAGGACCTGATGGACCGGCACGGCGGCAAGGTGGTCCCGATCGCCTGCGATATCCGCGTGCCCGAAGCGATCCACGAGATGATGGAGGAAGTCTGGGCGGGCGGCGCGCTCACCGGCCTCGTCAACAACGCCGCCGGCAACTTCATCAGCCGCACCGAAGACCTCTCGGTGCGCGGGTTCGACGCGATCTCCAATATCGTCTTCCGCGGCTCGTTCTTCGTCACTCTGGAAGCCGGCAAGCGCTGGCTGGCCGAGAAGAAGAAGGCCTCGGTGGTGTCGATCCTGACCACCTGGGTCTGGTCGGGCGGGCCGTTTACGGTGCCCTCGGCGATGTCGAAGGCCGGCCTCAACGTGATGACCCAGTCACTGGCGGCGGAGTGGGGTAACCGCGGGGTGCGCTTCAACGCCATTGCGCCTGGACCCTTCCCCACCGAAGGCGCCTGGGCGCGGCTCAGCCCCGGCACGTCGGCCGAGGGCGGGGGCGGGCGGCGCGAGACCGGCAGCCCGCTCGGCCGCGTCGGCGAGATGCGCGAGCTGGCCAACCTCGCCTGCTACCTGCTGCACCCGCTGTCGGAATATGTGAACGGCCAGACCATCGCCATTGACGGCGGCGGCTGGAACGCCGGCGGCGGCGGCTTCCAGGGTCTGCGTGACTGGACCGACGAGCAGTGGGAGGCGGCCCGCAACTCGATCCGCGGCGCCAACGAAAAAGACCGCGCGCAGCGAACGGTCTAGCTCGTCCGCGCACCGGCCAGGCCGCTCATGGCTTTCGCCCACGCTACAGGCCCCGGAAAGCTGACCGGTCGCACGCTCTACGGCTATGGCCTGGGTTCGGTGGCCGCCGGTGTGGCCGGCCAGGCGCTGTCGACGTCGGTGATCAGCCAGTTTCTGTTCCTGGTCGTGGGGATGCCGTCGCTGCTGGTCGGCGTGGCGATCATGACCTCGCTGGTGATCGATGCGGTCGCCGACCCCCTGCTGGGGCTCTGGTCGGACCGCACGCGCAGCCGCTGGGGCCGGCGTCACCCGTTCATGTATGCGTCCGCCATCCCTTGCGGCTTGGCGTTCTTCGCGCTCTGGAACCCGCCGGCGGCGCTCTCGGGAACGCCGCTCTTCGCCTACATGCTGGCGTTGCTCGTCGTAGTGCGGCTCTCCGCTTCGATGTACGAGGTCCCGAGCGCCGCGCTCGCCCCGGAACTCTCGCTCGACTACCACCACCGCACCGTGGTGTTCGCGGTGCGCTCCTACTTCAGCACCATCGCCAGCGGGCTGATGATCGTGCTGCTCAACGTCGTCTACCTGCGCCACGACGCGGCCCATTCGCTGGGCGTGCTCAACCGCGCCGGCTACTCGCAGTGGGGCACGATCGCCGCCATGACCATACCGGTGGCGATCCTCTGGTCGGCGTTGTCCACCCACAAGCTGATCCCTACCTTAAGCGCCCCGCTGCGCCGCGAGGCGGGCGCGGCGGTCATCCTGGGGGAGATCGGCGGCGCGATCCGCAATCCGTCGTTCCTGGCGCTGATGACGTCGGGCCTGGTGTCGAGCATCGCCGGCGGGATCACCGCGGCCTTGAGCCCCTACCTGACGCTCTACTTCTGGGGGCTGTCGCCGCAGGTCGCGGGGCTGATGCTGTTCGCCTACTACCCGGCGGTGCTGATCGGCACCACCCAGGCGCGGCGCATCTCGATGCGGTTCGGCAAGAAGCTGTCGCTGATCTGGCTCTCGGTCGGATCGGTCACGGTCTCGATCGCCCCGATCGCTTTGCGGCTGGTCGGGGCGATGCCCGCCAACGGCTCGCCGTGGCTGATCCCGATCCTGTTGTTCGTCAATTTCTTCGGCGTCACGATGAGTGTGCTGGGCGGCGTCATCGTCGCTTCGATGTTCGCCGACCTCGCCGAGGACAACGCGGTCAAAACCGGCGTCCGCGCCGAGGGGCTGCTCTTCGCCCTCAACGGCCTCATCCCGAAGATCAGCACCGGCGTCGGCGCATTCGGCGGCTCGGCCCTGATCGCGCTGGTGGGCTTTCCCGCCCAGTCCCAGCAAGGGACTGTCGGCCAGGGTGTCTTGAACGCGCTCGGCCTCGCTTACCTGCCGGTCACGGCCGCGCTCTACGCGGTCTCGATCCTGCTGATCGTCTTCTACCGGATCGACGAGGCCACCCACGAGCGCAACCTCGCCCACCTGGCCGAGGCCAGCTCCGCATGAGCGGCGAAGTCGGCGTCCTTAAGCAGGTCTTAATCGAACCGCGGGAACGCTAGCAGCCATGCTCGCGCGCCTCACCCTGCTGCTGATCGCCCTGCCCGCTCTGGCTCTGGCCGCTGACGCAGGCAGCGGGAGCAGCGGCAAGCTCCGCCTGGTGACGCCGGCGCCGAAGGCCGCGCAGATCCAGACCGTCGCCAATCCCGCGCCGACCCAGGCGTCGTCGTCCCCGGTAGCGCAGGCCGATCCGTCCGAGTGCCGCATGGGCTGCGCGCAGGCCTACTATTTCTGCCGCGGCGCCGATCACGCCGAGGATTGTGCCCCGACCTGGGGCCAGTGCGTCGCCACCTGCAACTCGCCCGCGCTCAGCCCCGGGTATTCGACCGCGCCTTAGCCGAGAGCTGCGAGTGGGTATCCCTCTCACCACCGAAGAGTGGGGAGAGGTCGGCCGAGCGCGAAGCGGTCGGACGGGTGAGGGGTCCGGTATCGCGGAGCGATGCCGGTCGGCGCAGCCGCTTGCGCAAGCTTTCTGCGGAGGCCCCTCACCCGGTCGAAGGCTGCGCCTTCGCTCGACCTCTCCCCGCTTTGCGGGGCGAGGGATACACCTGGCCGCTGTGGACTTCGGGGGCCTTGTGCCTGATCCTAGGCGGATGTCAGAGGTCGCCTATCTCAATCCCGGCAAACGCGAACAGACCAAACTCGCCAACCGCCAAGCCATTCTCGACGCCGCCAAGGCCGTGTTCCGCGAACTCGGCTTCGAGAACGCTACCGTGCGCGACATCATCCGCCGCACCGGCCTCTCGGTGGGCGCGTTCTACAACTACTACCGCTCCAAGGAGGAAGTGGTCGCCGCGCTGGCTGACGATGGCGCGCGCCGGTTCCGGCCGATCCTGCACGCCGAGTACCTGAAGGCGACCGACTTCGAGACCTACCTGCGCGGCGCCATCCGCGCTTACTTCGAGTTCATGGTCGCGGATCAGGCCACCTGGGGCGAGCGGCCGGCGCTCGAGATGGAGACCTACTCGCCGCGCAAGACCCCCGAGATGCTGGCTGTGCACGAAGAGGTGCGCAGCGCCTTCGCCGGGGTGATGGAGCGCGGCATGGCCCCGCGGGTCGACGTCGACTACCTCGCCACCGCCTGCATCGCCATCGCCATGGAAGTCGGCGACAAGATGATGGCGCGCCGGCCGATCGACGTCGATGGCGCCACCGAGTTTTGCGTCGGGCTGATCCTCGGCGGCCTGGCCGCGGTCCCGCACACCGAGTCGTAGGCCAAGGTGGCCGATCCCGGCTTCCAGAAACTGGCGCTGAAAGGCGCGATGTCACTGCCGCGGCCGGTGCTGAGGATGCTGTCGGGCGGCGGCGTGGTCTACCGCGGCGGCCGCACCCTCGACCCGCGCTTTCAGTTCCTCGCCGCCCAGGCCCGCGCGCTGCCGCCGCTGACCACGGTCACGCCGCAGGAGGCGCGGCTGATGAGCGCCCAGATGCTGCGCGCGATCGAGGGCGAACTCGACCGCGGCGTCGCGCTGGAGGTGCTCACCTTGGAGACCGAGGCCGGCGCCATCGACGCCCGCGCCTATCGCCCGGCAGACCAGGATCACGCCGCGCCCGTCATGGTCTTCGCCCACATGGGCGGCGGCGTCATCGGCGACCTCGACACCGCCCACGTCTTCTGCTGCATCCTCGCCAGCGTCGCCCGCTGCCCGGTGCTGTCGGTCGACTATCGCCTCGCGCCGGAGGAACGCTTCCCCGGCGGGCTCGACGACGTGCTGGCCGCCTATCGCTGGGCGACCACCAACGCCGGCCGCTTCGGCGCGCCGGCTGGCGTCGCGGCGATCGGCGGCGACTCCATGGGCGGCAACTTCGCCGCCGTGATCTGCCAGGAGCTGCGACGCCACGGCGAGCCGCAGCCGGCGCTGCAGTTGCTGCTCTACCCTGCGGTCGATGTCGCCAGCGAAGCAGCGTCGATGACCACCTACGCCGACGCCTATCCGCTCTCCCGCGAGCTCTTCCAGTGGTTCATGGGTCACTACCTCGGGCCAGGCGACGATCCGGCCGACCCGCGGCTTTCGCCGATCAAGGCGAGCGACCTCGGCGGCCTCGCGCCAGCGGTGATCGCCGTCGCCGGGTTCGATCCGCTGGTCGACCAGGGCGAGGCCTACGCGAAGGCCTTGAATGCCGCCGGGACACCCGTCGCCTACCGCTGCTACGACAGCCTGGCGCACGGCTTCTGTTCTTTCACCGGGCTGGTGCCAGCGGCCGACGCCGCCTGCCGTGAGATCGCGGGGCTGGTGAGAGCATCGTTCGAGGGGAGACGCTGATGCGGGCATTGATGGTTGAAGAGCTGGCGCCCGACTACGCGGGCGTCGCGCTGCGCGAGTTCCCGACGCCGGACCTGAAGCCGGGCGAGGTGCTGGTCGAGGTGCGCGCCGCGGCGCTGAACTTCCCCGACCTGCTGCAGACGCGCGGTGAGTACCAGCACAAGCCGGCGCTGCCGTTCATCCCCGGCCTGGAGATGTCCGGCGTGATCGCCAAGCTGGGCGACAGCGTCGAGCGCTGGAAGGTCGGCGACGAGGTGGTCGGCGGCGCGCGTTTCGGCGGCTTCTCCGACCTCGCCGTCACCTTCGCGCAAGGTCTGCGGCCGAAACCGCCGGCGTTCAGCTTCGCCCAGGCGGCAGGCTTCGGCGCCGCCTACCTCACCGCCTATGTCTCGCTGGTGCGCCGCGCGCAGGTCGAGCCGGGCGAGTGGGTGCTGGTGCACGGCGCGGCGGGCGGCGTCGGCCTCGCCTGCGTCGACCTCGCCAAGGTGCTGAACTGCAAGGTGATCGCCGCCTCGGCCTCCGACGCCAAGCTGAAGGTGATCGAGGACGAGTATGCGCCGGACGCCATCGTCAACGTCAGCGGCGGCTTTCGCGAACGGGTGAAGGAGCTCACCGGCGGACGCGGCGCCGACGTGATCTACGACCCGGTCGGCGGCGATGTGTTCGACGAGAGCGTGCGCTGCATCGCTTTCAACGGTCGCCTGCTAGTGATCGGCTTCACCTCCGGCCGCATCCCGTCGGTCAATGTGAACATGCCGCTGATCAAGGGCTTCTCGGTGATGGGCGTGCGCGCCGGCGAGTACGGCCGCCAGTTCCCCGAACGTGGCCGCGAGAACTCGGCGGCGATCTGGAAGCTGGCCGCCGAGGGTAAGCTGAAGCCGCGCGTCTACAAGGAGTATAAGCTCGAGGACTGGCGCGCGGCCTACGACTCGCTGGGCGATCGACAGGTGATCGGCAAGTCGGTGATCACGCCCTGACGGGCGAGGTGCGCCCGCCGCCGCTGCTCTGGGTGCAAGCCCTGCGCGGGCTGGCCGCTCTCTCGGTGGTCGTCTACCACGCGTTCCAGTGGCTGGGAGACAGCTTCTGGATCGGCGCGGCCGGCGTCGACGTCTTCTTCGTCATCAGCGGCTTCATTATCTGGACCGTGGGTTCGGAAACCGAGGCGGCCCCCGGCGTCTTTCTCTGGCGCCGCGTGACTCGGGTTGCCCCGGCCTATTGGGTGATGACGGGCCTTACCGTCGCCCTCGCCGTGCTCTGGCCGACGCTGCTGCGGCAGGTCTCGCTTTCGCCGGCCCACATCGCGCTCTCGCTGGCCTTCGTCCAGCACATCGACCCGCGTGGCCTGCCGTTCCCGGTGCTGCCGCCGGGGTGGAGCCTTAACTACGAAGCGGTGTTCTACGGCCTCTTCACCCTGGTCCTGTTCGCACCGGCGCGGCTTCGGTTCCGGCTGATTCTGGCCGCGCTGGTCGTGGTGATGGTGTTCGGCGTGCTCAATCCGCCGTTCTACTACCTCGGCGCCAATCCGATGCTGCTGCAGTTCGCGGCGGGCGTCTGCCTCGCGCGTCGCCGCCAGCTCGGCTGCACGGCGCCTCGTGTCGTGACCGCCGGCCTGATCGTGCTCAGCGCCGGCCTCGTGGCCGCGCAAGCCTTGGCGGGCCTGCAGAGCGACCTCTGGCGGCCACTGCTCTGGGGCGTCCCAGCGGCGCTGCTCGTGGCTGGCTTCGTTGAGCTGGAGCGGATGTCCCGGCGCAAACCCTGGCGCGCGCTGCTTTGGCTGGGCGATGCGTCCTACGCGATCTACCTCAGCCACTTCATCGCCGTCGCGATCGTCGCGTGGCTGGTCGGCGTCGATGTGCCTTGGGTCTTCGTTCCGGCGGCGGTGGCGCTCTCGCTGGCGGCGGGGCTGGCGTTCCACCGGTGGGTCGAGGCGCCGCTGATCGCCGGCTGCCGCGCGCTCCCGGCGCTTGTGTCGCCGAGGCGACCGAGCGGCGCTGCCGCCGAGAGCTGAGCCCTGCGACGATCGCGCGCAAGGGTGGTGGGAGATTGTTCACAAATCGGCGCTCAGAGTGCCCCGACTTGATGACGCGGGAGTCCGCCCACTTGCCAGCCACGGCGCTCCGCAGCGATGTCTTTCCGCACCCGGATGCGCCCCCATCGACTGCTGGCCTCGCGTCGTTCGCGCGGCTGTTCTTCGCGGGCGTCGACGTCCAACCGACCTGGGACGGGCTGATGGCCCGCGCTACGAGCACGCCGCCCGATGTCGGCGCAATGCTCGACCTCTCGACCATGCTGCAACTGGCCGGCCAACGCGACGAGGGCCTGGCGCTGCAGGCCGATGCCCTCCAACGCGAACGCCGCTTCCGCCGCGTAGTCGGGACTGGCGACGGCCCGACGCTGCTGGCGCTGGTCGCTGCCGGGGACCTGATGGCCTCTACCCCGGTCGACTTCCTGCTCTCCGGCTGGAACGGCGTCCTCGACCTGATGTTCGTCACCGCAGGTGAGCGGGCGACGATCGCGATCCCTGACCACGACGCCGCGATCCTGGCGGTCGGCGAGTCCGACGCCAACGCGACCATCCTCGCCGCCCTCGAAGAGCCCGCTCGCCGTTGGCCAAAGCCGATGCTGAACGCGTCTGCCGCAGGCGTCCGCGCCCTCGGCCGCGATCAGGCCCCGATGCGGCTGGCAAGCTGCGCCGACGTCGACGCGCCGCCGACGTTGCGCCTCAAGCGTTCGGGCCTCGCCGCGTTGGCCAGCGTCGGCGCTGAAGCCGTTTTCCCAGGTCGCGCTTTCCCGCTCATCGTCCGCCCAGTCGACTCACACGCTGGCGACGGGCTCGAGAAGCTGGCCGCCGCCGCGGATATCGCCGGCTACCTCAGCCGCCATCCGCACGAGCTCTTCTACGTCTCGCCGTTCGTCGACTACGCCGGCCCCGACCGGCGCTACCGCAAGCTCCGTGTTGCCCTTGTGGATGGCCGGCCATTCATCGTCCACATGGCCGTCTCCGAGCACTGGATGGTGCACTACCTCAACGCCGGCATGGACAGCGACGCCGGCAAGCGGGCCGAGGAAGCAGCGGCGATGGCGTCGTTCGACGACCAGTTCGCCCGCCGCCATGCTGCCGCGTTCGCCGCGGTCCACGCCGCGTTCGGGCTCGATTACCTGGCGATCGACTGCGCCGAGGATCGAGAGGGCCGGCTGCTGGTGTTCGAGGCCGATACCGCGATGATCGTGCACGACATGGATCCGCCCGACCGCTACCCCTACAAGGCGCCGGCGATGACGAAGCTGTTCGCCGCGTTCCAGGCCATGGTCGCCGCCCGCGCGGACTGAGTTCCGCGGCCATCGACGCCCTCTATTGGGCGCATGAGATCAATCGATTGGACCCGACCGCCGCTGCGTCCTATGGACGCGGCTGTGATCGGGCGTGCGCGCCCGCCAAACCTCAAAGGAGCGGACCATGGCCCTAGCCGACAGCAAGACCCTGCAGAACCTGAAGGACGCGTTCGCCGGAGAGAGCCAGGCCAACCGCCGCTACCTCTACTTCGCGCAAAAGGCCGACGTCGAAGGCTACAACGATGTCGCCGCGGTGTTCCGCTCGACCGCCGAAGGTGAGACCGGCCACGCTCACGGCCACCTGGAATTCCTCGAGGAAGTCGGCGACCCGGCTACCGGCCTGCCGATCGGCCCGACGTCGTCGAACCTGAAGGCGTCCGTCGCCGGCGAAACACACGAGTACACCGACATGTACCCGGGCATGGCCCGCACCGCTCGCGACGAAGGCTTCGACGAGATCGCGGACTGGTTCGAGACTTTGGCCAAGGCCGAAAAATCCCACGCCGGCCGCTTCCAACGCGCGCTGGAAACCCTGGACTAAAGCCCTCTCCCCCTTGAGGGGAGAGGGTTGGGAGCGGGGGTCTCTATGACCGGCACTCGGTCCCTCCGTGAGGGCGCCACCCCCACCATCCAGCCAAGCTGCCCGAGTCCCCCACCCCCGGCCCCTCCCCTCAAGGGGGAGGGGAGATTGAAACATGACCGACACCCCGACCACACCGCCGCGCGAAGGCTCGCTTGAAGCGCCATACCGCCATCCGATCGCCTGGCGCGATCCGGACTTCTACGACCTGGACAAGGTCGAGACCGAGATGGAGCGGGTGTTCGAGATCTGTCACGGCTGCCGTCGCTGCTTCAATCTCTGCGACTCGTTCCCGCGCCTGTTCGATCTGATCGACAACGGCCCCACCGGCGAAGTCGATGGCGTGCCGAAGGAGAAATACGGCGAGGTCACCGAGGCCTGCACGCTCTGCGACATGTGCTTCATGACCAAGTGCCCCTACGTGCCGCCGCACGAATGGGCGGTCGACTTCCCGCACCTGCTGCTCCGCCACCGGTCCGCCAAGCGCAAGGCCGACGGCGGTGAGAAGGTCCGCGAGCAGCTCGGCGAGACCGACCGCAACGGCAAGCTCGCCGCACCGGTCGCCGGGCTGGTCAACTGGGCCAGCGCCAAGGGCAACGGCCTGACCCGGCCGGCGATGGAAGCGGTGCTCGGCATCGACCGCGATGCGGGATTGCCGAAGTACCACGCCAAGACCGCGATGAGCCTCGCCAAGGGGGCGCCCGCACCCGACCCGGCGGGACCGTCGTTCGGCAAGCGCAAGGCGGTCGTCTACGCCACCTGCTTCGCCGAATATAACCAGCCCTCGACCGCGACCGCCGCCCTTGCGGTGCTGGCCAAGCAGGGTGTCGAGGCCAAGCTGGTCTACCCGCAATGCTGCGGCATGCCGCAGCTGGAGGCCGGCGACCTGGCCAAAGTGGCGGACGACGCGGCCAAGGTGGCGGCGTTCTTCGCGCCTTACATCGCCGAGGGCTACGACGTCGTCAGCCTCACCGCCAGCTGCGGGCTGATGCTGAAGTTCGAGTGGCCGCTGATCCTGCCGGAAAGCGAGGCTGTGCGGACGCTGTCCGGCGCCACGCAGGACATCTGCGAATATTTCATCACGCTCAACAAGGCGCACGGGCTCGCCGAGGGCCTGACCCCGATCGAGGGCGGCGTCACCTTGCAGCACGCCTGCCACGTCCGGGCGCAGAACATGGGCGCGAAGTCGGCCGAGATGCTGCGGCTGATCCCGGGAACCAAGGTCGATCTGGTCGAGCGCTGCTCCGGCCACGGCGGCACCTTCGGGGTCATGAAGGCGACCCACGCCGCGGCGGTGAAGGTTGGCAAGCCGGCGGCGCGCCAGGTGGTGCAGAAGGGCAACGAGACGCTCTGCTCCGACTGCCCGCTCGCCTGCAAGCACCTCGGCGAACTGGTCAGCGCCGACCTGAAGGACGGCGCCGCCCCGCCGCGCCAGGCCCACCCGATCGAAATCCTCGCCCGCGCCTACGGCATCGCCTGATGGAGACCGCCATGCCCGCCGCCGACCGCAAAATCACCGCCGCCGACATCCTGCCCACCACGGTCTTCGGGCCCGAGCGCAAGGCCCGCCGCGCCGCGCTGCTGCCGGCCAAGCGCCTGCGCCGCATCGCGCTGGGGCCATGGGCGACCGCCTACTTCGAGAGCTACGCGACCATGCTCTTCCAGATTCAGGAAATGCTGCTGATCGAGAAAGGCGGCGAGCCGCAGCTCGCCGACGAGCTAGCCGCCTACAACCCGATGATCCCGCAAGGCGCCGAGCTGACCGCGACGGTGATGTTCGAGATCGATGAACCCAATCGCCGCGCCCGAGTGCTGGGCGAACTCGGCGGCGTCGAGGACCACTTCTTCCTGGAGGTCGACGGCGAGCGGTCGCAGGCGGTGCAAGAGGGCGACATCGAGCGGACGCGGGAGGACGGCAAGACCTCCTCGGTCCACTTCCTGCACTTCCCGCTGACGCCGGCCCAGATCGCCGCCTTCCGCGCGCCCGCCGCGAAGGTCATGCTCGGCTGCGACCACCCCCGCTACGCCCACCTCGCCGTACTCTCCGACGAGTCCCGAGCCGAGCTGGCGACGGACCTGGCGTAACCCCGCACTCCCGGTTCCCCAACCTCCGTCATAGCCGGGCTTCAGTCTGGCGGCAGTCCCGGTTACCCATAAACACCGTGATCGGGGTGGCCGCGCTCTGGCGCGACCACGGCTGGGGCGGTGTGCTTGGGTCCCCGGCACAAGGCCGGGGACGACGGGCTAGGGGAATTTAGCGGCAAACCCCCGATCCGGGCGGGATCGCGCGCCATGAGCCGGCGACGCGGCCGGAGCTTACCCGCGCCCCGGCGCCGTGCCGGCCAGCGTAGTGCACGAACGCGATCCGCCGCCGCTCGCCCGCCGCGCAATTGAGTTCGAGCGTGTAGCGCGCTGACAGGAACGCCCGCCCCGCCACGTCGCGCTGCGCCGAGGGGAAGTCGCGCAGGATGTGGATCACGCTGTAGCGGCCGCCGCCGCCACCTGAGTAGCCGCGCAGGTGAGCGCAGGCCTCCACCGTGGCCGGGTCACCCGGCGCGCCGTGGTGGCAGACGTAGTCGTCATTGTCGCGCTGATGGCCAATGTCGCGGCCCATGCCCCGCGTCGTGCCGCGCAGGCGGCCGCAGGCCTCGATGGTCGCCGGATTGTCCGGAGCGCCGTGATTGCAATTGTAGTCGTCGTTGTCGCGCTGATGGCTGATGTCACGCAGCATGCCCCGGGTCGTGCCGCGCAAGCGCCCGCAGGCTTCGATCGTGGTCGGGTCGTCCGGCGCGCCGTGATTGCAGACATAGTCGTCGGAGTCGCGCTGGCGGCCTTCGGCGTGGAGGGCTGGCCCGGCCGAAAGCAGCAGTGCGCCCAGCGTGGCGGCGGCCAAAGCCCAGCGGCCGGCGCGGGGCTTCGTCAGTCTGT
This sequence comes from Caulobacteraceae bacterium, assembly GCA_036494265.1. Classification (GTDB taxonomy): domain Bacteria; phylum Pseudomonadota; class Alphaproteobacteria; order Caulobacterales; family Caulobacteraceae; genus Acaudatibacter. The sequence continues at coordinate 11,480 of DASXOP010000050.1, read as the reverse complement.
CCATAGTGGTCATGGAAATCGTCGCTACCTCAGAAGGCCCCTCGCCTGGCCACAGTTTGGCCCGGAATGCTGGCGCTTGCACCAATCTTCGCACCGGCGCGGCCGCGTCAGGCCGACGCTGCTGTTTTGCACAATCGCCTGATCGGCCCCGGCGAGCGGTTGACGCGGCGTCCAACGCCGCCCCAATTTGCCCCTGCGGAAGCACGCGCCGGACCGATCACCCGTCGCTCGCCCAGCCGCCGCCCGCGATCCAAGCGCAGCGCCGAACGGCGCCCCTGGGCTTCCAAACCCCAGGGGCGCCCGGAACGGCCGACGGTCTCAGGGGCTCTGGACACGGCGGCCACGAGACTGCATTTCGAAGCCGCCACAAGGCGCGGTCACGCGCCGGCCAGTACAACAGGACCCGAGGGGATCGGATGTCGGATTCGCTGAACGGCGCTCGCCTCCTCGCCATGGCCCTTTCGGCGGGGGCGCTCACCCTGCCGGCGGCCGGCCACGCCGACACGCCGACCGACTGGGACCCGCCGCACCCGGGTGTCTATCTGGCGCTCGACCTCGGCTACCACGACCCGCTGGTGATCGACGGTACGTCGAACAAGGCGGCGCCGGACGGACGGCCCTACGTCTGGAGGTACAACTTCAACAGCGATTGGGCTGCGTTCGGCCGGGTCGGCTACCGCTTCAACGACCATTGGCGCATCGAGTTCGACGGCGGCCTGCGCGAGAGCAACATCCACTCGATCGGCTCGCCGAACGGGACCGACGCCGCTGGCCTGGCGATCAGCCGCCCCGGCGCGCCGGGCCAGCTTTGCGATCACATCAACGTGCCGCCGCCCTGCGCCACCCCGTTCGGCCGGCCGCACACCAACTGGGCCTACGCCGACAACGGCATGATCAACCTGCTCTACGACATCGGCCCGCCGAAGCGGCTGCAGCCGTTCGTTGGCCTCGGCGCGGGGATCTACCACCTGCAATTCGACTCCCACTACTACTTCAGCGGCGTGCCCGGCCCGATCACCCCGACCAATCCGGCCACCCAGCAGATTCAGTTCGGCGGCTCGATCTTCCGGCTCAGCGAGTTCGCCTACCAGGCGGTGGGCGGCCTCTCCTACCGGGTGAAGAAGCGGGTCTGGGTCGACACCACGTTCCGCTACATCAGCGCGCCGTTCCTGCGCTGGAACACCCTCAACGACACCCCCGGCGTCAACGGCGCCCAAGGTCTGCAGCCAGGCGATTTCCACGGTGACTCGCAGGACGTGTCGGTGACGGTGGGCGTTCGCTACGCGCTGTAGCCTCTTCGATTTCGCTGGAAATCCATGCCGATCGGGCGAGATTGCCACGAGCTGTCTGAGGAGGCCCGCGCCATGAATGCGATCACGCCGATCGATGCCAAGGACGCCCGCGACATCTACGCAAGCGCGGGGTTGACCGTTACGCCCGCCGGCCCGGTGCTGGGCGCCGAGATCGCGGGCGTCGACCTGGAACGGCCGCTGACGTCGGAGTTGGCGGCGGCGATCCGCACCGCGCTGCTGCAATACAAGGTGATCTTCTTCCGAGATCAGGACATCAGTCACGAGGCGCACGTGGCGTTCGGCCGCCACTTCGGCGACCTTGAGGGCCATCCCGTCCTGCCGCATGTGCCGGGGCGCCCGATGATTCTCGACATCGTCGGCGTCGACGGCATCGAGTGGACCGACGCCACCATCGCCGGCGGCCGCGCGGCCGACAAATGGCACACCGACGTCACCTTCCGCGAGAACCCGTCGATGGGCGGCATCCTGCGCGCCCGGGTGCTGCCGCCCCTCGGCGGCGATACCCTCTTTGCCGACACCGCCGCGATCTGGCGTGATCTGCCCGACCGCATGAAGGATCGGATCGCCGACCTGAAGGCCGAGCACGACATCCTGCAAAGCTTCGGCGGCCGGGTCAGCGACGAGAAGCGCGAGGAGCTGAACCGCACCACCCCGCCAGTCGCTCACCCCGTGGTGCGCACCCACCCCGAGACCGGCGAAAAGGCGCTCTACGTCAATCGCACCTTCACCTCGCGCATCCTTGGCGTCGACGAGGCCGAGAGCCGCGAGTTGCTGCGCTACCTGACCAACCGGGTGAAGCAGCCCGAGTACCAGGTCCGCTTCCACTGGAGCCCCAACGCCATCGTGTTCTGGGATAACCGCGCCACCCAGCACTACGCCGTGCTCGACTATTGGCCGCACCACCGGGTGGTCGAGCGCGTGACCGTCGTCGGCGAGCGGCCTTTCTAGCGGCGCGAGCCCCTCCCAGCCCAAGTCCTTGCCGGTGGCTAGCGCCGCCTATGGTCACGCAAGCTCAACCGTGGCAGGTTCGCGGAAAGTGACGGCGGCGTCACGCAAACAAAAGTCGCGAGGGAACGTCGATGCAGATTCATCCGCTGGTGGCGATCGTCACTCTGCTGGCCTTGCTAGTCTACTTCTACATGAGCCTGCAGGTCGGTCAGGGACGCGGCAAGTTCGGCGTCGCGGCGCCTGCGGTGACCGGCAATCCGGACTTCGAGCGCCTCTACCGGGTGCAGATGAACACGCTGGAGTGGCTGCCGCTTTTCCTGGTGTCGCTCTGGCTCTTCGCCATCGCCTGGGGCGGCGACCTGGTCGCGGCCGGCGTCGGCGTGGTCTGGATCATCGGCCGGATCCTCTACCTGACCGGCTACGCCAGAGCGGCCGAGGCGCGCTCGACCGGCTTCGGCATCCAGGCGCTGGCGACTGGTGTGCTGCTGTTCGGCGCCCTCGGAAAGATCATCTGGATCGTGATCCAGAAGGGCATTTGACCAGTCCGTAGGCGGCCTGTCAGCACTCCGCCGGCACAGCTGCTAAGCCTCGGAATTAATGGAACTTTTGGCTTTGCGGGCGCATTGATTCGCGCGTTAGCTTGGCTGTTCCGATTCGGAGGGCAACATGGCTGAGAGCGACCTGTCGCGTCAGATGCGCGGCCAGCGACTGACCACCGCCGAGGTGATCTATTACCTGCCGGACCATCCGGCGCTGCTGCAGCGGTTCCTGTGGCAGACGCTGGATCTGCCGCCGGAGTTTCCGCGCATCTGCCAGTTCCTGGACTTCTGGCGGCGCGAGATCGACGCGGTGATCCACTCGGTCAACTGCACGGCCGCCGGCCTGATTGCGCCCGCGAAACTGAGCGTCGGCCGCGACATCGGATTGTTGCACTGAGCTGCGGCGGCGCGCTTCCGCGCCGCTCGGCTTGGGCGTAGGTTCCAGGGGTGAGGGATGCTGGCCGGCCGCCTCGCGTTCGCGGCCGTCGAACTGGGATTTGCAACGTCGATGAAGCGTACCGCGATCGCCATCGTCGCCCTGCTGGCGCTAGGCGCCTGCACCACGGCGACGCCCTACCAGCCACTCACCACTGGCACGCCGGTCTCCGGCGGCTTCACCGACCAGCAGCTCGACGGCACTCACTTCCGGGTCACCTTCAGCGGCAACGACGCCACCCCGCGCGAACAGGTCGAGACCTACCTGCTCTACCGCGCCGCCGAGCTGACCGCGAACCAGGGCTTCGACTGGTTCGAGATGGCCGACCGGCACACCAAGGACACCGGCGAGACCTTCGTCGACCCCTACGGCCCCGCCTGGGGCTACGGCTACTGGCGCCCGTCCTGGCGCTATGGCCGCGGCCGGGGCGGTTGGGCGTTCGGCGGCGGTTGGGGCTACGGCGGCTACTGGGGGGGCCCTTTGGACGACTACGCCGTCAGCACCATCGACAAATACAGCGCCAGCGCCGAAGTGGTCATGGGCCACGGCCCCAAGCCGGCTGCCGCCTTCGAGGCCCACGAAGTAATGGCCAACCTCGCTCCCAAGATCGTTCGGCCGAAGTAGCCCCCGAACTCAGTGCTCCAGCGACCGGCCCCGGGTCTCGGGCAGGAAGATCAGGCACGCGACCACGCTGAGGGCGGTGAAGATCGCCGGGTACCAGAGGCCGGCGTAGAGGTTGCCGGTCGCCACCACGATCGAGAACGACACCACTGGCTGGAAGCCGCCGATCCAGCCGGTGCCGAGGTGGTAGGGCAGCGACAGCGCGGTGTAGCGAACCCGGGCTGGGAAAAGCTCGGTCAGCGACGCCGCCATCGGCCCGTAGAGCGCGGTCGCGGCGACAGTGAAAACCGCCAGGACCGCCAGGATCAGGCCGACGTTGCGTTGGGCGGGATCGGACTTCGCCGGATAGCCAGCCTTGGCCAGAGCCGCCGCGAGCGCGTGGGTCACCTTGTCGGTGGCCGCCTTGAGCGCCGGACCTGTTAGGCCGCGCGCATCGGTCGAGGGGACCGCCACGGCTCCGACCCGCACGACCGCCGCCTGGCCCGCTGCGGCGGCGACGGTCGAGTATTTGACGCCAGCGTTGGCGAGCGCGGCCTTGGCGATGTCGCAGCTGGTGACCACCTTGGCCTTGCCGGTGAGGTCGAACTGGGAGCCGCAGTCCGCGGGGTCGGCCGCGACAACGACCGGCGTGTTGTTGCTCGCCCGAACCAGGGCCGGATTGGCCGCCGAGCTGAGCAGCATGAACCCCGGGAACAGCGAGATGAGCCCCAAGGTCATGCCCAGCCACATCACCGGCTTGCGGCCGACCTTGTCGGAGAGCCAGGCGAAGAAGACGTAGAGCGGGGCGCTCAGCACCGCCGCGTAGAGGATCATCAGGTTGGTGAAGTCGGCGTCGACCTTCAGGAACGTCTGCATGAAGACGCCGGAATAGAAGAACACCGTGTACCAGTACGCGCCCTGCGCGCTCATCAGCGCGACGAAGGCGATCAGCACCAGCTTCAGGTTCGGCCAGTGCCCGAACGCCTCGGCGTAAGGCGCGCGGCTGGCCTCGCCGGCGTCCTTCAGGCGCTGGAACGCGGGGCTCTCGGCGAGGCGCGAGCGCATCCAGATCGAGATCGCCACCAGGCCGACCGAGACGAAGAACGGAATACGCCAGCCGCCGGTCCAGTCCGGGGACGCGAACGCCGCCTCGCCGACCGCTTTGCGAGTCAGGAAGATCACCGTTAGCGCCGCCACCAGGCCGAACGACGCCGAGGTCTGCACCCAGCCGGTCATGAAGCCGCGCCGGCCCGCTGGCGCATGCTCCGCCACATAGATCGCCGCGCCGCCGTACTGCCCGCCGAGCGCCGTGCCCTGCAGGATGCGCAGCAGGATCAGCAGCACCGGCGCGGCCGGCCCGATCTGCTGGTAGCCAGGGAGGAGGCCGATCGCGAAGGTCGCGCCGCCCATCATCGAGACGCAGATCAGGAACGCGGCCTTGCGCCCGAGGATGTCGCCCACCCGGCCGAAGATCAGCGCGCCCAACGGCCGGAAGGCGAAGCCGACGCCGAATAGCGCCAGCGAGGCGATCTGCCCGGCGATCGGATCGAGCTGGGCGAAGAAGGTTTTGGCGATGATCGCCTGGAGGCTGCCGAAGATGAAGAAGTCGTACCACTCGAACGCGGTGCCGGCCGCCGAGGCGATGACTACGGTGCGCATCGGCGTCGTCTTGGCCGCCGGCGGCCCGGCGTCTGCGGTGATGTCTGTCATGCAACTCCCCGAACCATCAGGGTCTAGCATCGCGAAGGCGGAACGCGGAAGCTGGGGCGATGACGACGCTCTACATCGACGCCGACGCCTGTCCGGTGAAGGACGAGATCTACAAGGTCGCGACCCGCTATGCGTTGCCGGTTTTCGTGGTCTCCAACAGCTGGATCCGCACCCCGCCGATCAAGCTGATCAGCTCAGTGGTCGTGGACGAAGGACCGGACGTCGCCGACGACTGGATCGCCGAGCGCGCCGGCCCGGCCGACGTGGTGATCACCGCCGACATCCCGCTCGCCGACCGGGTGCTGAAAGCCGGCGGCCAGGCGATCCACCCGACCGGCCGCATCTTCACCGCCGACAACATCGGCGCGGCGCTGGCCTCGCGCAGCGTCAGCGAACACCTGCGCTCGATGGGAGAGATCACCGGCGGGCCGAAGCCGTTCCAGGCCGCCGACCGCTCCAAGTTCCTGCAGTCGCTTGACGCCGCCGTGGTCAGGGCCCAGCGACGCTGAAACAGGAGGACGACGCATGAAGGATCTGGTTGGCAAGACGGCCTTCATCACCGGCGCCGCGTCCGGTATCGGCCTCGGCGTCGCCACCAAACTCGCCCAGGCCGGCGTTAAGGTGATGATGTGCGACATCGAGCGCGACGCGCTCGATGTGGCCATCGCCGGGCTGAAGCAGACCAACGCCGACGTCGATGGCGTCATCGCCGACGTCTCGCTGAAGGCGGAGTTGCAGGCCGCGGCGGAAGCGACGCTGGCGCGCTACGGCGAGGTCCACATCGTGCACAACAACGCCGGTGTCGGCGGCGGCGGCGGTTACGGCGCCTGGACCGAGGCCAGCTGGGACTGGACCATCGGGGTCAACCTGATGGCGGTGATCTGGGGCGTCGAGATCTTCGGCCCGCTGATCGAGCGACATGGCCAGGGCGGCCACATCGTCAACACCGCCTCGATCGCCGGAATGGTCTCGGGCGCCGGCAACGCCTACAACGTGACCAAGTACGGCGTCGTCGCGCTCTCGGAGGGCCTGCGGGTCGAGCTGGCGCCGCGCGGCATCGGCGTCTCGGTGCTCTGCCCCGGCTTCATCCGCACCAACATCGTCGACTCGGGCCGCAACAGGCCGCAGCGGTTCGCTGACAGCCAGGCGCAAGGGGGCCTCGCCACCTGGCTCGGCAATATACGCGAGCGCGTCGACGCCGGCATCGACCCGTTCTACGTCGGCGACCTGGTCCGCGAAGGGATCGAGGGCGACTGGCCCTACATCTTCACCGACAACGAGTTCGAGCCGTTCGTCGAGATGCGCTTCGCCGGCATCAAGGCCGGCTTCGACCGCATCCGCGATCGCACCCCGCAGCGCTGAGGCGCGGCGCCCCTCCACCACTTCGTGGTCCCCCTCCCCTGCTTCGCAGGGGAGGATATTGAAGCTGCACCGTTATTCTCCTCCCCGGAGCGCAGCGAAGGGGAGGGGGACCGCGGAGCGGTGGAGGGGCCCGCCAGCTAGAACGCGTTCTCGCCGGTGATCGCGCGGCCCAGTATCAGGGCGTGGACGTCGTGGGCGCCCTCGTAGGTGTTCACCGTCTCCAGGTTCGCGGCGTGACGCATCACGTGATAGTCGCCGCTGATCCCGTTGCCGCCGTGCATGTCGCGGGCTTCGCGGGCGATGGCCAGCGCTTTGCCGCAGTTGTTGCGCTTCATCAGGCTGATCGCTTCGGGCACCCACGCGCCCTGGTCGATCAGCCGGCCCAGGGCCAGCGCGCCTTCGTAGCCGAGCGCGATCTCGGTCTGCATGTCGGCGAGTTTCTTCTGCACCAGCTGGCGCGCAGACAGCGGCTTACCGAACACCTTGCGGCTGCCGACGTAGTCGCGCGCGGCGTGGAAGCAGAACTCCGCCGCCCCGATCGCGCCCCAGGCGATGCCGTAGCGCGCCTTGTTGAGGCACGAGAACGGCCCGCGCAGGCCCTGCACGTCAGGCAGCATCGCCTCTTCGGGCACGAACACGTCCGAGAGAGCGATCTCGCCGGTGACCGAGGCGCGCAGGGAAAGCTTGTTCTCGATCTTCGGCGTCTCGAACCCCTTCGAGCCGCGCTCGACCAGGAAGCCGCGGATGATGCCGTCGAGCTTGGCCCAGACCAGCGCCACGTCGGCCACCGGCGCGTTGGTGATCCACATCTTGGCGCCGTTGATCAGGAAGCCGCCGTCGACGGGCTTGGCCACGGTGCGCATCGAGGCAGGGTCGGAGCCGCCGTCGGCTTCGGTCAGGCCGAAGCAGCCGATTATCTCGCCCCGCGCCATGCCCGGCAGCCACTTGCGCCGCTGCTCCTCCGAGCCGAACTCGTAGATCGGGTACATCACCAGCGACGACTGCACGCTCATCGCCGAGCGGTAGCCGCTATCCACCGCTTCGATCTCGCGGGCGATCAGGCCGTAGGCGATGTGGTTCACACCGGCGCCGCCGTAGGCTTCGGGCAGCGTCGGGCCGAGGAAGCCCAGTTCGCCCATCTCGGTCATGATCTCGCGGTCGAACCGCTCGTCGCGCCACGCGCTCACCACCCGCGGCAGCAGCTTGTCGCGGGCATAGGCGCGTGCCGCGTCAGCCACCATCCGTTCCTCCTCCGAGAGACGGGCTGTCAGATCGAGCGGATCGTCCCACTGAAACGACTTGCGGGTCTCGCCGGTGTCGAGGGCCATCGGGCGGCTCCTGTTGGAAGGTTCAGGTGCCCGTATAGACGCCCTTGCGCTTCTCGGCGAAGGCCGCGATCGACTCCTTGCCGTCGTTGACCGCCTTGCGGCCGAAGCCGAGGCAGATGCTCTCGTAGCGGAGCGCGTCGTCGAGCTCGGCGTCCTGGTTGCGCTGCAAGACGCGCTTGGACATGCGCATCGCCAGCGGCGGCCATTGCGCCATGTCGTTGGCCAGCGCCAGCGCCTCGTCCAGCAGGCTCTCAGGCGCCACCAGCCGGTCGAGCAGGCCGATCCGGTAGGCCTCGTCGGCGTTCACCGCCCGGCTCGAGAAGATCAGGTCGGCGGCGCGCGAATAGCCGACGATGCGCGGCAGGAAGTAGGTCATGCCGCTGTCGGGCGAGAGGTTGCGCTCGATGAACACGGTCTTGAACCGCGCGTTGGTCGAGCCGACGCGGACGTCGCAGGCCAGCGCCATGCTCATGCCGGCCCCCGCGGCTACGCCGTTGATCGCGCCGATCAGCGGCTTGTCGAAGTGCGCGAACCGCTTGGCCCAACGGCCGACCCAGCCGTCCTCGTCGAGCCGCTCGCCGTGCGTGGGCGTCGCTGCCACCGCGCCGCCGCCGGCAGCTCTCGTCGCGGCGCCGGAGAGGTCCGCGCCTGAGCAGAAACCCTTGCCGGCGCCGGTGATGATCGCCGCGCGGACGGTGTCGTCCTCATGCGCTTCCTGGATCGCCGCGTGCACTTCTTCGCGCACTGCCGCGCCGATCGCGTTCAGCCGCTCGGGCCGGTTCAGGGTGATGATCGCGACCGCGCCGCGGGTCTCATAGAGAATGGCTTCGTAGCTCATGACGTTCTTCCCAAATTTGGTTTTCTGAAAATGGACGGCTCTTTTTCTGGCCTGCTGCCTATTCAACCCCTTGGCTAGCCTCGGGCAAGGGCCGATTGGCTACCGCAGCGTGAAGAGGTGCAGGGAGAGCTTCATGGAGATCAACGGCGTCGCGCACATCTTCGTCACCGCGGGCGATTTCGAGAAGGCGCGCGCCTTCTACATGCAGCTGTTGCCGTTCCTCGGCCTCAAGGAGGTGATGAACGCCGCGGGGGTCTACTACGCCGTCGGTGGCCGCACTGGCTTTGCGGTGAGGGCGCCGTCGCCGGACCATGTCGGCGAGCGGTTCGTGCAGAACCGGGTCGGCCTGCACCACGTCTGCTTCCGCGCCCGAAACCGCGACGACGTCGACGAGGTGCACGCCTTCCTGGTCAAGATCGGCGCGACCGTCGTCCACCCGCCGCAGGACGACGACTACGCCCCCGGCTATTACTCGGTGCTGTTCGAGGACCCCGACGGCGTGCGGCTGGAAGTGAACCACGTGCCGGGCCAGGGCCTCCTGACCCCCGGCGGCTCCGGCCACGTAGGACAACCGCTGACATGAGCGAAACCATCGAGCGCCCCACCATCAGCGAGGCCGACGAGCAGGCGCTGCTCGACTCGATCGATCGCTGGCTGACCCGCAAGGTCGCGCCGGTCGCGGCTCGCTACGAAGAGGCTGACGAGTATCCGACCGAGCTCGTGCACGACATGTGCGAGATGGGGCTGATGGGCGCGCTGATCGAGCCGCAGTATGGCGGCCTCGGGCTGCCGGCGACCGCCTATTCGCGGATCGTGGCGCGGATCTCCGAAGAGTGGATGAGCCTGACCGGCTTCTTCAACAGCCATCTGATGATGGCGCTGATCGTACAGAAGTTCGGCACGCAGGCGCAGAAAGAGCACTGGCTGCCCCGCTTCGCCACCGGCGAGCTGCGCGGTGGCCTCGCCCTGACCGAACCCGACGCCGGCACCGACCTGCAGGGAATTCGCACGGTCGCCCGCCGCGAAGGCGATATCTACCGCGTCAACGGCCCCAAGCTCTGGATCACCAACGCGATCGAGGGCGACATCCTGGCGGTGCTGGTCAAGACCGATCCGGACGCCCAGCCGCGACACCGCGGCATGTCGATGCTGATCGTGCCGACCCGCGATCCGGAGACCCGGAAGGACGCCGAGGGCGTAGTCCGCGGCCGCAAGCTGAAGAAGCTCGGCTACCGCGGCATCGACACCGGCGCGATCTCGTTCGACGACGCGCCGGTCGACGCGCGGCTGGGTCTCGTCGGCGGCGAGGAGGGCAAGGGCTTCCTGATGGCGACCGGCGGGCTGGAGATCGGCCGCGTCAATGTCGCGGCGCGCGGCGTCGGCATCGCCCGGCGGGCGCTGAAGGAGGCCGTGGCCTACGCCCAAGTTCGCACCACCATGGGCAAGCCGATCGCCCAGCACCAGGCGATCCAGCTGAAGCTGGGCGAGATGGCCGCCAAGACCCGCGCCGCCGAACTCATGGTCGAGGACGCCGCCAAGGCCTACGACCGCGGCGGTCGGGTCGACCTGGAGGCCGGCATGGCCAAATGGTTCGCCACCGAGACCGCCTTCGAGGTCGCCACCGAGAGCATGCGCATCCACGGCGCCAACGGCTATTCCAAAGACTATCCGATCGAGCGGCTCTACCGCGATGCGCCGCTGCTGATCATTGGCGAGGGCACTAACGAGATGCAGCGCATCATCATCGCCCGCCAGCTGATCGCCCGGAACCCGGTCTGAGCCTCCAACCCTTCCCCCGCTTGCGGGGGAAAACGGCGAGCCGCTCGAAGCGCGCTTCGCCGATGGGAGCAGTCCCCGACATACCCCCATCGGCCACTCCATCGCTCCGCGGTGTTCGGGCCGCTTTCCCCCAAGGGGGGAAGGGTTTGTCCGCCGTCCCGACCCAAAACGGAACGTCACCATCCCGCCCTGCGTTTGATCTCCGACACGGACGGCTGACGTCCGGCAGATTGGAGACTGGATCGTCATGCTCGGCTGGAGCCTCACCTTCGCCATCCTCGCCCTCCTCGCCGCGTTGCTCGGCTTCGGGGCGCTCGCCGGCTTCGCCGCTTCGGTGGCCAAGCTGCTGTTTTTCGTCTTCCTGATCCTGCTCGTGATCAGCTTCGTGATGCGGGCGATACGCGGCAATTCGGTGGTCTAAAAAAGTTTGGAAAAAACGTGTTCGGGGCCGGAACCCTCCTGCGCCGAGTTCGTTTCCAGATTGCGGAGGCGGCGACGCCCCCCCGACTTGAGGTTGACGATAGTCAACCTGCCGTCTCCGCACCCCTATCTCGATGATGCGACTTGGGGCGGCCTGGAAAATCAGGCCGCCCCTTCTCTTAGTGTCCTCCCATGTCCCGCTCGTCC
>DASXOP010000049.1:0-44427 GCA_036494265.1 Caulobacteraceae bacterium | reverse complement strand
TCTCGGCAACATGGGCGAGGATGACTGGCGCTGGCACATGTACGACACCGTCAAGGGGTCGGACTGGCTGGGCGACCAGGACGCGATCGAGTACCTGGTCAGGAACGCCCCGGCGGCGGTCTACGAGCTGGAGCACTGGGGCGTGCCGTTCTCCAGGACCCCGGAAGGCAAGATCTATCAGCGCGCCTTTGGCGGCATGACGCGGAACTTCGGCGAGGCGCCGATCCAGCGCACCTGCGCGGCGGCCGACCGCACCGGCCACGCCATGCTGCACACGATGTACGGGCAGTCGCTGAACTACGACGTCGAGTTCTTCATCGAGTACTTCGCCCTCGACCTGATGATGGACTCTGACAGTGGAGTTGGGGGCCACTGCCGAGGCGTCACCGCCTGGAAGCTCGACGACGGCACCCTGCACCGGTTCCAGGCGCAGGCGACCATCGTGGCGACCGGCGGGTTTGGCCGCGCCTACCTATGGTCCACTTCGGCGCACAGCTGCACCGGCGATGGCGGCGCGATGGCGCTCAGGGCCGGGCTGCCGTTGCAGGACATGGAGTTCGTCCAGTTCCACCCGACCGGGATGAAGGGTTCCGGCTGCCTGGTGACCGAAGGCGCGCGCGGCGAGGGCGCATTCCTGACCAACGCCGCCGGCGAGCGGTTCATGGAGCGCTACGCCCCGGTCGCCAAGGACCTCGCCAGCCGCGACGTGGTCAGCCGCGCGATGACGCTGGAGATGCGCGAGGGACGCGGCTGCGGGGCAGGCGGCGACTACATCGAGCTCCACCTCGAGCACCTGGATCCGAAACTGCTGGAGGCGCGGCTGCCCGGCATAACCGAGACCTCGCGCATCTTCACCGGCGTCGATGTGAGGAAGGCGCCGATCCCGATCATGCCCACGGCGCACTACACGATGGGCGGCATTCCGACCGACATCCACGGCCAGGCGCTGACCCGGGTCGGCGACGAGGACCGGGCGATTCCGGGCCTGTTCTCGGTCGGCGAGGCGGCCTGCGTCTCCGTGCACGGCGCGAACCGGCTGGGGTCGAACTCGCTGGTCGACCTGATGGTGTCCGGCAAGGCCGCGGCCGACCGCGTGGCCCAGTTCGTCAAGGCCGGCGAGGGCCAGCCGGAGCCGCGACCGGCCTGGAGCGAAGCGCACCTCGACCGCTTCGACCGCCGCCGCCACGCCGCCGGCGCGACGCCCGCCGCCGAACTGCGGCGCGGCATGCAGACAACGATGCAGGCGGACGCCGGCGTCTTCCGCACCGGCGATGCTCTGGAGGCCGGCCTCGCCAAGCTGGAGGACATCCGCGCCGGCGTGGCCGACCTCACCATCGCCGACCATGGCCTGGCCTGGAACACCGATCTCTCCGAGGCGCTGGAGCTGGAGAACCTGATCGCCCAGTCGGTCGCCACTGTCGCCGGCGCCCTGGCCCGCACCGAGAGCCGCGGCGCCCAGGCGCGGGAGGACTTCCCGGAGCGCGACGACGTAAACTGGCTGAAGCACACCCTGGTCTGGCTGGGTGATGCGGGGCCGCGGCTGGGGGATCGGCCGGTGCAGCTGGCGCCACTCAGCAACGACGTCGCGTCGATCCCGCCGAAGCCTCGGGTGTATTGAGGCCCAGGCGGCGCTAAGTGAGTTCCCCGCCCCCTTGCGGGGCGGGGCTAGGGGTGGGGGTGTCAGCGCTGAAGTCGGCCAATATGGCCTCGGTGCCACTGTGCGCCGCCGCTAATGCCTGGCCATTGGTCAACCGGACGACCCGATAGCCCCGACCGATGAACCAGCTCTCTCGCTCGGCGTCGCGTGCTGCGACCTCGCCGAGATTGTGGATGCCGCCGTCGACTTCGATGATCAGCCGCAGGCGGTGCGATACGAAGTCGACGACATAGGGGCCGATCGGGGCTTGGCGGCGAAAGTGATGCCCTTCGAGCCGCCGCAACGCCTTCCACAGCTCGCGTTCGGCGAAGGTGGGTTCGCGCCTCAGTCGACGCGCCAGCTTGTTCGACCGCTCGCTCGTGTGGATCGCCCCCGGCGTTCGAGCTGACACCCCATGCCCCAACCCCTTCCCGCAAGGGGAAGGGGAGCAGGTTAGTGCGCTGCTGGGTTCTGCGAAACCCGTCAGCATAGGCCCCGCCAGGGCGTGACCGCGGCGCCGCGGGGGCTTATCTTCCCCGCATGACCGAGACCCTCGACGCGCCTGAAACGCCTCCGGAAACCCTGGATCAGATTCCGCGGCAGCCGACCCAGGATGGGCCGGCGATGCGGCTCTACATTGTCGACGGGTCGGGGTTCATCTTCCGGGCATTCCATGCGCTGCCGCCGCTGACCCGCAAGACCGACGGGCTGCCGGTCGGCGCGGTCGCGGGCTTCTGCAACATGCTGTGGAAGCTGATGGTCGACATGAAGGCCGCGCCCGATGCGCCGACCCACCTGGCGGTGGTGTTCGACCAGTCGGAGATCACCTTCCGCAACAAGCTCTACGCCGACTACAAAGCCCACCGCCCGCCGCCGCCGGAAGACCTGGTGCCGCAGTTTCCGCTGGTTCGCGAGGCGACCCGGGCGTTCGGGGTGCCGAGCCTGGAGCTGCCCGGCTACGAGGCCGACGACATCATCGCCGCCTATGCCTGCAAGGTGCGCGACCTCGGCGGCGAGGTGGTGATCGTCTCGTCCGACAAGGACCTGATGCAGCTGGTCGGCGATCGGGTGACGATGCTGGACACGATGAAGAACTTGCGCATCGGCCGGCCCGAAGTGTTCGAGAAATTCGGCGTTTCGCCGGACAAGGTGGTCGATGTGCAGGCGTTGTGCGGCGACAGCGTCGACAACGTGCCGGGCGCGCCGGGTATCGGCATCAAGACCGCCTCGGCGCTGATCACTGAATACGGCGACCTCGACACGCTGCTGGCCCGCGCTGGCGAGGTGAAGCAGGACAAGCGCCGCCAGACCCTGATCGATTTCGCCGACCAGATCCGGCTGTCGCGCCAGCTGGTTCAGCTCGATTGCGACACCCCGCTGCCCTCGCCGATCGACGACCTGGTGCTCGCCGACCCGGACGCCGCCGTGCTGGCGGAGTTCCTGGAGGGCATGGAGTTTCGCACCCTGGCCCGCCGGGTGGTCGAAGCTCGCAACGGCGGCGCGCCGGCGCCGGTGCAGAAACGCGCAGAACCTGAGCCATCCAAGCCAATCGACACCTCGGGCTATGCTTGCGTCCGCGACCTGGCTTCGCTGGAGGCCTGGATCGGCAAGGCCCGCGCCGCCGGGCTGGTGGCGCTCGACATCGAGACCGACGCGATCTCGTCGGCGACGGCGGACATCTGCGGCATCTCGCTGGCGGTGGCGCCGGGCGAGGCCTGCTACGTGCCGCTGGGCCACAGCGCCGGCGACGGACTGGCGCTGGATGCGCCGGCGGACATCGAGCAGATCCCGCTGGGCGCCGCGCTCGCCGCGCTGAAGCCGCTGCTGGAAGACCCAGGCGTGCTCAAGATCGGCCACAACATCAAGTACGAGCTCGGCGTGCTTACGCGGCACGGCATCGCCGCAGCGCCGATCGAAGACACCATGCTGATCTCCTATGCGCTGGAGGGCGGCGCGCATAACCACGGCATGGACGAGCTGGCCAAACTCTGGCTGGAACACCAGCCGATCTCGCTGAAGCAGGTCACCGGGACCGGCAAGGCGCAGAAGAGCTTCCGGCACGTCGGCCTCCTCGAAGCGACCGCCTATGCGGCCGAAGATGCCGACATCACCATCCGGCTCTACCGGCTGCTGCGGCCCAGGCTGGCCCGGGAGGGCTTGCTCACGGTCTACGAGACCCTGGAGCGGCCACTGCCGGCGGTGCTGGCCGAGATGGAGAATGCCGGCATTCGCATCGACCCGGACCAGCTGCGCCAGCTCTCCAACGACTTCTCGGTGCGGATGGCTGAGCTGGATACCCAGGCGCAGGCCCTGGTCGGCCGTCCGTTCAACCTGGGCAGCCCCAAGCAGCTGGGCGACGTGCTCTTCGGCGAGATGGGCCTGCCGGGGGGCAAGAAGACCGCCACCGGGGTCTGGAGCACCGACGCCAGCGTGCTCGATACCCTCGCCGCCGAGGGTCACTCCCTGCCGCGGGTGATCCTGGATTGGCGCCAGCTCTCCAAGCTGAAGGGCACCTACACCGACGCGCTGGCGACCGCCGTCGCCGAGAAGACCGGGCGGGTGCACACCTCGTTCGCGCTCGCCTCGACCACCACCGGCCGGATCTCGTCCAACGACCCCAACCTGCAGAACATCCCGGTGCGCACCGAGGAGGGTCGTAAGATCCGCCGCGCCTTCGTCGCCGAGCCGGGCAACGTGCTGATCAGCGCCGACTACAGCCAGATCGAACTGCGGCTCGTCGCCCACATCGGCGACATTCCGCAGCTGAAGCGCGCGTTCCTGGACGGCCTCGACATCCATGCCTCGACCGCCTCGGAGATGTTCGGCGTGCCGGTGGAGGGGATGCCGGCCGAGACGCGGCGGCGCGCCAAGGCGATCAACTTCGGCATCATCTACGGCATCTCGGCGTTCGGCCTCGCCAACCAGCTGTCGATCCCGCAGGACGAGGCCGGGGCCTATATCAAGACCTACTTCGAGCGCTTCCCCGGCGTCCGCGCCTACATGGACCGCATGCGCCACACCGTGCGCACCCAGGGCTACGTGACCAACCTCTTCGGCCGGAAGATCAACATACCGGCGGCGACCTCGAAGTCGGTGCACGATCGCCAGTTCGCCGAGCGCGCAGCGATCAACGCGCCGATCCAGGGCGCGGCGGCCGACGTGATCCGCCGGGCGATGGTGCGCATGCCGGCGGCGCTGGCGGCCGAGGGGCTGAAGGCGCGCATGCTGCTGCAGGTGCACGATGAACTGGTGTTCGAGGCCCCGACCGAGGAAGCCAACGCCACCTGCGCCGTCGCCAAGCGAGTGATGGAGAGCGCGGCGCTGCCGGTGGTCTCGCTCTCGGTCCCCCTGGTCGTCGACGCCCGCTACGCCGCCAACTGGGACGAAGCGCACTAGCAACGGCGGCCCGCGAGAGCGGGCCAAAAGACTTTGACCACGAACCCCACGAACGACACGAACAGCGGAGCTGACCGCCGCTTGTCATCTTGGTTCGTGTGGTTCGTGTGGTTCGTGGTCAAAGACGAACTCTGACACTGCACGGCGGCTTCAGAATTGGCCTGGGTCCCAAGTTCACGGGCTTGAGCGGATTTGGGTTACGCGGTTATGCGATATTGTCGCACCTTGGAGCGACGCTCGCGGAATAGTTATCCTTGTAAAACAAGATGATAAGCATCGATCACGGAACCTTGACGCCCTGCGGGGCTGCCTATAGGTTCCGCGCCGACTTGGCCGGGCCGCTGGCAGGGACGCTTTGGCTCGCCACTACGGGCGAAGGCCGAAACCGTTCATGCCGCAGCCGGACGACGAGAGCCAGGAGGCGCTGCAACGCCTCCAAGACCGGCTCGACACGTTCGAGGGCCAGCGGTCGCCGAAGGCTCAGGCCGAGTCGGCCGAGCGGTCCATGGGCGAAGGCTATCGCATCCTGGGCGAGCTGATCGGCGGGGTTTTCGGGGGGCTCGGGCTCGGATGGGTGGTGGACTACTTCGCGCACACCACGCCGTTCGGCATGGCGATCGGCCTGTTGCTGGGCACCGGCGCGTCAACCTACGCCGTCGTGAAGACGGCCGAGGCCATGGGCCGGCGTTCGGCCAAGAAGGGGGACTGAATGTTTTTGGCTGACATTCAGCCCATGGAGCAGTTCCTGATCCACAAGGTCAGCGGACTGCCGTCGTTCGGCGTGACCGTGCCTGGCCTCGGCTACATCGATCTCTCCATCACCAATTCTGTCGCGACGATGTTCTTCGCCGCGGCGCTGATCTGCGTCGTCTTCCTCGCGGCCGGCCGCGGCAAGATCGTGCCGGGCCGTCTGCAAGCGTTCGGCGAAATCCTCTACGATCTTGCCGACAAGGGCCTCACTGGGCCGATGATCGGCGACCGCGGCCGCCCGTTCCTGCCCTACGTCTTCGCCCTCTTCTCAATTATCGCGGTGCTGAACATCTGGGGAATCGTCCCCGGACAGTTCACGGTGACATCGCAGCTGGCGATCACCATCACCCTGGCCGTCGTCACATTCGGCATGGTCATCGTGGTCGGGTTCATCCGCAACGGACTGAGCTTCTTCAAGCTGTTCGTACCCGGCGGCGTGCATTGGATCATGCTGCTGCTGGTCATCCCGATCGAGGTCATCTCGTTCATGGTGCGGCCGGTCACCCTTTCGATGCGGTTGTTCGGCAACATGATCGGCGGCCACGTGGTGCTCTACATGTTCGGCAGCTTCGTCGTGGCCATGGCGGTCTTCGCCAGCCACGGTGGTCTCGCCACCTTCGGCTTCGCCGGTTCGGCGTTGTCGCTGGGCATGGTGGTGGCGCTGAGCGCGCTCGAACTGATCGTCGCCTTCCTGCAGGCCTTCGTCTTCGCCGCGCTGACCTGCACCTACCTTTCCGATGTCGTGAATCTCGATCACGGCCACTGACCCAACCCAAAGACTAGGACTTCGACCTTATGGAAGCAGCAGCAGCAACCGTTCACGCCGCCAAGCTTATCGGCGCCGGCCTTGCCATGACCGGCCTGATCGGGGCCGGCGCCGGCCTCGGCATTCTGTTCGGCAACTATCTGCAAGCCGCAATGCGTAACCCGTCGGCCGCCGCCAGTGAGCGCGGTATGCTGTTCCTGGGCTTCGCGGTGACCGAGGCCATGGGCATCTTCGCTCTCGTGATGGCCTTCATCATCCTCTACGCCGGCTAACGGAGCGCCGGGCCGATGGCCGACCCTTCCCCAGCGGCGGAGCACGCATCCGCCGGGCTGCCGCAGTTCGATCTCGCCGAGTGGCCAGGCCAGATGGTCTGGATGCTGGTCATCTTCGGTGTGATGTTGCTGTTGTTCTCGCGGGTGTTCGTCCCGAAGATCGGTGGGACCATCGCCGCGCGTGAAGACAAGATCGGCGGCGACATCCACGAAGCCCGGCGTCTGCGCGACGAAGCAGAGGCGCAAAGCAAGGCCGCGGCCGAGGAACTGGCCCAGGCGAGAGCCCGCGCTCAGCGGCTCGCCGCGGACGCCAAAGCCGCTGTCACGGCCGATACCGAGAGGCGTCAGGCTGCGGAAGAAGCGCGCCTCGCTGGCGTGCTGGCCGAAGCCGAGGGACGGATCAACGCGGCGCGCGACGAGGCCATGAGCCAGGTGCGAGGCATCGCGGCCGACGCAGCTGACGCCATCGTCACGCGTCTCACCGGCCTGGCGACCGACGCCGCCGAGGTCGAGCGCGCGCTGGCTAGTGTGAGCTGACGGGGAAGAGCGATGGAATTGCTGCAGGACGCTCACGCCTGGGAAGCCATCGGCCTCGTCATCCTGGTGGCGGCTTTGGTCTATTTCAAAGTTCCTGGCATCGCCCTGGGGGCGCTGGATGCGCGCGGGGTGAAGATCCAGGCCCAGCTCGACGAAGCCACCAAGCTGCGCGAGGAAGCCGAGCGGCTGTTGGCCGAGATCAAGACCCAACGCGAGGCGTCCGAGCACCAGGCCGAGGCGATCGTCGCCGCGGCGAAGGAAGACGCCGAGCGGTTGGGTCAGGAAGCCGCCGTCAAGCTCGAAGATCAGATCAAGCGGCGCGGCGAGATGGCCGAGCGCCGGATCGCGCTCGCCGAAGCCCAGGCCGCGGCCGAGGTGAAGGCCGCCGCCGCCGACCTCGCCGCCCACGCCGCCGAAGCGGTGTTGGCCGCCCGCCTCGCCGCCGCCAAGTCCGACCCGCTGATCGATCCGGCGGTGGCGCAGCTGGCGACCAAGTTCCAGAACTAAGCCAGAGCCGGCGTCCGTTCGAAGCCGTAGGCCTCGACCACACTGGCGCTGAGCCGGATGACCTCCGGCGGCGCGACGTGGCGGGCCGGCCCCTCGGCGCTGAACGCCTTGAAGCTCTCCAACCCGGTCAGCACGTCGGAGTCGTCCTCGGCCAGGTTCAGGAAGATGTGGGTGAAGTCGTCGCCGTTGCGGCAGAGCGCGTAGGCGATCCCCGCGGGCTGTTTGGCGCGCAGTTCGGTGAACACGGCGCGGGAAAGCCGCTCGTTCTCGTCGGCGTGGCCCGGCTTGGCGGTGTAGCGAACGAAGGTGACGCGTTGCATGGGGGTGCTCCATCGGGCGGGTCGCTGAATGCGGCGCCGCTGATGGTCTCGACGACCGCCGGCGCCAAAAGGATTCGCTGGCGACGGCCGCAAAAGATTCTTCCAGGCCTCGACTCTTTCGGCGCGCGCCCGTCGTCATAGGTGGGGAGTGGGAGATTGCGTGTGCCGGCCAGTGAGACGTTCCCGGAATTGATCGCGCGGATGCGACCCAGGCTGCATCGCTACTGCGCCCGCATGGTCGGCTCGGCGTTCGACGGCGAGGACGTCACCCAGGAGGCCCTGGCCAAGGCCGCGGTCGCCTGGAGCGCCGGGATCGAGCTGCCAGAGCGCTGGCTGATGCGCATCGCCCACAACGCCGCGCTGGATGCGCTGCGCCGGCGCAAACGCGAGGCGGCGCAGCGAGGGGAGGCCGAGATGGACGAGATCGCCGACGCCCGCGCCGCGGCCGATGCCCGGGTCGCCGCCCGCGCCAGCCTCGCGGCCTTCATGGCGCTGACGCCGCTGCAGCGCGGCGCGGTGATCCTCGCCGACGTCTTGGGCCACGCCATGGCCGAGACCACCGAAGTGCTCGGCGTCACCGAGGCCTCGGCCAAGGCGGCGCTGCACCGCGGCCGCGCCGCGCTCCGCCGCAACGCCGACGTCGACTTCACCCCGGCGCCGATCTCGCCCGCCGAGAAGCTCCGGCTCACCGCCTACGCCGACCGCTTCAACGCCCGCGACTTCGACGCCCTGCGCACGCTCTTGGCCGAGGACGTGCGGCTGAACCTCGCCCCCAGCATCCGGCTCGAGGGCGCGGCCGACGTCGGGGTCTATTTCACCCGCTATTCGGAGAACCCGAGCTTCTCCGTCCGGCTCTGCCTCGCCGAAGGCCGCCCAGCGCTGCTGGTCAGCGATCCGGTCAACGGGGCCGATTACGTGGTGCTGCTGGAGTGGCGCGGCGAGCACATCACCGCCGTCCGCGACTACCGCTACGCGCCCTATGTGGCGGAGGCGGTGCGAGTGGAAGCGCTCACGTAGCCACCCGCCCAGTTCCTCGCCCCCTTGCGGGGCGGGGTTAGGGGTGGGGGTGTTGGCTCCATGTGAGTTGCGTATCCCACCAGTGCACTTGCCCCATCATAGTTGAATCTATTGCGCTTCCTGTACGTTGTCGGCGCGCATCGAGCCGACACCCCCATCCCCAACCCTTCCCCGCAAAGGGGAAGGGAGCAGTTGGGCTCCGGGACTGACGCCCGGGGATGACGGACTTAGGGGATATTCAGGTCGCCAGAGCTGCGCGGCGGCGGAAGAAGCGGTGGCGCAGGCGGACGGCGATGCGCAGGCGGCGCGGGAGGATGCGCTCGCTGCGCAGGAAGGTCTGCCAGGCGACGGGGGCGATCTCGGGCTCGCGGCGCAGCAGCCGGCGGATCGGGAACAACACCTTCGGGTGACGGCGTTGCAGGTCGATGAACTGGCGACGGGCGCGGAACGAGGCGCGCAGCGAGATCACCAGGCCGACGACCAGCACCGGGGCGCCCAGGTGGCCGGGCAGCACCGCGCCGATCCCGCCAATCACCATCAACACCCCGCCCACGCCCACCGCCAGGCCACGGCCAAGCCGGCGCAGCACCGGGTGGTTGCTCGCGGCGCGCAGAGGGTTGAACGGGCGAAGGCTCGTGACGGACATCGGTCTCAACTATGGACGGGCGACGGGGAGGAGGCCCGACATCGCCATAGGCTCCATATGGACAAGATTCCGTCTGCAGCGAGGGCTCCGCGGCGCCTGATCGGATGAATTGGCGCAGCTGTGGCGCGGGCGCCGCAGCTGTGTTGCACCGCAGCCCCGGTGAGAGCTCCGGCGGCGAAGCAGGCAACCAACCTTCACTGTACCGAACCTTCACCAGGCCTGTGACAGGTTGGCGCGAGTGCAGTGGGCGTGGGCGGCTTTGATGTCCCAGTTTCTCGGCTTTGTCGGTCGCCCCCGCGTACGCGGTGGGCCGACTGCGGCCCGCACTTCAACACCACCCGAACACCCATCGCCGCCGGGAGCCGCCGTCCTTGATCGCGAGCGCCTGGAGCTCCGCATCACCGAGCTTGCCGGCGCCGGCGACGGGCGGCCGCTGTTCGTCGCCGCCTTTGGGCTCGACCGCTTCGACCGCATGCGCGGGGTCATTGGCTACGCCGTCGCCGGGGAGATCGTGCTCGGGCTCGCCGAGCGTCTGCAGAAGCTGCAGCCTGAGTGGGTGGTGGCTCGCGCCAGCGACGACGTCCTGATGGCCGCGTTCGAAGCCGCCGACGACGCGGTGGCGGAGCGCCGCGTGGAAGCGGTGCGGCAGGCGCTGCAAGGGGCGCACGCGATCGGCCAACGCCAGGTCGATATCCGGCTGACGGTAGGGCTCAGCGACGCCGGCCCGCCAGGGGCGCTGATGCGCGAGGCCGACGTGGCGCTCGACGCCGCGCGCAGCCAGCGCGTTCCGCTCAAGGTGTTCGACATGGGCAGCCACGCCGCGGCCGCCGGGGCGATCTCGCTGATGCCGGAGCTGAGAGGGGCGATCACCAATGGTCAGCTGTTCCTGGCCCACCAGCCGCAGCGCAACCTGCGCACCGGCGCCATCGAAGGCGTCGAGAGCCTGGTGCGCTGGACCCATCCGCTGCACGGACCGGTGCCGCCCGACGCTTTCGTCCAGATCGCCGAGGAGACCGGCGACATCCGGGCGATGACTCACTGGGTGATCGACCGGGCGCTGGCGGAGCAGCGCGGCCTGGCCAGAGCCGGTCACCAGCTGCCGTTCTCGGTCAATCTCTCGGCGCGTCTGGTCAGCGACGATGCGTTCATCGAGTGGGTATTGCAGCGCCGCCAGCCCGGTGACGGCGTGTTGCGGCTGGAGATCACCGAGACGGCGGTGATCGAACATCCGGCGCGGGCGTTCGCCAACGTCGCGCGGCTGGCTGCGGCCGGCATCGCCTGCTCGATCGACGACTACGGCGCCGGCCTCTCGTCGATCGCCTACCTCAAGCGGATCGAGGCCGACGAGCTCAAGCTCGACAAGAGCCTGGTCGACGAGATCGTGCGCTCCCGCCGCGACGCCGTGGTGACCCGCTCGCTGATCGACCTGGCGCATGGGCTCGGGATGAAAGTGGTCGCTGAAGGCGTCGAGGACGCAAAGACTGCCGCTGTGGTCGCCTCGCTGGGCTGCGACCTCGGCCAGGGTTTCTACTTCGGCCGGCCCATGCCGCTGCCCAGCCTGATCGAGCTGCTGGACGCCGAGGCGAAGTCGGCGACCGCGGGCGTTGATGAATCCGATGACAGCGAGTGCGGCCCGCCGCTCAGGTCAGCGCTCTGAGCGCGGCGTTGGCGATGGTGAGTTTGGCGAAGCTCCAGCCGCCGCCTTCCTTCTCGATCTCGGCGACGGTCGCCTTGGCGGTGCGCACCGGCTCGGCGTGGAGGCCGCTCCAGGAGGCCACCGCCGCCTTGGCCTCGGCGGCGTTCTCGCCGGCTTCGGGGCGGCCGGCGTAGGCCATCACCGCGCGGGTGAGCGAGGCCTGCTCCTCCAGCATGTCCTCGATCAGCCGGCGCACGGCCAGGCGCTCGTAGGCGTCGCCGGCGGTGCGCGAACCGGCCGCGGCGCGCAGGCGGTCGAAGGCGAAGGCCCCGCCGATGTGGTGGTAGAGCCGCGCGGCGGCCGCCACCGGCCAGCCTCGCTCTTTGGCCAGGTCCGCCAGCACTGCGGCGATCGAGAGCGGCCGGTAGAGCGAGACCTGGTGGGCGATCTCCTTCGGCGCGCCGGCCTTGATCCAGGCCGCGCCAAGCCGCACCGCCGCTTTCTGCTCGAAGGGGGAGAGCACCTGGGGGAAGAGCGGCTTCAGCGCGTCGGCGGCGGGCTTGTAGACCTCGACCAGGTCTTCGACGTCCTGGCCGTCGCGGGCGGCGCGGCGCGCCAGCCAGTAGGTCTGGCCGCGCAGCACGTAGGCGAGTTCGCGGAAGAGCGCGATCTGGCCCGCGGCAGGGGACTTGCCGTCGAGCGCTTCGACCCGCGACCACAGTTCCCCGAACCCTAGCACCTCGCGCGCCGCCTCGAAGGCCACGATCATGTCGCGCACGCTGCAGCCGGCGGCCGCGATCAGCCGCATCGGAAAGGTCGGGCCGCAGAGGTTGATCAGGTCGTTGCCGATCACCGTGGTGACGATCTCGCGCCGCAACCGGTGGCGCTTCATCTCGGCCTCGAACGGGGCCAGTTCCTTCGGGAAGTAGGCCTTGAGGGTGCGGAAGAAGTGCGGATCGTCGGGCGCCGTCGAGCCCACCATGGCCTCGGCGAGATCCAGCTTGCCGTAGGCGAGCAGCACCGCCAGCTCGGGCCGGGTGAGCCCTTTGCCGGCCTTGCCGCGCTCGCCGATCTCGATCGGGCCGGGCAGACCCTCGAGACCCCGGTCGAGCTTCCCGCGTTTCTCCAGGTCGATCATGAACGCGGCGTGGGCGGAGAGATCCTCCGGCGCTTCGGCCTGCATCATCGAGAGCGCCAGGGTCTGGTCGTAGTTGTGGGTCAGCACGTGGGCGCCGATCTCGTCGGTCATCGAGGCCAAGAGCGCGTCGCGGTCGGCCGCCTTCAGCGCCCCGCTGCGCTCGGCCATGCCAGTCAGGATCTTGATGTTGACCTCGTGGTCCGAGGTGTCGACGCCGGCGGAGTTGTCGATCGCGTCGGTGTCGATGCGGCCGCCGCCGAGGGCGTATTCGATCCGGCCAGCCTGGGTGAAACCGAGGTTGGCGCCCTCGCCGACCACCTTGCAGCGCAGCTCGCGGCCATCGACGCGGACAGGATCGTTGGCCTTGTCGCCGACGTTGAGGTGGCTCTCGCCCGCGCTCTTCACATAGGTGCCGATGCCGCCGAGGTAGAGCAGCTCGACCCGCGCCTTCAGGATCGCCACGATAAGCTCGGCGGGGGTCAGCTGATCGACCCGCAGGTCGAGCAGCGTCTTCACCTCGGCTGTCAGCGGGATCGACTTCAGCGTCCGCGGATAGACCCCGCCGCCGGCCGAAATCAGCGCGCGGTCGTAATCGTCCCAAGACGAGGTCGGCAGGTCGAACAGCCGCTTGCGCTCGGACCAGCTCGCCGTGCAATCCGGCGCCGGATCGAGGAAGATGTGGCGGTGGTCGAAGGCGGCGACCAGACGGGTCTGCGTCGACAGCAGCATGCCGTTGCCGAACACGTCGCCCGACATATCGCCGACGCCGACGCAGGTGAACGGCTCGGCCTGGATGTCCTTGCCCAGCTCGCGGAAGTGCCGCTTGACGCTCTCCCAGGCGCCGCGGGCGGTGATGCCCATCGCCTTGTGGTCGTAGCCGACCGATCCGCCCGACGCGAAAGCGTCGCCGAGCCAGAAGCCGTAGTCTTGGGCCACGCCGTTAGCGATGTCGGAGAAGGTGGCGGTGCCCTTGTCAGCGGCGACCACTAGGTAGGGATCTTCGCCGTCGAGCACCCTCACGTGCGGCGGGTGAACCACGTTGCCCTCGGCATCGAGCGTGTCGGTGAGGTCGAGTAGGCCGCTGAGGAACACCTTGTAGGCGACGATCGCTTCGGCGCGGATCTCCGCCCCGGTCCCGCCCTTGGGCAGGCGCTTAGGGAAGAAGCCGCCTTTGGAGCCCACCGGCACGATCACCGCGTTCTTCACCTGCTGCGCCTTGACCAGGCCCAGCACCTCGGTGCGGAAGTCGTCGCGCCGGTCCGACCAGCGCAGGCCGCCGCGGGCGACCGGCCCCAGCCGCAGATGCACGCCCTCGACCACGGGCGAGGCGACGAAGATCTCGCGGTAGGGCTTGGGGTCGGGCAGCGCCTCGAGCTCGCGGCTGGCGACCTTGAAGCTGATGTAGGGCTTGGGCGCGCCGTCCGGACCAGGCTGGTAGAAGTTGGTGCGCTGGATGGCCCCGGTCAGCGTTGCAAGCCGGCGCAGCGCGCGGTCGGCGTCGAGGCTTTCCACTTCCTGCAGCGCTTCCTCGATCTTGGCGCTGATGTCGGCGATGAACGCCTTGCGCGACTCTTCGGTGGCGTCGATCGCCGGATCGAGGCGCAGGCGGAATAGCTCCAGGATCAGGGCCGCGACCTCGGGATGGTCGCTCAGCGCCTGTTGCTGCACGGCCGGGGTCGGATCGAGCCCGGACTGCAGCCGGTAGCGGCCCAGCGCCCGCAGCAGCGCCGCGTCGCGCCAGGGCAATGAGAGTTCCAGCACCAGGCGGTTGAAGCCGTCGCTCTCGGCCTGGCCGGTCCAGATCGCCAGGAAGGCGTCCTCGAACACGCGCCGCACCGCTTCGAAGCTGAGCTTCTCGCCGCGCGCGTCGTCGAGGGCAAACTCGTGAACCCACACGATGCGACGACCACCGTCAGCGGCCGCGGGTGTCAGCGGGAACCCCTCCTCAGACATCGCCTTCAGGCCCATGTGGTCGAGGATCGGCAGCACCTCGGCCAACGCCACCGGCTCGCCGTCGTGGTAGAGCTTGAAGCGGAAGCTGCGGGCCGCATCGCCGGCCTGGCGGAAGGCGCGCACGGCGATCGGCATGTCGGGCCCTAAGCGGCTGGTGGCGGCCACGTCGGCCAGCCCCTCGGCGGCGCCGTAGCGGTCGCGGAAGCCGGCCGGGAAGGCGTCGGTCCAGACTGCGAGGATCGCTGCGGCCTCGTCGGCGGACGCGCGGCGGCGCACCACGGTCTCGAAGTCGTCGCTCCAGGTGCGGGCCAGGAGCGCGATGGAGCGTTCCAGCGCCGGCAGGTCGGGGTCGAGGTGCTGCAGAGGCGTGACGCCGACGATGTAGTGGACCCGGGCCAGCGGCGCGTCGGAGAAGTTCGGATAGTAGGCCGAGACGTGGCCGCCGAACGCCTCGGCCAGCAGATGCCCGACTTCCTCGCGCAGCCGGGCGTCGTAGCGGTCGCGCGGGGCGTAGAACAAAATCGAGATGAAGCGATCGAACGGGTCGCGGCGGACGAAGAGCTTGACCCTGGGCCGGTCCGACAGGTGCAGCACGCCAAGCGCGATCTCCAGCAGGTCGTCTTCCGACGCCTGGAACAGCTCGTCGCGGGGATAGGTCTCCAGGATGTTGGCGAGCCGCATCTCGTTGTGGCCGCCGACCGCCTGGCCGGCCCGGGCCATCACCCGGTCGATCTTGCGGCGCACCAGCGGCACGTTGCGCACCGGTTCGTCATAGGCCTGAGCGGTGAAGAGGCCGACGAAGCGGACCTCGCCGCGCGGCTTGCAGTCGTCGCCGTAGCGGCGCACGCCGACGTAATCCATGTAGACCCGGCGGTGGACCACCGACTTGAGGTTCGACTTGGCCACCGTCAGCGGCGCCGCGCTGGCAAGCTCGCGACGCATGGCCGGCGACAGCACCGCTGGCTCGCTGCCCCGGCGCAGCACCGCGCGGCTGGCGTCGCGCAGCAAGCCCAGGCCCGAGCCCGGCTCGGCGACCGGCTCCTCGGCGGCGTAGTCGCCGTCCGCCTCGCGCGGATAGTCGTAGGTCCGGGCGCCCAGGAAGACGAAATGGCCGGCGTCGAGCCAGGCGAGGAACGCCAGGTCTTCGGCCAGCGCGGCGGCGTCGGTGGTCGGCGCAGCGGCTTTCAGCTCGGCGATCGAGCGGGTCATCGCTTGCGTCATCGCCGCGAAGTCGGCGACCGCCAGGCGCACATCGGCCATGGTGGCGCGCAGGCCGGCTTCCAGCAGCGGCGCGCGGTCCTCGCCCAGCGGCTCGATCCAGACCTGGATGGTCGAGCGACGCCCGGCGGCGGTGTCGACCACGGGGTGGAACATCGCCAGCACCCCGGCGCCG
This sequence comes from Caulobacteraceae bacterium, assembly GCA_036494265.1. Classification (GTDB taxonomy): domain Bacteria; phylum Pseudomonadota; class Alphaproteobacteria; order Caulobacterales; family Caulobacteraceae; genus Acaudatibacter. The sequence goes on along the minus strand of DASXOP010000049.1, from coordinate 28,460 downwards.
GCCTCGATCATCTCGCCCATCACGCTGTCGACCAGGAATGGCGCGTCCGGCTGGACGATCTCGACGATCTCGGCGATCGGCTCGTCGCCGGCCGCGGCGGGGAGCGCGCTGATGCGGATCGCGGGTTCGTCGCCGCTGGCGGCGTGCACGAAGGCCCAGAGCCCGGCGGCGCGGGCGCCGAGGTCGGCGAGGCTGACGCCCTGCAGCTCCTCGGGCCGATAGTCGGCGGAGATGGCGGCCAGGAAGGCCTCCGCGCCGGGGGGCATGGCTGTCGGCCGGCCCGGCAAGGCGGCAAGGAACGCCGCCGCCAGCGGGCTGGCGTCGAGGGTCGTCGGCGACTTGGTGATCATCCCCGGAAACTACCCCCGAAGGGCAAAGGTCCCAAGACAAAGGGCGACGATAAGGAACCTGTGGCCCAGACAGCAAGACGCCGCCGGTTGGGGGGAAACCGGCGGCGTGAGGCTGGCGTCTTCGAACGGGAAACGAGCGCCGCCCACTTGCTGCAGCCCGCGCTGGTCAGGTGCGGGCCTTGTTCGGGCTTGGGGAAGCCGAACCCTGCATAGATAGTCTGAAAATCTCAACCCTAAAGAGCGGACGCTTCACTCTTCTGTGAGCGCGGACGCGGGGCGACCAACGGCGTCGTTGCGCCGAGCCCATGTGGGTCGCCGTCGGCCGAGATCAAGACCGCGATCCAGCGCGAGCCGGCGAACTGGGCCAAAATCACCATCACCAGCATGGTCAGCGGTGTGGAGAGGAACATCCCGGTCGCGCCCCAGACCGCGCCCCAGAACGCCAGCGACAGGAGCAGCATCACCGGATCGATGTTGAGGCTGCGGCCCTGCATGCGCGGCATCAGGATGTTGCCGACGACGAAGGCCAGCGCCAGCAGGCTGAACGCGAGCAGCGCCCCTTGCCACACGGTCGGGAACTGCAGCAGCGCGAAGAGCGCCGGCGCGACGATGCCGATCGCCGCGCCGATGATCGGGATGTAGCCGAGGACGAAGATCAGGAACGCCCAGACGAACGCGTTCTCCAGCCCGATCGCCATCATCAGCGCCCAGGAGCCGATGGCGATGAAGCCGCCGCAGACGGTCTGGATGTAGAGGTAGCGCTCCAGCGAGTCGCGCACTCTGAGGAACACTTGCACCGCCTCGTGCCGGCCATCCCGCGACTGGAACAGCCGCACGGCCTTACGCTCGAACCCATGCCGCGAGGCGAGCAGGAAGCCGAGGTAGAGCAGCACCAGCAGGCCGTTCTGGACCAGGTTCTGCACGGCCGAGGCGACCATCGGCAGATACTTGCCGAGATCCAGGCCGCCGATGAGACCCGCCACCGTGCGCGGCATCCGCAGATGCAGGGTGTGAGCCAAGGTCTGCAGCAGCAGGTTCAGCCGCGGCTGATAGGTCACCAGCTTCGACACGAATCCGGCGGCGTGCGAGGCGATGAAGTAGACGGTGATCCCGAACACCAAGATGCAGACCGCGATCGCCGCGAAGAGCGACGCGTCGGGTCCCAGGAATGGCGCGCGGCCGTGCAGATCGCGCGCCATCGCGTCGATCATCAGCATCAGGAACACAGCCAGCGCCAAGGGGGTCAGGATCGGCGCCAGCCACACCATCGCCGCGCCAGTCAGCACCACGGCGATGATCACCTGGGCGTTGCGGCCGGTGTTGGAGACGGCGGGCGCGTCGGACATCAAGCCTTCTCCCGCGCAGGGCCGGCCTCGGTCAATGGCGATCCCCTTGCCGCAACGGTGGCGGCGCCCAACCGCCGGGCCGGAAACCTGCTATAGCCGCCCGCTCGCCGGCTGGTTCGCCGGCCCGCAAGGACCTTCATGCCGTTTCCGAATACTCACCCCGCGCTCGCCAAGGCCCTGAGCGCGCAGGGCTACGCCGAGCCGACCGCCGTGCAGGCCGCGATCCTGGAGGCGCCGGGCGGGGCCGATTTGCTGGTCTCCGCCCAGACCGGGTCGGGCAAGACTGTGGCGTTCGGGCTGGCGGCGGCAACCGATCTGCTCGGCGAGGCGCCGGCGTTCGGCGGCGCGACGGCCCCTCTGGCCCTTGTTATCGCGCCGACGCGGGAGCTGGCGCTGCAGGTCAGCCGCGAGCTGGGCTGGCTCTATGCGCCGGCGAACGCGCGGATCGTCACCTGCGTCGGCGGGATGGACGCGCGCCGCGAGCAGCGGGCGCTGGCCGCCGGCTGCCACATCGTCGTCGGCACGCCCGGCCGGCTGCGCGATCACCTCGAGCGCAGCAACCTCGACCTCTCGGCGCTCAAAGTGGTGGTGCTCGACGAGGCCGACGAGATGCTCGACCTTGGCTTTCGCGAGGACCTGGAAGAGATCCTCGACGCGACGCCGCCAGCGCGGCGGACGTTCCTGTTCTCCGCCACCATCCCGCGCGAGATCGTCACCCTGGCGCGGCGCTACCAGCGCGACGCCGTGCGCATCGACACCGGCCGTCGCGACGAGCCGCATGGCGACATCGAGTACCGCGCGGTGCGGGTGGCGCCGAACGAGGTCGAGAACGCGGTCGTCAACGTGCTGCGCTACTTCGATGCGCCGAGCGCGCTGATCTTCTGCGCCACCCGCGAAGCGGTGCGCCACCTCTACGCCTCGCTGCGGGAGCGCGGGTTTCAGGCGGTCGCGCTCTCCGGCGAGCTCAGCCAGAAGGAGCGCACCGACGCGCTGCAGGCGCTTCGAGACGGTCACGCCAGAGCTTGCGTCGCGACCGACGTAGCGGCACGCGGGCTCGACCTGCCGGCGCTCGACCTGGTGATCCACGCCGAGCTGCCGCAGAACAAAGCCGCCCTGCTTCACCGCAGCGGCCGCACCGGGCGGGCGGGCCGCAAGGGCGTCTCGATCCTGCTGGTCCCCTACACCCGCCAGCGCAAGGCCGAGCAGCTGCTGGCGTCAGCCAAGATCGAGGCGGTCTGGTCGGGGCCGCCGATGGCCGAGGAAGTTCGCGAACGCGACCAACAGCGCCTGCTGGAGGGGCCGCTGCTGCAGGACGCGCCCTCGGACGAGGACTTGGCGCTCGGCCGCAAACTGCTGCTCGGCAGCGCGCCGGAAGTGATCGCCGCGGCGCTGGTGCGGCTCTACCGCTCACAGCTGCCGGAGCCGGAGGAGGTGTTCGACGACGGCCGCTCCAGCGAGCCGCGCCGTCGTGCGCCGGAGCGCGAACGAGATCGCGAGCCACGGCGCGAGCGCGGCCCACGGCCGGCGGAGGACGGGTCCGGCGGCGTCTGGTTCCGCATCCCGGTCGGGCGCGCCGACAAAGCCGATCCGAAGTGGCTGATCCCGCTGATCTGCCGGCGCGGACACGTGACCAAGCCCAACATCGGCGAGATCCGCATCCTGCCGAAAGAGACCCTGTTCGAGATCGACCCGGCGGTGGCGGCGCGCTTCCGCGAGGCGGTGCTCAAGACCAGCGACAAGAACGTCCCGATCGAGCCCGCCAGCGAGCCCGGCCCACGTCCGTCCGCCCCTCACAAACCCCGTGGCCGAGGCGGCTCACCGCAGCGCAAGCGCGGGTGATGGTCTGGCCGGCGCGACTGGGGTGGCGGGCAGGTCTTTGACCACGAACCTCACCAACCACACGAACGCTACCACCCCCTCAATGTCATCCCGGCCGTAGCGAAGCGAAGAGCCGGGACCTCTCAGCGCCATCGAGCGAGCAGGTCCCGGATGAGTCCGCTACGCGGCTCTCCGGGATGACATTGGAACCAGCGAACCCTACTCCGCCGCCGACGCGCGCACTGGCAGGCGCCAGCCGGGGCGGACCCAGTGGCAGGTGTAGCCGTCGGGGATGCGCTGCAGGTAGTCCTGGTGCTCCGGCTCGGCCTGCCAGAAGTCGCCGGCGGGCGTAACCTCGGTGACCACCTTGCCGGGCCAAAGCCCAGAGGCCTCGACGTCGGCGATGGTGTCCAGCGCCACCCGCTTCTGCTCGTCGCTGGTGAAGAAGATCGCCGAGCGATAGCTGTCGCCGAGGTCGTTGCCCTGGCGGTTCAGCGTCGTCGGATCGTGGATCTGGAAGAAGAACTCCAGCAGCCGCCGGAAGCCGATCACCGCTGGGTCGAACACGATCTCGATCGCCTCGGCATGGCCGCGGTGGTTGCGATAGGTGGCGTTCTGGACCTCGCCGCCGGTGTAGCCGACCCGGGTGGCGATCACCCCCGGCTGCTTGCGGATCAGATCCTGCACCCCCCAAAAGCACCCTCCAGCGAGGATTGCGGTCTCTGTCGTAGCCATATCGATGTCCCTGGATCAGCTGCGGTCAGAGGCAATATAGCCACGCCGCCGCCGCTTGGGCAGTCTCGCCGCTGACACCAACGTGCATCGTCCGGGACTATCCGATCCTGGGTCAGGAGAGACGTCCCATGGTCACAGGTTCGTGCCACTGCGGCGCCGCCGGTTGGACCTTGGACGGCGATCCAGGGCGGGTGACGGCGTGCAACTGCACCCTCTGCCGCCGCTACGGCGCCCTCTGGGCCTACGACTACGACGGCGAGCGGATCAACCTCAGCGGGCCCCGCGCCGCCTACGCACGCAGCGGCGAGACGCCGCCATCGCTGGAGATCCTGTTCTGCCCGACTTGCGCCGGCGTGCTGGCCTGGCGCGGCCTGCGCGTGAACGACGCCGGCCGCCGCCGCATCGCGATCAACGTCCGGCTGGCTGACCCCGACGCCGTCGCCGCCCTGCCGATCGACCACTTCGACGGCCTGGACACTTTCGTCGACCTCCCCAAAGACGGCCGCTGCGTGCGGGCCATGTGGTTCTGAGGGAGGCGAGACCCAAGCTGCCGCGTTCGCGCAGCCACAATGCCTGACAACCTTGAGGGGCTTCGAAATGGAGCGGGCGAGGCGATTCGAACGCCCGACCCCAACCTTGGCAAGGTTGTGCTCTACCCCTGAGCTACGCCCGCGCTCCGGAGCGGATATGGCCCGCTCCTTTTTCGAAGGAGGGGCTTATTGCAGAGGGCTGGGTCGTTGGCAAGGAGGCGGCGCGCCTACGACGCGCCCGCGGTCTCGCAAGTGACTTAGAAGCGCAGTTTCACCGGCTTCATGCGGCGGCGGTTGGTGTGGGTGGTTGGGGCCGAGCCGGTGTCGTCCGGGAATTCGCCGCGGAAGTAGTAACGCTGCCAGGCGGCCTTCACCGCCTCGGGTTCGTGGCGGAACAGCGCCTTGTTGAAGTCATCGCGCTGTTTGCGCCAGGCTTCGTATTGGCCAAACAGGGTCTCGTCGGCCTCCAGGCGCTTCTGCACCAGCTCGAAGCTCTCCAGCGCCCGATCCTGCGCCAGGGTGATGAAGCAGAACGGCTCGCCCTTGGCGAAGCGCACCTTGCCCGGCCGGGTGAAGTGCCAGTTCATCGTGAACGGGAACGGCAGCCAGTCGGTCTCGACCAGGCCGACCAGCGGCTGGATGCCATCCTTGATGTGGTTGGGCGGCCCCATCGCCCACATCGACCAGTTCTCCGGCGTGCGGAAGAGGTAGCCAGCGTGGATGGTCACGATGCCGTGGGAGAAGTGGCTCTTGGCGAAGTCGTGGAAGTCGGGGAACGGGTGGTCAGGCGTGACGACGACGTCGGTGGAGTGCAGGCCGCCGTTCCACTCGGCGGTGAAGCCGACCGGGCAGAGGATTTCCCAGCCGCTGGAATTGGCCATCGACATCGGCAGGCAGCGATAGGGGTGGCGCTCGGAGAACTTGTCCATCCAGGCGCGCTGCGGCCGGCCGGGGATGATATCCGGCGGGCGCGAGGACATCGGATAGCATTCGAGCGTCGGCATGGGCGGGGGGCGCTCTAGCCCAGCCCCTCGGTGATGAAGCAGCGATAGTCGGCGGCGGCGAAGCGGTGGGCGCGGGCCTCGGCGTAGGCGGGGCTGTCGTACCAGGCCTTGGCCGCGGCCATGGTCGGGAACTCGATCACCACCGCGCCCTCGACCGGCGCGCCCTCCAGCGTCTCCGACTTGCCGTAGAACACCAACGGCTTGGCTTCGTGCCCGCCGAGCGTCGGCGCGGCCATCTTGGAGTAGACTCCGAACTCAGCCTGATCACGCATCCGCTCGCGGGTGAAGACGATGTAGGCGGCCATGTTGTTCGCTCCCTCTTGGGCTCCGCTCTTCCTCGCGCAAGCGGCAAGGGTCGGCAAGTGGCGATCGCGGGTGCGTCAGTGGCGCAGGTTCCGGCGGGTGGAATCGATGCTCACTGTGCAGCTGAGTTCGGAGCAAGAGGATGGCTGCCGTGGGTGTCGATGCGTTCTTCATCTGCCTGGGGATCTCGTCGATCATCATCGCGCTGGCGATGGCGCGGGCCGCGCCCGACGCGCTGGCGATGATCGAGCGGATCACCCTGCAAAGCCGCGCACCAGCGCCCCGCGTCGCCCCGCCCACCGACTGGCCCCCCGGCGACCCACCCTGGGGCCGCCGCGACTAGCGAACTTCCCCCGCGAAAGCGGGACGTCTCTTTGGCCACGGAAAACACGGAAAGGGGCCTCGATCTTCGGCGCCGGCTCGTCCGTGTTTTCCGTGTTTTCCGTGGCTCAGTTTTAGCTGGCAGCGCCGACGGCGCCGCCGTTTGACAACCCGGCCGGCCCGCGCGCACCGTCACGCGTTGGGAGGGCCCACAGATGCCGATGCCTCGCTGGATCGCCGCCGCGCTGGCCGCCGTGCTTATGGCCGCCGCGCCGGCGTTGGCGGGGGCCTGGCCGGGGCCGACCTGGGCCGGCTCATTCTACGAGATGAACAGCGCCGCCGGGACCGCCGACTTCCTCGACAGCGCCACGATCGGCGACCTCGACGCGCCTGGCAGCCAGGCCGGGGCGCTGAAACGGGCCGCGATGGTCACCGTCTTCGCCACGGCGCAGACGGTGGACGAGTCATCCACGCCCTACGTGATCACCAGCACGGGGCTCGCATTCGACTGCGTCATGCCGCGCTACAAGATCACCGGCATCGCTTTCTACGACCACGCCGGCGACCTGCTCTACACCCAGAACGGCGACAACACCTGGACCGAGCTGCGCCCCGGCGCCCCGTCCGAGCGAATGCAGCGCCTGGTCTGTGGCCATGCCGCCTGGCGAGGCGCGCCCTACCTGCACGGCACGATGGCCGACCTACGCTGGCGCTACGTGCGCGGGGCGCACTGACCACCGCAACCTCGAGCGCTGGAACGCTCAGGTTGGGATTGAGGCGCGCCCGCGCGTCGGGTAAATGGGCCTCGTCGAAAAGGACCAGGGTCGGCAGACGGTAAGCCCGACCCCCTTCTGCGGAAGGCTCCGTTCTCGCCGCTAGGCGGGAACCCACGGCAGGCTTCGGTGCGCCTCGCGCCGGCGACCTGTCCGTGGCGAGAGGCAACCTCCCTCTGGCCCAGCAGGCCATTTGGGACTCTCGCTCAATGACCCTGATCAGCGCCAATACTGGCATCATCACTCAGATCAACGTCTTCACCGTGCCGCCAGGCGGTCAACAGCCGTTGATCGACCAGCTCGCCGCGGCAGCCGCCTACGCCCGGGAGGCGCCCGGCTGGATCTCCGCCAACCTGCACCGCAGCCTGGATGGCGCCCGGGTCGTGAACTACGCGCAGAGCGAAAACCTGGACGCCGCCCAGGCTGTCATCCAGCGGCTCGCGGCGGGCGGGTTCCTCGACCGTAATCGTGCGTTCGGCGACGCCCATCCCGGCCTTTATGAGGTGGTCGCCACCTTCGAGCGTTAGCGCCGCTTCACAGGAGGGCCTGCTCGACCGAGCGGAGTTCGCCAACGTCGAGGCGGCCCTTCACGCCACCATGGTTGGCCCCGGCCACCGCGCGGCCTGGGCGTCGCCCGGAGCGCCTTCGATCGCCAGTTTCAGGACTGCATGGACGGCGTGATCGCCCGCACCTCGAACGCCGGCATGGCCTCCACCTTGGAGCGGTGGAAGGAAGCCACGGGCGCGGCGCAGACGGCGGCCTGAGCCACCGCTCGCGGGCATCGGACGAAACTCAAACGGCGCGTGAGCGGACCTTCGCCGCCTGCTTTAGCTTCTGCGTAGGGCGCGCCGTCTAACGCGCGATAGCGATAGCGGAAGGCAGGAGTTGGCGGCGATCGCCAGCGACCCGCTGCCCGGCGAGATAGCAAGTCGAATCGACGTCGCCGTCGAGATTGACAGCGGCGTCCAAACCCAATCCGCCGGACGCAGTCACCGCGGTCGAGTTCCCGACGACAGTCACTTGCGAGGAACCATTGGGCGCGCCGCGTATAAACTCCGCCGCCACGTAAAGATGGACGGGCAGCGTAAATACCACCACGTAGGCGCCGCCAGCTCGATCGAAGGCAAGTATCGTGCGCGCCGCCCCGGCTCTGCTGAACAACTCCGTGGGTCGGATACCGTTTTTCCCAGCCGCAACGATGCCAGGCCCGGTTTGAACCGCGGATTGGCATCTGCTCAGGATCGACGCCGGGTTGTTCGCTATCTCTTGGGTCGGAATGATCGACAGTCGCTGAGCGCCATTCTGGCATATGATTTGACTCAGCTTGAATGTACCATCAGCGCTTTTCTCTAGCGAATACGAATGGACGATATAACCGGCGACGAGCAAGAGTCCCGCAGGCGTCGACGGGTCGTTCTCGTAGAATCCTCCATTGATCACCAACGACTTCGGTTCGCGGGATACAACGTCCGAGAAGGTTGGGGCGGTCGCAACTGAGCGACCCTTGGATCCGAGACTAACGCCGATAGCGTAAATACTTGCCTTGTACACCTGTCCGACAGGATAGACCCAGGCGCGCGTGATGTACTGCACGCCGGGCGCCGACACCCTGATCGTATACGTTCTCGGGGCCGAATTGGTGAGCGCGACCTTAGCTTGGGTGACGTTCGCGAACGCGACACTGATCCACAGTATCAACAATACCGGTTTCATTTGGGCGCCGCGCTGGACAGGAGGGGTTTCAGGTAGGTCATATTTATATACGCTGTCATCGTATTACATTTCGCTATGTAGGCAGTCTGCTCTACGTCTGTCGATGGCTCGAACAACATCTCGAATGTGAAATGCGTGGCGTCGGAAGTAGCCTTGATCTTGTCCCATTCCTCCGCGTCGATAACTGCGATACTTTCGACGTCTCGCATCGCCACCGGCACGCTGAACGTGCGCCGGTATGCACCGGGCTTCGCGACCAGCACCATCTGTCCGACACTCGCTGCCTCGTCGGGCGGAGACGCAGTAAGGCACGCTTTGTCTTGACTGCCTTTCGTATCAGATCTCTGATAAGTTTCGAAGATTACTTTCTGCCCTGCGTCGATACTTTCGTAGTACCAAGCCGTTCGACTTCTCCCGTCTATGACGAACTGCATCGGGATCGAACCGTCGATGCTGGTATTGGCGCTGTCCAACTCCGCCTTTTCCTCGGATGAAAGACCGATCGAGGTCCAGATGAATTGTCTGGCTGAGGCCTGGGCTTTCTGCGGCAAGATGTTGATCACCTCGAAGACGCCGGCGACCACGAACACAGGATAGACGACGAACACCAGGGCGATGATGAGCAATTGTCGCCGGATGCGGGCGGGGGCGGAAGCAACCTCCGCCAGCGGGCGTCCTATCAGCGGCAGGTCGCTGAACATTCGGGTGAGCACCACGAAGAACGTGGCGTCACCGCTCGCCGCATCGCGCGGTTTTTCGCGTTGCTCAGTGCCCGGCGAAGCGGCCGGTTGCGGCTCTATCTCGTCGCCGGCCACGTGCATTCTCCAGCCCCTAAGGTCGAGCTTACACCGCCACAATCACGCTGTCAGGTGGGGGTTGTATCGGGGAGTTATCTACGCCAGCGCGTGAACTAACCCTGCCGCCTGCTCGGCGCTTTCTGCGTGCCGAACAATAACTAGGAAGTGGCCGGCTCAACCGTGGCCGGGGCAGATCGCGACCCCGCACTTGCCGGAGGCGCAGGTGTGGTGGACGCATTGCTCGCGGCCGTTGGGGCACAGTCTGCACAGTTGCGGCAGCGGGCCGCTGCAGTCCGCCGCCCGATGGCATTGCGCCCCGCCGACCGGACAATACTGGATCTGGCATTGGCCGGCGACGCAGGCGAAGTGCGCGCACGCCTCCTGGCCGTTGCCGCACACTTTGCAGAGCTGCGGCACCGGGGCCCGGCAGTCAGTGGCCGAGTGACATTGAAGCGCCGACGCCGGCGTGGCGCTCGCCGCGATGACGCACAGCACCGCGATGGCCGCGCAAAGTCTGAGCAGAGCTGACATCGACCCCAAGTCCCCGCCGGGTCCGGCCGCGTTGGCCAGGAGCCCGTTGCGAGAGCCAGACTACCACCAGGCGTGGTAAGCGCGAGGGCCGAATGTCGGCGGCGTTTGACGGGGGCGCGGCGGGAGCTAGGTATCCTGTCGCCGCAAATTCCGCTCAACAAGCCGGAGGCGATGTTGCTCGACCACCTGTGGACTTCGAATCTGGCGCTGCGGCGCCGATTTCCGAACGGCGTCGAACCGTTCAGGATCATCTCGCGCCTCGCCGAAGAGTGCGGCGAACTGTCTGCCGAGGTCCAGCTATGGGAAGACCAGGGCGTCAAGCGGGCGAAGCATGGCGATCCCGATCCCCACAAACTTGCGACCGAAGTGATGGACGTCATGCGGGCGGCCCTCGCCGTGGCGGAATATTACCACGTCGAGCCCGAACTCTCGGCCGCCATCCGAGGCTCCATCGAACGAGCCGTGACCGCCGGCCTGCTCAGCCGCGACGAAGCCGATCAACCTGTGAGTGGGCGAGTTTGAGGGTGATCGGCGATCGAATGAGCGAACCGGTGGATCCTGAGATCGACGCGTTGATCGCGGCGTTCTTCGGCGCGTTCGACAACCGGGATGACCGCAAGCCGGCGGTCGCCGCGTTGCGCGACCTGTTCCTGCCGGACGGCCGCGTCACCCGCGTATCGCCGGACGGCGCCCTAAGCTGGGACATCGAGGCGTTCATCGCGCCGCGCGAAGCCATGCTCACCAATGGCCGGCTCACCGAGTTTCACGAGTGGGAGACCTCGGGCGAGACCTGGATTAGGGGCGCCATCGCCGTTCGCCGCTCGCACTACCGCAAGCAGGGCGTGATGGAGGGAGAAGCCTACGCCGGTGAGGGCCACAAGGTGATCAGTCTTTGCAGCGTCGACGGCCGTTGGCGCATCGCTTCGGTGCTCTGGGAAGACCTCTGACGCCGTACAGCTGAGCGAGCCGCCCCGCCGACACGGGCAGCGGGTTACAGCACCCGCCGCACGAACACGCTGCCGTCGCTCTCGTCGAGGCGGTGGCGGGTGAAGCCGGCGCTTTCGTAGAGCGCCAGCGGGCCGTGGTGGTTGGCCGCCGCGCCGTCGGCCGAGAGGCGCGGGTTGGCCTGCACCAGGCGCAGGCCCATCGCCTTCAGGTCGGCGCAGACCGCGTCCAGCAGCGCGCGCGCCACGCCCTGGCCGCGCCAGGCGGGCGCCACCACGAAGCAGAGGATGTGGCCCATGTGGGCGTCGTCCGGATCCGGCCCGCCGACATTGGCCGGCGGATAGAAGCCGCTGGGCGCGGCGTTGACCCAGCCGACCACCTTGCCCTCCGCATAGGCCATGTAGCCGCTCATCCGCCCCTGATCGATCCGCCGGGCGACATCGGCGCGATTGCCGGCGGCATCGTGCTCGTCCCACGCCTCGCGCCCATGATCGACGTGCGGAAACCGGCAGTAGCAGCCGGCCCACTGGGGGTTATCGGGGAACGCGTCTCGGTCGAAAAACCCGAGGAAGTCCGCCGAGCCTGCGGGGCAGAGGCGCTTGATGGTGAGGGTTGGGGGCAGGGGCCGGCTCCTCGGGGCAGGAGAAATCGTCATCGAGAGCGCATCCACCCCGCTTTCGTCAGCACAACCATTGCACGCGGCCAGGATATCAGCCTCTATGAGGACAGCCATGGGAGGGCAAATTGGGCAGTGCAGGAGAGCCGACGGCGCTTCGTCTTGAAAGCTTTCACGTCAGCAAATTGTTTGGCGAGTTTGATCACCACATACCGCTAAGCCCTACTTCGCGCGTGACGGCCCTAATCGCCCCGAACGGAATTGGCAAGACAGCCTGCTTGAGATTGATTAACGCGTTGTTCCGGCGCCAATGGTCTGTATTTACAACAACAGAATTCTACCAAGTTGAATACATATTCTCGGATCAGAGCCGCGTGTTGGCGCGGCACGGTGTCAACGATGAACTTACCGAAGAACCCTCAATCGGCGTCTGCTTCGAGACTCACCGTGCCGGTGAGATTGACATCTGGTATCCGAAAATTAATGAACAGTCGGGAACGCGACTGTTGCGCGTCGAACAATACCTACCATTCCTGACAAGAACGGCACCGGCCCGCTGGGTGCACGATCACACTGGTCAGATTTTGTCAATACAGGAAATAGTCGATACATATCGCGAGCATCTTCCGGACGCCGTATTTGACGCTCTAAACGCGAGGCCGTCGCCGCTATTGAGCAATATCGTTGATTCCATCGACTGTCACCTGATCGAAACTCAGCGCCTATTGATCATTCCTGAGGACGTACCTCGTCGTTCGGCACCCTCCACCCTAACTATCTCGAAGAAATCTCAAACCCTTAGATCAATAATATCTCGCGAACTGACGGCGTACGCGTCCTTATCTCAGTCGCTCGACCGTTCCTTTCCTAAGCGGGTGATCCAGAAGGGACCGATTCAGCCAACCGATGATTTGAAGGCTAGCCTGCAGCAGCTTGACGCCAACCGTCGGAAGCTAATGGATGCAGGCATACTGGATACCGAACAAGATGACGCACTATTGCCCCCCGGTGAGGTAGATTCCGCCGTGGCCGCTGTATTGAGTGTATACGTTACAGATACTCAGCGAAAATTGGCCTCGCTTTCAACTATATTATCACGAATTACGCTGTTCATAGAGTTAATTGATAATCGTTTCAGGCCGAAATCTATTTCCGTCGACAAATCGGTAGGGTTTGTGGTCAAGCGCGGTGCCGACATAGTCGTTCCGCTTGAGAAATTATCGTCCGGGGAGCAGCATCAATTGGTGCTGTTTTTCGAATTACTTTTCGAATTAAAAGAAAATGCCTTGATTCTCATCGATGAGCCGGAACTATCGCTTCACGTAGCGTGGCAAAAGAAGTTCATACCCGACCTTCAACGAATAATCGGCCTCAACAAATTCGACGTTTTGCTCGCCACTCACTCGCCGCAACTTATCGGAAGATGGGAAGATTTAGTCGTTGAGCTTGGGGATGTTGACTCAGAATGAAATCTATTGCGAGTCAGATTGACGCCCGTGCGATCGCTGCTGAAGTTCGGATGGAACGACAAAGCCACAGAGGTGCCTTTCTTCTGCTGGAAGGCGGTACTGACATTAAGCGATTTGAGCGAATTATTGATGAACCTCGATGCTCGGTGGTGAATTGCTTCGGAAAAGTGAATGTAGTTGAGGCAATAGAGATACTATATGACGACGGTTTTGTTGGAGCGCTTGGATTGATTGATGCCGATTTCGATCGGATACTTGGAAAGCTGCCTGACCACGAGGGCCTAGTGGCCTCCGCTACCCACGATTTCGATTTAGACGTGGCAACTACGAGCGCTCTGGAGCGCTATCTAACCGAAGTCGCAGACCAAGCGAAACTGAGAACGCTTGGGGGTGCCCGCCCTCTCCTAGACGGACTGCTTACCGCGCTGAAGCCGCTGACTGCGATGAGGTTTGCAAACCAAAAGCACAAGCTTGGATATTCGTTTGACTCACTGGATCTGGAACCTTTCTTTGACGGTGAATCGATAAATGTTGAGAAGATGGTGGAGGAGGTTTCCTGGGGCAAGCACGCAGCAGACGCGAACAAAGCAGCACTTGTGGAACATATCGGGCGCTACGCCGGCAGCAATATTGACCTGTTTCAGGCGACGTGCGGCCACGATCTTTGCGCTGCTCTTGGAATTGCGCTTAGAGGACTGGCTGGGGATCGCAAACGTCCGCAGACTTGGAGATCGGAGATTGAGATGCATCTCCGACTTGCTTTTGATCTGGATCACTTCCGTGAGATGCCGGCATGTCGTCAGATCGCGGAGTGGGAGTTCGACAATCCACCGCACAGCGTAGTGCGCACGTAGCGCCCGCTCCAACAATAGCTCGACCTCAGCGCGTGTGCGCCTGCCAGAGAAGGGGTCACACGACACGTATCCCCAGCGCTCTGGCGGGAAACTGAAGCGACCTCAGCTGACGCGCGCCTTGATCGTGTCGCCGTCGATCCTATGTTCCCTGTCTGTTCGGGATCTTTGACATCGTGGATTGGTAGTTGGGTGGCGGTTTTAGTCGCCAGCGATGTGGGCGACCTGTGCTTCGGCAGGACCGGAGCACCGTAGTTTACGGTGCATCTGCGGTACGGTGGCGCGCGATTCACGCCCGCGGCGGACGCGCTTTGCTCCAAGCCGCCGCCAAGTTCTCCCGCTCACAGCACCCCCGCTTCCTTCGGCGCTTCCCCCGGCAGCGGGATGAACTCGTCGTGGTCAAGGTCGGGGAGTTTCATGCGGCCGGCGCGCCAGTCGGCTTTGGCTTGTTCGATGCGGTCTTTCGAGGAGGAGACGAAGTTCCACTCGATGAAGCGCTCGCCGATCGGCTCGCCGCCGAGGAGCATGACGATGGCGTCGGTCTTGGCCGTGAACAGCACTGGCTGGCCGGGGGCGAAGACCAGCATCTGGCCGTGGGCGTAGGCGTGGCCATCGACCTCGACCTCGCCGGCGACGATGTAGGCGGCGCGTTCGGGGTAGTCGGCGCCCAGCTGGGCCTTGGCGCCGGCGGCGAGGCGCCAGTGGACGTAGAACATCGGCGAGTGGGTCTTGACGTTGGCCTTGGCGCCGAAGGCCTCGCCGGCGATCAGGCGGGCCCAGAGGCCGCCGTCCTCGTAGGTGGGCAGGTCGGCCGGGCCGTGGTGGGCGAAGGCGGGGTCGGTCTCTTCGTCGGCGGTGGGCAGGCCGACCCAGGCCTGGATGCCCTCAATGGGCCCGCCGGTCTGGCGCAAGCGGTCGAACCGCTCGGAGTGGGTGATGCCACGCCCAGCGGTCATCCAGTTCATCTCGCCGGGCACGATGGCGATCTCGGAGCCGACGCTGTCGCGGTGGGTGATCTCGCCCTCGAACAGGTAGGTGACGGTGGAGAGGCCGATGTGGGGGTGCGGGCGCACGTCGACGGTGCGCGGGATGCCGGGAGCGAAGTCGATCGGGCCCATGTGGTCGAAGAACACGAACGGGCCGACGGTGCGGTGGGCGTGGAACGGCAGCACCCGCCCCACCTCGAACCCACCCAGATCGCGACGGCGGGCGTCGATGACGAGGTCGATCATGGGGGGCTCCGTGGGGTGTCGTGTCAGCCATACGCGTCCCTCCCCTTTATGGGGAGGGGGGTCGGCGCAGCCGACGGGTGGGGGTGTGCGGGTTGCAACGCAAATTGGCCGGTTGGGCGGAAGCTTCAGACTCCCCCACCCGATCGCTGCGCGATCTTCCCTCCCCATAAAGGGGAGGGTCGCGGCGCCCTACACCCTCACCCCAACGTGGGGGCTGATCAGGCCTAGGGGGACGGTGGTGGCGTTTTTTACGGCGCGGACGACGATGCGGCTCTCGATGTTGGAGACGAGGCCGAGGGAGAGGATCTTATCGCGCAGGAAGTCGTCGAAGGCGTGCATGTCGCGGGTGACGATGCGCAGCTCGTAGTCGGCGCTGCCGGTGACGGTGGCGCACTGGACCACCTCGGGCCAGCGCTGGACCGAGGCCTCGAAGGTTTCGAGGTTATCCTTGGTGGGCAGCGACAGCTTCACCGTGCAGTAGACCTCGAAGCTGAGGCCCAGTTTCTCGCGGTCGAGGATGGTGACACGGCGCTGGATCACCCCTTCGTCCTCCAGGCGCTTGATGCGGCGCCAGCAAGGGCTGGAGGAGAGGCCGACGCGCTCGGCGATCTCGGCGACGGAGAGGCTGGCGTCGTGCTGGATCAGATCCAGGATGCGGGCATCGACCGAGTCGAGGACTTCAGACAAGTTTTTCCCTCACATCCGTGATACGGCATACGGAAATTGCTGAATTGACGCCATATGCAGGCATAGGATTGGCCAGGTAATAGCCAGCCTTATATGTTCTTGCAAGTTGCGCCGGAAGTACGGCGGGAGAAAAATTGCCATGCGGCACGCGGAAGTCACGCTCGACGACAAATTCTTGCTCCAACATGGGCGAGTTTTCATCACCGGGGTGCAGGCGCTGATCCGGGTGCTGCTCGACCAGCACCGGCTGGACGCGCAAGCCGGCCTGAAGACCGCGGGCTTCGTTTCCGGCTATCGCGGATCGCCGCTGGGCGGGCTGGATCAGCAGGCGCACCGGGCCGAGAAGCACCTGAAGGCGGCCGAGGTCGTCTTCAAGGAAGGGTTGAACGAGGACCTGGCGGCGACGGCGGTGTGGGGCAGCCAGCAGGCCAACCTCTTTCCGGGCGCCAAGTTCGATGGCGTCTTCGGCATGTGGTACGGCAAGGCGCCGGGCGTGGACCGCACCGGCGACGTCTTCAAGCACGCGAATTTCGCCGGGGTATGGCCCAAGGGCGGGGTGCTGGCGGTGGCCGGCGACGACCACTCCTGCAAGTCATCCACTCTGCCCTCGCAGTCGGAATACGCCTTTCAGGACGCCGAGATGCCGGTGCTGGCGCCGGCGGACGTGCAGGAGGTGCTGGACTACGGCCTGATGGGCTACGCCATGAGCCGCTACAGCGGCCTCTGGGTCGGGATGATCGCGCTGGCGGACATGATGGATAGCGGCGTCACCATCGACGTCGACCTGGCGCGGCATCAATTCAAGACACCGGACTTCCAGCTTCCCGTCGGCGGCGTCGGCATCCGGCTGAAGGACCAGCCGCTCGACAAGGAGCGCCGCCTGCGCCTCAGCAAGATCCCCGCGGCGCTGGCGTTCGCCAAGGCCAACGGGATCGACCGGGTGGTCGTGTCGGGGCCGCGCCGCCGGCTCGGCATCGCGGCGCATGGGCAGGCGTTCAAGGATGTGATGGAGGCGCTGGCCGCGATGGGGATCAGCGAGGCCGAGGCGGCTGACCTTGGGATCGCGATCTACAAGGTCGGCATGCCCTGGCCGCTGGAGCCGACCGGCATCCGCGCCTTCGCCCGGGGTCTGGAGACCCTGATGATCGTCGAGCACAAGCGCCCGCTCTTGGAGCAGCAGGCGCGCGCGGCGCTCTACGAACTGCCGGCGCATGCGCAGCCGCGGGTGATCGGCAAGGTCGACGAGCAAGGCCACCCGCTGCTCTCGCAGCTGAGCTCGCTCTCGGTGGCGGAAGTGGCGCTGGCGATCGCCGACCGGCTGCCGCCCGGCCCGCACATGGACCGGGTGCACGACTTCATCGCCCGCGTCTCGGCCTCGAGCATGGCGGCGGTGACGCTAGGCGCCGAACAGGTGAGGAAGCCGTTCTTTTGCTCCGGCTGCCCGCACAACACATCGACCCGGCTGCCGGATGGCTCGCGGGCGCTGGCCGGGATCGGCTGCCACTACATGGCCAGCTTCTCCGATCCGCAGACGGACCTGACCAGCCACATGGGCGGCGAAGGGCTGACCTGGGCGGGCGCCTCGCCGTTCACCGAGGAAAAGCACGTCTTCGCCAACCTGGGCGACGGCACTTACAATCACTCCGGCTCGCTGGCGATCCGGGCGTCGGTCGCGATGGGCAGCCACATCACCTACAAGCTGCTCTACAACGACGCGGTGGCGATGACCGGGGGCCAGCGCCCCGAGAGCGGCTTCTCGGTCGCGCAGATCACCCGGCAGCTGGCGTCCGAGGGCGTGACCAAGACCGTGGTCGTGGCCGACGAGCCGGAGCGCTATCTGAAGGTCACCGACCTCGCGCCCGGCGTCGAGGTGAAGCCCCGCGACGAGCTGATGAAGGTGCAGCGGGCGCTCAGGACCGAGCCCGGCGTCTCGGTGCTGATCTACGACCAGACCTGCGCGACCGAGAAGCGCCGTCGGCGCAAGCGCGGGACGATGGCCCAGGCGCCCCGGCGCGTGTTCATCAACCCGCTGGTCTGTGAAGGCTGCGGCGACTGCTCGCGGGCGTCCAACTGCGTCTCGATCGAGCCGCTGGAAACCGAGTTTGGCCGCAAGCGCAAGATCGACCAGTCGACCTGCAATCAGGATTACTCCTGCCTGGACGGCTTCTGCCCGTCGTTCGTGACCATCGAGGGCGCCGAGAACGCCCACGCGCACCATCTGCCGGCGCTGACCGCCGACTCGACCCCGCTGCCGGCGGTCCCGGCCTTCGAGGGCGTGCGCAACATCATCTTCACCGGCATCGGCGGCACCGGGGTCACGACCACGGCCTCGATCCTGGCCATGGCCGCTCACGTCGATGGCCACTCGGCCTCGGTGGTCGACATGACCGGGCTGGCGCAGAAGGGCGGTGCGGTGTTCAGCCACGTGCGGATGGGCTCGACCGAAGACACCCCGATCGGCGGGCGCGTGCCGGCGGCCTCGACCCACGTGCTGATCGCCTGCGACCTCCTGGTCGCGGCGGGCCCCGAGGCGCTCGCGCTCTACGCCAAGGATCGCACCGACGCGGTCGGCAACGCGGACTTCCAGCCTACGGCTGATTTGGTCTTCGACCGGGACGCCAGGTTCGACGGCCCGGCGATGGAGCGGCGGATCAAGGGTGCGACCCACAGCTATGACAGCTGCCCCGCGGTCGAGCTGGCCGAGGAGAAGCTCGGCGACGCGATCTACGCCAACACCATCATGCTGGGTTTCGCCTGGCAGAAGGGTCTGATCCCGGTCTCGGCGCGGGCGCTCTACCGGGCGATCAATCTCAACGGCGTCGAGGCGGAGACCAACCTGCAGGCGTTCGAGATCGGCCGCATCGCCGCGTACGATCCGGCGGCGCGCAAGACCGAGGCAAAGGCCGCACCCTCGCCGGCGACGATGCCGCTGGACGAGCTGATCGCCCATCGCACCGCCGAGCTGACTCGCTATCAGGACGCCGCCTATGCCCAGCGCTATGCGGCGCGGGTGGCCAAGGTGCGTGCGGCCGAGGCGGCGTTGGGCGGCGAAGCCCTGACGCGGGCGGTGGCGACCAATCTCTACAAGCTGATGGCGATCAAGGACGAGTACGAGGTCGCGCGACTCTACTCGGACGGCCGTTTCGCCGAACAGCTCGGCGCGACGTTCAAGGGCGGCAAGGCCAAGGTGCTGCTGGCCCCGCCGATGCTGAGCGGCAAGGACGAGAACGGGCATCTGAAGAAGCGCGCGTTCGGGCCGTGGATGCTGCGCTGGGGCTTCCCGACGCTGGCCAAGCTGAAGGGCCTGCGCGGCGGCGCCCTCGACGTCTTCGGCCAAACCGAGGAGCGCAGGGCGGAACGCAAGCTGCTCGCCGACTATGAGACCGGGCTGGATCGGCTGATGGCCGGGCTAACGGCGGCGAACCTGCCGCTCGCGGTCAAGATCGCCCGCGTGCCCGACCAGATCCGCGGCTATGGCCACGTCAAGGACGCGGCGATGGCGACGGCGAAGGCGGAGGAAGCCAAGTTGTGGGCTGACTGGGGCTAGCTAGGCCGCATACTTGTCGCGGATCCGCCACACGGCTGGTCGCGGTCGGCGCACGTACCCAGCACTCCGAACTGCCTAAGGGCGCGGCGAGACGTGGATCGGTATCTTGATCTTGGCGCCACCTATCGGTTCGCAATCACGCTTCGCCGGCAGGAACCGGAACACCTTGGCAGCTCGCTTCGTCGCGTCCCCTAGATTGCGGCTAGGCGACGAATCGGACTCCACGTTGCAGCTTGAGGCGCGACCATCGACCGCCACCAAACAAGTCAGCATGACATCGCCTTGGACATTCCAGCCGACGTACTCCGGGCGCAAGTCGTTCATTGCGGCGAGGGCCTCATCAAGGTCCGTATGCGCTCTGTCCCAGTCGGGGGCGGTGTAATGCGCGCTGGCTAGCGTCTGGGTTGGGAGAGAGCCGACACCGATCGTCTGCGTCGAGCCGACTCGCAGGGTAGATAGGAGGCATGCCGGGGTCGCCTCCAACCAGACCGCAAGCTCAGAAGTGGCCGCCGGATCGGCCGAGGATAGCGATTCTAAAGTGCAGGCCGACAACTTCGGCCCGGCGCCTACGGCGCACCTGAAAATGCTGTCTTTGAACTGATCAGTGCCCGAGCCGGCCACTTCCGGCCCGTAGGCCTGCAGCCAGAGTGCGGGTCGACTATCGACCGGTGACGCAGCGCCCTGCGTTGCCATTGCCGCCAGCACCAAGACTGCCAGGCTAGTTTGTTTCACGAGGCCTCCCACACAAAACGATTTAGCCACTATGAGGCGCACTATCAGACCGGCGCTTGCGTCCGGCAAGGAACCGACGTCGCCTGACGCTTATCCGGTGCGTCCGTTTGTCGGCAGCGAGGCGCGTCACGGGACGCCTGACTCAACCAAGGCCCCGGCGGGTCCCTGGGTCTTCTTCATGACCTCAGCCAGCAGCCGGCCCTCGGCGGCGCGGCTGGAGCCGGCGCGCCAGGCGACCACGATCTGGCGTGACGGGTGGTCGGCGGCGAGCGGACGCACCGTGACCGCGGCGGCCTCGGCCAGCCCGGCCTCGACCGCCATCCCCGGCAGGAACGAGATCCCGAGCCCCGAACCCACCATCTGCACCAGGGTCGGCAGCGAGGTGGCGGCGAAGGCGGCCTCGTCGCGAGGACGCACCGAGCTGAGGCCGCAAGCGGCGAGTGCGTGCTCGCGCAGGCAGTGGCCATCCTCCAGCAGGATCAGGTCTTCGTCGTCGAGCGTCGCCGGCGAGACGCGGGCCTGGGTGGTCAGCGGGTGGTTGGCCGGGAAGGCGGCGAAGAGCTCGTCCTCCTCAACCTCGGCCCACTCCAGCCCGGTCATGTCGTAGGGCAGTGCGACCAGGGCGGCGTCGAGTGCGCCGGCCTTCAGCGCGCCGAGCAGCCGCCCGGTCAGGTCCTCGCGCAGGAAGAGCCGCAGCTTGGGGAACCGCAGCTTCAGCGCCGGCAGCGCGCGCGGCAGCAGGAAGGGCGCGATGGTCGGGATCACCCCCAGCCGAAAGCGGCCCGCGAGCGGCTGACCGGCGCCGCGCGCGGCCTGCACCAGGTCCTCCGCCTGCGCCAGGATGGTCTCGGCCCTGGCGACCGCTTCCTCGCCGGCGGCGGTCAGGATCACCCCAGAGCGGCCTCGATCAACGACTGGCGCCCCCAGGATCTTCTCCAGCTCCTGCACCCCGGCCGAGAGCGTGGGCTGGGTGACGTGAGCGGCCTCGGCGGCGCGGCTGAACGAGCGATGCTCGGCCAGCAGCTTCAGATATTGCAGTTGGCGCAGGGTGGGGAGCATGGCGCTCAGATAGGCGCTCTCGATCCAAACGCCATCTTCTATCGAGCGAGCGCGCTGGCAGAGCCTCCGCGCACCCGGTATGGCTGACGGCCCACAAAGGACCATCGCCCTGCCCGATCATCCTCAAGGCCCCTGGAATACGCTGCCGCCTCCGCCGCCCGAGGCCAAGCCGCGCTGGCGGCCCACGCGTGGCATGATCGTCTGGCTGGCGTTGGTCGCCGGGTCGATCGCGGCCTTCCTGGCCCTGATCGTGCTGTTCCCTGGCCAGCTCTCGGGCATGGACGCCGCCGATGCGGTCTACATGCTGGGCTTCCTGGCGCTGGTCTCTGGCGGCCTCGTCTTCGCTCGCGGCGTGCGGCCGCGCGAAGTGGCGCGCAATGCGACGATCTGGATCGGCGTCGCCGCCGTGGCGGTGCTCGGCTACAGCTTCCGTGACGAGATCGGCGGCGCCTTCGCCAAGGTGCGCGGCCAGGTGATCCCCGCCTATGCGGTTTCCAACGCCCCGCACGAGATGACCGTCACCCGCAGCGACGACGGGGGCTTCTACATCCTGGGCGGGGTGGGCGGCGCGCCGGTGCGCTTCGCGATCGACACTGGCGCGAACGGGGTCCTGCTAAGCCCCGCCGACGCCAAGCGCGCCGGCATCGACGCGGGCGGCCTGAAGTTCGCCTCGCCGTCCGAGACCGCCAACGGCGTCGGCTATTTCGCGCCGGTCACCTTGCCGACGATGGAAGTCGGCCAGCTGAAACTGGCCAACGTGCCGGCTGCGGTGAACCAGGCGCCCATGAGCGCCTCGCTGCTCGGCATGGCGTTCCTGCGCCGGATGGACTCGGTCGAGATCCACGGCGACCAGCTGACCCTGAAGTGGAAGTCGCCTACGAACGGCGCTCCGGTTCAGGCAGGCCCGGCGACCTAAGGCCCCGTGACGTGAGCGCGGCGCGGCGATAGAGGTGCGGCTTCGCGCCCAGGAGGTCCCCATGTCAGCCGCGCCCACCGACAATCCCGTTCTGGCCGAGTGGACCGGCGCCCATGGCGCGGCCCCGGCGTTCGACAAGATCACGACCGCTCACTTCATCCCGGCGCTCGAAGTGGCGATCGTTGAGAAGCGCGCCGAGGTGGCGGCTATTGCGGACAATCCTGCCCCGCCGACCTTCGCCAACACGCTGGAGGCGCTGGAGGCGTCCGGCCCGTCGCTGACCCGCGCCGGCCGGCTGCTCAACATCTTCACCTCGACGATGAACACGCCGCAGATGCGGGAGGTGCAGACCTGGGCCTCGCCGAAGCTGGCCGCGCTGCGCGACGAGATCACCCAGAACCGCAAACTCTTCGCCCGGATCAAGGCGGTCTACGAGGCGCGCGAATCCAGCGGCCTGACCACCGAGCAGCAGCGGCTCGCCTACGTCACCTACGACCGGTTCGTGCGCCAGGGCGCGGCGCTTTCCGGCGACGACAAGACCAGCTTGGCGGCGGTGAACCAGAAGCTGGCTGGGCTCTACACCCGCTTCAGCCAGAACATCCTCGCCGACGAGGAAGGCCAGGCGCTGGTGCTGGAGAACGAGGCGGATCTGGAAGGTCTCAACCAAGGTCAGATCGACGCCGCGGCCGCGGAAGCCAAGGCCCGAGGCTTCGAGGGCAAGTGGGCCTTCGCCAACACCCGCTCGTCGATGGAGCCGTTCCTGACCTTCTCAGCGCGGCGCGACCTGCGCGAGAAAGCGTTCAACCTCTTCACCAAGCGCGGCGATGGCGGCGAGCACGACAACCTGCCGCTGATCACCGAGATCATGGCGCTGCGGGCCCAGAAGGCGAAGCTGCTTGGCCATCCGACCTTCGCCCACTGGATCGCCGACGGCCAGATGTCCAAGACCCCGGACGCGGCGATGCAGCTGCTGACCGCGGTGTGGGGACCGGCCAAGAGCCGCGTCGCCGAGGAGGTGGCGGAGATGGAGGATCTATCGTCCGCGCAAGGCGCCAACGCGCCGATCGCGCCCTGGGACTACCGCTACTGGGGCGAGAAGGTGCGCAAGGCCAAGTACGACCTCGATGAGAACGAGGTGAAGCCCTACCTGCAGCTCTCGCGCATGCTGGAGGGAATGTTCTGGGCCGCCGGCCAGCTCTTCGGGCTGACGTTCACCGCGGTGAAGGACCTGCCGGTCTACCACCCCGATGTCTCGGTTTACGAGGTGACCAAGGACGGCCAGCGCGTCGGACTCTGGTACTTCGATCCCTACGCCCGCGCCGGCAAGTCGTCGGGCGCCTGGATGAACGAGTACCGCACCCAGGAGCGGCTGGGCGAGTCGGCGACAACGCCGATCATCTCCAACAATGAGAACTTCATTCCGCCGAAGCCGGGCGAGCCCTGCCTGATCTCCTGGACCGACGCGGTGACCCTGTTCCACGAGTTCGGCCACGGCCTGCACGGCCTGAACTCCAACGTCACCTATCCGTCTTTGGCCGGCACGGCGGTGCTGCGCGACTTCGTCGAGCTGCCGAGCCAGCTCTTCGAGCACTGGCTGCCGACCCGCGAGCTGCTCTCGAAGTTCGCGGTGCACTATCAGACCGGCGAGCCGATGCCGGCGGCGCTGGTCGACAAGGTGCTGAACGCCGACACCTTCCACCAGGGCTTCAAGACGGTGGAGTACCTCTCCAACGCGCTGCTCGACCTGAAAGCGCACCTGCTGGGTGACAAACCGATCGATGCGGACGCGTTCGAGAAGTCGGCCCTGGCCGAGATCGGCATGCCGCCGCAGATCGTGCTGCGCCACCGGCTGCCGCACTTCTCCCACATGTTCTCGTCGGAGGGCTATGCGGCCGGCTACTACAATTACATCTGGGCCGACACGCTGAGCGCCGACGCCGCCGAGGCCTTCGCCGAGGCGCCGAACGGGTTCTACGACCGCGATCTCGCGGCGCGGCTGCTGGCCGACGTGCTCAGCATCGGCAACACCGTCGATCCGGGCGAGGCCTACCGCCGTTTCCGCGGCCGCGACGCCGGCATCGACGCGCTGATGCGCGACCGGGGTTTCGCCCCCGCGCTGAGTTGACGCCGGCGTGACGCTCAAGGTCCGCGGCCTCGATCACCTGGTGCTGCGGGTGAAGGACCCCGTGGCGATGGAGCAGTTCTATGTCGAAGTGCTGGGCCTCGCCGTCGAGCGGCGGCAGGACCGGATCGGCCTAGTGCAACTGCGCGCCGGCGCCCAATTGATCGACCTCGTCGCCGTCGACGGCATGCTCGGCCAGCAGGGCGGCGCCGGCCCCGGCGCCGAGGGCCGCAACCTCGATCACTTCTGCCTCAACCTCGACGACTTCGACCTGGCGGCGACGATCGCTCACCTCGAGGCGCACAATGTCGCCGTCGGCGAAAGCGGCCGCCGCTTCGGCGCCGGCGGTTTCGGCGTCTCGGTCTACCTCAGCGACCCGGAAGGCAACGGATTGGAGCTGCGGGGCTAAGCGGGC
This sequence comes from Caulobacteraceae bacterium, assembly GCA_036494265.1. Lineage (GTDB taxonomy): Bacteria > Pseudomonadota > Alphaproteobacteria > Caulobacterales > Caulobacteraceae > Acaudatibacter. Next base: position 3,648 of record DASXOP010000049.1, on the reverse strand, counting down.
ACGTCAGGACTAGCTCTCGCCGAAACCACAATCATTGTCATCCCGGCCGTAGCGAAGCGAAGAGCAGGGATCTCCTTGGCGCAAGCGGTGCGGAGTAGGTCCCGGATAAGCCGCTTCGCGTCTTTCCGGGATGACAACTCTTGTGAAAGCCGAAGAACTGACGGGTCAGGTGGCCGCCGTCTTCTTGGCTCGACCCAGTACGATCGAGATCACCGCGCCGGCGACGACGAACTTCACCGTCTCGATGAAGGCGTTGGCGAGGGTGTAGTCGAGGCCGAAGCCGTACCAGTTCCAGTAGGAGAGGTTGGTCGCGATCCCAGCGATGACGCCGACGAGAGTCGCCAGGCCCAACCGGCGGGCGAATCCGTCCCCGCCTGCCAGCGCCACCACAAACGCCGCCAGCATCGCCTCGACCATCTCCAGGCCGAACTCGAATCCGAGCTGCTTTGGCGAGAGGCCGGCCGGGCCGTTCGGCGTATAGGAGAGCAGACCGCTGGTCGCGGCCTTAGGCGGCGGCCCGGCGTCGGGCTTACCGCCGGCCATCGGCAGCGGCGCAGAGGAGTAGACGTAGACCCCGCCAGTCTCGCCCAGCTCCAGCTTCAGCGCTGCGGCCGTGAGCGCTGGGTGCGGCGGGACGTGGACGCCGATCTGGGCCAGCGGCGAGAGGTGGGCGATGGTTGCCCAGACGTACATCGCGATCCCGCCCAGGATGCCCGCCAACAGAACCCGCATCGCCGCCTCCCCCGAGGAATGAGGCGGGAGCCTAGGCTGAGACGCTGGTGCGGTCGAGACCCGCCCGCTGCTCTGGGCGGCTAGCCTTTCTGCAGCGCCTCGGCGACCGCGGCGGCGATCTGCGAGACGTTGTAAGGCTTGCGCACCACCGGCGCGTCGAAACCTTCCGGCGCCGGGGCGGCGTCGCCGTAGCCAGTGGCGAAGATGAACGGCTTGCCGCGCTGGCGCAGCGCCTCCGCGACCGGGGTCACCGGAGTGCCGTTGAGGTTGGCGTCGAGCACCGCGACGTCGAAGTCTGTCCCGACCAGTTTCAGCGCCTCCTCGATGTCCGCCGCGACGCCGACGACGTTGGCGCCCGCCTCGGTCAGGCCCGCTTCCAGCTCGACCGCGAGCAGCATGGCGTCCTCGACGATGATGATCTTGCGGCCTTTGACCGAGTCCGGCGCCAGTGCGCCCGCCGAGGCGCCGGATTGCGCCGCCGGCTCCGGCGCAGCCGCGGCAGGCGCAGGCTTGGACTCGGCGGTCACATTGATCGGGCCGGTGGCGAGCGCGGTGGCGTCGGCGGTGATCGTGGCGCGCACCCCGCCGGCGGCGAAGTCGATCCGCGCCTCACCGCCAAGCTCACGGCCCGTCACCCGCTCGAGCAGAGTCGCGCCAAAGCCGCGCCGGGTCGGGGCGTTCACTGGCGGACCACCCCGCTCGATCCAGCTGAGTTCGAAGCCGCCGCCCGCGCGCCGCCAGCTCACCTCGACGCGGCCGGTTTCCGACGAGAGGGCGCCGAACTTCACCGCATTGGTCGCCAACTCGTGCAGAGCCAGGGTGAGCGCGTTGGTGGCGCGGGGATTGAGCACGATCTCCGGCCCCGACCAGCGCGCCTGGCCCGGCGCGAGTCCGCCCAACTCAGCGGCGGCGATGTTGCCGATCTCGGCCCCGCGCCAGCGGGTGGCGGTGAGCAGGGTGTGGGCCGACGCCATCGCCTCCAGCCGGCCGGCGAAGGTCTTCAGGAACGCATCGAGCGAAGTGGTCTTGCGCGCCGACTGGGCGGCCAGCGACTGCACCGAGGCCAGCACATTCTTCACCCGGTGATCGAGCTCGGCGACCAGGGCGTTGCGCGCCTCGTCCTCCGAGCGCCGCTCGGTGATGTCGCGCACGACGCCAATCAGCCGGTGAGTGAGGCCCTGGGCGTCACGAGGCGTCGCGGCGGCGCTGTACATCCACAGCACCTTGCCGGTGTCCGGCCGGATCATCCGGTACTCGACCTCGTAGCGGCCGTGAGCCAGCAGGCCGTCAGTCACCGTCTTGCGCAGCGCTTCGACGTCGTCGGGATGAACGTAGCGATAGGTGGCGCGGCCGCCCTCGGCCGGTTGCGATCCTGCGGGCAGACCGGTGATCGCGGCCATGCGCTCGCTGACGATCAGCCGATCTTCCTCGATCTCCCACTCGAATTCGCCCATCTGGGCGGCGCTGATCGCGAGGCTGGCGCGGTGCTGCTCGATCGCAAGCTGCTCGGCCTCGGTGCGCGTCTTACGGGCGCCGTCATCCATGTTCGCCAACATAAACGCGGCCGCGCCGGCAAGCGACAACCAAACGCATGCCGGGAATCGCCGAACGGCGACTTTCCGTTTATTGTTGCTCAAGTAAGGAGCGCGTCCGGAACGCCCCAACGCAGCGAGCGTTTGGGCGTTGTCACGACAAGCCCCTATCGCGTCCTCAACGCCGGAGACCTGCCATGCCCGCCGACACCAGTTCCGTGGACGACGAGTTCAACACCACCGCATCGAAGGTGAAGAAGGCGGCCAAGACGGCTGTCGCCGACGCCACCGACGCGGGCCAGAAGCGGCTGAACGAAGCGATCGACATCGCCGAGCGCAACATCCGCGACGCCGCCAAGCGGGTCGAGAAGGCGGTGCGCGAAGGCGTCGATCAGCTGCGCACCCAGTCCGAGCCCTACCGCGACAACGCCGGCCAGCAGATCGACGAGGCGCAGAAGTACGTCGTCGAGCGGATCAAAGAACGCCCGGTGATGGCGACGGCGGCCGGCCTGGCTGTCGGCCTGCTGGTCGGGCTGCTGTTGGCCAGCCGCTCCGACAAGTGATCTTCCGCCGACTGCTCTTCCTGCTCGCCGGGGTCATGGCGCTGGCGGTGAGCGCCGGCGTGATGGTCGTCGCGCTGGCTTACGGCCTGTTCGCCCTTGTCAAGCCCTACGTCGGCTCGGCGGGGGCGGCCGGCGTCGTGGCCGGCGCCGCGGCGCTGCTGATCGGCCTGCTGGGCGTCTTTCTGTCGCTCGGCAGCCGTGCGCCCAAGCGCAAGCCAGGAAGTCCGGATTCCGTCAGCGAACGGGTGATGGAGTTCGTCAAGACCAAGCCGATCACCTCGATCGGCGGCGCGATCGCCGCCGGGTTCCTGGCTGTGCGCAACCCCGGCTACCTCGGCACGGTGATCCGCGCGTTCGTAGAAGGCCGCGAACCACCGAAGCGTCGCAAAGAGCGCTGAGGCGCTGGTTCGCGCAGCTTCTGCAAAGACCCACCGACAAAGAGAAGGGGCGGCCCGAAGGCCGCCCCAGTCGCATCATCGAGATAGGGGTGCGGAGACGGCAGGTTGACTATCGTCAACCTCAAGTCGGGGGGGCGTCGCCGCCTCCGCAGACCTAGAAACGACGGGAGCGCCCATGTGTTCCGCGCTGCCTGCAACTTTTTTCGCCTAGACCACGGATCGTCCGCGGATCGCCCGCATGACGAAGCTGATCACCAACAGAATCAAGAAGATGAAGAAGAGGATCTTGGCGATTCCGGCGAACAGCGGCACGAGGCCGCCGAAGCCGAGCACGGCGCAGATCACCGCCAGAATGGCGAAAAGCAGGCTCCAACCCAGCATGACGTAAGTTCCTTCGAGTTCGGCGGGACAGATCAGCCGCCC
>DASXOP010000048.1:0-97629 GCA_036494265.1 Caulobacteraceae bacterium | reverse complement strand
GCGACAACATCACCACCGGCCAGATCTACAAGACCATCCTGGAGAAGGAGCGGCGAGGGGACTACCTCGGCGCCACCGTGCAGGTGATCCCGCACGTCACCGACGAGATCAAACGCTTCGTGCTCGCCGATCCGGGCGAGGGGGTCGATTTCGTGCTGGTCGAGATCGGCGGCACGGTCGGCGACATCGAAGGGTTGCCGTTCTTCGAGGCGATCCGCCAGCTGGGTCAGGAGCTGCCGCGCGGCCACGCCTGCTTCGTCCACCTCACGCTCTTGCCATTCATCAAGACCGCCGGCGAGATGAAGACCAAGCCGACCCAGCACTCGGTCAAGGAGTTGCGCTCGATCGGCATCCAGCCGGACGTGCTGCTCTGCCGCTGCGAGCAGCCGATCCCGCCGGAGGAAAAGCGCAAGATCGGGCTCTTCTGTAACGTCCGCCCATCGGCGGTCATCCAGGCGATGGACGCACCGAACATCTACGCCGTGCCACTCGACTATCACGCCCAGGGCCTGGATTCAGAGGTGCTGGACGTCTTCGGCATTCACGACGCGCCGGCGCCGGACCTATCGCGCTGGCAAGAGATTTCCAACCGCATCGTCCACCCCGACGGCGAGGTCACGATCGCGGTCGTCGGCAAGTACACGGTGCTGAAGGACGCCTACAAATCGCTGATCGAAGCCTTGATGCACGGCGGCGTCGCCAACCGCGTCAAGGTCAACCTCGACTGGGTCGAGAGCGAGATGTTCGAGGGCGACGATGGCGCCGCCGCGACCCGGCTCGAAGGTGTGCACGGGATCCTGGTGCCAGGCGGCTTCGGCGAACGCGGCTCGGAGGGCAAGATTCGCGCGGCGCAGTTCGCCCGCGAACGTTCGGTGCCTTACTTCGGCGTCTGCTTTGGCATGCAGATGGCGGTGATCGAGGCGGTGCGGAACGTCGCTGGGATCGCGTGCGCCTCGTCGACCGAGTTCGGCCCGACCAAGGTCCCGGTCGTCGGGCTGATGACCGAGTGGGTTCGCGGCAACGAGCGCGAGGTGCGCATCGATGGCGACGACCTCGGCGGCACCATGCGGCTGGGCGCCTACGACGCGGTGCTGACCCCCGGATCAAAGGTGGCGCAGATCTATGGCGCGACCGCGATCAGCGAGCGCCACCGCCACCGCTACGAGGTGAATATCGGTTACCGCGAGGCGTTCGAGGGCGCCGGGTTGAAGATGACCGGCATCTCGCCAGATGGCGTCTTGCCCGAGATCGTGGAACGCGAGGACCACCCGTGGTTCATCGGCGTCCAGTACCATCCCGAACTCAAGAGCCGCCCCTTCGCCCCCCACCCCCTCTTCGCCAGCTTCATTGCGGCGGCCCTGGAGCAGAGCCGGCTGGTGTGAGGGCGGTTGGAATATGCTATGATCGGTTCATGGATCTAAGGCTGTCACCAGAACTCGGTGAGCTCGTCCGGGAGAAGGTCGAGTCGGGACTGTACCGCGACGCGGACGACGTTCTGCGGCAAGCGTTGGAAGCCCTGGATCGTGATCCTCAGGCTCGAAGAGCGGCTCTGAAGGCGGCGATCCAGAAGGGCATCGATGATTTCGAAGCCGGTCGATTCACTGCGATAAACAATCGCGAAGAGTTGGACGCGTTCTTCCGTGATCTATGAAGCAGCTGGTCGTTACGGCTGAAGCTCGTAGCGATCTCAAGGAAATCGACCGATACAGTCGGCAGACATGGGGCATTGAACGCACCCGAATCTACGTAGGCACGATTGTCGAAACGTTCGCCGATTTGATGACTAACAATCGTCGGGGTCGGCCGGTTGACGAATTCGGGGTTGGAATGCGCCGAACGAACGTTCGGCAACACGCAATCTACTACTTTTTGCGCGGGGAACGCGTGGTCGTTGCGCGGGTGCTTCACCAGCGCATGAACGTGACGCTGGCGATGTTCAAGCCTGACGAGATGTGATTTTGGCGACTGCCGATGACATTCGTCGTCTCGCGCTCGCGTTGCCGGGCGCCGTCGAGGCCGATCACTTCGGCATGCCGTCGTTCCGGGTGCGCGGGAAGATCTTCTGCACCCTCCACCAGGACCGGCCGCGGATGATGGTGAAGCTGGAGGCCGAGGATCAGGCCAACCTGGCGGCAGGGCATCCGGGCGTGATCGAACCCGTGCCGGGCTACTGGGGCCGCAAGGGTTCGACCTTCGTCGACTACGAGCAGGCAGACGAGGCGCTGCTGGTCACGTTGCTGCAGATGGCGCATGCCCGGGTCGCGCCGAAGCGGAAGCCGCGCTTGTAATCCGGGGCGGCTTGCGGCATAGACCCCGGCTCATTTTCGAGACCTGCGAAGTGTCATGGCTGTCCCCAAGAGAAAAACCTCCCCCTCGCGCCGTGGCATGCGCCGCGCACACCATGCGCTGATGCCGAACACCTACGTCGAAGACACGGACACGGGTGAGCTGAAGCGCCCGCACCACATCGACCTGAAGACCGGCACTTATCGCGGTCGCCAGGTGCTGACGCCGAAGGAAGACTAGGCGTTCCTCGGCGCTCCTGAGCGCCGGGTTCCCCAGCCAAAGTCCAAGCGACGGGCGCCGCAGCGGTTGCCCGCGCGTTTTTGCGCGGCTAAGCCTCGCGCCCCCAACTCCAACAATCGGAATCAGGCGGCATGACCGAGATCGTCGACATCCTCGCGCGTGAAATCCTGGACAGCCGCGGCAACCCCACCGTCGAGGTGGATGTGGTGCTCGAGGACGGCTCGATGGGCCGCGCCGCCGTGCCCTCCGGGGCTTCGACTGGCGCCCACGAAGCCGTCGAGCGGCGCGACGGCGACCCTGGCCGCTACGGCGGCAAGGGTGTCCAGGACGCGGTGGGCGCGGTGATGGGCGAGATCTTCGACGCTCTTTCGGGCGCCGAGGCGGAGGACCAGCGCCGGCTCGATCGGATCCTGATCGAGCTGGACGGCACGGCCAACAAGGGCCGGCTGGGCGCCAACGCTCTGCTCGGCGTCTCGCTGGCGACCGCGAAAGCCGCCGCGATGGCGTCGAACCTGCCGCTCTACAGATACGTCGGCGGCGTCTCGGCGCGCGTCTTGCCGGTGCCGCAGATGAACATCATCAACGGCGGCGCCCATGCCGACAATCCGCTCGATTTCCAGGAGTTCATGATCCTGCCGACGGGCGCGGCGACCTTTGCAGACGCGGTGCGGATGGGGTCGGAGATCTTCCACGCGCTGAAGAAAGCGCTGCATGACGCCGGCCAGTCCACCAATGTCGGCGACGAGGGCGGCTTCGCCCCCAACTTCGCCAACGCCGACGAGGCGCTCGGCTTCATCATGAAAGCTGGCGAAGCGGCCGGTTACCGCGCCGGCGAAGAGTTCCAGCTCGGTTGCGACGCCGCCGCGAGCGAGTTCTTCAAGGACGGCAAGTATCGCATGGCCGGCGAGGGCAAGACCCTCGACGCCGGCGGCATGGTCGACTTCCTGGCCGACCTCGTGGCCCGCTACCCGATCGTCACCATCGAGGACGGCTGCGCCGAGGACGACTTCGACGGCTGGAAGCTGCTCACTCAGAAGCTCGGCTCGAAGTGCCAGCTGGTCGGCGACGACGTGTTCGTGACCAACCCCGAACGCCTCAAGATCGGCATCGAGCAAGGCTTCGCCAACTCGATCCTGATCAAGGTCAACCAGATCGGCACGCTCTCGGAGACCCTGGACGCCGTCGATATGGCCCACCGCGCCGCCTACACCGCGGTGATGAGCCACCGCTCGGGCGAGACCGAGGACACCACCATCGCCGATCTCGCCGTCGCCACCGGCTGCGGCCAGCTGAAGGCCGGCTCGCTCTCCAGGTCTGACCGCCTCGCCAAGTGGAACCAGTTGCTGAGGATCGAAGAACAGCTCGACGACCAGGCCCTGTACGCCGGCGCTACGGCGTTGAAGCGGCGGTGATTTCGCCCGCCTGGTAAGGCTTCGCTAAGCACGAATCCGCCACAATCGCGGACGTGCTGGCTCGCCTTTCCACCTACATCCCGACAGCGATCCTCGCGGCGCTGATCTTCTACTTCGGGTTCAACGCCTTGACCGGCGATCGCGGGCTGCTGACCACGCGTGAGCGCCACGCGACGCTGGCCGAAGACGAGGCCGAACTGAAGACACTGCAGGCCGAGCACGCCGAACTGGCGACCCGTGTGCGGCTTCTGCGCGACGACAACCTCTCGCGCGACCTGCTCGAGGAAAGGGCGCACGTCGTGCTAGGCTTCGCCGATCCGAAAGATTATGTGATCCGAACGCCCGTCGCCGCCCACTGAACCACGGGCGTCGACGGCGCGTTTCGATCCGAGTCTCGACGGAGAGCGCCATGGCCCGGGCGGCCAAGCCGAAGCCCACGCAAGCGCCGCCTGTCGCCGCCGACAAAGAGCTCGTGCTGTCGCTCTACCGCTCGATGCTGCTGATCCGGCGGTTCGAGGAACGGGCGGGGCAGCTTTACGGCATGGGGCTGATCGGCGGCTTCTGCCACCTCTACATCGGGCAAGAGGCCGTGGCGGTCGGCGTGCAGTCGGTCAAGCAGGCGCAGGACCAGATCATCACCGGCTACCGCGACCACGGCCACATGCTGGCCGCGGGCATCGACCCCAAGGTGGTGATGGCCGAACTGACCGGCCGGGCCGCCGGCGCGTCCAGGGGCAAGGGCGGCTCGATGCACATGTTCTCGCTCGAGCACCAGTTCTATGGCGGCCACGGCATCGTCGGCGCCTGGGTCAGCCTCGGCACCGGCCTGGCCCTCGCCAACCGCTACCGCGACAACAAAGCCTGTTCGTTCGTCTATTTCGGTGACGGCGCGGCCAACCAAGGCCAAGTCTACGAGAGCTTCAACATGGCCGAGCTCTGGCGCCTGCCGGTGGTCTACATCATCGAGAACAACCAGTACGCCATGGGGACTGCGATCGAACGCTCGTCGTCCGAGACCCACCTCTATCGCCGCGGCGCCAGCTTCAACATTCCAGGCAAGGAAGTCGACGGCATGGACGTGCTGGCCGTGCGCGAGGCGGCGGCCGAGGCCGCCGAGCATGCTCGCTCCGGCAAGGGGCCGTTCATCCTGGAAATGAAGACGTATCGCTACCGCGGGCACTCGATGAGCGATCCCGGCAAGTACCGCACCCGCGAGGAAATCGACGAGGTGCGCAAACACCGCGACCCGATCGATCACATCGAGGAGCTGCTGCGTTCGCAGAAGATGGCCGACGACGGCGCGTTGAAAGCCGTCGACGCCGAGGTCCGCCGCATCGTCGCCGACGCGGCCGAATTCGCCCGCACCGCGCCAGAGCCGGAGCCGAGCGAGCTCTACACGGACGTCTATGTGGAGTCGGCCGCGGTATGACCGACGTCCTGATGCCCGCGCTGTCGCCGACGATGGAGGAGGGCACGCTCGCCAAGTGGCACGTCAAGGTGGGCGATGCTGTGCGCTCCGGCGACGTGATCGCCGAGATCGAGACCGACAAGGCGACGATGGAGGTCGAGGCGGTCGACGAGGGTGTGGTCGAGGCGCTGCTGGTTCCGGAAGGGACCGAGGAAGTGAAGGTCAACACCCCGATCGCGCGGTTGAAGGGCGAGGGGGAGGCTACGTCGCCCCCCGCCCCCTTGAGGGGCGGGGCTGGGGGTGGGGGGAACTCTCCGCAACTCGAACCTGAGCCGAAAGAGGAACGGGAACCGACTAGGGCCGAAGCTTCTGCGCCGCAGTCCCAGCCCGTCTCGGAGAGCCCCCCATCCCCAACCCCTTCCCCTCAAGGGGGAAGGGACTCTTCAGCCGATCCCGAAAATCCCGCCGGCGCTAAGCTGGTGAAGATCACCGTGCGCGACGCGTTGCGCGACGCCATGGCCGAGGAGATGCGGCGCGATCCCGACGTGTTCCTGATGGGCGAAGAGGTGGCGCAATACCAGGGCGCCTACAAGGTCAGCCGCGACCTGCTGCAGGAGTTCGGCGATCGTCGGGTGATCGACACTCCGATCACCGAGTACGGCTTCGCGGGCCTGGGCGCCGGTGCGGCGATGGCGGGGCTGAAGCCGATCGTCGAGTTCATGACCTTCAACTTCGCCATGCAGGCGATCGATCATATCATCAACTCGGCCGCCAAGACGCTCTACATGTCCGGCGGCCAGATGCACTGCCCCGTGGTCTTCCGCGGCCCCAACGGCGCCGCCGCCCGGGTCGCCGCCCAGCACAGCCAGGACTATTCCAGCTGGTACGCCCACGTGCCCGGCTTGAAGGTGATCGCCCCCTACGACGCCGCCGACGCCAAGGGCCTGCTGAAGGCCGCCATCCGCGACCCGAACCCGGTGGTCTTCCTCGAGCACGAGATGCTCTACGGTCTGGAGTTCGACATCCCCGACGTCGAGGACTGGCTAGTTCCGATCGGCAAGGCCAGGATCCGCCGTGAAGGGACGGACGTCACCCTCTGCACCCATTCGCGCATGGTCGGCTTCGCGCTGCAGGCGGCGGAGGAACTGGCCAAGGAGGGGATCGAGGCCGAAGTGATCGACCTGCGCACCTTGCGTCCGCTCGACCACGCCACTGTGGTAGCCAGCGTCAAGAAGACCAACTGCCTGGTCACGATCGAAGAAGGTTGGGGTCCGATGGGTGTCGGCGCCGAGGTGGCGATGCGGGTGGTCGAGGAAGCGTTCGACTGGCTCGACGCGCCGCCGGCGCGAGTGCACCAGGAAGACGTGCCGATGCCCTACGCCGCCAACCTGGAGGCCCTGTCGCTGCCCTCGGTCGAGAAGATCGTCAAGGCGGCCAAGGCGGTCTGCTACAAATGAGCGGCGAGCCCACCTGGCGCGCCGGCGGATGCCACTGCGGGGCGGTGCGCTTCGAGGCGCGGCTAGCTGATGAGGTCGAGGCTCAAACCTGCACTTGCTCTATGTGCGAGAAGGTCGGTTTCGTTCATGTGATCGTCCCAGAGAGCCAGTTCCGGCTGCTGCAGGGTGCGGACCAAATCACGACGTACACGTTCAATACCGGCGTCGCACAGCACACCTTCTGCTCCCTCTGCGGCGTGAAGCCATTCTACCGGCCGCGCTCGAACCCGGACGGCTGGTCGGTCAACGCCCGCTGCCTGGATGAGGCGACCAAGCCGGCGCTGATCCTCGGCGAATTCGACGGTCGCGACTGGGAGGCCCACGCCGCGGACCTCGCGCATCTCTCCAAGGAGTCCGCATGACGGACGTCCTGATGCCGGCGCTCTCGCCGACGATGGAGGAGGGCACGCTCGCCAAGTGGCACGTCAAAGTGGGCGACGCCGTGCGTTCCGGCGACGTGATCGCAGAGATCGAGACCGACAAGGCGACGATGGAGGTCGAGGCGGTCGACGAAGGCGTGGTCGAGGCGCTGCTGGTTCCGGAGGGGACCGAAGAGGTGAAGGTCAACACCCCAATCGCGCGGTTGAAGGGGGAGGGCGAGGCGGCGCAGGCCCCTTCGTCCCTTCGGGACACTTCCCCCAAGGGGGAAGAGAACGCTGTCTCCTCCCCCCACGGGGGAGGGGGACCACGAAGTGGTGGAGGGGCCACCGTCAAGCCGGAGCTCCCCCCTGAGAGCCCCCCATCCCCAACCCCTTCCCCTCGAGGGGGAAGGGGCTCTGGGCGGATCTTCGCCAGTCCGCTCGCCCGGCGGATCGCGGAGCAAGCCGGCGTTGATCTCGCGCAGGTGAAAGGCTCCGGCCCGCACGGACGGATCATCCAGCGCGATGTTGAAGGGTTGAAGGGTGCGCCAACCGCTCCTGCGGCCACTTCCGCCCCCGCCCCCAAGTCCGAGACCGCTGCCGCCAAGGCGCCGACCCCGACGGCAGCGGACGCCCCCCGCAAAGCGCAGTCGCTGGAGCAGATGGGCATCGCGCCTGGCTCCTACGACCTCGTCCCGCTCGACGGTATGAAGCGTACGATCGCGCGGCGGATGACCGACTCGTTCCGCGACGTGCCGCACTTCCCGCTGACCATCGATCTGGAGATCGACGCGCTCCTGGACGCGCGCGCCAAAATCAACGCCTCGCTGGAGAAGAGCGGGGTCAAGGTCAGTGTCAACGACATGGTGATCAAGGCGGCCGCCGTCGCCCTGAAGCGCCAGCCCGACGCCAACGCCAGCTACACGCCCGATGGCATCGCCCACCACCACCACGCCGACATCGCCGTCGCTGTGGCGATCGACGGCGGCCTGATCACCCCGATCGTCCGCGCCGCCGAGACCAAGGGCCTGGCCGAGATCGCCACCGAGATGAAGGACCTCGCCGAGCGCGCCCGCACTCGCAAGCTGAAGCCGGAGGAGTTTCAGGGCGGCACCTTCTCGATCTCCAATCTCGGCATGTTCGGGATCAAGAGCTTTGCCTCGATCATCAACGAGCCACAGGGCGCGATCCTGTCGGTCGGGGGGGGCGAGAAGCGGCCGGTGGTGCGCGGCGGCGAACTGGCCATCGCCACGGTGATGAGCGTCACCCTGACCTGCGATCACCGGGTCGTCGACGGGGCGATCGGCGCGCGCTGGCTGCAGGCGTTCAAAGCGCTGGTCGAAGACCCGATCACCATGATCGTGTAACGCGATCCAACTTAGCAGAGGGTGGGACTCGATGAGGAAGCTGAACGTCGCCATCGTCACCTTGGCCGCCATCGTCACGGCCGGTTGCGTGAAGATGGACAAGACCCCGCCGAAGGATTTGCCGGCCTATGTGCGGCTCTATCCGGGCTCGCAGCAAATGATGAATATGAACATGGGGCCGGTCTCGTCGGACGTCGTCACGACGACCGCCGCCCCAGACGATGTGCTGTCCTGGTATCGCACCCAGGCGGCGTCGGACGGATTGACCGAGCAAGCGGTCCCGCCGAAGGCCGACACTCCCGCCACCCAGAAGCAGGCAGAGTTCGTCGACAACGCTTCCGGCCGGATGCTGGTGGTGATCGCCAAGCCGCAAGGTTCCGAGACCGTCGTCAGCCTCAGCTACAAGACCCCCGCCGCGAAGGCCGCCTCGTGAGCGTCTACGACTTCGAAGCCCAGACGCTGGAGGGGAAGCCCGCCCCGCTAGCCGAGCACCGCGGCGAGGTGATGCTGATCGTCAACACGGCCAGCAAGTGCGGCTTCACCCCGCAATATACCGGGCTGGAGGCGCTCTATCGCAAGTTCAAGGATCGCGGCTTCGCGGTGCTGGGCTTCCCCTGCAACCAGTTCGGCGCCCAGGAGCCCGGCGACGCGGCCGAGATCGCCAACTTCTGCTCGCTGACCTACGACGTCAGCTTTCCGATGATGGCCAAGGTCGACGTCAACGGGCCGCAGGCCCATCCGCTCTACGCGTTCCTCAAGCACGAGCAGAAGGGCATCCTCGGCAGCGAGGGGATCAAGTGGAACTTCACCAAGTTCCTGATCGACCGCGAGGGCAGGGTGGTGCGCCGCTTTGCGCCGGCCGACGCGCCTGAGAAGTTAGAAGCGGCGGTCGAGGCGCTGCTCTGATGGCCGACGCGTTCGACGTGGTGGTGATCGGCGCCGGGCCTGGCGGTTATGTCGCGGCGATCCGCGCCGCCCAGCTTGGCCTCTCTACCGCCATTGTCGAGCGCGAGAACCTGGGCGGGATCTGCCTCAACTGGGGTTGCATCCCGACCAAGGCGCTGCTGAAAACGGGCGAAGTCTATGACACGCTGGGGCATCTCGAAGCCTACGGACTGTCGGTCAAAGAGCGCGCGTACGACTTCGGCAAAGTGGTCGCCCGCTCGCGCGCCGTCGCCAAGCAGCTTTCCGGCGGCGTCGCCTTCCTGATGAAGAAGCACAAGATCACCGTCGTCGACGGCGCCGCGACGCTGCAGAAGGGCGACAAGGCGCCAGGCGTCGCGGTCAAGCTGAAGGACGGCTCGGCGCGGACCTTGACGGCGAACAAGGCGGTGATCCTGGCGACCGGCGCGCGGGCCAGAACCTTTCCCGATGTCGGCCTGGAGCCCGATGGCGATAAGGTCTGGACCTACCGCGAGGCCATGGTCCCCAAGGCCTGCCCGAAGTCGCTGCTGGTGGTCGGCTCCGGCGCGATCGGCATCGAGTTCGCCAGTTTCTACCGGGCGCTGGGCGCCGAGGTGACTGTGATCGAGGCCCTGCCGCGCATCCTGCCGGTGGAGGACGAGGAAGTCTCGGCGGCGGCGCAGAAGGCGTTCGAGAAGCGGGGTATGGCGTTTCGCATCGGCGCCAAGGTCACCAAGCTCTCCAAGACCGGCGCGGGCGTCACGCTCGAGCTGGAAGCCGGCGGCAAGACCGAGACGCTGCGAGCCGAGAAGGCGATCGTCGCCGTCGGCATCGCCGCCAACGTCGAAGGGATCGGCCTTGAAGACCTGGGTCTGAAGCTGGACCGCGGCCACGTGGTCGTCGATGCTCACGGCGCGACCAACGTCGCCGGCCTCTACGCGATCGGCGACGTCGCCGGTCCGCCCTGGCTGGCGCACAAGGCGATGCACGAGGGCGTGCACTGCGCTGAGCACATCGCCGGCTTAAAGACGCCGGACATCGCCGCGCCGATCCCCGGCTGCACCTACTCCACCCCGCAGATCGCCTCGATCGGCCTCACCGAAGCCGCGGCCAAGGCCAAGGGCCTGGAGGTGAAGGTCGGCCGGTTTCCGTTCCGCGCCAATGGCAAGGCGATCGCCGCCGGCGAGGTGGAAGGGTTCGTCAAGACGGTGTTCGACGCCAAAACGGGCGCGCTTCTCGGCGCTCATATGATCGGCGGCGAGGTCACCGAGCAGATCCAGGGATTTGCGCTGGCCATGACGCTGGAAGCGACGGAAGAAGACCTGTTCGCCACGGTCTTCCCGCATCCAACGATGAGTGAGGCGATGCACGAAGCTTCTTTGGACGCCTACGGAAGGGTGCTGCACCTTTGAATACGCTATCTCGCCGCGCGATCACCGGCGCGATCGCCAGCCTGAGCGCCGCCGGCGCCCTCCCGGGCATGGCGCTGGCTGCGAAGCCGGCGCCGCCGGTCATCACACCGCCCGCGCCGGCCAAGCCCCCCGCGCCGCCGCTCGAGGTCGTCGCCCTCGATGACGGAACCCAGCTGCACTACGTCACCGACGGCCTGGGCGCGGCGGTGATCTTCGTCCACGGCTCGCTCAGCGACTACACCTACTGGAACGACCAGTTCCTGCCGTTCGCCGAGCGCTACCGGTTTTTCGCCTACAGCCGGCGCTACAACTGGCCGAACGACAATCCGCCGCTCAAGCGCGGCTATTCGGCGATCACCGACGCCGCCGACCTCGCCGGGTTCATCACCAAGCTGAACCTCGGCCCCGCCCACATCGTCGGCCACTCCTACGGCGCCCTGACCGCGTTGATCCTCGCGATCCAGCGCCCCGACCTGATCCACACCCTGACCCTGGCCGAGCCGCCGGCTGTGACGTTGCTGAAGCAGCTACCGCCAGACCAGGCGAAGGCCGGCGCGGCGCTCTACGCCGACATCGAGAAGAACATGGTCGCGCCGATGAGGGCGGCCTTCACCAAGGGCAAACGCGACGTCGGCGTCGCGGCTTTCATCAACTACGTCCATGCAGATCCGGGCGCCTGGGAAAAGTTCACCGACGCGCAGAAGGCCGAGACGCTGAAGGACGCCCACGAGTGGGACGTGATGCTGCCGACCGGTGTGCTCTTCCCCGATTTCACCACGGCTCAGGTCGCCGCGATCAAGACCCCGACGCTGATCCTGTCAGGCGCCAAGTCATACCCGTTCCTGGGCACGATCGACGCCGAGATCGCGCGCCTGCTGCCGTCCGCCAAGCACATCGTCTTCCCGAATGCGACGCATCAGATGTGGCTTGAAGAACCCGACCTTTGCCGAGCCGCGGTGGTGCAGCTTATCGATGCAAAGCACTAGCTAGGCGGACGTCGCGGCAGTCGCCTAATCTCCCGCAAAACACGCCGGCTTGGGCAGTACTGGGAGTAGATCATGAGCGACGGGTCGGGCGATCTGGAACTGGACGCCTTCCGCGTCACGGCGCGCGAGTGGTTCGAGGCCAATTTCCCCAAGTCGTTGCGTGGTCGCGGCGCTGGCATGGCCGAACTCGAGCACAGTGAAGCGGCCCAGGGCGACGCCAAGCTCTGGAAGGAGCGGATGGGCGCCAAGGGTTGGACCGCGCCCACCTGGCCGACTCAATACGGCGGCGGCGGGCTGAACGCGGCGCAAGGTCGCGTCGTCCAGCAGGAGATGGCCCGCGTCGGCGGCTTCAATCCGGTCGCGTTCGGCATGGGCATCACCATGATCGGGCCAACGATCCTCGACTACGGCACTGACGCGCAGAAGCAGAAGCACATCCCGCCGATCGTGAAGGGCGACGTGCAATGGTGCGTCGGCTACTCCGAGCCCAACGCCGGCTCCGACCTCGCCTCGCTGCAGACCAAGTGTGAGGACAAGGGCGACCACTGGCTGATCAACGGCCAGAAGATCTGGACGTCAGGCGCCCAGTACTCCGATTGGTGCGGCGGTCTCGTACGGACCGATTTCAAGGCCAAGAAACACGACGGCATCAGCTTCATGCTGATCGACATGAAGCAGCCCGCCGTCGAAGTCCGGCCGATCAAGCTGATTTCCGGCTCATCGCCCTTCTGCGAGACGTTCTTCACCGACGCCAAGGCAGACAAGGACGACATGCTGGGCCCGATCAACAAGGGCTGGACGGTCGGCAAGCGCCTGCTTCAGCACGAGCGCGCCAGTCAGACCGGCGCGCCGGGCGGCGGCAGCGCACGGGCGCCCGGCCTGCAGGACCTGGCCAAGAAGTACGTCGGCGTCGACGGCAAGGGCCGGATTGCGGACTCGGATCTGCGCAGCAGGCTCGCAGAGCACCTGATGTCGGCCAAGGCGCACGGGCTCACCCTGGCCCGCGCCGTCGCCGAGTCCCGCGGCAACGCCGGGCCCAGCAACGCGAACTCAGTGCTGAAGAACTCGGCCACCAACGTCGCCCAGGCCCGCGCCGAGCTGACCCTGGAGATCATGGGTACGCAGGGACTGGGTTGGGGCGACGAGAACTTCACCGCCGAGGAAACCGAAGCGGTGCAGGGCTGGCTCTTCGGCAAGGCGATGTCGATCTACGGCGGCTCGGCCGAGATCCAGAACAACATCGTCTCCAAGCGCATCCTCGACCTGCCGGACACGACGCAGTCGACCTGAGGCGGCGCTCGCAGCCGTTCGTTTAGGGGATAGCCTCGGCGAACCCGACCACATCGGGGACCTCGATCGTTCGAGCCGAGTGCGCCCCGCCATCGATGACAGCGACGACGGCTGTTCCGCGCAAAGCCCTGACCGTCGGCAAAGGTTCCTCGCGAACAGCCACGCCCGCCGCTTCGAGTGCTTGCAGCATCGTCGCGTCATACCTGCCGGCCGGAACCGGCGTCGGCATACCGACCAAGGTCTGCCCTGCCGCCGGTGGCTGAGTGTCGAGCAGGAGTGGGGGCGCGGACAACAGGGCCCTCAGGTCAAGGCCTTGCGCCAGGAGGCCGGCGACAAGTCGCACGTTCTCTTGATGTAGTGAGGAGCCGATGGTCGCCACGGCTAGCACCGGCCGCCCGCCCCGAAGCGCCAACAGCGGGGTCATGTCACCGCCAAGACGCTCGCCGGGCTTGGTTGCAACCAGCCGCGCCTTGTTGATCGACGCGGAGTCAGGGATCGGGACACCGCCGACGACGATCCCGGTGTCGCCCCAAACGACGGCGTTGATGGAGTGCACCAGGACGGCGACGTTGCCCCAGCGGTCGACCACGACGACCGAGTCGCTGTGGTGGCCGCTCTCGCCACCCGCCGCCGACGCACCCAGCAGCGAAGGGATCTGAGGCGCGATCGCCGCGGCATAGGCCGGTGTCAGCCGCACCTTGCAGTCGTCGCCCGGTCCTATCGCGCGCTCGGCGGCGGCGATCTGCGGAAGGAAGCGGCCTAGCGTCGCGAACCGAAGCACGCGCGAATAGGCCGCGAAAGCATGAGCGTCAGTCCAGTACGGGCCCATCGACTCGATTTTCAGGCCAGACAGCAAGTTGAGCGCTTCGAGGCTGGGGCAAGTGTGATCGGAGTCCTCGCCCGGCCCGTAAACCTCGGCGCCGTAGAACCGAAGGCTCACCGGATTGCGCCATTCGGCTTTGTACCTCGCGAGATCGTCGAGCTTGGCTGCGCCTCCTTCGGCGCGAATTGCAGCGACATAGGCCTGCGCCCACCCGCCGCGATACATGTATCCGGCGCCCTCGGCAGCGACGTGCCTCAGCGTCTTTGCGAGGTCCGGCTGTGCGAGCCTGTCGCCTGCCTTTGGCAACTGCCCGTCGGGCAGGCTGGCAAACCGGTGGCCTTCCGGCGTGCGCCACAGGCGTTGCTGCTGCAATTGGAAGTAGGTCGCCAGCAGCGGGGAGACCGCCACGCCGTTCTCCGCATACCAAATCGCGGGTTGGAACAGGTCGCTGAACGGCAATCGCCCGAACCGAGCATGCAGCGCTTCGACCCCGGCCATGAAGCCGGGAACCAGTGTCTTGCGGCCTTGCGCGCCGTCCGTCGGGGCCGGTCGGCCGGGAGAGAGAGTGACGTCGGCGACCGGTATGCTGGCTGGGTCGGTTTCACCCCGATAGCTTCCCCAGCCGGCGTCGAGGCCGTAGACCTTGCGGGTCCTCGCCTCAAAGTAGAGAAGCTGAGACACGCCCGCATAAGAAACGACAGCGCCGAAGTCGGTGGCGACTTGGGTCAGCTCGACAGTGGCGGCCGCATCAGCAGCGGTGCCACCTTGGCGAAGCGCCTCGATCCCCGCGTGCACCGCCAGCGGAGACAAGGTCCCGGTCACCAGGACCGAACCTTGAACCGTCCTGGTCGACGCGGGGAACGTCGCCGCTTCTCGCCGCTCGACCGCGGCTCGAAGCTTGGGCGGCCACTTGGCGGGCGAGAGGTCGGCGGCCACCGCTTGGCCAGCAATGAGCATGATGACAATTGCGAGGCGTGCGCTGTGAATCATCTGCCCCCTCCCTCGGGGGCGCCGCCCTCAGATGGACCTTCATCGTCGAAGATCGCCTCCACTGGACGCCCAAGCAGTCTGGCGATGGCGAGCGCGAGCGGCAGGCTGGGGTCGTAGCGCAGGTTCTCGATGGCGTTGATCGTCTGGCGCGACACCTTGAGCCGCGCCGCGAGATCGCTCTGCGACCAGCCGCGAGCCATACGTAGCTCCCGGATCCGGTTCCTCACCGGAACCGCCAGCGCTGGACCCAGATCGCGATGATCCAAAGTCCGATCATGACGGACCAGACGAGCGCCATCGGCAGTCTGGGAAAGCCAATGACCTCCAGGCAGGCGTAGCCGAGCACAAGAAAGCCGCTCACGGTCGCGGCCGCGACGATCGCTTCCAACTGATGGCGGACCTGCATTTCGTCCATCAGCCGGAATGTCCCGATCATCCACGGGACGATGAGGAGCGCAGGCAGAACCGGCGCCAACGCGATCGGGATTTTGGTCTCGATCG
Organism: Caulobacteraceae bacterium; assembly: GCA_036494265.1. Lineage (GTDB taxonomy): Bacteria > Pseudomonadota > Alphaproteobacteria > Caulobacterales > Caulobacteraceae > Acaudatibacter. The sequence continues at coordinate 82,156 of DASXOP010000048.1, read as the reverse complement.
GCAGGGCTTTTCCGTGCCCTACGTTGAGAACCAGGATCGCTATCGAAGCGCCGTACACCGTTGCGTAGGCCGCTAGGATGCCAGCGAGTTTGAGCATTCGGCGGCTGGTGGTTGGCGTCACGGCTGCGGCCCTTAATGGAAAGTCAGCTTTCCATTAGAGATGGTGACGGGATCTGTAAAGAGTGCTTTCCATGGGGCTCTTCAGGTCAAATCGGTGAAGGGGTTGTGAGCCACCTCCCAGAGGTGGCCGTCGGGGTCGGCGAAGTAACCGGAGTAGCCGCCCCAAAACACCTTTCGCGGCGTCTTGACCGCTGCCGCACCCGCGCTGACGGCAAGCTGGAAGACTTGGTCCACTCGCTCAGGCGAGCTTTCGAGGTGCGCCAGGGTTACGCCGGCGAATCCCGATCCTGCCGCTGGCACCTCGGCATCCGCCGCAAGATCGTCGCGCGGATAGAGGCCCAGCCATGTGCCCTCGAGCTTTAGCATCACCATCGGGTCGCCCGGCTTGTAGTTGTGGGTCGGGAAGCCGAGCCCGTCACGATAGAAGGCCACCGAACGGGTGACGTCGCGAACGCCCAGCGTGACCAGTCCTATCTTCGGCTTCATCGTGAAGGATGCGTCCATTGCTGCGCTCCTGTCCGGCAATCCCAGCCCTGCGAGCAGGGCGCTGGTCGACCCAAGAATCAAACGTCTGCGGTGCACTAGGTCTGGGCGAACTTCGGAACGGCGCGCTGGTAGGCGGGACGGGTTTCGATGCGGGCGGCGTATTCGCTGAAGGGCGACTCGCGCGGCAAGGTACCATTCATCAGCGCCCAGGGGACGCCGCCGCCGATGGCGATATCGGCCGTGGTGAACTGGTCGCCGAGCAGCCAGGGGCCGCGCTCCAGACCCTGCTTCAGCATGTTGAAGACGCGGTCGTAGTCGCCATAGCCGGCGCTCGCGCCCGGGAATGGCTCGCGGCGAAACATGCGCTCGACCAGCACGGTGTCGAGGCTGGTGTTGAAGAAAAGCCAGCGCAGATATGCGCCGCGGCGGGCATCGCCGATCGGTGGAGCGAGATTGGCGGCCGGGTATTTGTCACCGAGGTAGATGCATATCGCGCCGATCTCGGAGACGATCTCGCCGTCATCGACGATTGCTGGCACCTTTCCCATCGGGTTGATCGCCAGGTATTCCGGCGTCTGCCCGGCGCCTTCGCGCACGTCGATTACCTTGATCTCGTATGGCTGCCCCAGCTCCTCCAGCAGGTAGACGCCGACGTTCGAGCGGGAGTTTGGGCAGTGATAGAGGGTGATGGCCATCGAGCGACTCCAGGAGCGTGCGCGCGACGATACTACCGAACCAGCCCGGCGGTGACAGCAGGCGGCCGGCCGTTCAGGCCGCCGCCAGTTCGCCGCAGACGAAGGCCGTCTCGCCCGCGTTGACCAGCGCAGTCAGCACAGCCTCGGCGTCACGCGGCGAGACGATCAGCATCAGGCCGAGACCGCAGTTGAACGTGCGCCGCATCTCGGCCTCACTGACGCCGCCCACCTGGGCCAGCCAGCCGAACACCGGCGGTGGCGTCCACGCGCTCCAGTCGAAGCACGCGACGAGGCCGGGCGCGATGGCGCGCGGCGGGTTTTCGATCAGGCCGCCGCCGGTGATGTGGGCGCAGCCGCTGAGCAGGCCGGCCTTGGCCAGGGGCAGCACGGTCTCGATGTAAATCCGCGTCGGCGTCAGCAGCGCCTCGGCCAGGGTCTGACCATCGGCGAACGGAGCAGGGGCGGTCCAGGCCAGGCCAGACAGCTCGACGATGCGGCGGATCAGCGAATAGCCGTTGGAGTGCGGACCGGACGAGCCGAGCCCGATCAGAAGATCGCCGGATCGCTGGCGCTCCAGCCTAGGCAACACGCCGCCCCGGTCGACCGCGCCGACGCAGAAGCCGGCGAGGTCGAAGTCGCCGCCGGTGTACATCCCCGGCATTTCGGCGGTCTCACCCCCCACCAGCGCCGCGCCAGCGAGCTTGCAGCCCTCGGCGATGCCGGCCACCACCTGCGTAGCCGTGGTGACGTCGAGTTTGGCGGTCGCGTAGTAATCGAGGAACAACAGCGGCTCGGCGCCCTGGGCCAGCAGGTCGTTGACGCACATGGCGACCAGGTCGATGCCAATCGTGCCCACCAGGCCGGTCTCGATCGCGATCCTGAGCTTGGTGCCGACGCCATCGGTGGTGGTGACCAGCAGCGGATCGTCGTAGCCGGCGGCCTTCAGATCGAAGAGCGCGCCGAAGCCGCCCAGCGCCGCGTCCGCCCCTGGCCGCCGGGTCGCCTTGGCCAGCGGCTTGATCGCCTCGACCAGTGCATTGCCGGCGTCGATGTCGACCCCGGCCTCGGCGTAGGTCAGGCCATTGCGGCGATCTGGCATCGGTCGGCGCACTCCGCGCGGGCAGGAAATATCGCAGACCCCAAGCAGACACTTGCAGACTCGGGCGCCCGCCGGGCTATAGCTAACCGATGACGCCGATTACCTCCACCGCCGAGCTCGCGGACTTTTGCGCGCGGCTGGAGGGCCAGACGTTCGTCGCGGTGGACACCGAGTTCATGCGCGAGACGACTTACTGGCCCAAACTCTGCCTGATCCAGGCCGCCGCGCCGGGCGGGATCGAAGCCACGATCGATCCGCTGGCCGAAGGGCTCGATCTCGCCCCGTTCCTGGACGTGATGCGCGATACTCGCATCCTGAAGGTCTTTCACGCCGCCCGGCAGGATGTGGAAATCTTCAACAACCTGGGCGCTATCCCGCAGCCGCTGTTCGACACCCAGATCGCCGGCATGGCGGGCGGGTTCGGCGAGCAGATCGCCTACGACGCCCTGGTCCGGAAGATCCTCAAGATAGATCTCGACAAGAGCCACCGCTTTACGGACTGGGCGCGCCGGCCATTGTCGGAGGCCCAGCTCGACTACGCCATCGCCGACGTCACCCACCTAGCCGCGCTCTATCCCATCCTCCACGCGCGGTTGGAGAAGGCCGGACGCCTGTCATGGGTCACCGAAGAGATGGCGGCGATGACCGATCCCGCTCTCTACGACGTCGATCCGGAGAAGGCCTGGAAGCGGCTCAAGCCGCGCAAGCATGCGGTGAAATACCTGGCCGTGTTCCGCGCGGTCGCCGCCTGGCGTGAGCGGACCTCGCAACAACGCGACCAGCCGCGCGGCCGCATCCTCAAGGACGAGGCTATCGACGAACTGGCCGCTCAGGCGCCGACGGACGTCGACGGCCTCAACCGGCTGCGCTCCGTGCCCAAGGGCTTCTCCGGCTCGCGCTACGGGCCCGAACTGATCGAGGCGATCCGCGAGGCGCTGAAGGATCCTGACGCCTATGCGCCGAAGATCGAGCGAGACACCACCCCGGTCTCGCCGGCCGCCGGCGCCGTGGTCGAGCTGCTGAAAGTGCTGCTGAAGGCGCGGGCGGAGGACGCTGGCGTGGCGTCCAAGCTCATCGCCACGGTGGCCGACCTGGAGAAGATCGCCAGCGACGACCGCGCCGAGGCCGCCGCCTTGCACGGCTGGCGGCGCGAGGCCTTCGGCGAGGACGCTCTGAAGCTGAAGCGCGGGGAACTGGCGCTGGTGCTGGACGGGACCCGGGTGAGGGTTGTCCCGGTCCGCCGTGCGGCGAAGGCGGGGGCCTAGGCTACCTTTTCGCGCTTGCTGCGATCGGGCGAAGCGGCGCGCAGCTTGAGTTCGCGCTCCAGCAGCGTGGCCAGCGTGGCCGCCCGTTTGGCGGTCTGCTCGCCGAGCAGCAGCGGCGCATAGTCTTCGTCGGCCTCCACCACCACCGACGCCGTGCGGATGTCCAGGCTAGCCTTGGCGAGCAGTTCTGGGCTGCGCCCCGATAGTTCGCAGGCTAGCCGGATCGCCGCGCCGAGCGCCCTGGCGCGCTGCACGCGCTCGTGGGTGAGCAGTCGCGCGATCAGCGCCGGCTCCGGGATCGTCGCCGCCGCGGTGTGTCGGGCGAAGAGCGTCGCGGCCAGAAACACCCGCTCGCTGTGGGTCATGCCGGGCACTGGCGCGCGTAGCACCTGGTAGAAGATCAGATCGGCGCGGTGATCCGGGTGCAGCCGCGCGCCGAGGTCGGCGAGCCGGCAGGCAGCGCTGACGAGGGTTGGCTCCCGCGCGCCGAGGAGCGGTTCGAGGCCAGCGAACGCAGGACCGAGCCAGGCTTCGACCGCCGGGCCGAGCGCTGGATTGACGCCTTCGCGGGCGCTCAGCGCCGCGCAGCCCTCGACGAGCGGGTCCTGCGCGCGGCAGTCGGCGGACATGGCCTCGAAGAGCACGCCTTCGCGCAGGCCAAAGGCCGACAGCACGACGCGGTCGATGTCGAGCGTGGTCACGAGTCCTTCCAGCACCGCGGCGGCATGGGGCAGCGTCTCGAGGCGGCGCTTGGAGATACCCTCGATCTTGTCCAGCGACCGCGGCGACTGGCGAGAGATCAGCCGCGCCGCCTCCAGCGCCTCGCGCCGGGTCATCTCGTACTGCTGCACGATCTCCAGCGGGTAGGACGACATCCGCATCGCCAGCAGCGCCAGATTGCGCCAGGCGCCGCCAACAGCGTGGAACAGCGGCGTCTTCAAAGCGTCGGCATGCGGTTTGAGCTTGCGCTCGACCTGGCTGCGCACCCGGTCCGGTTCGAACCGGCCGGTTTCCTTGAATGCGAACGGACCCAGCGGCAGAGTCACGCCTTGGCCGGGCTCGCCGTCGGTCAGCCTCACGAGCTCAAGGCTGGCGCCGCCTAGATCGCCGGCGATGCCCGTCGATTCCGGCGCGCCAGCCAAGACGCCCAGCGCCGCGTAGCGCGCTTCTTCTCCGCCGGTGAGCACGCGCAGATCGAGCCCCGTCTCCGCGCGAACCCGGCGACAGAAGGCGGCGCCGTCTTCGGCGTCGCGAGCGGCGGCGGTGGCGACGGCGAAGACCCGGTCGGGCTTGGTCGCGGCGATCAGAGCGGCGAAGCGGCGCAGCGCGGCCATCGCCGCTTCAATGCCATCGCGTGACAGCCGGCCGGTGACGGCCAGGTCGCGCCCTAGCCCGGCGAGGATCTTTTCGTTGAACACGGTCCATACCGCGCGGCCCTCGACGCGATACAGCACGAGCCGGACAGAGTTGGAGCCGACGTCAATGACGGCGGCGTCCCAGGCGGGGGGGTCAGGTTCCGGCGCCCACATGGTCGAACGCACGTGGCAGGTCTTTCACTTTGTGACCCCGCCCTGAGAGGCTGGGGTTGGTCATGAAGTAGTCGTGGGCAGAGAAGGCGCGCTTGCGGTCCCAGCCCGGCGTGCGCTGGTAGCGCCCATGGGCGTCGAGCCGCCAACTCTGGGCCTCGTCGTTCAGGTTCGCCACCATGATCTGATCGAGCACCTGCTGGTGCACGGTGGGGTTCTCCACCGGGGTAAGGACCTCGACCCGCCGGTCGAGGTTGCGAGGCATCCAGTCGGCAGAGGATATGAAGACCCGCGCCTGCTTGGAAGGCAAGGGCGCACCATTGGCGAAGGCGACGATGCGGGCATGTTCGAGGAAGCGGCCGACGATGCTCTTGACCCGGATCGTCTCCGAGAGGCCGGGCACGCCGGGCCGGAGGCAGCAGATGCCGCGGATCACCAGCTCGATCGGCACGCCGGCGCGGCTGGCGCGGTAGAGCCCGTCGATGATTTCCGGATCGACCAGGGCGTTCAGTTTCGCCCAGATGCCCGATGGCTTGCCGGCGTGCGCCTGCTCGGCTTCGTGCGCGATCAGCCTCAGCAGCTGGTGCTTCATCGAGATCGGCGAGTAGGCGAGCTTCTCCATCCGCTCCGGTAGCGCGTAGCCGGTGATGTAGTTGAAGATACGCGCCGAATCCCGCGCCATCGCCGGATCGGTCGTGAAAAGGGAAAGGTCGGTGTAAATCTTGGCGGTCACCGGGTGGTAGTTGCCGGTGCCGTAGTGGCAGTAGGTCTTCAGACCTTCGCCCTCGCGGCGCACCACCAGCGATAGTTTGGCGTGGGTCTTATATTCGACGAAGCCGTAGACCACGAGCACGCCAGCGCGCTCAAGATCGCGCGCCCACTTCAGATTAGCCTCTTCATCGAACCGCGCCTTGATCTCCACGAGGGCGGTGACGTTCTTGCCGTTCTCCGCCGCCTCGATCAGCGCGGCGACGATCGGGCTGTCCTTGCTGGTGCGGTAGAGCGTCTGCTTGATCGCGATCACATTCGGGTCCTGCGCGGCCTGGCGCAGGAACTGGACCACCACGTCGAAACTCTCGAACGGGTGGTGGACCAGCATGTCCTTCTCGCGGATCGCTGCGAAGCAGTCGCCGCCGTGGTCGCGGATGCGCTCTGGGAAGCGGGGCTGGAACGGCGGGAACTTCAGCTCGGGCAGGTCGGGCGGGATCAGTTGGCCGACCTGGGCAAGACCTAGCTTGCCTTCTACCTTGACCACATCCTGCGGCTCGGCGGCGAGGCCCTCGAGGATGAAGGTCGACAGGTCCTCGGGCATCGATGCTTGGATCTTCACCCGCACCACCGACCCCAGCCGTCGGCGCTTCAGCCGCGCCTCGAACTCGCGCACCAGGTCTTCGGCCTCTTCCTCGATCTCGACGTCGGAGTCGCGGATCAGCCGGAACAGGCCCTGGTGTTCCACCTCGCAGCCAGGAAACAACCGATCGAGAAAGAGGATCAGGAAGCTCTCGAGCGCGAAGAACCGCCGCGCGTGCTTGCGCCGACCGCCCGGTGGCAACTCCCAGAACCGGTCGACCTGGGTCGGCACGGGGACCAGCGCGTAGAGCTCCTTGTTGTCGCTGAGGCGCCGCAGTTTCAGCGCCAGCGAGAAGCCGAGGTTGGGGATGAATGGGAACGGGTGGGCCGGGTCGATCGCCAGCGGCGTCAGCACCGGGAAGATGCGGTTGAGGAAGATCTCCTCGATCGCCGGCCGGTCGGCGGCGGTGATGTCCTTGGCGTCGAGCAACACGAGGCCGGCGCTGGAAAGCTCGGTGCGCATCGCCCGCCAGATGCGCTGCTGCTCGTCCATCAGCGCGTTAGCCGAGGTGCTGACCTTGACCAGCTGCTGCGAGGCCGACATCCCGTCCTGGCTCAGCACCCTGACGCCCTCGCGCACCAGCGCCTTCAGCCCGGCGACCCGGACCATGAAGAACTCGTCGAGGTTGTTGGCCGAGATCGACAGGAAGCGCAGCCGTTCGAGCAGCGGGTGGCGGGGGTTCTCGGCTTCCTCCAGCACACGCTGGTTGAAACTCAGCCACGAAACTTCGCGGTTGAAGAACCGGTCTGGCGATCTCAGCAGATCCGGCGCGGGAGGCGCGTGCACGGACGGTGTCGCGGCGAGAGCCTGATGAGCGGCCTCCGGCGTAGCGGCGACAGCAAGCGCGGCGACCGGGGTGGGCGCGGCGGGATCGGCGACGCGGTCTTCCAAGGGAAGGCTCATCAGTGCGAGTTGAGTATGATCGAGGTTCTGGCGCCTCTGGATGTCAATAACAAGACGTCACTCGAATAGATCGAGGGTGGGTGCGTCAGACTCAAGAATCTGCCGCGCCAAGGCCCGCGTGATTTCTCGCTCTTCGGCGTCGGCGGCTTCATCGAGACGGATCACAATCTCGCGCGCCATTCGAACCGAGCGTTCGATGCGCCGCATTAGGTAAGGATAGACATCCTCAGCGGGTTTAATGTTCCGTTCCCGGAAGAATTTCCGCAGCACGCCTTCCAGTACGGCGTCGTCGGGCTCGCCGATCTCGGCGACGGGCAGCGCGTTGAGACGCGAGCGCAGATCGGGCAGTTCTGCGGGCCAGGTGAGCGGCGGCGTCCGCGCCGTCAGCAGCAGCCCGCCGCAAGCGCCGGCGATGTTGATCAGGTGGAAAAGCGTCTCCGAGTTCGCCTTGTCGGCGTCTTCCATCAAGACCGGACCGTCGTAGGCGCCGGCGATGTCGGTGCAGGCGGCGCTGAGCACGCTGGCCTTGGCGCGGGCGGCCCACTCCATCGCCAGATGGCTCTTGCCGGCGCCTTCTGGGCCGATCAAGGCGAGGCAGCCGCCGTGCCACGCGGGCCAGTCGTCGAGCGCCTTGCGGGCTTCGCGGTTGGTCTCCGACGCCACGAAATCCGCCCGGGCGTAAGACGCTGGGCGCCTCAATTTCAAACGCAGCTGTCGCGTCAAGAACAGAAACCCGCCGGATGAAGTTGCGCCGCACTGTACCAATCTCGCAGTGCAGCGTCGATTGCGCAGTGCAACCTTATCGTCCGCCGACAGACAGACGCCTTCCTGCGCCGCCGAGGGCGGCCTCTTCGTGGCTGGCGCGGCGACGCAGATCGACGACCGGCGTCGTCAGTGCGTCCAACGCCTCGTTGGTCGCCGAGTAGCCGGCTTCGACCCCGGCGTCGAACGCCTTCCAGTCGCGGATTTCGATGTGGTCGACCTCGGGCTGGATCAGCACGTCGGTGGAGGCCTTGGCCAGCTCCAGCTCCGCACCCGCCCGAACGGTCGCTGAACGGATCAGCACCGAGATGATCGGTGGGCCCCGCCGCCACTCGCCTGACGCCAGCCAGCGCCAGACCGAGTCCGGACGCTTGATGTCGTCGGCCTCGATGCTGCGACCACGGCCAACGTCCACGCCGATGATCGGGCCGAGCTGGATCGCGCGCATCACGTCGGTGGGGAAGTTCTTCACCACAGCGCCATCGACCAGCACGTTCTTTCCGATGGTCACCGGTGGCAGCACGCCAGGCAGCGAGATGCTGGCGCGCAGCGCTTCTCGGACCAGACCGGTGCGGTGCAGCTCATAGCCGCCCGTGGTCAGGTTGGCCGAGACGCAGAAGAACGGCAGCCACAGGTCCGGGATCATCCGTTCGCCGAAGTGTTCGGTCAGCCGTTCGCGCACCTTGTCGCCATGGGTCATGGCGATCAGCGGCAAGGCGATGTCGTCCAGGGGGCTGGAGTCCACGAACGCCTTGCGGATGCGTTGCTCCAGCTCAGGGTCGTCCCAGCCCATGGCCAGTCCCGCCGCGACGATCGCCCCCATCGAGACGCCGCCGACGAAGTCGATCGGCACCCCGTGCTCGCGCAGCGCCTTGACCGCGCCGACGTGGGCGTAGGCCCGCGCCCCGCCGCCAGACAGCACCAGCCCCACCGACTGACCAGTCAGCACCCGCGCAATCCGGTCAGCGTCGGCGCTGTTGGTGGCGCGCATGTGGAGGAGCCGCGCGGGCCTCAGCGCGAGCAGCCAAGCCTCCGACCCGTTCGGCACCCCCTGATCCGCGGGATGGACCAGGATCAGGTCGACCAGCTGCTGCACTTGCAGCGGCTCGGCGGCGGCGATGTCGGTCATCGGCGGCGGCGCGTTGGCGGTGGCGTCGGCAACCCGGAACATTCGGTCGCCCTGTCGGCTGACCAGCCCACGCCACGAGGTATCCCCGTGCTCAGCGACGTAGAGCACGAAGTCATGGTCGCGCTCGACGTTGGAGAACCACTCGGTCGGCGCTCGCAACGCCTCGGCCCCGACGATGGTGGTGCGATAACCCAGCTTGCCGATGCGCGTGGCGATGTCGGCGACCAGCGGCCGCACCTCGATGCTGGGCGAGAGGCCGATGAAGCCAAACACCGAGGGCTCGCCGGTCACCCCGCCGGTTGAGCTTTGCCGCGTGCGCAGGATCATCAGCCGCGCCAACTCGGTCATCACCGTCGGGTCGGTCGCGACAGCGTCGAAGAAATCGTCGCGACTGAGGGAGAGCACTTCGGAGTCGCGCAGAGCGGCGACTGTCGCGGAGTGTGGTGCGCCGGCAACCAGCGCCATCTCGCCGGCGGGCTCGCCCGGGCGGATCACGCCCAGGAACTGGTTCTCGTGGCCCTCGCTGATCCGGAACGCGCCCAGGCGGCCGGCGCGCAGGAAGTAGAACCGATCGGCATCTTCGCCGGCTTCATAGAGCGACGATCCGCCCGGCAAAGAGAACCAGACGGCGCGCCCGGCGGCGATTTCGCGGGCGAAGAGCCGGGTGAGGGCGGAGTCGGGCAGCGAGTCGGTGAGAGCAGCCACCGCGCCACAGTAGCGGTGGATTAGCCGGGCCGCCAATTGGAGCTAGACTGGAAGGCGAAATGTCTCATGTGAACACGCCTGCGGTGGAGCGCCTCGCGCCGTCCGTCGTTATCCGACCGGTCGGCCTGGGAGAGGCGCTCGCTGTCGCCGGTGTCCACGTACAGGCCGACCGTGAGACCTACGAACCGCTCTTCGGCGTGCACTTCCAGGAAGTCGCTCTGGATGTGTCGCTCTCGCGCTGGGAGGCCGCGCTGACGGCTGGGGATGTGTTCCTAGTCGCCGAGGAGCGCGGCCAGGTCGTCGGTTTCGTGCATGCCAGCGAGACCTGGATGAGTTCGCTCTATCTGTTGGCCAGCCACCTGCGCCGCGGAATCGGTTCGCGGTTGCTGAACGCGATGCGCGCCGAGCTGAAGGCGCGTGGCGTCACAGACATCGGCTTCAAGGCGGTCGCCGACAACGTCCGCGCCGTCGCTTTCTACGACGCGCAAGGCGCCCGCCAGCTCGGCCGCCAGAAGGCGGAAGACGGCGGTGCGACCTGGGAAGACATCTTCTTCGCCCTGACGGTCTGACTTCTGGTTTGCGGCTAAGGTCGAGCAGCGGCTTCCCGCGCCCCGTGGCGGCAGTGTATCGCTTGCATCTATGCCCCGGCTCACCTCAGCCATCGACGTCAAAGGCGACGCGTTCCGCCGCAACAGCGAGCTCAATCGCGGCCTCGCCGAGACGCTGCGCGAGCGTGTGGCCAGCGCCGCGCTGGGCGGTCCTGAGGCCTCGCGACGCCGGCACACCGAGCGCGGCAAGCTGCTGCCGCGCCAGCGCGTCGAGCGACTGCTCGATATCGGCTCACCGTTCCTCGAGGTCGGCCAGCTAACCGGCTACGGCCTCTACGAGGGCGAGGCGCCCGGCGCGGGACTGATTTGCGGCGTCGGACGCGTCGAAGGCCGCGAGACCATGATCCTGGCCAACGACGCTACGGTCAAAGGCGGCGCCTACTTCCCGATGACGGTGAAGAAGCACCTGCGGGCGCAGGAGATCGCGCTGCAGAACCGGCTGCCGTGCGTCTACCTGGTCGACAGCGGCGGCGCGAACCTGCCGCACCAGGCCGAGGTCTTCCCCGACCGCGACCACTTCGGGCGCATCTTCTTCAACCAGGCGCGGATGAGCGCTGAGGGCATCGCCCAGGTCGCCTGCGTGATGGGCTCGTGCACGGCCGGCGGCGCCTATGTGCCGGCAATGAGCGACGAGACGATCATCGTCCGGGGGCAGGGCACCATCTTCCTCGGCGGCCCGCCGCTGGTGAAGGCCGCGACCGGCGAGGTGATCACCGCCGAGGAGTTGGGCGGCGCCGACACCCACGCCCGCAAGTCCGGCCTGGTCGACCACGTCGCCGCCAACGACACCCATGCCTTGGAGCTGGTCCGCTCGATCGTCGGCAACCTCGGCGACAAACCGGCCCCGCCGATCTTGCCCGCCGCGCCCGAACCGCCGGCGTTCGACCCGGCCGAGCTCTACGGCATCATCCCGCCCGACGTGCGTGCGCCGTACGAGGTGCGCGAGGTGATCGCGCGGATGGTCGACGGCTCCGAGTTCGACGAGTTCAAGCAGCTCTACGGCTCGACCCTGGTCTGCGGCTTCGCCCGCATCTGGGGCTACCCGGTGGCGATCCTGGCCAACAATGGCGTGCTCTTCTCTGAGAGCGCGCAGAAGGGCGCCCACTTCATCGAACTTGCCTGCCAGCGCGGCGTGCCGTTGGTCTTCCTGCAGAATATCTCCGGCTTCATGGTCGGCGGTCGCTACGAGGCCGGCGGGATCGCCAAGGACGGGGCCAAGATGGTGATGGCGGTGGCTTGCGCCGAAGTCCCGAAGTTCACCGTACTGATCGGTGGCTCGTTCGGCGCGGGCAACTATGGCATGTGCGGGCGCGCCTACTCCCCGCGCTTCCTGTTCTCATGGCCCAACAGCCGCATTAGCGTGATGGGCGGCGAGCAGGCGGCGAGCGTGCTGGCCACCGTCAACCGCGACGCCGACAAGTGGACGCCGGCCGAGGAAGAGGCGTTCAAAGCCCCGATCCGTCAGCGCTACGAGGACGAAGGCAACCCCTACTACGCCACCGCTCGGCTCTGGGACGACGGCATCATCGATCCGGTGCAGACCCGCGACGTGCTCGGTCTCTCGATCGCCGCCAGCCTCAACGCCCCCATCCCGCCGACCCGGTTCGGCGTCTTTAGGATGTAGCGGCGGTGAACCTCAGTCCGGCTGCATTTGCCACGCTCACGGGGTTCGTGGGGGTTGCCCTTGGCATTGTAATAAAAGACGTCGCGGTTCCGCTGGTGACATGGTTGAATCGAACCGCCAGTGAGCGAAAGACGTCAGTCGAGCGCTATGCGCAACCTTTCGCCAGCGCGACGGAGTCGCTCTATTGGCGGCTCGATGAAATATTAGTTACGCAGAGGAATAGTTATCTCAAGAAGAAGCATCGTCTTCGGCCGTTCCAATCTTACAAATTTGAGAGCACCATTTATAGATGTGCTGCACTTCTGGCCTGGATGTGGGCGATCAAGAAGGAGCACTCTCTCCTTCTTGAGCGCAACTCTGACAGCGCAGATGCAATCTTCCGTTTGATCGAAGAAATTGTGACTGCGTTCGCCGACGGTATCCATGTTGAGACGTGGACCGTCGAGCAGCTGTGCGATCTTTGGGAGATTGATCGCCCGCCTCGGCTTGCCGCGGCCAAGGCGGGATCGGACATCGAAGACTTGATCGATGCGGCAGTGGCTGAAGCGGGAGAGCGCCGAAAGCTCTCTACGCTGGGCATGCAAGAACAATACGGCCTCCTGATTTCAGTGGCGCATCGTCTTCAGCAAGCCCTTCCTACGCAGAGCGAGGCCACAATTGGAATCGGCGAGCCTTGGTCCAAGGCCCTAGAGATTCTGGAGGTTCGACAAGCATGGGTCTTCCGGGATTGGCAGAATGCGATAGGTGAACTGATGACGAAACGTCTTGAGCCCAGTGCGGGACGATTGTTTGACGTTGTCGGTTTCGTGGCATTCCAACACCTGCTTGAGAGCGAAGGTCGGTGGCTTCGGCCGCTGGAGCGAGTGTTCGCAGAATTCGACCCTTCGGCGGACGTCGTCGACTTCCGGAAGGGCCAACTTCGCAACGTCCATCTTGCTGTTGCCAAGACGCTGGTTCGTTTGAAGTCGCTGGACCTCAGCCAAAAATGCATCAGTCCCGAAGTTGCACTAGCGGCGCAGGAGACTGTTGATCGCTATCGCCAGGAAGAAGAAGCATGAGCAATCCCCCAACCGGAACCTCGGACGACGATGATGCTCAATCAGTCGTCGAGCCGATCGCCGATCCGTTTGTCGAGATCCCAGATACCGACGCCACCTCCGACCTCGTGTTGATGGAGGCGACCGAAGAGGGGGCGGTCACTGTCACTCTGAATCGGCCGGCCAAGAAGAACGCGTTCGACGCCGAGCTGATCGGCGCGCTTCGGGAAACGTTCGAGACCTTGCGTGACCAGGAGGCGATCCGGGTCGTGTTCGTCCAGGGCGCCGGCGGCACGTTCTCCGCGGGCGCCGATCTGGAGTGGATGCGCGACGCGATCGATCACACCGAAGAGGACAACCGCGACGACGCCATGCAGATGGCGATCATGCTGAAGCACCTGTTCGACATCCCGGCGCTGACCGTGGCGCTGGTCGAAGGCGGCGGGTTCGGCGGCGGGGCCGGGCTGGTCGCTGCCTGCGACATGGCGGTGGCCGTTAAGAGCGCCAGGTTCTCGTTCTCTGAGGTCAAGCTCGGCCTGATCGCCGCCACCATCAGCCCTTACGTCGTCGCCGCCATCGGTCCCCGCCGCGCCCGCCGACTGTTCGCCTCTGGCGAGGTGTTCGATGCCGACCACGCGCAGGCGTTCGGCCTGGTCGACGAGGTGGTCGCCGACGCCGTTGCCCTGGAGGCGGCGAAGGCGAAGATCGCCGCCGGCCAGCGGCTCTGCGCGCCCGGCGCGGTCGCCGAGTCGAAGCTGCTCGTCGGCGAGGTGGTCGGCCGCGATATCGACCACAGCCTTATGGTCCACACCGCCAAGCGCATCGCCGCGCAGCGAGTCGGCGACGAAGGGCAGGCCGGTGTCCGCGCCTTCCTCGAGGGCCGCAAGGCGCCCTGGGCGGAATAGAAGCGGGCGATGGCGCACGAGATCGAGGCGGCCGCGGTCGACAGTCTGGGCGCGATCCGGAGCCGGTCGTCGCACACCCTCGCGGTCGGCGCGCCGTGCCCTAACTGCGGCGCCGTGCTGGCCGGTCCCTGGTGCCACGCCTGCGGCCAGTCAGCCGAGGACTTTCACCGCTCGATCCTGCGTCTGACCCGCGAAGCGATCGACGGCCTCTTCGATCTGGATGGGCGGCTGTGGCTGACCCTGCCTGACCTGGTGCTCAGGCCCGCACGTCTGACCCGCAGCTATCTCGACGGCCACCGCGTCGGCCAGATACCGCCGTTCCGGCTGTTCCTGATCGTGGTCGTGTTGGTGTTCCTGGTCGGCGGCCTCGGGACCCAGAAGCCGCAAAACGCCAACGTCGACCTCACCCTCGATCTCGGCGGTCAGCGCACGGTGTTCAAGACCGAGCCCGACATGCAGTCCGTGCTGAAGGACGAGATGGTGGCCGGACGCAACAAGGGCGACGCCTGGATCGTCGCCCGGGCCCAGGCCGCGGCGCGCGACCCCCAGAGATTCGCCGCAGCGATGACGACCTGGGCGCAGCGCTTAGCGATCTTCACCTTGCCGCTGAGCGCCGCGCTGCTCGGCCTGACGTTCTTCTGGCGGCGGGAGATCTATCTGTTCGACCACCTGATCTTCAGCATGCACTCGCTGTCATTCCAGGGGCTGCTGATCTCGGCGGTGATGCTGGGTGGGCTGGCGACGGACTGGTCGATGCTCGGACTCGTGGCCGCCCCGACCCATCTCTTCGTCCATCTGCGCGGGACCTATCGGATCGGAATGTTCGGCGCGCTCTGGCGGATGATCGTGCTCTTTCTGGTGTCGCTGCTCGCGCTCGCATTCGCGGTGGGCGGCTTGGTGATGATCGGTCTCTACGAGGTGGGCCAATGATCGGCAGCGTCCTGATCGCCAACCGCGGCGAGATCGCCCGGCGGATCATCCGTACCGCCCAGCGGCTCGGCGTGCGCACGATCGCGATCTACTCCGAGGCCGACGCCGACGCGCCGCATGTGCGTGAGGCCAACCAGGCGGTTCTGATCGGCCCGCCGCCGGCGCGGGAGAGCTACCTCGACGCCGAGCGCGTGCTGGCCGCGGCTAAGGCGACCGACGCCGAGGCGATCCACCCCGGCTACGGCTTCCTCTCCGAGAATGCGGCCTTCGCCGAGGCGGTGATCGCGGCAGGGCGGATCTGGGTCGGTCCGCCGCCGGCCGCTATCCGGGCGATGGGGCTGAAGGACGCGGCCAAGCGGCTGATGGCCGAGGCTGGCGTGCCGACCACACCAGGCTACCTTGGCGACGATCAGGCGGCCGAGACCCTGGCCCGCGAGGCCGCGACGATCGGGTTCCCGGTGTTGATCAAGGCGGTGGCCGGCGGCGGCGGCAAAGGCATGCGCCGGGTCGACCAGGCGTCGGACTTCGCTGCGGCGCTCGACGCCGCCCGGCGCGAGGCGGCCTCGTCGTTCGGCGACGACCGCGTGCTGCTGGAACGCTACGTGACCCGCCCGCGCCACATCGAGGTGCAGGTGTTCGGCGACAGCCACGGGAACATCGTCCACCTGTTCGAACGCGACTGTTCGCTGCAGCGCCGCCACCAGAAGGTGGTTGAGGAAGCGCCGGCGCCGGGCATGGACGCCGCCACCCGCGCCCAGCTCTGCGACGCCGCCGTCCGCGCCGCCAGGGCCGTGAACTACGTCGGCGCCGGAACCATCGAGTTCATCGCCGACGCCTCCGAGGGGCTCCGGGCCGACCGGATCTGGTTCATGGAGATGAACACCCGGCTGCAGGTCGAACACCCGGTCACCGAAGCGATCACCGGGCTCGACCTCGTCGAATGGCAGCTTCGCGTCGCGTCGGGCGAGCCGCTGCCGCTGACCCAGGACCAGATCGAGATGATCGGCCACGCGATGGAGGCCCGCCTCTACGCCGAAGACCCCGCCAAGGGCTTCCTGCCGTCTACGGGCAGGCTCGACGAACTCTTCATCGGCTCGCCGGACATCCGAGTGGATAGCGGCGTGGAGGTCGATGGCGAGATCGGGCCGTTTTACGATCCGATGATCGCCAAGCTCATCGCGTACGAGCCGACCCGGGAAGAAGCCGCCGAGCGGTTGGCGCTTGCCTGCGGCGCGACTGAGGTGTGGCCGGTGAACACCAACGCCGGCTTCCTGACCCGGCTGCTGAGCGAGCCCGACTTCATTGCCGGCCAGGTCGACACCGGCTTCATCGAGGCGCGGCTGGAGCGGCTCACGGCGCCCGCCGAGCCCTCGATATTCCTGCGCAACGAAGCGGCCTCAGCGCTGGCGCCAGCCCCCGATCTCACGCCGTGGAGCGGGACTTTGCTGGCCGGATTTCGGCTCGGCGCAGCCCCGGCGCCTTCGCTGGTGGAGGCCAACGGACAGGTGTTCGAGGCGCACGTCGATCCGCTGATGGCGCCGATGTTTCCGGGTGAGCGCGAGGTCGTATTGTTCGAAGGCGGGGAGGCGTTCGCCTTCACCCGGCCCCGCAGCGTGGCGGACGAAGCCGGCGCGGCCGGCGATGGGAAGATCTTGGCGCCCATGCCCGGCCGCATCGCCTCGCTGGCCGTGGCCGCCGGCGACGCCGTCACGCGCGGCCAGACCCTGGTGACGCTCGAGGCGATGAAGATGGAGCACGCGCTCATGGCGCCCTTCGACGGCGTCGTCGACGAGGTGCGCTGCGAGGTTGGCGAGCAGGTGACCGAGGGCGCGCTCTTGCTGCTGCTGAGCGCCAAGCCCTGATGGCGCTGCACCTGGTCAAGCTTTGCGTGGGCGCCGCGACCCCGGAGGACCTACGGGCTTGGCGGACCCAGCGCGCCGCCGCGGGTCACCGGCCGATCGTCTACACGCGGCAGACGCCGAAGCGCGCGGCCGAGCTGCTGGACGGCGGCTCGCTCTACTGGGTGTTCAAGGGCGTGATCCTGATCCGCCAGACCATCGCCGCGGTCGAGACCATCGGCGAGGGCGCCCAGCGCCGCTGCGAGATCCTGCTCGACGAGACGCTGATCCCAACCTCGCCGCAGCCTCGCCGCGCGTTCCAAGGTTGGCGCTATCTGGAGGCGGCGGATGCGCCAGCCGATTTCGGCGCGGCCGCCGAGGGCGACTTGCCCGTCGAGCTAGCGCGGCGTCTGCGCGAAGCAGGGGCTTGGTAGCGACTTCCTCCAACCCGCTCTTCCCCGCGGAAGCGGGGACCTAGGCGTTTTATCGTCGGGCGGGGCGCGTTGCAGAAAAAGCCTGGGCCCCCGCTTCCGCGGGGGAGAGCGGAGTTCTGGGTGCTCATACCGGCCAGTTGTCGATCAGGCGGGCTTTGCCGAGCCGGGCCGCGCCGAAGACCCTGGCGGGGGTTTCAACTGGCCCCGGCCCCAACCGCTGCAGATCCTCCGCGCCGCGGACTTCGAAGTAGTCGATCGGGCCGAAACCGGCGGCCTGCAACGCCGCCAGGCCCGCGGCTTCAGCCTCGGACACAGTCGCGCCACTTCGCAGCGCCGACGCGGCGGCGCGCAACGCCTGGTTCAGGCGCGGGGCCAGGGTGCGTTCGTCGGACGTCAGGTAGACGTTGCGGGACGACATCGCGAGGCCGTCCAGTTCGCGCACGGTCTCGCCGCCCAGGATCTCGACCGGCAGGTCGAGGTCGCGGGCCATGCGGCGGATCACCAGCAGCTGCTGGAAGTCCTTCTCGCCAAAGATCGCGACATCGGGCGTCGTCTGGACCAGCAGCTTGCACACCACGGTCGCCACGCCGGCGAAGTGGATCGGCCGCGCCGCGCCGTCCATCGGCCCGGAGACGCCGGCGACGCTGACCGTGGTGCTGAAGCCAGCCGGGTACATCTGGTCCGGCGTCGGCGCGTAGAGCAGGTCGCACCCCACGCCCGCCAGCAGGGCGGCGTCGCGCGCTTCGTCGCGCGGATAGGCCTCGAAGTCCTCCCCCGGCGCGAACTGGGTCGGGTTGACGAAAAGGCTGGCGACCACGCGATCGGCCTTGGTCTTGCCCAAACTCACGAGCGAAAGATGCCCGGCGTGCAGGAATCCCATCGTCGGGACCAGGGCCACGCGCTCCCCAGCCGCGCGCCACGCCGCGACCTGGCGGCGCAGGTCGGCGACGGTGCGGACGGTGGCGAGACCGGCGGCGCTCATGTGATCCTCGGGAGACAGCGGCGGGACCTATGACGGCGGGGAAGGGCGGATGTCCAGCGCGGCTGTTCCGCCGCGTTGACGGCGCCAGTCGCCCGGTGTCTCGTTAACCCAAGCAAGCGACGGGAACTGATTCCCGGGAGACCTCGGCATGCGTGTCATCGTCATCGGCAACGAGAAGGGTGGGGCAGGCAAATCGACCGTCGCCGTGCACCTGACCGTCGCGCTCTGCCACGAAGGCGCGCGGGTCGCGGTCATCGACCTCGACCGCCGCCAGCAGACCCTGGCTCACTTCTTCGCCAATCGCGCGCGCTGGATCGAGGCCAAAGGGGCGGAGCTGCCGCAGCCGACCGTCATCGACTGTCCGGCCGACGCCGACGGCCTGGAAGCCGCGCTGAAGGCCGCCGCCGAGCATGATTTCCTGGTCATCGACACGCCCGGCGCCGACACCGAGCTCGCCCGGCTGGCGCACCAGCGCGCCGATCAGGTGCTGACCCCTATGAACGACAGCTTCGTCGACTTCGACGTCCTCGGCGTCGTCGACCCGGTGACGCTCGACCTGGTTCGGCCCAGCCTCTACTCGGAGACGGTCTGGGAGGCGCGCAAGGTGCTGGCCGCCGAACGTGGTCGTTCGCTCGATTGGGTTGTGCTGCGCAATCGCCTGGCGTCGGCCGATCCGCGCAACCGTCGCCGGGTCGACGAGCGGCTGAAGGCGCTTTCGCGGCGTGTGGGATTCCGGGTGTTGCACGGCCTCGGTGACCGGGTGATCTACCGCGAGCTCTTCCCTTTCGGCCTCACTGTCGCCGACCTGGGGCCTGGCGTGCGGCCAATCCCAGTCTCCCTCGGCCATATCGCCGCGCGGCAGGAGCTGCGGGTGCTGATGGTCGACCTCGGACTCGCCGGCCGCGGCGCGGTAATGGCGGCGGAGTAGCCGCGCCCACCCATGATCCTGTTCGTAATGGGCGGCCTGGTGCTGGCGTTGCTGGTCGGCGTCGGCCGGCGACCGCTGATGGCGCGGCTGCATGGACGTATGATCAGCATCGGATTGGCGATCGTCGCAGCCGGCGCGGCTGTGTGGGACGCGATGCGCGGTGGCTGGCTCGGCGGCTCGATCCTGCTGTCGGCGGCCCTCTGGCTTGCGATGTCAGCCAGATCGCCTCGGCGCGTGCAGACTACTGGAATGGGGGTCGCTGAAGCGGCCTCGGTGCTGGGAGTGGCCGAGACGGCGGATCGCGAGACGGTCGAGGCCGCCTATCGCCGGCTGATGCTCCTCGTCCACCCGGACCAGGGCGGCGCGCCGGGCTTGGCCGCGCAGCTCAACGCCGCGCGAGACGTAATGCGGAACCGAACCGCCGGGTTCTAGCGCTGGTTCGCGACGCAGGCCGTGTCGATGAGAGTAGCGCAGGCGCTTTTCGCTTCGGCTTCGGTGAAGCCACTGAAGACGGCGCGGTAGTGGCTGCCGGCGTGATCGACCTGGCCTTCCTTGTCGTCGAACATCGACTTGTAGGCGTCGGCCACATGGTCGATCTGACGGGTGGCGAGGCGGCTTGAGCCATAGTCGCCGACCTGCACCGACCAATTGCGCGGCATCGCAGGCGCGCCCGCCGCCTGGGCGGTCGGCTGAGTCTGGTTCGCGCGCAGCAGGCCGGCGTGCGGAACTTCCTGTGTCAGCGAGGGGCGCGAGGCGGCCAGCTGGGTGACCCCGTGCGGCGTGAAGGTGACTGGCGATCCGTGCGAGGCAGCGGCCAGCACGACATCGATCGCATCGTCGTCATCGGTGTCGCCTTGTTCGGTCTGTGGGGTCACGTAGCCCGACGCCGGCGGTTGCTCGAACAGGTTCTCGGTCAGGATGATGTTCTCGCCCTTGGCGCGGCGTTCCTCGACGTCGAAGCCGGTGAGCAGCAGGTCGGCGACATTGGCGTTGCGCGCCGGGCCGGACGAGCCGCCGAGCACGACGGTGATCAGGCGGCGGCCGTCGCGGACGGCGGAGGCGGCGAGATTGTAGCCAGCGGCGTTGGTGAAGCCGGTCTTGAAACCATCGACGCCGGGCATGTTGCCTAAGAGATGGTTGTGGTTGCTCATCGTCACGCCGCGGTAGGTGAACTGCTCGGTGCCGAAGTAGCCGTAGTACTGCGGATAATCGCGCAGCACGGCGCGGCAGAGGATGGAGATGTCGTGCGCCGAGGTGATCTGCCGGCTGTCGGGCAGGCCGTTGGCGTTGACGAAGTGCGAGTGGGTCATGCCCAGCTCCTGCGCCTTCATCGTCATCAGTGCGGCAAAGCGGCTCTCGGTGCCGCCGATCTTCTCGGCCAGCGCGACGGCCATGTCGTTGGCCGACTTCACCGCGATCGCGTGCATGGCGTCTTCGACGTCGATCGAATCGCCCGGCTTCAGGCCCAGCTTGGTCGGCGCCTGAGAGGCGGCGAGGGGGGAAACGGTGATCATGTCGCTCTCGTGCAGCCGGCCGGTCGAGAGCGCCTCGAATGCCAGGTACATGGTCATGATCTTGGTGATCGAGGCGGGGTAGCGCGGCGAGTCGGCGCGCTTCTGGTAGAGAATCTCGCCGGTCGCGGCGTCCATCACAATCGCGGCATATCGCGGCTCACTAGCCGGCACCTTCAGGTCGGTCGACGGCGAGTAGCCATAGCTGAGGCTGGGGCCTGCCTCATCGTCCTGAGCGATCGTAGGGGTGGCGCTTACGCACATCGACGCTGCCAGGGCGGCCAAAGCGTACGGGAGGCGTCGGGAGGGCGCGTGCATCAGCGGGCTCCGGGAAACGGGTTACTTCGGACGAGTCCGGTGGCCAAGACTCGGCTTCAGCGAAGGGCTTAGCATGGCTTAACTATCGTTTCTCCAAGGTAAATATCGCGTTGGCGAAACGGTCGCAGGGGCTCTTCTCTTCATGGCGAAACCGAGGCGCGGCCGCCTAGAAACCGCCGCGAAATGGTCATGTTGCACTGCACAAAAATCACTTGACTATCGCAGTGCAGCATGAAATTTGGCAGTCGTCGCGCCGAGGTCCAGCCCTTTGTCGCGATCGCGTCCAGCCAATTTCCGCATTTCGCCCACCGCCCCCGCATCTCCAAGGAGAGACACCATGGCCGCCAATGGCGCCGAGACCCTGAAGACCACGGTCGAACAGTTCACCACCGCCGGCAATCAAGCCTTCAAAGACTCGATCGAAAAGTCGTTGAGCGCGCTGGGTGAAGTGAACGCCCACTCGAAGAAGAACCTCGAAGCGGTCGTCGCCTCGGTCACCGCCGCCACCAAGGGCGCTGAAGCCCTGGGCGCCGAGACCATGGCCTACTCGAAGAAGGCCATCGAAGACCAAGTCGCCGCCGCCAAGACGCTTTCGGGCGCCAAGAGCGTGCAGGAAGTGGTCGAGCTGCAGACCGCCTACGCCAAGAGCGCGATGGAGGGCTACATCGCCCAGATGAACAAGGCCTCCGAGATCGTCGCCGCCTCGTTTAAGGAAAGCTTCCAGCCGATCAACGAGCGCGTCACCGCCCTCGTTGAGCGCGCCCAAGCCGGCCGCTAAGTCCGGCCGACTTCCTCTGAGCTAAAGAACGCGGTCGGGTCCGTCCCGGCCGCGTTTTTCGTTTGCCCGCCATGGCCGTCGCGCTAAGCCTCGGAGCGATGAGCAGTCCCGACGAACGACTGGCCGAGCTCGGCATCGTGCTTCCGGCGCCAACCCGCCCGGTCGCCAACTATGTGCCGTTCGTGCTGGCAGGCGACAGCCTCTACATCTCGGGCCAGGTCTCGACCGACGCCGCCGGCGGCGTTCGCGGTGTCGTCGGCGAGGATGTCAGCGCCGAGGACGCCAAGCGTGCGGCGCGGATCTGCGGGGTCAATCTAATCGCTCAGATGAAGGCCGCGCTGGACGGCGACCTCGGCCGCGTGATCCGCGTCGTCAAGCTGGGCGGCTTCGTACAGGCCGGCCCGACCTTCTTCGACATTCCGCAGGTGGTCAACGGCTGCTCCGACCTGATGGTCGAGGTGTTCGGCGATGCCGGCCGGCACGCGCGCTCGGCGGTCGGGGTCTACCGGCTGCCGCTGAACTTCGCGGTGGAGGTCGACGCCGTGGTCGAAGTCCGGTGAAAGAGCGGTTTGGCGAGGCTTGGGAGCGGCTGTTCGCGCCGGCTGTCGCGCACCGCGGGCTGTGGTCTAAGGACGCGCTACCGGAGAACTCGCTGGGCGCGTTCGAGGCGGCCTGCGAGGCCGGCTATGGCATCGAACTCGACGTCCAGCTCAGTTCCGACGGCGAGGCGATGGTGTTCCACGATGGGCGCCTCACGCGCATGACGGGCCAGGAAGGCCGCATTTCCGACCACACCGCTGCCGATCTTGGCGAGATGCGGCTGGCCGGCAGCGACGACACCATCCCGACCCTGGCCGACACGCTGACCCTGATCGGTCACCGCGCCATGGTGCAGATCGAGCTGAAGACACCCTACGGCGAGGTTGGGCCGCTGGAGCAGCGGGTGCACGACATCCTGCTCGACCACAACGGTCCCACCGCGGTGATCGGTTTCAATCCCTACTCCCACGCGTGGTTCGCCGACCGGCATCCTCAGATACTGCGCGGCCTCGACAGTCACGCCTATCGCGCCGCCGACAACGCCCGCATGGCGCCGGAACAGCGCGCGAGCTTCGCCAAGCTGGAGCATGTTTCGATCGCGCGGCCGCACTTCCTCGCGCTTGGCCTCGACATGCTGCCCAGCAAAAAGGCCGATGCGCTGCGCAAGGGCGGCATGCCGGTCGTCGCCTGGACGGTCCGTGACCCGGCCGAGTGGGACAAGGTCAAGGCTCACTGCGACAACCTGATCTTCGAAGGCTTCGCCGCGTGACCTCGCTTAAGGCGGAGGTCAGCATCCATCGTCGCATCACCGAGATCGGCCGCGCCGGCTGGGAAGCCTGCACTAGCGCCCCCGACTATGCGGCCAACCCCTTCGTCTCCTACGACTTCCTCGACATCGCCGAAGAGTCGGGCTGCGCCTCGCCGCGCACCGGCTGGGCCCCACAGCATCTCGCCGTGCGGGATGAGGCCGGCGAGGTGGCGGCCGTCGCGCCGCTCTACCTTAAGTCCCACAGCCAAGGTGAGTACGTCTTCGATCACAGCTGGGCCGACGCCTATGAGCGGGCGGGCGGGCGGTATTATCCGAAGCTGATCTGCGCCGCGCCGTTCTCGCCCGTCACCGGCCCGCGGCTGCTGGTGCGGCCCGACGTCGACCGCGACCGAGGGCGCAGCATGCTGCTCTCAGGCGCGATCACCGTCTGCGAGAAAATGAGCGTGACCACCCTCGGCATCAACTTCCCGACCGATGACGAGTGGCGGTTCCTGGGCGGGCAGGGGATGCTGCAGCGGCAGAACCAGCAGTATCACTGGCTGAACGCCGGCTACGCGACCTTCGATGAGTTCCTGGGCGCGCTCTCGTCCGGCCGTCGCAAGACCATCCGCCGCGAAAGGCGCGACGCGGTCGCCGACCTTGAGATCCACGCCCTCACCGGCAACGACCTCAAGGAGGAGCACTGGGACGCCTTCTATGGCTTCTACATGGACACCGGGAACCGCAAGTGGGGCCGGCCTTATCTCAACCGCCTCTTCTTCTCCCTGCTCGGCGAGCGGATGGCGGACAGGGTGCTGCTGCTCCTGGCCAGGCGAAACGGGCGCTGGATCGCCGGGGCGCTCAACCTGATCGGCGGCGACTGCCTCTTCGGCCGCAACTGGGGCTGCGTGGAGGACGTGCCCTTCCTCCACTTCGAGCTTTGCTACTACCAGGCCATCGAGTGGGCGATCGACCATGGGCTGGCCCGGGTCGAGGCCGGCGCGCAAGGCCAGCACAAGATCGCCCGCGGCTACCTGCCGAGCGCGGTCTATTCGGCGCACTACATCACCGACCCCGGACTCTCGCGCGCCGTGGAACGCTTCCTCGAAGAGGAGCGGCGGTCGGTGCAAGGCGAGATGGATTGGCTGGCCGAGGAGTACTCGCCGTTCAAGGCGGCCTGACGCGCATTACAAAACCCTAACTGGCCCCGTTTGCTGGGCCTGTTACGTCGCCTCCCAACGAGATTCGGGAGGATTCTTGCGATGCGAGGGACGTTTTTCATTTCCGTTGCGGCCGCGGTGCTAGCCGCCGCCAGCGCGGCCCAGGCCCAGACGACGGTGGCCCAGATTCTGGACGCCAACCATGCGGCGATGGGCAAGGGGCAGGACGGCGCCGGCGCGCTCGACGTCCACTACGCCTACTCCGGGCAAGGCATGACCGGCGATGTGCACTCCACCTACGATCTGAAGGGCGACGGATTTGTCGACAGCCAGCAGGTCGGGCCGGCGACTGGCGGGACCGGCTTCGATGGCAAGACGTCGTGGTGGCGCGACGCCTCCGGCGCGGTGACCCCCGAGGGCGGCGGCGACATCCGCCAGCTCGCGGTCAACGAAGCCTACCGCGATGGCAATCTCGCTTGGCGACCTGACCGGGGCGGGGCGAAGATCGAGCTGATGCCGCAGCAGACCAGCGGCGAACATCACTACGACGTGCTGCGGGTGACGCCGGTCGGCGGCAAGACCTTTGACGCCTGGTTCGACACCAAGACCCACTTCCTAGCGCGCACGATCGAGAACCAGAGCTTCCAGACCATCACCAGTGACCTCGCGGACTACCGGGAGGTCGCTGGCGTGATGACGCCCGGCGTCGTGGTGGTCAACGACGGCACCGGTCCGCAGTACGCGCAGACGCTGACCATCCGCAGCGTCGCCCGAGGCCCCGCGCTGCCGCGCAGCTATTACGCCGCGCCGAAGTGGGTCGTGACTGACGCCCGCATCGCCAACCCTGCGGGCCGGGTCACGGTCCCGATCCAGCTGCTCAACAACCACGTCTACTTCGAGGCCAAGGTGAACGGCAAAGGCCCGTTCCTGTGCATCTTCGACACCGGCGGCCACAGCCTGCTGACGCCCGACACCGCCAAAGCGCTGGCGGTCCACGCCGAGGGTGACATTCCTGGCACCGGAGCGGGCGAAGGCGTGGTCGATGCCGGTTTCGCGGGCGGCGTCGACTTCCAGGTCGGCGATCTGACGCTGAGCCACCAGACCATTACGGTGCTGCCGTTCGCGGCCAAGGAGGTCGAGGGCTTCGACGAGCAATGCATGCTCGGCTTCGAGCTGGTGCGCCGCTTCGTCACCACCATCGACTACGGCGCCAAGACCATCACCTTCACCGACCCGGCGAGGTTTACGGGCAAGGACGCCGGCACGCCGGTGCCGTTCGTGTTCTACAACCACCTCCTGCAGGTGACCGGCAGGTTCGAGGGCATCCCCGGCCGCTTCGATATCGATACCGGTTCGCGGGTCGAGCTCACCCTGACCAAGCCGTTCGTCGAGGCCAACGGTCTGACCTCGAAGCACCCGAAGGGCGTGCTGGCGGTGGACGGCTGGGGCGTCGGCGGTCCGTCGCGGTCTTACGTGACGCGGGGCGCCGAGTTCGAGCTGGGCCCGGTGAAGATCGACGGCCTGGTTACTGGCTTCGGCACCCAAGGGAAGGGCGCGTTCGCCGATCCCAACTACCAGGGCAACGTCGGTTCAGGGCTGCTGAAGCGCTACGCGGTGACCTTCGATTACAATCGCCAGATCATGTACCTGAAGCCACTGACGCCAGCGCCGAAGGACGTGGCGGTGTTCGACCGCGCCGGCTTCTGGCTCAATCTGTCGGCGGCTGGCTTCAAGATCATGGACCTGACCTCAGGCGGCGCGGCGGCCGACACCGGCCTCAAAGCCGGCGACGAGATCACCGCGGTCGATGGCGTCGCCGCGTCCAAGCTCGATCTTCCCGAGCTGCGCAAACGCCTGCGCGACGACCCGGCTGGAACTCAGGTAAAACTGGATGTGGTCGCCGGCGGTCAGGCCAAGGCAGTGACGCTCACGTTGCGGGATCAGATCTGATTCCGTTCAGGCGTTCTCCCCGCGCCGGGGGCAAGGAGGCGCGGACCGAGGCGAACCACTTCTGCTGCCGCTCTGTGAGGTTGGCGTCGGCCATGGTTTCGGGCTCCCAAGCTTCCTGCTAGCAGGATAGCCCCGCACCGCAGCTGACGAGAAGGCGCGATGAGCCTCGACGGCCAATACGACCCCGACAATATCTTCGCCAAGATCGTGCGCGGTGAGGCGCCGGCGGCGAAGGTGTTTGAGGATCATGACACCCTGGCGTTCATGGACGTCTTCCCGCAGGGCCGCGGCCACATGATGGTGATCCACAAGCGCGCCCGCGCCCGCAACCTGTTCGACATCGACCCGCAGGACCTGCACGCAGTGATGCTGACGGTGCAGCGCGTGGCGCTCGCGGCCCGCGCCACCCTGAAGCCGGACGGCGTTTACATCGCCCAGTTCAACGGCCAGGTGGCCGGCCAGACGGTGTTCCATCTGCACTTCCACGTCATCCCGCGCTGGGAGGGCGTGCCGCTCGGCCGTCACGCCGGCGGTGGCATGGCGGATATGGCCGAGCTCAAGGAACTCGCCGAGCAGATCGCGTTGGAGATCGCGTGACGGACGCGCTGAGGCTCCGCTTCACCCGCATCTCGCCGACCCACCACCGGTTCGAATACCGCCGCGCGGATGGGACGGGCGAGGCGATCGAGATGGAGACGCGCAGCCTGCTCTTCCACGACCTGCTGCACTATGCGGTCGAGAGCGAAGCCGACCTGAAAGGGTCGTTCTACGGGATCCTCGCCAAGATCGGCGGCTATGAAGAGCTAACCGTGAGCGGTGGCGCGGCGCTGGGCGGCGAGATCGCGATCACCGAACGCGTGGTGGGTGCGCTCACAGGCGGGCTGAACAACGAAGACCTCGACGACGAGGCATTCGTCGCCGAGGTCACCGACTTCCTCGACATCTACGACGAGCGCGCGCCGCGCTGGTTCACCCCGGTCTTCATCGCATCGGTGCGCGAGCGCATGCGCCAGCTGCTGGGCCGCTGGAAGGCGACTCCGTTCGGCGAGGCGATGGAGCTAAAGTTCCCTTCTCCCCCTGCGGGAGAAGGTGTCGACGCCGTCGACGGATGAGGGGCCGACGCGCATAGGCCGAATGGCAGCTCAGCCGGCCTCGAATGACCAGCGACCTCTCTTCCCACCGCTTCGCGGCCACCTTCTCCCGCAAGGGGAGAAGGGGCTCGAAACGTCACTCCGCCAGCGCGGGTTCTTGCGGCTCTTCGGCGTCTTCCGGCGGCATCGGGATCGGGGCGAGCGAGACCGGCGGCGAGCCGTCGAACTCGAACGCGATCTTGCCGTCCTTCAGCACCACCTTCACGTGCCCGCCCTTCGAAAGGCGGCCGAAGAGGATGTCGTCGGCGAGCGGCTTCTTGATCTGCTCCTGGATTACCCGGGCCAGCGGCCGGGCGCCGTAGAGCTCGTCGAAGCCGTTCTTGGCCAGCCAGTCGAGCGCATCGTCGGTGGCTTCGATGGTCACGTGACGATCGGCAAGCTGAGCTTCCAGCTGCAGCACGAACTTCTGCACCACCATCCGGATCACCTCCGGCGTCAGCGGCTTGAAGGCCACCGTCGCGTCGAGGCGGTTGCGGAATTCCGGCGTGAACAGCTTCTTGATCGCCTCGTCGTCAGCCCCCTCGATCTTCCCGCGGCCGAAGCCGATGGAATTGCGCTGGGAGTCGGACGCGCCCGCGTTCGTGGTCATGATCAGGATCACGTTGCGGAAATCGACCTTCTTGCCGTTGGCGTCGGTCAGCGAGCCGTGGTCCATGACCTGCAGCAGGATGTTGTAGACGTCCTGGTGCGCCTTCTCGATTTCGTCGAGCAGCACCACTGCGTGCGGGTGCTGGTCGACCGCGTCGGTGAGAAGACCGCCTTGATCGAAGCCGACATAGCCGGGAGGGGCGCCGATGAGGCGGCTCACGGTGTGCCGTTCCATGTACTCCGACATGTCAAAGCGCAGCAGCTCGATGCCGAGGGTCAGGGCGAGCTGACGCGCGGTCTCGGTCTTGCCGGTGCCGGTCGGACCGGAGAAGAGATAGCAGCCGATCGGCTTTTCGCCGTCGCGAAGACCGGCTCTCGCCATCTTCATTGCCGCCGACAGCTGGCCGATCGCTTCCTCCTGGCCGAACACCGCGCCGCGCAGATCGGTGTCGAGCTGGCGTAGCGCCTCGGTGTCCGACTTCGACACCGACTTCGGCGGGATGCGGGCGATCTTGGCGACGACCGACTCGATCTCTTTGAGGCCGATGGTCTTCTTGCGCTTGTTTTCCGGCAGCAGCATCTGGCTGGCGCCGGCTTCGTCGATGATGTCGATCGCTTTGTCCGGCAGCTTGCGGTCGGTGATGTACTTCGCCGAGAGCTCCACGGCAGCCTTGATGGCTTCCGCGGTGTATTTCAGTTTGTGGAACTCCTCGTAGTAGCTCTTCAGCCCCTTGAGGATCTTGATCGTGTCTTCGATGGTCGGCTCGTTGATGTCGATCTTCTGGAACCGGCGCACGAGTGCGCGGTCCTTCTCGAAGTGCTGACGGAACTCCTTGTAGGTCGTCGAACCCATGCAACGCAGGTTGCCCGAGGCCAGCGCCGGCTTCAGCAGGTTGGAGGCGTCCATGGCCCCGCCGCTGGTCGCGCCGGCGCCGATCACCGTGTGGATCTCGTCGATGAACAGGATCGCGTTGTGGTGGTTCTCGAGTTCCTTGATCACCTGCTTGACGCGTTCCTCGAAGTCACCGCGATAGCGCGTGCCGGCCAAGAGCGCGCCCATGTCGAGCGAGAAAATCGTCGACTTGGCCAGCACCTCCGGCACCTGTTTACCGATGATCTTGCGCGCCAGGCCCTCGGCGATGGCGGTCTTGCCAACACCGGGATCCCCGACGAGCAGCGGGTTGTTCTTGGTGCGCCGGCACAGAATCTGGATGCAGCGCTCGACCTCGCTCATCCGGCCGATTAGCGGATCGACCTTACCCTGGCGGGCCTTCTCATTGAGGTTGATGCAGTAGGCCTCCAGCGCCTCGCCGCCGGTCTTCACCGGGGGCTTCTCGTCGTCGCCTTCGGTGGTGGCGCCCTTGGCTGGGCGCGCCTCCGAGGCGCCCGGCTTCTTGGCGATGCCGTGGGCGATGAAGTTGACCGCGTCGTAGCGGGTCATCTCCTGCTGTTGCAGGAAGTAGGCGGCGTGGCTTTCGCGCTCGGAGAAGATCGCCACCAGCACGTTGGCGCCGGTGACGTCGTCGCGGCCGGACGACTGGACGTGAATCACAGCCCGCTGGATCACGCGGTGGAAGCCGGCGGTGGGCTTGGCGTCCTCGCCATCGTCGACCACGAGGCTCTTCAGCTCGTTGTCGACATAGTTGCTGAGGTTCTTTTTCAGCTCGCCCAGATCGACCTCGCAGGCGCGCATGACCCCAGCGGCGTCGCTGTCGTCGATCAGCGCCAAGAGCAGGTGCTCGAGCGTGGTGTATTCGTGCTTGCGCTGGTTAGCGTAGGCGACGGCTCTGTGGAGAGTCTCTTCCAGGTTACGGGAGAAAGACGGCAATCTAGACCTCTCAGTCCTTTTCCATGGTGCATTGCAGAGGGTGCTGATGGCGCCTGGCGGTCTCGATCACCTGCGCGACCTTGGTTTCGGCCACTTCGTAGGTGAAGACCCCGCAGACGCCGACGCCGTTCTGATGCACGTGCAGCATGATACGGGTGGCAGCTTCAGGAGATTTATTGAAGAAGCGCTCAAGGATGTAGACGACGAATTCCATGGGCGTGTAGTCGTCGTTGAGAATCAGCACGCGATACATGGACGGCTTTTGGGTCTTCGGCTTCGTCTGTGTGACGACAGCCGTCCCGGTGCCGATAACTTCGTCTCCCTGATGCTTGTCCGCCACGATGGCTCTCCAACAGGCAGGGATGCCAACGACGCAACCCCGACTATGATTAGATATGAAAACCTGGGCCCGATGGAAGGGCGGAAATGCGACCTGCGTTCTTTCAACGCGATTGGCCGCGTTTGGTGGCGTCAGCGCTTTAGTGAGCGTCCCATGATTACAGCTTCGGCGCCGAAGCGTCCACGTAGGGTGTCGATCGCCTTTTCGCCACTCAGCGCTCTTGATTCGCCGCCGTCGAAGAGGTCTGCGTTGGCCGATTCGGCCGCGACGATCTCGGCGATGCCGACGCCGATCAGCCGCCAGGGCTTTCCGGTGGCCTCGATCGCCAGCATCTCCCGCGCCGCAGCATAGAGCGTCCGCGCGGTCTGGGTCGGGAAGGGCAGCGTGCGGCGGCGGCTCACGCGCCGAAAGTCGGTCGCCCGCAGCTTCAGCATCACCACCCGCCCGGCGATCGATTCGGCGCGGGCCTGGCGGGCGACCTTCTCGCAGAGCGGCAGCAGGATGTCCTCTAGATCGGCGAGCGAGGTCAGGTCCTCGTTGAAGGTGGTCTCGGACGAGAGGCTCTTGCGCGCCTCGTGCGGATTGACGGGCCGAGCGTCGCGGCCATGGGCGAGCTGGCTCAGCCGCAAGCCATGGACGCCGTACTTGTCGGCCAGCCGCTTCGGCTCGGCATCAGCGAGGTCGCCGATGACGCGGTAGCCGTCGCTGATCAGGGTCTTGGCGAACTCCGGACCGACGCCGGGCAGGACCGAGACCGGCCGGGGCGCCAGGAACGTTTGCGCCTCCGCCGCGCCGATCACCGCGAACCCGCGCGGCTTGTCGAGGTCGGAGGCGATCTTGGCGAGGAATTTGTTGGCGGCGAGGCCGACCGAGACGGTGATCCCCACCTCGCGCTCGATTTCGGTCTGAATCCTGGCCAAAGTCAGCGCCGGGATCGAGCCATGCAGCCGCTCTGTGCCGGCGAGGTCGATCCAGGCTTCATCGAGCGACAACGTCTGCACCAGCGGGGTCGCCGCGCGCAGCTTCTCCATGATCCGCCGGCTCTCGACGCGGTACTTGGAGAAGTCCGGCGGCAGCACCACGGCTTCCGGGCAGAGCTGGCGCGCCTTGAACATCGGCATCGCCGAGCGCACGCCAGACATGCGGGCGATGTAGCAGCAGGTGGTGACCACGCCCCGCACACCACCGCCGACGATCAGTGGCACATCGCGCAACTCCGGCCGGTCTCGCTTCTCTACCGACGCGTAGAAGGCGTCGCAGTCGAGGTGCGCCATCGTCAACTGCGAGAGTTCAGGGTGGCGCACCAGGCGGTGCGATCGGCAATCGGGACAACGGGCGGGTTCGGCGTCGCCGCTCCAGAGGCAGTCGCGGCAGAACGCCGTGGTCACGTCTCTAAGGGCCAGAGCCAGGCGGCCCCGCGCACCCCCGAAGAGTCGCCGAACTTCGCGGGTACGATCGGGGTGACGAACACGTCGCTGAAGGCGTAGCGCGCGACGATCGGCGGTACGCGCTCGTAAAGCTCTGTCGTGTTCGACATGCCGCCGCCGAAGACGATCGTGTCAGGGTCGAGGATGTCGCAGATGACGGCTAGCCCGCGGCCCAGCCGATTGACGTAGCGATCCAGTGCGGCCTTGGCCTCGGCCTCGCCGTCGCGCGCCCGGCCCACGATCACGTCGCCGGTCAGCTTCTCGCCGGTGGCCTCCAGGTAATCGATCCCAAAGGCGCTGCCGGAGATCCATTGCTCCAGGCAGCCGGAGCGGCCGCACCAGCAGGTGCGCGCGCCGAGCTCGTCCTGGCTGGGCCAGGGCAGGGGCGTGTGACCCCACTCGCCGCCGATCTTGTTGACGCCTTCGACGGTGTGGCCACGCACCACCACCCCACCGCCGCAGCCAGTGCCGAGGATCGCCCCGAACACGACGCCCGCGCCCCTGGCCGCGCCGCTCAGCGCCTCGGAGAGCGCAAAGCAGTTGGCGTCGTTCTCAAGCCGGACCGCGCGGCCGAGCACCTTCTCCAGGTCCTGCTGGAACGGCTTGTCGTTGAGCCAGACGCTATTGGCGTTGCGCATCCGCCCGGTCTTCGGCGACAGCGACCCTGGCACGCCGAATCCGATCGTCGCCCCTTCAATCCCGGCTGCCTTCTCCGCTTCGGCGACCAGATCGCGCACGGTCTCCAGCGCGCCCTCGTAGTTCCCCGGATTGGGCTTCCTGACGCGGGCGACAAACTCGCCCTTCGCATCCAGCGCGGCGACCTCGATCTTGGTGCCGCCGAAATCAACGCCGATGCGGATCATGCCGCCTTGTCCCGCAACTCGGCTCTCAGGGGAACGGCATTTCGAGCACCAGCCGGTTGCGGCCGGCGCGGCGGGTGTAGCCAGCGATGCGGCAAAGGCTGGCGATCAGCGCCAGCCCGGCGCCGCCGCCACGGTCCGGGTTTGGCATGTCGAACACCGCCGTCCGCGGATCGAACGCCATGCCAGCGTCGCTGACCGATATCCGGACGACGCCGGCGAGGAGGCGAAGGCTCAGGACAATGCGGGCGTCTTGCGGACCGCCGTGCTCCACGACATTGGCCACCCACTCCTCGACCAGCAGCGCCAAATGGCCCGCAGCCACAGATTCGAGGCCCGTGCGAACGGCGAACGCGCGCGACAGACTCACGGCGCGAGACACAGCCCAGGCGTCGGCGCGCAGCCGCGCGCTGGCTTCGAGCCGCGACTCGGCGAGGTCGCTGAGCTGGGCTATGGTCTGACCCCTGTTGAGGAAGGACTTTGCGATGCGCGGAACGATCGCGGCAGGATTGCTGATCGCCGCTTGCCTGTCGACGGCCAGCGCGGCATCGGTCGCTCAGATCGGCCGGATCAAGTCGGTGACAGGGTCCGCCGCCGTGATCCGAGGCAAGACTGCGATCCCGGCCGTCGCAGGTCAGTTGCTCCAGGCGCACGATGTGATCAAGACCGGCGCTGGTGGGCTGATCGGCATCACCTTCATCGACAACAGCCGTTTTGCCGTCGGACCGAATTCCTCGGTCGCCCTCAGTGAGTTCGAGTTCGATGACACCACTCACGTCGGCCGGTCGCTGACCACGATCAACCGCGGCACGCTCGCCGTCGTCTCCGGACAGATCGCGCACGAGAACAAGGACGCGATGCGAGTCCGCACCCCAACCGCGCTGCTGGCGGCGCGCGGCACCCGGTTCGTGGTCGAGGTCAGACCGTGAGGCTCTGGGCCGCGCTTGCCCTTTGCGCGGCGCTGGCAGGGTGCGCGAACGGCCATGTGGCCCTGTTGAACGACGAGGGCGGCGGCGTGGGCGCTCTGGTGGTGATCGATCCAGCGACCGGAGCCGAACGCGGGCAGCTGACCCAGGCCAACACCCGGACCGCGCTCCGCGGCGGTCAGGTCCACGCCAGGCCGCTGAAGCGCAACTTCGATGCGCTGCTGGCGGTGATGCCGCCGCCGCCGAAGGTGTTCACGCTCTACTTCATCGAAGGCACGACGCAGATCACCGCCGACTCGGCTGCAACGCTGGAGGACCTGCGGCGGGCGATCGGGCCGACGTCCGACGTCCAGATCACCGGCCACACCGACACCACGGGCGACGCCGCGATCAACGACAAACTGTCGCTCGACCGCGCGACTCAGGTCCGCGCTACGCTCGTCGCGGATGGCCTGCCGGTGGCCGACGCTCGCGTGACCGGCCGCGGCGAGCGGGAGCTGCGCGTGCAGACTGGGCCGGGCGTCAGCGAGGCGGCCAATCGCCGGGTCGAAGTCACCGTTCGCTAGGTCGAGGCGAGGCGAACGGCCAAGACCGTCAGGTCGTCGCTGGGCTCGGACCCGGCCTCGAACGCGCGCACCGCGGCCACAATCGCATCGACCACCCCTGCGGAAGTCGAGGCGATGGACGCGACGCTGACCGCCGCCAGGAGTGCGGTTCGCGGAAGCAGCTCACCGTCGGGCGCTTGCGCTTCTGTCAGACCGTCCGTGAAGGCGATGAACGTCTCGCCGGACGCCAGTCGATGGCGCTCGACCGAGTAGGGGAAGTCTGGATCCACGCAGAGCGGTGGCCCGCCGAGCAATGTCAGCTCGCGGACAGCGCCGCCCGCGCCGGCGACGAACGGGTTCTCGTGGCCGGCGCAGCAGAGGTCGAGGTCGCCGGTGGCGGTCGTTAGGATCCCGACCAGCAACGTCAGCGCCATGTCTTCGCGGTTGTCCCGGGACAGCTCGACGTTGATGGCCGCGACCGCGTCGGCCAGGCCGAGGTCCGGCCGCGATAGCAGGCTGCGCGCGAGCGACTTGGAGAGCGCCATGAAGAGGGCCGCCGGCACGCCTTTGCCGGTCACGTCGCCGATTAGGAAGCAGAGGCGCGTGTCGCCCAGCATGAACGCGTCGTAGAGGTCACCGCCGACATGGCGGGCCGGCTGCAGGATGGCGTCGAGGTCGACAGCCGGCGACAGGCGGCCAAGCTCTTCCCTGGGCAACAGCATGCCGGACTGGATCTCGGCCGCGGCGGCGAGTTCGCCGGCGACCCGCGCTGCGAGCACTCGCTCTTCCTCCAGAGCCGATCGCAACCGCGCCTGCAACCTCCTGCCCTCTACGAAGAGAGCGGCCACCACGGCGGCGAAGGTCGCGGCGGCCGGAGCGAGGGCCGGGAAAGGGTCGAGCAGAAGGTCGGCCTGAAAGCCGGCCCAGCTTGCGGCAAGTGTCGCGAACGCGGCGACAACTCCGGCGGCGGCCGCGATCACGATGGGGAGGCGGGTGACCGAGACCCAAGCACCCAGCGCCAACAGGACGCCGAGCCCCCACGCCGCCGGCGCCGCCCAGTCTGGTTGGCTCAGGCCCTCACCCCGCAGGATCGCATCGACTGCCTGGGCCTGGACGAAGACGCCGAAGGTCTGGCTGGCGCGTGGGGTGTTGATGATGTCGGACGTGCCGGCGCCGGTGAGGCCGACCAGCACGATCTGCCCCTTGAAGAGGTCGTCCGGCAGCCCCTTCCGCAGCAAGTTGGCCGCGGACGTCGTCTGGATCGTCCGCCAATCGCCAAACCGCAGCGCCAATTGCCCGTCCGCCGAAGCGGGAACCGAGCGGCCGCCAACCGCAACCGCGACGAGGCGGTTGGACGATGTTTTCAGATCGATCTTCTCAGCGCTTTTGGCCACGCGGACGAGTTCGAGGGCGAACCCTGGCGTCGGCTGGCCGACCACCCGGGCGACCAGCGGCACGCGGCGGACGACGCCGTCGTCGTCCGGATCGCCGTTAACGAGGCCGTGGCCCAGCGGAGCGCCGTCGAGCAGCGGCAGGTTGGCGACGGCGAGCGGGAAGCTTTTGACGGTGTCCGGAACCGGGACGGAGAACTGCGCCTCGGACGGCAGCAGCGCGGCCGGCTTGTCGAGCGCATCGAACGAGTGCCGCCGCACCCCAGCCCGCGCCAGGACCACCGGGCTGCGGCCGATGACGCGGGCGAAGACGGCGTCCATCGAGGGCAGCGCGCGGATCTCGGCCGAGGTGGCCGGCGTGAGCTCGCCGTAGAGGTCGACGAACCTCGTCGGGGTCAGCCGGTCAGGCTCGGGCATCAGCATGTCGAGACCGACCGCCGCCGCGCCGCGCTTGGAGATCTCATCGACCAGCCGCGCCAGATAGTAGCGGCTCCACGGCCAGCCGCCGATCGCCTGCAGGCTGTCGGCGTCGATCACCACCACATGCACCTGCCGGGAGACCGGCGGACCCGGCGAGAGGTTCTGATAGAGGTCGAACAACGGCTGGCTCAGCCGGCTCCCGAGCAGCAGCACCGCAGCAGCCGCCACCAACGCCGCCGTCAGTCCCGCCAGCCGGACCCGCCGCCGGGCGCCGGCGTCGAGTTCGGTCAGGGGATCAGATCTCGAGCTCGAGCCCGTCATAGGCGCAGACCACCTCGAGCTTCGGCCGCTCGCCGCGCACCAGTTCCTCGTAGCGGAGCGTGTCGGTGAACATCCGCTGGATATCCGCGTCGGTGTAGCTCGGCTCGTGGTGGAAGAGGGCGAGGCGGCGGGCGCCGGCGTCGTGGCACAGATCCACCGCGACGATGTTGGACGAGTGCCCCGCGTCCAGCTTGAGGCTGACGGTGTCGCCCAGCGAATACATCGTATCGCAGATCACTAGCTCGGCCTTGGCGAAGAAAGCCGTGAACAGGTCTTCGGCCTCCATGACCTCGACCTTGTGCTCGGAGTCGGTGGAATAGATCACCGCCTTGCCGTCCTGCTCGAAACGGAAGCCGTAAGAGCCGTGCGCATGGTCCTGCTCGATCAGGCTCACCGTCAGTCCGGCCACCTTGAACTGCAGCCAGGGGCGGTGGACGACGAACTCGAACCTGGCGCGGAACGCCTCGAACGGCACCGGGAACGAGATCTCCTCCTGCTGCCGGCGGATGGCGGCCTCGGCGTCGGCGTGCCCGGAGTGGATCACGATCGTCGCGCCGGAATCGAAGGCTGGCCGGAAGTACGGCAGGCCCATGATGTGGTCCCAGTGCATGTGCGAGAGGAACACGTGGTAGACGCGGGGATGGCCTTCGGCGCTGCGGCGCGACGCGCTGATCCCGAATTCGCGAAACCCCGACCCCATGTCGCAGACCACGAAGGCGTCGTCGCCGGCCTCGATCTCGACGCAGGCGGTGGCGCCGCCGAAGCCGCCGTGGGTCGCGAAGTCGAGCTTGGTCCGGGCGAACTCCGCAGCTTCAACCTCGTTGTCGAACGTCCGGCCCCCGGCGGCGACCAGCGACCGGGCGATCTTGGCCAGGATGGTGTCGGCGCGCGGCGCCACGGGCAGCGAGCCGCGCGTGCCCCAGAAGCGGATGAGCATGCTCAGCCTGCCGCGTCGATGTCGTCGACGACCGCGAACAGCATGTCGTAGCGGCTGATCGACAGGATCCGGCGCATCGTTTCGTTGGGCGCGGCCAGGCTGATCGAGATCGCCCCGGCAGCTTCCTTCTTGGCCATGGTCAAGGCGCGCAGACCCTTGGAGGTCATGTACTCGAGGCCGGAGAGGTCGAGCACCAGCGGAACCGACGCGCCGACCGCATCGCGCACCGCGGCGTTGAGGTGGGCGCTGAAATCGCGCCAGCTTTCCTCGTCGACGCGGCCGACCGGCGCCCCGATCAACCGCTCGCCGTCGCGCCGAAGCCGCCAGTCCATGTGTGCTCCCGAAGGCGAGGCGCCCCCGGGCATACTGACTGCGCCCTTCCGCCCCACGCAACCGGTTTCACGCCGCAGACACCGCGCCCGACAGCCGCTACAGCATGCGGGTCTCGGTCAGGCTTAGGAGCCGTCATCCATGCTGGTCCGCTTCTGGGGCACGCGCGGCTCGCTGCCGGTGGCGCTGCGCGCCGACGCGGTCCTGGCAAAAGTCACCCGCGCCCTGGTCGCCGCTGATGGCCGCCGGTTCGCGGACGAGACCGAGGCCGCCCGCTACGTGATGAACGAACTCGACCTGGCCACGGGCGGCACCTTCGGCGGCGCAACGCCGTGCGTCGAGATCGAGGGCGGCGAGGGGGTGTTCGTGGTCTGCGACATGGGGTCGGGGCTGCGGGAGTTCGGCTTCGACGCCCTGCGGCGGTGCGAGGCCGGTCACCCGCGCGTGTTCCACCTCTTCCTGTCCCTGCCGCACTGGGACCACATCATGGGCTTCCCGCACTTCCGGCCGGCCTACGAAGCCGGTGCGACGATCGTCATCCATTCAGGCCATCCGAACGCCGAGCAGGTGCTGCGTGGCCAGCAGGCGGAGGGCGTCTCGCCCGTGCCGTTCGAGGCGCTGAAGTCCCGCATCGAGTTCGCGCAGCATCATCATGGCGAGTGCTTCGACGTCGCCGGAATGCGCGTCAGCGTGATCGGTCAAGGCCGGGCGCGCGCCTCGTTCGGCTACCGCTTCGAGCAACCGGGCAAGGCCGTGGTCTACTCGACCAACACCGAGCACAATCCGGCCGAGATAGCGGCTGAAGGCGTGTTCAAGGCGTTCTTCCGGAGCGCCGACCTAGCCATCTGCGACACGATGCGCTCGCTCGGCGTCGCCGCCAGCGTTCGGGAGGACGCCACCCACGCCTCCAACCTCGAAGCCGTGGACCTCTGCCACAGCGCTGGCGTACGCCGCCTGGCGCTCTTCCACCACGAGCCGCGCTACGCCGACGCCGACATCCAGCAGATGTGGTCCGAGACGCTGCAGTACGAGGCGCTCGTGCGCGGCGAGCGCCCGCAGCTCGATGTGCTGTGCGCTTACGACGGGCTCGAGGTCACGATCTAAGCCGCGACCAGCGCCAGCCCGGGCTAGGCGCTCGGCCGTTCGCCGCGGCGCTGCTCGCCGAAGCGCCGGGGCCGGCCGTTCGGGCCGCCACTGCGACCGGGCGGACGAGGCTGGCCTTGCGGCCGCTGCGGGCGGGGCGCGTGGGCGGATTGCCCGGTCGATGGCTGGCTGACCGCAGCGTGCCCGCCGCCGCCGCGACCACGGCGCGACTTCTTCTTCGGGCCGCCGGCTTGCGCCGGGTTGGCCCGCGTCAGGGGCGCGCGTTGATCTTGGCGGCGATCCTCGGCCGGGAGGCTGAGCTTGGTGAGCCGCTCGATGTCGCGCAGCAGGCCGAGTTCGGCGTTGTCGCAGAGGGTGATCGCCACGCCCTCGGCGCCGGCGCGCGCGGTGCGCCCGATCCGGTGGACGTAGGCTTCCGGCACGTTGGGCAGTTCGAAGTTGAACACATGGCTCACCGCATCGACGTCGATGCCGCGGGCGGCGATGTCGGTGGCGATCAGCGCCTTGACCTTGCCGGCCTTGAACGACGCGAGGGCCCGCTCGCGCTGGCCTTGGCTTTTGTCGCCGTGGATCGCGGCCACGTCGACGCCGGCGACTTCGAGGAACTTCGCCAGCCGGTCGGCGCCGCGCTTGGTGCGGGTGAAGACGATGGCGCGGCTGACGGTGCGCGGCGCGATCAGATCGAGCAGCAGGTCGCGCTTGCGGTCGGCTTCGACGTGATAGACCTGCTGGGAAACGCGCTCGACCGTGGTCGCCTGCGGCGTGACGCGGACTTCCTTCGGATTGTGCAGGATCTCGCCGGCCAGGGTGGCGATGGCGGCCGGCATCGTGGCCGAGAAGAACAGGTTCTGGCGTTCGCGCGGCAGCTTGCGGATCAC
This sequence comes from Caulobacteraceae bacterium, assembly GCA_036494265.1. GTDB lineage: Bacteria > Pseudomonadota > Alphaproteobacteria > Caulobacterales > Caulobacteraceae > Acaudatibacter. The sequence goes on along the minus strand of DASXOP010000048.1, from coordinate 42,778 downwards.
CTTGCGGATCGGCTCAAGGAAGCCGAGGTCGAGCATCTGGTCCGCCTCGTCGAGCACGAACACCTCGGTCTCGTCGAGGCGGATCATGCCCTGGCTCATGTGGTCGAGCAGGCGGCCGGGCGTGGCGACCAGGACATCGACGCCGCCGGCAGTGGCGCGCATCTGGGCGCCGTACTTCACGCCGCCAACGAAGACCGCGACGCTGACGCCCGACTTGGCGCCATAGGTGCGGAAGCTCTCGGCGATCTGCTGCGCGAGCTCGCGGGTCGGCGACAGGATCAGAACGCGGCAGGCGCGCCGGCCGACCGTGCGCTTGTCGCTGGTCAGGCGATGCAGGATCGGCAGAGCGAAGGCCGCGGTCTTGCCGGTGCCGGTCTGGGCGACGCCCAGCAGGTCGTGGCCAGCCATCACCGGCGGGATCGCCTGCGCCTGGATCGGGGTGGGGGTGGTGTAGCCTTCGGCGCGGACGGCGGCCAACAGGCCGGCGCTAAGGCCGAAGTCGGAAAATTCAGTCAAGGAAAACACTTTCTACGAAGACGCGCGCCGCGACCGCCCGATCATTCGGGTGGGGCGCGGCGCCGCCAGGGCTGTCAAACGCCCCGCGTGATCAGGCGTCGTCTTGGGGAGATCTTGGGCGGTCGGCGAGCGGACCTAGTTCTTAGGGCCCACACGCGGCCAAACGCCGGATGTCGCCGCACTGGTGCGCGGCGTTGAGCGGCATATGGACCGCAATCCTTAAGAAGTCCAGTCGTTCGCTGCGTCGCAGCATAGTCGCAAAGAGTGGCGCACAACCCTTCCCCCGCTTGCGGGGGAAAGCGGCGCGTCGATCTCGGACTCGTGCCGAGACGGCGTCGCCGATGGGGGTGGTCCCGCCCAAGCGGCGGAAGATTCCCCATCGGACGCTCGCTCCTTCGGAGCATCGGGCCGCTTTCCCCCGCTCGCGGGGGAAGCGTTACGGCCTACGCCGGCACTTCGACCGGCTTCACGCCGCCGCCGGCCATCGCGGTGCGGTCGAGCGGCACGAAGTCCTTCTCAACGCGGGGGAAGAAGTCCTTGACGATTCCGTCCGCATCCCAGCCGCCGTCGCGGGAGTAGGTCGCAACGGGGCGAGGCTGCGAGTAGATCGACAGGTTGTAGCCTCCGGCCCCGAAGATCTGGCCGGAGATGTGCTTGGCCGCATCCGACAGCAACGCCGCCGCCAGTTCCGCCGGACGAACCGGGCTCTGGACCAGGCGCATCGCTTCGCGGCGGGCTGCGCCCGCTTCGTCACGCGGCACGGAGTCGGTCATCCGCGTCGCGGCGCCGGGCGCCATCGCATTGGAGCGCACGTTGTTACGGGCGCCTTCGAGGGCGATGATCCGCGAGAGGCCGGCAATTCCCATCTTGGCCGCGCCGTAGTTGGACTGGCCGACGTTGCCGATCAGACCCGAGGTCGACGACCACATCACGTAGACACCTTCCTGCTGGCTGCGGAAGTGGTTGATCGTGGCCCGCACGACGTTGAAGTGCCCCCGAAGGTGCACATTCATGATCCCGTCCCACTCTTCTTCGGTCATGTTGTGGGCCATGCGGTCGCGCAGGATCCCGGCCGGATTGCTGACCCCGTGCAGCGCGCCAAAGGTGTCCATCGCTTGCTGGACCATCTTGTTCACCGCCGCCAGGTCGGTGACGCTCTCGGTGTTGGCGACCGCCTCGCCGCCCGCCGCCTTGATCTCGTCGGCCACGCTCTGAGCCGGGGCCTTGTCGGCGCCCTGGCCGGCGATGTCGCCGCCGAGGTCGTTGACCACCACCTTAGCGCCTTGCCGCGCCGCGATCAGCGCCTGCTCTCGACCGATCCCGCGTCCGCCGCCGGTGATCAGCACCACCTTCCCATCAAGCAGTCCCATGGCGTTCTCCCTTCAATCGTTTGTTTGAATAATGCCGACGTTTAACGACGGCGCGGCGCGCGGAGCAAGCGTCCGAGGTTGTTTCGCCTCGCCCTCAGAGGCCGATCGCCGCGGCGAGCGCCGGCCCGAGCTCCGACCAGTCGTCGATCCGGGGATGCCGGTCGGGCGCCGAGAAGGCGAGGGGGCGCAGGCGCTCGTCAGCCACCATCTGGAATGTGGCGATGCCGGGGACCGAGGTTGCGACAGAATCGAGGTTCGGCAGCAGGTCATCGATGAAGGCCGACTTCCCGGTCGTCATCGCGGCGATGGCGGCCACCGCGGGTCCTTTCAGCCCGCTGTTGATCACCAGCGGATAGTCGAACCTGTGCTTGACCAGCCAGCGATCGCGCGGCGCGCGGCTCTGAGCCGGTGCGTTGGTCAGGATGACGATGCTGGCGCGGCCGGCGAGTGCGGCCAGAGCCTCGCTCGCCCCCGGCGCGGCGTCGATGTCCTCGACGTCGGTCTCGAAGAACGCCTCGAATAGCGCGCGTCCCGCCGCCACATCCAGATGCTCGCTCTCGCCCGGCCTGAAGATGTTTTGGAAGATAGCGAACCGGTCGATCCGCATTTCGTAGCCGTGGCCGCCGACGAAATTCTCGAAGCCGCGCATGAACATCGCCAGCACTTCATCGACGTCAACCACGATCAGCGGCGCCGCGGGGTCGAGCCGCAGCTCGGAAATCTCCGGTGGAAGGGCGGGCTGGCTCACCGTTGGCTCCGATACCAATTAGCTCGCGTTTAAGGATATTGGTGTCTTGCTGGCCGTGCGAGGCGAGGCTCTTGAGTCGCTTCGACGCCGGGTGGGACAATGTATTCGAGGCTGGTCTAAGGCGAATGCCCAAGAAGGTCCTCATCGTCGAGGATAACGAGCTGAACATGAAGCTGTTTCATGATCTGCTCGAAGCCCAAGGCTACGAGACGCTGGAGACTCGCGAGGGCCTCTCCGCGCTCTCGATGGCCCGACTCCACAAGCCCGACCTGATCCTGATGGATATCCAGCTACCGGAAATCTCGGGTCTCGAGGTGACCAAGTGGCTGAAGGACGATGAGTCGCTGGCCCATATTCCGGTGATCGCCGTGACCGCATTCGCGATGAAGGGCGACGAAGAGCGCATCCGCGCTGGCGGCTGCGCGGCCTACATCGCCAAGCCGATCTCGGTCGCCCACTTCCTCGACACCGTGAAAATGTACCTGGAGCCCGCCGCGGAGGCGCCGGCATGACCGGGCGCATCCTCGTCGTTGACGATATCGACGCCAACGTCCGGCTGCTGCAGGCCAAGCTTCAGGCCGAGTACTACGATGTTCTGACCGCATCGGATGGCGCGAGTGCGCTCGAGATCGCGGCCCGCGAGGGGCCGGACCTCGTGCTGCTCGACGTGATGATGCCGGGCATGGACGGCTTCGAAGTCTGCCGCCGGCTGAAGGACGATCTGGTCACCCGCCACATCCCGGTCGTGCTGGTCACGGCGCTGGACGGCCGCGGCGACCGCATCACTGGCCTCGAAGCCGGCGCCGACGAATTCCTGACCAAGCCGATCGACGACATCATGCTCTTCGCCCGGGTGAAGAGCCTCACCCGGCTGAAGCTGGTGATCGACGAGCTGCGTCAACGTGAAGCCAGCGGCCGCCGGATTGGTGTCATCGCCGGCGCGGCGTCCCGGCTCGGCGGCGGCGGCGGCCGCGTGCTGATCGTCGACGACCACGAACGCCAGGCCCAGCGTATCTACGCCGAACTCGCCATCGAGCACCGTCCCGTGGTCGAAAGTGATCCGGAGAAGGCGCACCTGACCGCGCGCGGTCCGGTCGACCTGATCATCGTCAACACCACGGCCCGCGCCTTCGACGGCCTGCGCTTCGCCGCCCAGATCCGGGCCGACGAGGCGACACGCCACCTGCCTATCCTGGGAGTCATCGATCCCGACGACCGGCCGCGGCTGGTGAAGGCGCTCGACATCGGCTTCAACGATATCCTGACCCGGCCGATCGATCCGCAGGAGCTGTCGGCGCGGGTGCGCAGCCAGGTGCGCGGCAAGCGCTACACCGACTTCCTGCGCAACAACCTCGATCACTCGCTGGAGCTTGCGGTCACCGACCAGCTAACCGGCCTGCACAATCGCCGCTACATGACCGGCCAGCTGGGCGCCCTGGTCAACCGCGCGATCCGCGGCGGGGATCCGGTGTCGGCGCTGATGATCGACATCGATCACTTCAAGAAGATCAACGACGGTTTCGGCCACGATATCGGCGACGAGGTGCTGCGCGAGTTCGCGGTGCGGCTGGCTTCGAACGTGCGCGCGGTCGATCTGCCGTGCCGCTACGGCGGCGAGGAGTTCGTGGTGATCATGCCGGACACCCGGCTCGACGACGCCGGCAGGATCGCCGAACGGATCCGCCGCCACGTCTCCGGCTCGCCCTTCCGGGTGCCAGGGGGTTCGGAGCCGCTCTCGGTGACGATCTCGATCGGGGTCGCGTCAACGCTCGGCCCCGGCGACACCGCCGAGGCGCTGCTCAAGCGCTCGGACGAAGCGGTCTACGCGGCCAAAGCCGCCGGCCGGAACACGGTGATCGCAAAAGCCGCTTAGCTCCGGTCGGGCTATCCCCAATCTCCGTCATCACCGGGCGTAAGTCCCGGTGACCCAAGAACACGCGTTGAGCCGTGGCCGTGCCAGAGCACGGCCAGCCCCGCCAAGGTGTTCATAGGTAGCCGGGACTTACGCCCGGCTATGACGGAATTTGGAGACAGCGAAGCGAAGGGGAGTAACCCCTTACTTAATCTTCGCTTCGCGGAATTCGACGTGCTTACGCACCACCGGGTCGTACTTCTTGACGACCATCTTCTCGGTCATCGTGCGGGCGTTCTTCTTGGTCACGTAGAAGTAGCCGGTGTCCGCGGTCGAGTTCAGTCGGATCTTGATAGAGGCGGGCTTGGCCATGACGCTCGTCTGTGTTGTCGGCCAGTGGCCGGAAATTAAGAGGCGCGGACAATACGAATCGCGGCCGCGAAGTCAACTCGTACAGTGCGAGTCAGGCATCCTGCGCACGTCATGACCGAGAGATGCGAAGACTGCCAGGCGAGATCAAAGACGGCCGCTTTCCCGGACGACCCATGCGAATGGCATAGCCTTGCTCGACGAGGTACGCCGCTTCGTCAAGCGAGCGAACGAATGTCGAATTCTCGATGTGGTGACGCCGTTCGACGATGCGCCGATCGACCAATTCGTACCCCCTTTCAGTCAAGACAGGCTCCTCTGGGAGTCCGTCCCTCGGATGACGCCGTTCTATCTTCGTGGGCACGCTACGACTCTCAAGCGGTGGGTTCAGGCTATCTCAGTATCGACCTCGGTCCTTCGCCCCAGCAGTTTGTACGCTTGCCCATCGTTTCCCGGTGCGTGCACGTAGTCGTAGATGCGCACGAAGTCCGGGTGCTCGGTCTTGCAGAGCCGGTCCCAGACGCGGGTGTAGAGGCCGTAGTTGCCGCGGGCGGTGCGGTGATGGAGGTCGTGGTAGGTCGGACCGGCCAGCCAGCCCCAGCGCGGATGGGTGACCAGGGTGCGCGGGAAGAGGTCGATCCCGGAGTGGATCGCCAGGTTGTGCACGATCTCTATGAACTGGAAGAAGATCAGCGTCGCGAAGGTGCAAGGAAAGAGGGCGACGTAGAACACCCCGAACAGGCCCTGGACAATCGCCTCGGGGACCGAGAACGAATAGGCGGTGAACACCGTCGGCGCCTGCGACTTGTGGTGCTCCCAGTGGAAGAACCGGAACAGCGGCCTAACGTGCATCCACCGGTGGGTCCAGTAGAAGTAGGCGTCGTGCACGACCAGGACGAGCGGGAAGCTGAGCACGACCTCCCAGAGCGGCAGCGGGTTGTCGAGCGTCACCACGTAGCCGAAGCCGAGCACGACGATCCGGGCGACCAGCTGGACGCCGTTATAGAGCACGACACTGAAGGCTGAGTTGAAGACCTCGAAGTGCACCCGCACGGGCTTCGGCGATGGACTGCGAATCAGGAAGCGGAACGCCCCGGCTTCCTTAAGGTGCAGCACCACGCTGAAGATCGCCGCGCCGACCAGGAAATAGGTCAGGAACTCCACCAGCGCCATGTCGCGCAGGTGGATCAGATGGTGCTTCAGAAGGTTCGCGAGCGTGGTCGACTCGCGCTGCAGGCTGAACATCGCCGCTCCCGCCGGATCGGGCTCAATGTCCCAGGTCGGCGGGGAGCGTCAAGCGGCGCCGCTCAATCGCCGGCGCGATCCCAGATCGAGCGGAACGCGCCGCCACCGTTCAGCTGCTGCGCCGGGCTCTGCTTGTCGATGTGGCCGATCAGGCCCTGGTAGACGCCGTAGCCGACCAGCTCCTGCAAGCGAGGCGGAAACCCACGCACGGTCTCCGGCGTCAGGCCGAGCTGCTGGTTCTCCTGCTGGCGGATGAAACCGGCGCAGTAGTTCATGGCGACGCCGGTGCGGCGCTCGGACGTGCGGTTGGCGCCGCCGCCATGCCAGAGCGAGCCATCCCAGATCAGCACGCTGCCTTTCGGCATCTCGGCTGGGATCGAGTCGTAGGCGCCGCCGTACTCGGGGTTCGGCTTCAGGTGGCTGCCCGGCACGATCCGGGTCGCGCCATTGGCCTCGGTGAAGTCGGTCAGCGCCCACATCGAGTTGCAGACGATCGGCCGATGCGGCTTGTCGAGCGGGATCACCATGTCGTCGGCGTGGATCGGCTGGGCAGTTTCGCCCGGATCGATGGCGATCGACGACAGCGACGAGATCAGGCAGCCGGCGTCGAGCACGCCCTCCACGACCGGCAGCACGGACGCATGGACCGGGATGTTGGCGAAGAGCGCACCGTGGGCGAGCAGATTGTAGATGCGGACGGTGCGGTGGCCCTCGAATCCGTTCATCGCCGGCTTCGCACCGACATCGCGCTCGAGCCGCAGCAGCGCAGCGTCCAGCGCCTCGACCAGCGCGGGCTCTATGGCGTTCTCGACGATGGTGAAGCCGTCGCGCCGGACGCGCTCGACATGGCTCTTGCAGAGCGCCTCATCCATCGCGGGTGGCCTCCTGGCCGCGGCGATCAGAACGCCTTCGTGCCGTCGCTCGTGGTCATGGTGCGCTGGCCGCGGCGCATGCGCAGATAGGGCAGCGGCCGGCTGGGGTCAGCGAGTTTCAGCGGGATTTCCTTCAGCACAAAGCCGGTGACTGTCGGCAGGTCGAGCCCCAGCGCTTCGTCGAGGTCGAACCAGGCGATCTCGTCGAGCTCGCCGCAGTCGGGCTGGCGCTCCAGGCTGATCAGGTGCTCGGCCTCGGCCATGAAGAAGCGCGCGTCGTAGCGCTTGGGCACCATCGGCGGCGTGACGGCGCGGGCGATGTAGTCGAGCGCGGCCAGATCGGGAAGAGCGCCTTGCTCCAGGAACTGCCGCCAGGGTCCCGCGATCGGCCGCGGATGGGTCATCGGCTTGGCAAGCAGCAGACCGGTCTCCTCGAACGTCTCGCGGATCGCCGAGAGCGCCAGAGCGCGAGCGCGGCGGGCGGGGCCGGTGGCGTAGAGGCGTTCAGCGACCTCGAGGCGGATTTCGCTCGCTACCGGGGCGCGGAAGTCGCTGGGATCGATCCGGCCGCCTGGAAATACCCACTTGTCGGGCATGAAGTCGTGGCCGCCGTGGCGGCGACCCATCAGCACGCGCGGCTTCGGTCCATCGCGGCGGATGATGATCAGCGTCGCGGCGTCGCGCGGTCGCACGGCCCGGCCGGTGCGCGGCGGCATGCGAGGGGTGTCGGGGTGAGAGTTAAACGCTTGTTCGGCCATGCAACGACATAGGCCCGCGCCGCCGCTTGCTGCAAGGCCTTCAGCGTCGCCTTGCTCGCCGCTATGCGTTTGACTAGCGTCGCCTCGAACAGGGGATACTCGCCATGCCGCTTCCCGCCATCGTCACCGCGTGAGCGCCGCGCCGACCGAGGGCGAGCCCCTTCCCAGGCTGTTCGCCCGCTGGGCGGAGACGTTGCTCGAAGCGCCGATCCCGCGAGAGCGCGTCGCGACCTGCGACAACTGCGTCATGTGTCCGCCACCCGACGCGAGCGCCACCGACACCTACTTCCGGCCGGACACCAAGTGCTGCACGTTCACCCCGAACCTGCCCAACTTTCTGGTCGGCGCCGCGCTTGCTGACGACGATCCAGAGGCGGCGGCGGGCCGCGCCAGCCTCACGGCGCGGATCGCGGCCGGCGCCTCCGTCACGCCGCTGGGGCTTGGCCAGCCAGCGGTCTATCGGAGCCTATACGGCAACGCTCAGGCGTACGGCAGGAGCCGCGCGCTGCTATGCCCTCATTTCGACGAAGCTGGCGGCGGCCGGTGCGGGATATGGCGCCATCGCGACGCGGTCTGCGCCACGTGGTTCTGCAAACATGTGCGCGGCGAAGTCGGGCACGATTTCTGGCGCGGCGCGCTGCTGCGGCTGCTCGTCCACGTGGAGCAGTCGCTGGCCAAGTGGTGCGTGCTCGAGCTTGAGGTCGCCCCCGACACGCTGGAGGCCCTGGCCAGCGATCCGGCGTGGTCCGACGATCCGCCGGACATGACCATCGCCGCCCTGGAAGGCCGCGCCAACCCGTCGGCGCGCCGGCTTTGGGGCGATTGGTTCGGGCGAGAGGCCGAGTTCTATCGTCGCTGCGCCGAGCTGGTCGAAACCCTGGGTTGGGACGAGGTGCTGGCGATCTCAGGCGCCGAGGGACGGGCGCTGGCGAGCCTGACGCAACACGCCTTCGCGCGGTTGACCAACCCCTCGCTGCCTGCTGCGCTGCGAGCAGGACCGGTGCAGCTGCTCCGCACTGGCGCCAGCGCCTCGATCCTCGAGTCCTACAGCCCGCACGACCCGATCGAGGTATCGAACGTGGTCATGGCCCTGCTGCCCTTCTTCGACGGCTCGCCATCGGAGTCGGTGCAGTCGTTCGTGAAAGAGCAGACCGGCATCGAACTGGGTACCGACCTGGTCCAGCGGCTGGTCGATTTCGGCGTGCTGAAGCCGACGTCCCAGACTTAGCGTTTCCGGCCACGGGGGTAGCCGCCGCTGCGACGCACGGGCGGACGGGGATTGCGGCCTCGAGCCCCGCGGCGATCCCCGCCCGGCTCGCCGGCTTCGGCCTCGCTCAGCATCTCGAACAGCAGCCCACCCGTGATCGGGACGGCCTCCTTCAGCCGCACCTCGACGTCGCGCCCGAGCCGCCAGCGCCCGCCCGACCGCTCGCCGATCAGCGCGTGCGCTTTCTCGTCGTGGACGAAGTACTCGCCGCCGAGGCTGGAGATCGGCACCAGCCCGTCGGCGCCGGTCTCGGCCAGCCGCACGAAGAGGCCGAAGCGGGTGACGCCGGTGATCCGCCCCTCGAACTCCGCGCCCACGCGGTCGGCCAGGAAACTGGCGACATAGCGGTCGGTTGCCGCGCGCTCGGCCGCCATCGCCCGGCGCTCGGCCATGGTGATGCGCTCGGCGGTGTCCTTCATGCGCACGATGTCGGTGTCGGTCAGACCGTCGTCGCCGAGCCCCAGCGCCCGCACCAGCGCCCGGTGCACGATCAGGTCGGCGTAGCGGCGGATCGGCGAGGTGAAGTGAGCGTAGCGGGCGAGGTTGAGACCGAAGTGGCCGATATTGTCGGTGTCGTAGATCGCCTGCATCTGGCTGCGCAGCACCACCTCGTTGACGATCTCGGCGTGCGGGCCGCCGCGGGTGTCGGCCAGCAGCTGGTTGAACCTATGCGTCGTCGGCGCGTGGCCCTTGCTCCACGGGATGCCGAGCGTGCCGAGGAAGTCGACCAGCGACTGCACCTTCTCGTCGCTCGGCGTGTCGTGCACCCGGTAGATCAGCGGCGTGTGGCGCTGCTCCAGCGTCTCGGCGGCGCAGACGTTGGCCTGGATCATGAACTCTTCGATCAGCTTGTGCGCCGGCAGCGAGGCCCTGGGCGTGATCGCCGCGATCTGGCCATCGACCCCAAAGCTGATCCTGCGCTCGGCCGACTCGATCTCCAGCGGCGAGCGCGCATCGCGGCCACGCTTCAGCACCGCGTAGGCCTCGTAAAGCGGCGTCAGCACCCGATCCATCAGCGGCCCCGCGGCGTCGCCCGGCCTGCCGTCGATGGCGTTCTGCGCCTCCTCGTAGGAGAGCTTGGCCGCCGAGCGCATCAGGCCACGGTGGAAGCGGTGGCTGCGCTTGGCGCCGTGCTGGTCGAACACCATGCGCACCGCCAGGCAGGCGCGCGGCTCGCCCTGGCGCAGCGAGCAGAGCCCGGCGGAGAGCCGCTCCGGCAGCATCGGCTCGACCCGATCGGGGAAGTAGACGCTGTTGCCCTTCTCCCGCGCCCCAATGTCGAGCGCCGAGCCGGGGCGCACGTAGGCGGCGACGTCTGCGATGGCGACCCAGACGATCCAGCCGCCCGGGTTGCGGGCGTCCTCGTCCGGCTCGGCGAATACCGCGTCGTCGTGATCGCGGGCGTCGGGCGGATCGATAGTGACCAAGGGGATATCCCGCAGATCGGTGCGGCCGGCGAGGGTGGGGGGTTCGGCCGCCTCGGCTTCGGCTTCCGCCTCAAGGGAGAACCCAGTCGGGATGCCGTGGGCGTGGATCGCCAGCAGCGAGGCGGCGCGCGGATCGTCCTCGCGGCCGACCACCTCGAGCACCTTGCCGCGCTTGGGGCCGTAGCGCCGTTCGGCCGAGCCACCGATCTGGGCCAGCACTAGATCGCCGTCGCGCAGATCGCGGCCCTCGACCTCGGGGATCAGCAGGCTCTCTTTCGAGCGCCGATCGACCGGCTCGATCCTGACTTCGCGCCTCGCCTTGCGCACGACGCCGAGAATCCGGTGGGCGCTCTGGCCCAACCGCTTGATCAGCCGAGCCTCGACGTCGCCGCCCTCAAGCGCCTCGAACCGCACCAGCACCCGGTCGCCGAGGCCCGGCGCGCCGGCGGCCGCCTCCTTGCGATCGGGGGCCAGACGCACGGTCGGCTGGGTTTCCTCGGCCTTGACCAGCCGCACGAAGAGATCGCCGTCGGCATCGCGCTCGACCACCTCGGCGACCCCGACTGGCGGCAGTTCGGTGCGTTCACGCCGAGGCGCCCGCCGCGTCCGATCTCGAGTGTCCGTTTGTTTGGGGCGACGCGGCATGGTCTCAGATAGCGCAACGGCAGGGCGCACCCAACCGGCTTCCGCGCGAGCGACCAATCATGGTCAAGCTCGGGTTGATCGGCGTGATTTCGTTGTTTGGACCACCCGAGGAATAGCGTAGGGGCTAAAAATTCCGTCTTGGGCTTGTATTTCCCCGAGATTCCGTTAGATTTGCAGCATCGAATATCGCTCAGGTTCGGTCGCTCTCCTAAGCTCGATTTGGATCGAGCCCGGGCCTGCTCCACCTCTTCGACCATTTGATCGACCGTGCGGTGCGCGGACGTTCCTCCATGACTGAAAGACTAGACAATATGGCTACTGGAACCGTGAAGTGGTTCAACTCCACCAAAGGCTTCGGCTTCATCCAACCGGATGGCGGCGGCAAGGACGTTTTCGTCCACATCTCCGCGGTCGAACGCTCTGACCTTGGCCGCCTCGATGAGGGCCAAAAGGTGGGTTACGAAATTGAAGCCGATCGCAAGACCGGCCGTGAATCCGCCGTTTCTCTGCGGTCGGCCTAACGACGACTGTTCGAGGCTGGATCGGTCCTCGGATCGATCTTAAGTCGCGAGCGGGTAGGGGGCGGCCGGCGACGGCCGCCTCTTTGACCTTTCTAACTTCCTCCGGACGGCTGACGCGCCGTCCTGCAACGGAGACCGCATGGCGAAGGAAGAGGCGATCGAAATGGACGGCGTGGTCGAAGAGATCCTGCCGGGCGGCCAGTTCCGCGTGCAGCTCGAGGGTATCGAGGGCAACCAGGTCATCCTGGTCTACACCGCCGGCAAGATGCGCAAGAACCGCATCCGCACCGCGGTTGGCGATCGGGTCACCGTCGAGATGACGCCTTACGACCTGACCCGCGGCCGCCTGATCTACCGCCATCGCCCCGACGGGGTTCAGCCCGGCTCCGGCCAGCGGCGCGTTTACCGGCCACGCCGATGACCGAGGAAGTCGGCAACGTCGTGATCACCTGCCCGAAGACTGGGCTTTCGGTGGAGACCGTGTTCCGGCTCCGCCCGTCGGCTTTGGAGTCGCTCCAGGGCCAACACTTCTTCCGCTGCAAGCGTTGCGGCGAGATTCACGCCTGGGGCAAGGAAGACGCCTGGCTGGAGCACGCCAGGCCGAAGCGGGCCTAAGCCCATGACTGGCAGACCCACCACTCTCGAGCGCGCCTACGAGCTGGCGGGCTCTGGCGAGTGCGAGAACGTCGCTGTGCTGAAGCGCCGGCTGAAGACCGAGGGTTTCGCCGACGTCGAGCGCCAGCTCTACGGCCCCGTACTGCAAACCGAACTGCGCCGCCTCTGCCGCGAGGCCGCGGCGAAGTAGGCGGTCTACCCGAGGTCCGAGAGACGCACCGTCAGCGCAGGGTCGAAGGGCAGGACCAGTTCTCCATCCGCCTCGACGATCCGGACCGTTTGATAGCCATCGTCCGTCGGCCGGCTCATTACATGCGCGCGGCGATTCTCAGCGTCGAACACCCAGTAGTGCCGCACCCCATGGCGCGCATATAGCCGGGCCTCTGGGGTCAGGTCCTTGCGCAGCGAACTATCCGCGATTTCGATGATCAGAAGTACGTCAGGCCCGCGTACGTCGACTGGCAAGATGCCGCCTGGATGGACGAGCACGTCCGGCTCGAGAAAGGTGACGTCGCTTAGGTAAAGCGACGGTTCGATCGCAACGGCGAGACTGTCGGGCAGTTCCCGGTAAAGCAACCTCGCCAACGCCCGCTTCCATATTTCGTGGCGATTGTGCTTCGCCTTCGTCGGAACGAGTTCGCCTTCCCAAAGCTCGAATGGCGCGCTCTCGTCCAGGATCCCGGCGCGCGTCATCGCCCAGATCTCGTTCACCGTGAAAGCACGGCGATCCCAACCTTCAGCGGCGCGTGTGACGAGCGCGTTCATCGGCCCAAGCTAGCACATTGCAGCGGACGCGAGCAGCTAGGCCTCAACTGCCGTCCTTCAGGAACTCGGCGATCGCTGGCGTCGCGGCGCGGTCCTGGATCATGAACAGGTGGCCGCCTTCGAAGAATCTCAGCTCGGCGCCAGGGATCCGTGCGGCCATCCGCTCCTGGGTCGCCGGCAGCGCGACGCCGTCGTAGCGGCCCGCAGCGATCATCACCGGGCAGGCAATCTGGCCGAGGCGCTCCCAGGTGTCGTGCCTGGCGCGGGCTTCCAGCTGACGGCGCGCGCCCATCTCGCGCCCGGGTTCCCCGGCGAACGGGTTGGCGGCGCCTAGCTCGATCAGCTGCTTATGGGTGTCGGCATTGGCGGCGGCCCAAGAGGCGTCGCGGCGGGTGTCGCTGACCGGGATCAGATGCCTGGCGCGATCCTCGCCGGTCAGGTGCTGGATCTCGTGGAACGGATAGGACGCGCCGCCGGCGCCGCCAGGCGAGGTACAGGCCAGCACCAGACGCTCGACCTTGGCGGGATGGCGCAGCGCCAGCTCCTGGGCGACCATGCCACCGAACGAGACCCCGACCACCTTGGCGCTCGCCCAGCCGATCGCGTCGAGCAGACCCGCCGCGTCGTCGCCGTAGTCGGCCATGTTGTAGTCGACATCGGGCTTGTCGGTGCGACCGAGACCGCGCTGGTCGTAGCCGACCAGGTCGAACGACTTGGCCAGCGGTCCGTCGAACACGTTCGGCTTGTTGCGCAGGTCGCCGCCGGTGCCGGAAATGAACAGCAGGGGAGGACCTTCGCCGGCCCGCTCGTAGTAAACGTCGAGCTCTCCCACGCGCGCTGTCGGCATGGCGATCCTCCCTCTGGTTGTTTTGCGACGGCTTAGCCATCGCCAGCCCCTCAGGCACGCGAAAAGCGCCTGAACGGCTGAGGGCCATTCGCGTTCTAAGGCGAGAAGGAGATCCGAGATGACCGAACTCAAAGCCAAGACCCGCAACAAGCTGCCGGCAAAGGACTTCGCCGAGCCGAACAAGCGCGCTTATCCGATCGAGGACAAGGCGCACGCCCGCAACGCCAAGGCCCGCGCCGGCCAGGCTGCCAACGCCGGGCGGATGTCGAAATCGGAGAAAGCCAAGATCGACAAGAAGGCGGACGCTGTCCTGAACAAGGGCTGATGGCGCGCCGCAATCCGTGGCTTAGCCTGGGCTGGAACGCCTGGGCGCTTGGCGTCGAGGCTTCGACAGTGATCGGCTTGAGAGCCATGAAGCTCGCCGCCGGCGGCGCCGCTGCCGAAGCTGAGGCCGGACGGATGATCGGGGAGAAGATCGACGCCGCGGTGGCGCTCCAAACCATGGCGCTGAGCGGCGGTCTTGGCGCGACGCCGGACAGGGCGGCGGCGAAGACCATTTCCCACCTTCGCCGCCGCGTCCGAGCCAACCGCCGCCGCCTCAGCGGCGGCTAGGGCTTCTCGGCGATGAACACCGCCCAGCCGAAGGCGTCGCGCTCCTCGGCGAGGTAGTGGGCTCGGTCGGCTGCCATCTTTTCGGTCAGCCATGCAGCGTCGGGATCGTCGGGATTGGCGCGCGCCCAGGCCGCTGCTGCGCGCCAGTGCTGGCTCTCGTAGTGATCCCAGTCGTCGATGGAACTGGCCACGATGCCCGTCAGGGTCAGGCCGCGCCCCGCGATCAGGTCGCCGATATCTGCGAGAGTGCGATCGTACTCCGCCCACCGCGCACTCACCTCGGGGGTGAACGGGCGCAGCGCGAAGGGTTCGCCGACCGCGATCCGGCCGCCCGATTTCACGGCGCGAGCCAACCAGTCCAACGTACCCTCCAGCCCGCCGAGCGCGAAGGTGGCGCCGATGCAGACCGCAACGTCGAACGTCGCCGGTTCGACCGCGAAGTCCAGCGCGGGCCCCTCGACGATGTGCACGCTCGCTTGTCCGGCCAGTCTTTGCCGCGCCGCTTCGGCAAACACCGGACTGAGGTCGAGGCCGATGATCTCCCGTGGCTGACGCTCAACGAAAGCCGCGAGCATCGAGCCCTTGCCGGAGCCGACATCCAAGACGCGGTCGGTGCTCAGAATGCGCAGATAATCCACGATCCGGGCCAGCTTCTGGGGTGAGAGCGGATTTTGGATGTCGTGATCGGCTTCGATGAGTTCGTGGAAGCGCATCGGGTTCATGACTGGGCTCCGGCGTCGAGGCGGCCGACGGTCTGGAAGTGCACCGGCATCGGGTGGGGATTGCGTTCAACGGTCATGCCGAGCCGTCGCATCACGCCGATCGAGGCGGCGTTGGCGTGCTCGGTGGTGGCGACGATCCTGGCCAGCCCCAGCTCGCCGAAGCCAAACGCGACGAGGGCGCCGGCGGCTTCAGTCGCGAGACCTTCGCGATGTCGGGACGGCGAGATCGCCCAGAAGAGGCCGACCTCTAGCGTGTTCATCGCCAGCGGATCGCCGCCGAACGACGGCAGGACGCCGAACGGCTCCAGCGTGGTCACCAGCCCAGCAAGGCCCACGAAGGCGCCGGATCGACCGTCGACGACCGCGTTGTCGACCAGCGGCGGCTGGTGCAGGCGTGGCAACTCCCGTTGGCTGGCCGCCGACCAGGCGATCCAGCTTCGTTTGCGCTCGCGGTTCTCGGCGTTGCTGCGCGCGGCGTCGTACCAAGCGATGTCGCTGTAGAGGCGGTGGCAGGCGTCGAGGTCGGCAGGTTCGAGCGGACGGATGACGAGGCGCTCAGTGCGCAGGATCGGCATGGCCGAGGCGCGCGGTTCAGTTGTTGATGACAATGTCGGGCCTTCGAAGATCGTGCTGAAGCAGGGGCCGCACGGCGTTTCACCGGCGCGCCCCGAGGGGCGAATATCCCGCCTAAGCGGGCCTCGGCTCACACAATCTTCGACATTTGGCGATGCTACCTCGACTGGCGGATGGGTCAAGAGGTGCGGCCGGATAACGCGGTTCAACCGCGTTAATGCGAATGAGTTGCAATTGCCGGCGGAGACGCTAAATCTAATCCGTCACCGAGGTGAGGCCCAGCTTGTACGTCTGCAACTGCAATGGAATTCGCGAACGCGACGCCCGCGCGGCGATCGATGCGGGCGCGGCCAAGCCGGCCGAGATTTTCCGCCGTTGCCAATGCACGGCCCGGTGCGCCAAATGCGTCGCGGACATGCGGCGTATGATCGACGATCAGAGGTCAGCGCTCCGCCACGCCGCGGAATAGGGACTTCGGCCCATGCAGGGTGACCGCGCGATCATCGAGCGCCTGAACCTGGTGCTCACTAACGAGCTGACCTCGGTCAACCAGTACTTTCTTCACGCCAGGATGCTGGACAACTGGGGCTTCAAGCGGCTCGGCCACATCGTCTACGAAGAATCGATCGGCGAGATGAAGCACGCCGACAAGCTGATCAAGCGCATCCTCTTCCTCGACGGCCTGCCCAACCTGCAGGACCTGCACAAGCTGGCTGTCGGCGAGAGCGTGCTGGAAGCTCTCAACGCCGATCTGCAACTCGAGCTGAAGGGCCGTGCGGCGCTGGTCGCCGGGATACCGCAATGCGAGGCCGCTGCTGACTTCGTCAGCCGCGAGGTTCTCGTCGAGATCCTCAGCGACACCGAGGAGCACATCGACTTCCTTGAGACCCAACTGGCGCTTGCGGCCTCGCTCGGCGAGCACAACTACCTGCAGAGCGCGGCCGGCGAACTCGAAGGCTGAAGATCGGCGCCGGATCGGTTCCCGCGCCGCCTTGCAAGCTTCGCCGAAACGCCCATCTACGGCGCTCCCCCAGACCTTGAAGGACGCCGCCATGGATGACGCTCGCCTGCTGACGCTGAACGACGGCCGCCAGGTTCCGCGGCTGGGACTTGGGGTCTGGCAGACGCCGGCGGATCAGACGGCAATGGCAGTGACAACGGCGATTGACGTCGGCTACCGCTCGATCGACACCGCAGCCGCCTACCGGAACGAGGCCGGCGTGGGCGAGGGCGTCAGGGCGTCCGACGTGGCGCGCGAGGATGTCTTCGTCACCACCAAGCTCTGGAACGACTTCCACGGCTTCGACGCCACCCTGAATGCCTTCGAAGGCAGCCTGAAACGCCTCGGCTTCGACTACCTCGACCTCTATCTGATCCACTGGCCGGCGCCGCGGCAGAACCTCTTTCTCGAGAGCTGGAAGGCGATGATCCGGCTGCAGGGCGAGGGCCGAGTGAAGTCGATCGGCGTCTCCAACTTCGGCGCCGAGCACCTCGACCGGCTGATCGGCGAGACCGGCGTCGCGCCAGTGATGAACCAGGTCGAGCTGCACCCAGCGTTCTCGCAGAGCGCCTTGCGCGCCGCCAACGCCGAGCGCGGCGTCGTCACCGAGTCCTGGAGCCCATTGGGTCGCGGCAATCTGCTGGAGAACCCGACCCTGGTCGAGATCGGCCGCAAGCATGGCAAGACCGCCGCCCAGGTGATCATCCGCTGGCATATCGCGCTCGGGCTGGTGGTGATCCCGAAGTCGGTCACGCCGGCCCGGATCGAGGCCAATTTCGATGTCTGGGACTTCGACCTCGACGAGGCCGATATGACCGCGATCGCCGCGATCGACAGCCAGGGCGGCCGCATGGGGCCGGACCCAGCCGCTTTCGGTTGACGCACAACGGGAACATGCGCGGCAGGGCCGGTCAACCGAACTTCATTTGACTGGCTCAAGGCTTGTTCGCCGGCGGTCGCGCCGCCAATTCAGCTCCTCGCGACAGGGGAACATCAATGGCGAACTGGACCATCAAGTTGGGTGCGGACGAACTAAACGACGTCATGAACGACGCCTTTCCGGGACCTAACCGCATTCAGTTGGTGAAGGAGGTGTCGCCTGGGCGCGTTCGCCTGTCGTCGCCCTTCAATCCCAACATGCTGCGACCCGGCGGACTGATCTCAGGGCAAGTGCTGATGAGCGTGGCCGACACTGTCGGCTATGTGATCGTGATGGCCCACGTGGGCCCCGAATTGATGGCGGTGACGAGCAACCTGACCATGAATTTCCTGCGCGGCTGCAAGCCGGGCGAGATTCAGGCGACCGGCGAGCTGCTGTCGCTCGGCCGTCGGAACGCCGTCTGCGACGTGCGGATCTGGACGGAATCGCCGGAGCGGATCGCGGCGCAGGCGACGGTGACGTATGCGAGGGCGCTGCCCGCCGCCGCCTAGAGCGCGATGATTTTGGGTTGAATCAACCCAAAACCTGAATCGCGATCTAAATTCAAAAAGTTAGAGCGGGTTGCGAGCGGAAAACCAGTTCCCACTTTTCCTCAACCCGCTCTAGCGGTTGTCCTTTCCGGCGGGCGCGACATGAACTATGCGCTCGGGCTCAATCCCGTAGGAGACTGTCGGCATGCAGAGCGAATTCGTCGACGCCAAAGCCCAGGCGGCGGAAAGCGCTGCGCTGGCCGTGCTGGCGTTCGAGGACGGCGAGTTCTCGCCCGGCGCCGAAGCGCTCGACACCCAGATGGGCGGCGCGCTCAAGCGGGCGATCTCGGCCACCCGATTCAAGGGCACGATGGGTCAGAGCGTGTCCATCCTGGCGCCAGCTGGTGTGAAAGCCGGCCGCGTGGTGGTGATTGGCGCTGGCAAGCAATCTTCGTTCGACGCCAAGGCCGCCGAAAGCGCGGGGGCGCATGCGTTCAACGCCACCAAGGACACCGGGGCCGAGGCGCTGCTTCTGATGATGGCCCCCGCCGGACCGGAGCGGCAGGCTCACGCGGCGCTCGGCGTCCAGCTCGCGTCTTACCGCTGGGACAAATACCGCACGACCGAAAAGCCGGAGAAGAAGCCGACCGTGAAGTCGGTGTCCATCGCCTGTGCCGATCCCAAAGCGGCGGCGAAGGCCTTCAAGCCGCTCGGTACGCTCGCTGACGCCGTCTGCTACGCCCGCGACCTCGTCTCCGAGCCGGCCAACATCCTCTATCCAGTCGAATACGCACGCCGGGTGCGCGAACTTTCGAAGCTCGGCCTCGAAGTCGAGGTGTTGGGCGAGAAGGAGATGACCAAACTCGGCATGGGCGCGCTCCTGGGCGTCGGCCAAGGCAGCGTGCGCGAGAGCCAGCTCGTGGTCATGCAGTGGAAGGGCGCCAAGGACGCGAAAGCCGCGCCGATCGCCTTCGTCGGCAAAGGCGTCTGCTTCGACACCGGCGGCATCAGCCTGAAGCCGCCTGAGGGCATGGAGGAAATGATCACCGACATGGCCGGCTCGGCCGCCGTGGTCGGCGCGATGTATTCGCTGGCGGCCCGCAAGGCCAAGGTCAACGCCGTCGGCGTGATCGGTCTAGTGGAGAACATGCCCGACGCCAACGCCCAGCGCCCTGGCGACGTGGTCACCAGCATGTCGGGCCAGACTATCGAAGTGATCAACACGGACGCTGAAGGCCGCCTCGTGCTCGCCGATGCGGTCTGGTACTGCCAGGATCGCTTCAAGCCGAAGTTCATGATCGACCTGGCGACGCTCACTGGCGCGATCGTGGTCGCGCTGGGCAAGGATCTGGCCGGTCTCTATTGCACCGACGAGACCCTGGCGGAGAACCTGCAGGCGGCCTCCAAGGCCACCGACGATGCGCTGTGGCGCATGCCGTTGCCGGCCCAGTACGAGAAGCTGATCGAGACGCCCGCCGCCGACATGAAGAACGTTGGTCCGCGGCCCGGCGGTTCGATCACCGCCGCGCTCTTCATCAAGAAGTTCACCAACGGTCTGCCCTGGGCGCATATCGACATGGCCACCACGGCCTGGAAGCCCGGCTCGACCGTGGCCACGATCCCCAGCGGGGCGACCGGGTTCGGCGTACGCTTGCTCGATCGGCTTTCGGCTGATTTTTACGAGGGCTAGCGACTGACCCGACTGGTCCTGATCGCAAGTCCTTTCGTTGGCGCTTCATCATGGGCGGCGTTGACCGAGGTTTTGCCTGACGCAATGGCTGCGGATTACTGCGAACTCTCCGGGCCGGATTGGTACGGTGCTGTCGGAGCCAGTATCGCCAGGCAGGCCGACGGCAGCCCTTGGGTCGCGGTACTGCATAGTGGCGCCGGCGGCTTCGCGCCTGCGATCGCCAGCGCTGCCACCGACCTCGCCGGGCTGATCTTCCTTGACGCGATACTGCCGTATCCGGGATGCAGGTGGCTCGACACGGCGCCCGCGAACCTGGCCGAGCGGCTGCGCCGACTAGCCAGCGAGGGCAAAGCACCACGCTGGAACCGCTGGTTCGAGCCCGACCCGATGCCGAAGCTGATCCCGGACCCCGAGGCCAGGGCGGCTTTCATTCGCGATCTCCCCGCCGTTCCCATCGGCTTTCTCGAAGCGGTCAGTCCGATCTACGCGGCGTGGGAACGCCAGCCCGCCGCCTACGTGCAGCTCAGCCAGGGCTACGGCGCCGAAGTGCTCGACGCGGAGATACGAGGCTGGCCGGTGCGGCGGGTTCGGATGCATCATCTCGCCATGTGCACAGACGCTGCTAGAGTAGCCGAACTGTTGATCGATCTGCCGATGAGTCCAGCGCGCCCATGACCGATCAGCCCTGCGAGGTCTGGTTCTACCACCTCGAACGGACCAGCCTCGATACCGCGCTGCCGGAACTGCTGGAGAAGACGCTGGCGCGGGGCTGGCGGGCGCTGGTGCGCTCGACGGAACGGGACCGGGTCGAGCACCTCGACGGCTGGCTCTGGAGCTTCCGGGACGACAGTTTCTTGCCGCACGGAACCGAGATCGAGCCGTCAGCCGAGCGCCAACCAATCCTGATCACCACCGGCATGGGCAACCCGAACGGGGCGAATGCACTCTTCCTGATCGATGGAGCGGAATCGGGCGATATCTCCGGCTATGAGCGCTGCGTGCTGATGTTCGACGGCCGCGACGAGGCGGCGGTGGCGGCGGCGCGGGGGCGCTGGGCCGGGTTCAAGAAACAAGGCGCGTCGGTCTCGTACTGGCGGCAAGGAGAGCAGGGCGGATGGCGCAAGGAGGCATGACGATCGGTGCGAAGGTGTGGATCGCCGCGGGGCTGATCGCGCTCGCCGGCTGCAACGAACCTGCGAAGGCGCCGCCGCCCATGGCGCCCGTCGCCCAGCCGTCGCCGGAGCCATCTCCTCTGCCGCCACCCCCTAGGCCAGTCCACAACAACGACGTTTGCGGGGCGCTGCCGCTTCAGTATCTGGTCGGCAAGCCCCGCACCGACATCCCAGTGCCAGTCAACCCCAGCCTGCGCCGCGTGGTCTGCTCGACCTGCATGATCACCCAGGACTACATCGCCGCCCGGCAGACGATCACCTACGACGAGAAAAGCGGCTTGGTGCTCTCCGTTCGCTGCGGGTAGCCGCCAGCGCGCCGCGATGAGCGAGCACCACGACGGGTTGCCGCTACCCCGCCGCTACTGGGCGATTGCGGCCTGGATGCTGGGGTTCGGCATGTCGAACCTCGACGGTTCGATCGCCAACGTCGCGCTGCCATTGATCGGCCGCGCGTTGCACACCAACCCGGCGACGGCCGTCTGGGTGGTCAACGCCTTCCAGATCGCCACTGCCGTCTTCGTGTTGCCGATGTCTTCGTTGGCAGACATCCTAGGCTACAAGCGGGTGTTCCAGGGCGGGCTGCTTCTGTTCACCTTAGCCTCCCTGGTCTGCTCGCTGGCGTCGTCGCTCGAGATACTGATCATCGGGCGCGTCCTCCAAGGCGCCGCGGCGGGCAGCATGGTCGCGTGCCTGACCTCCTTCATGCGCTTCAACTATCCTGCCTCGATGCTCGGGCGGGGCGTCGCGTTGAACGCGATGATGCTCTCCATCACCAACGCCGCCGGGCCGGCCGTCGCCTCGGCGATTCTGTCGGTGGCGCCGTGGCCGTGGTTGTTCGCCGTCAACGTGCCGATCGGGCTCATCGCGCTGGCGATGTCCGTGCCGACACTGGCGCCTGGGCAGGCGCTGGGGCATCGCTGGGATGTGCCGAGCGCGCTTCTGAACGGGGCGGTGTTCGTGCTGTTTATCGTTGGCGTCCAGGGCCTCGGGAGTACTGGCGACTTGCTGACGCCGGGTGTCGAGATCGGGGCGGCGATCGCAGGCTCGGTCCTGCTGGTGCGCCGCCAGTTGACCCGGCCAGCGCCGATGCTGGGTGTCGATCTGCTGCGTATCCCGCTCGTGTCGGTCTCGGTGATCACCAGCCTGTTCTGCTTCGTCGCCCAGAGCATGGCGGTGCTGGCGCTGCCGTTTCTGCTCTTCAGCCAGACAGCTTCGCCGGTTTCGTCCGGCCTGCTGATGACCGTCTGGCCGGTGGGCGCCTTCCTGATCGCGCCGTTCGCCGGGCGGTTGGCAGACCGCTATCCCGTCGGCCTGCTAGGCGCTATCGGCATGGGCCTCTTCACCGCGGCTATGGTGGGCGTGGTGTTTGCGCCGGCCCACCCGGCCGCCTGGGACATGGCTTGGCGCATCGCCCTCTGCGGCGTCGGCTTCGGCTTCTTCGGGCCGCCGAATCTGCGGGCGATCGTCTCCAGCGCGCCTCGAGAGCGCAGCGGCGCGGCCGGTGGACTCAACACCTCGTTCCGGCTGCTGGGCCAGGCGAGCGGCACCGCCCTGGTCGCGGTGCTGTTTCGAAGCCTCGGCGGCGGCCATGCGACAACGCCAGCTCTGCATCTGATCTTCGTCATCGCCGCCGTACTGGCGGCGATCGGCGGTATCGTCAGCAGCGCGCGGATCGGCTTGCGCCAGGCTGTGCCGGCTAGCCAGCCCGGTTAAACTTCGAGATCGGCAGCGGTCTCGAAAGCCTCGGCGGCCGCCAGCCAGGCGGCTTCAGCCTTGGCAAGTCGATCGGCGAGGCGGGCGCGGCGCGCGGTCAGATCGGCGAGATCAGTGGGCCGAGCATACAGATCTGGGTCGGCAAGCTTGGCGTCGAGAGCGCTGAGCTCGGTGGTCTCGCGAGCCAAGGTGCTCTCGGCGGCTTCGAGGCGTCGGCGCAGCGGGCCGGTTGGCATGGGGGCGGGCTTCACTGGCTCGGGCGCAGCTTTGGCGGCCGGCGCGCGGCTGGCCGTGCGGGCGCGGTCCATCACGAAGCGGGCGTAGTCCTCCATGTCACCGTCGAACGGCCGCACCGTGCCGTCGGCGGTCAGCCACAGCCGGTCGGCGACCATCTCCATCAAGGAGCGGTCGTGGGTGATCAGCACCACGGCGCCCTCATAGTCGTTCAGCGAGTCGAGCAAGGCGCGGCGGCTGTCGATGTCGAGGTGGTTGGTCGGCTCATCGAGGATGATCAGGTGCGGCGAGTGCAGGGCGATGAGGTTGATCAGCAGCCGCGCCCGTTCGCCGCCCGAGAGCGACTCGATCTTGGTATGCACCCGCTCGGCGCCGAACCCGAAGCTGGCCAGCCGGCCGCGGCGCTGCGCTTCGGTGAGGCCAGGGAGGGCGCGGCCAATGATCTGCAGCGGGGTGTCGTCCGCGGCCAGCACCTCGACCTGATGCTGGTGGAACCAGCCGACCTTCATGCGCCGGTCGCGGGTCATCTTGCCTGAGATCAGCGGCAGGTCGTCGGCCAGCAGCCGCGCGAACGTGGTCTTGCCCGCGCCGTTGACGCCCAGCAGCCCGACCCGGTCGCCGGGATCGAGCCGCAGGTCGAGCCCCTCCAGGATCGGCACGCCATCGTAGCCGACGACCGCCTTCTCCAGTCGCATCAACGGAGGGGGCAATGGTCGTTCCGGCGAGGGCAGGAGGAACGGCGCGGTCGATTCTTCGACCACCGGCGGGATCGCGCCCAGCCGTTGGATCATCTTCATCCGCGACTGCGCCTGGCGCGCCTTGGTGCCGGCGCTGAAGCGGTCGACGAACGTCTGCAGATGCGCGCGCCGCATCTCGATCTTGGCGCGCATCGAGGTCTGCAGCGCTAGCCGTTCGGCCCGTTGCCGCTCGAACGCCGCGAAGCCGCCGGTGTAAAGGGTGAGCTTGGCGTCGGCGAGGTGGACGATGAAGTCCATCGAGCGATCCAGCAGCTCACGGTCGTGGCTGATCACCAGCGCCGTCGACGGGTGCCGCTTCAGCCGCGATTCCAGCCACATCGCGCCTTCGAGGTCGAGGAAATTAGTCGGCTCGTCGAGCAACAGCAGCTCCGGTTCGGCGAACAGCACCGACGCCAGCGCCGCCCGCATCCGCCAGCCGCCGGAGAACTCCGCCATCGGCCGCGCGAGGTCGGCCTGGCTGAAGCCGAGCCCGACCAGGATCTCCGCGGCTTTGGCCGGCGCGGCGTCGGCGCCGATCTGGGCCAACCGTTCGTAGATGTCGGCCATGCGCTCCGGCGGCGCGGTTTCCAGCTCGGCCAGCAGCGCCGCTCGCTCGACCTGGCCAGCGAGCACCGTTTCCAGCAGCGGGATCGGCGTCGCCGGCTGTTCCTGGTCGGCGACGCCGATGCGCGCGGCCTTGGGCAAGGTGATGTCGCCGCTGCCGGCGACCAGCTCGCCCTGGATCAGGCGGAAGAGGGTGGTCTTGCCGGCGCCGTTGCGGCCGACGAGGCCGACCTTGGCGCCCGGCGGCAACGCGACCGACGCGCTGTCGAAGAAGCGGCGCCCGTAGGCGTCGAAAACGAGGTCCTGGATATGGAGCATGACGGCGAAGCTTTTTCGTCTGAAGGGTTCGGGATCGGGCGCGGGGGCTCATCGCCCCGCGCTACTGCGGTGGCCAATTGGATGGGCCGCTAAGGCCGCCGTCGAACCCCTGCTTCGCTCACGTGAGTTTCGCCTCGGTGCTTTAGTTTCCCCGCCGCCTTGGCGGGCCGAACCGGCGTCGTTATAAGCCCGGTCCCTCCCGCTCGCCAGAGGCCTACATGCCCGAACGCACCTTCTCGATCATCAAGCCGGACGCGACGCGACGGAATCTCACCGGCAAGATCAACGCGGTGATCGAAGACTCCGGTCTGCGCATCGTCGGCCAGCGCCGGCTACAGCTGAGCCGCGCCCAGGCCGAGAAGTTCTACGAGATTCACAGCGAGCGCCCGTTCTACGGCGAACTGGTGGAGTTCATGACCTCCGGCCCAGTCGTGGTGCAGGTGCTGGAAGGCGAGAACGCAGTGGCGAAATACCGCGAGGTGATGGGCGCCACCAACCCGGCCAACGCCGCGCCCGGCACCATCCGCCAGCTCTACGCCGAGAGCTTTACCGGCAACTCCGTCCACGGCTCCGACAGCCCCGAGAACGCCGCGATCGAGATCGCCCAGTTCTTCGGCGAGGCGGACATCGTCGGCTAGCACTGGAACGCTAGTCGGCGACCCCCAGCTTGCGCGCCACCCAAGGGGTCAGCGGCGGTCCGATCACCAGCGTCAGAAGAATGACCCACATCCCTATCTCCACCAGCCCGTTGACCGGCGTCGTGACGCGAGCGACGGCGGTCACCAGCAGCACGGCTGGGATCGCGCCGGTCTCGCGGACGAACGAGATGAAGACCAGCTCCTGCCAGGTCAGGCCGGCTCGCCCGCGGACGAAGGCGAAGCCACCGAGCATCAGGAAGACCATGGCCGGGCGAACGACGAACATGAAGATCAGCGCCGCGGCGATCCCCACCGGCGCGTAGGCAATCAGCGCCTTCAGGTCGACCAACGCGCCGACCAGCACGAAGATCACCGGCTTGGCCACCCCGTCGACGATCTGAAAGAAGAACCGCTCGACTTCCCTCAGATGCTCTTCGGCATGGAACAGCAGGCCGGCGACGAACGCGGCGAGGAAGCCGCTGCCCTGGAAGATCGAGGCGCCAACGAACGCCAGCACCGGGATCACCAGGAAGTAGACCTGGTCTGCCCCGAAATGCGCGGTGTGGCGCCGCTTCATATGGCTGAGCAACCAAAGCAGGCCAAAGCCGATCACCCCGAAGAGCACGCCGAAGCCCGTCTGCACGGCCAGGAAACGGAAGGTCGCGCCGGAGAGCAGGGACTGGTAGGCGGCGCCCAAGGCCAGGCCGGCCAGCGACAGCTTCAGGAACGCCGAGGTCAGTAGCGTGCCGACCACATCGTTCAGCGCGCTCTCGGCGATCACGATGTCCTTGGTGTCGCGGCGCTTGAACCTGACGTGGGCTAGCACCGGGATGATAGCTGCAGGGTCGGTGGACGCGAGGATAGCGCCCAAGAGGATGACCACCGCCGGCGCGATGACGAAGCCAAGCGCACCGCCTGCCGCGCCGACGACCTGCGAGAACGCAAAACCCGAGATCAGCACGCCGGGAAAGGCCAGCAGCGCGATCTTGACGAAGAGTCGCATGAAGTCCCGCAGCGGCATCTCGATCCCGCCGCCGAAGAGGATGATCGCCGCGCAGGACGTCACCAGCGAGGCCAACATCACCGAATTGGCCACGATCGGCGCGAACAGCGTGTGTCCGGCTATCCCGAGCGCGACGGCGACCACAAACGAGGGAAGGGGTGTCTTCCAGGTCGCATAGTAGCTGGTGAAGCTGCAGGCCCCGAAGAGGACGATGGACGCCAGCACCGGCGCGGTCGGGGCGTCTTCGAGGCCGCGCAGACGATTCAGGATCTGGTCGCCTGCGCCGTACGAGATGGCGGCGAGGGTCGCCACCGCCAGGACGAGCCAGATGTAAGGCTGGACCTCCGCGCGACTTGCTCTTGCATCGCGGTCGTCGTCTTCAGTGTCGGGCTCGCTCATGCCGCCGCGCCGGCCGACAGATTGCCCTGTTGGCAAACCGTCACGCCGCCTTGGCTTCCATCTCGACCATGCGCTGGATGGCGACGTAGTCGGTCTTGCCGGTGCCGAGGACGGGGATCTCCATCACCTTGACCACCTTGCGCGGCGCGGCGAGCTCGGGGATGCCCAGAGCCTGGGCGTGAGCGACCAGCTGGGCGGCGTCGGCGTCGCGCTGGTCGGTGACCAGCACCAAGCGCTCGCCCTTGCGGCTGTCGGGCTCGGCGATCACGGCGTGGCGGGCGTCGGGCCAGAGCGAGGCGGCGAGGGACTCCGCGGCGGTGAGCGAGACCATCTCGCCGCCGATCTTGGCGAAACGCTTCACCCGGCCGAGGATGGTGATCCAGTTATCGGCGCTGATCTCGACTACGTCGCCGGTGTCGTGCCAGCCGTCCCTCGGCGGTTCCAGCACGCCGCCCTCGTTGAGGTAGCCGGCCATCACGTTCGGACCGCGCACGAACAGCCGGCCGCCGCGCTTGATCCCCTCCACCGGTTCGACCCGCGTCTCCACCCCCGGGACGACGCCGCCGACCGTGCCGCGGCGGTTGTCGAGCGGCGTGTTGACCGCGATCACGGGTGAGGCCTCAGTCGCCCCGTAGCCTTCAAGCACCGGGATCGGACCGAAGCGGTCGATAATCAGGTCGTGCGTCTCGTCACGCACTCTCTCAGCGCCGCAGACGATGAACTTCAGGCCCGACATGTCCTTGCCGTCGGCGGCGCGGGCGTACTGGTTGACGAAGGTGTCGGTGGCCATCAGCACGCTGGCGCCGGTCTCGCGGATCAGGGTCGGGATGATCTTCACGTGCAGGGGCGAGGGGTATTGGAACGCCTTCATCCCGTTCAGCATCGGCAGCAGGAAGCCGCCGGTGAGGCCGAAGCAGTGGAAGATCGGCAGCGGGTTGAAGAACACCCACTCGGGGTTCAGCTCGATGTGCGCGGCGATCTGAGCAGCGTTGGCGAGCACGTTGGCCTGGGTGAGGATCACCCCGCGCGGTGCGCCGAAGCTGCCGGAGGTGAAGAGCACGACTGCCGGGTCGTCCGGGCTGGTGGCGGCGCGGAACTGGCGCGGGGCCATCGAGGCGGCCAGGGCGAAGAGCCGATCCGGCAAGCCGATGCTGGCGCGGACGTCTTCGAGGTAGGTGATCTTGCAGCTCTCCTCGAGCGCATCGATCACATCGTGCAACTTGCCTTGTTCGACGAAGCGGTGCGAGCTCAGCACCCGCTTGACCCCGGCCAGTTTCACCGCCGCGCGCAGGTTGCGCAGGCCGGCGGTGAAGTTGAGCATCACCGGGGTGCGGCCGAACGCGTGCAGGGCGAAGAAGGTGACGACGCCGGGCGAACTGGTCGGCAGCAGCACGCCTACGCGCTCGCCGCGCTCGGTCATCGCCGCGATCTTGCGGCCGAGCGCGAAGGCGGCGCGGATCAGGTCGGTGTAGGTGAGGGGGTTGCGCTCCTGGTCTTCCAGGATCTGCTTCTTCGGCCCGTAGGTGTGGGCGGCCTCGATCAGGGCGTCGAAGATCGGGCGTCTGGTCTTTGATAGCTCGAACGCGCGCTGCATGGCCGGCCGCTTCGGCCGCTCCCTGAACTGTTTCCCCGCTTACGCAAAGCTATCGACCCCGGACCACGTTGGAAAGCGCGGCTAAGGCCGGGTCGCCGAGGCGTGATCCGCCGCCTTCGTCCGCTCGCCTATGAACGCCTCGATCGATGTCAGCCAAGGCGCGCGCCAGGGGTCCGCTTCGAGTTCGAACGCCGGCCCCGCGCCGCTGAAGACTTGGTGGTTGGCGTCTGGCGGCAGAAGGCACGCGCGGTCTTTACCGTCGTCGAGCACCAGGGTGGGGGTCGCCAGATGCGCAGCGTCAGCGAAGGTGGCGCTTTGCAGAGCCTGTAGAGCGCCTTCCCAGTCCAGGCTGGGACCGCCCAACCGCAGGTCTGGATTGGCGACTTGCCAGGCGTGGGTGGCGGCGCCGCGCCAGCGGTCATGGGTGCGATGGACGGCGAAGTCATCCGGACCGTCGCGCTTCCATGCCTCCGCGCCCGGCGCCCGCAGCGACCCAAGTCCGAGGTAGACCAGCGCCCCCGGGGCGAGTGCTTGGTGGCAGCTCGGTGCGCTCAGGATGAGTCCTGCGGGGGCGAGGCCGGTCTCGGCCGCCCGAGCCGCTAGAACGGCGCCGACGCCTTCCCCCAGCACGATCAGCGGTCGGCCGGGGGCCGGCCGAATGACGTCGTCCACGAAGCCGCGCACGCTGACGACGTCGGCGCCGAAGCTGCGCAGCTCGCCCAAGTCCCGGTGGCCGGTCAGCCTGGCCGAACCACCGGCGCCAACCCCTTCCAGCACCCAGACCGCATAGCCGGCGTGGGTCAGCTCGCGCGTGGTCTCAAACCAGGTTTCGGCGCTCTCGCCATAGTCGGGGAGGATCAGGATGTCGGCGCGCGGCGAAACCGCCGGCGCGCCGACGCCGTAGCGCTGCTGCGGCGCATCGCCCACCTGCACCAGTCCCCAGGCCCAGTTCTCCGGCGGATAGAACCGCTCGGCCAGATCCGGGGGCGGTCGGCTGTCGACGAACGCGTCGCTTTGGCCGGCTCGCGCCAGCACGACGGCTGTGGCCACCAGGCCAGCGACGAGGAGGGCGACGACCGCCACGGCCAGCCAACGGGCCCTCGTCATCCCCAACGCCTGCATGCTTCCCCGAACGCGGCCCGCTGGCCCAGCCTAGCGACGAACGTTGGCGTGCGCACGCGTCGCTGACGGCGTGGCTTGATCGTAGGCGCCGAACGGCCGATCTAAGGGCCATGACCGTGGTCATCGAGCCCAGAACCGCGCGCCAGCTGCGCCATCCGGAGAAGCAGGCCCGGCCGGATACGCCGATCCCGCGCAAGCCGGAGTGGCTGCGAGTGCGCGCGCCGGGCTCGCCGGGCTATGCCGCCACCCGCGCCGTGGTGCGCGAGCACGGCCTGGTCACCGTCTGCGAGGAAGCCGGCTGCCCCAACATCGGCGAGTGCTGGGAGAAGTCGCACGCGACGATGATGATCATGGGCGAGGTCTGCACCCGCGCCTGCGGGTTCTGCAACGTCGCCACCGGCAAGCCCGGTCCGCTCGATCCGACAGAACCGGCCCGGGTCGCCGAAGCCGTCGCCAAGATGGGGCTGAGGCACGTCGTCATCACCTCGGTCGACCGCGACGACCTGGCCGATGGCGGTGCGCGACACTTCGCCGAGACGGTGGCAGCGATCCGCGCGGCCACCCCGGCGGCCACGATCGAGATCCTGACCCCCGACTTTCTGCGCAAAGTTGGCGCGGCCGAGATCGCCATCGGCGCGCGTCCCGACGTGTTCAACCACAACCTCGAGACCGTGCCGCGCCTCTATCACTCGATCAGGCCAGGCGCGCGCTACTACGCTTCGTTGCGGCTGCTGGAGCGGGCCAAGGAGCTCGATCCCGACCAGTTCACCAAGTCCGGCCTGATGTTGGGCCTCGGCGAGAGCCGGGACGAGGTGCTGCAGGTGATGGACGACATGCGCTGCGCCGGGGTCGATTTCATCACGCTGGGCCAATACCTGCAGCCCAGCCGCAAGCACGCGCCGATCGACCGCTTCGTGGCGCCGGACGAGTTCGACGCGTTGGCCAAGATCGCCTATTCGAAGGGCTTCCTGATCGTGGCCGCGAGCCCGCTGACTCGCTCTTCGCACCACGCCGGCGACGATTTCGAGCGCTTGCGGGCGGCCAGACGCGCCCAGCGGGACGCCGTCTGACGCTTTGCGCCACAGCCTGACGCGCGTCCTGCCCTACACGCCCCGCCAGCTCTTCGATCTGGTGAGCGATGTCGAGCGCTATCCCCAGTTCGTGCCATGGGTGACCCGACTGAAAACGTCGAATCGCCAGACCGAAGGGGAGGGCGTCTCCACGCTCGACGCCGACGCCCAGGTTGGTTTCTCGATCGTGCACGAACGTTTTTCGACCCGCGTGCGGCTGGATGCGCCGGTCCTGGCCATCGACGTCAGCCTGATCTCAGGTCCGTTCCGGCGCCTGGCTAACCACTGGCGTTTCGCTGAACACGCTAAGGGATGCGAACTCAGCTTCGACATCGACTTCGAGTTCAAATCGCGCCTGCTCGAACGCCTGCTGGCAGCGAATTTCCACCGTGCAGTCAACCGGTTGGTGGGATGTTTTGAGGACCGAGCGAAGGTCCTCTACGGGCCGAGGCGCTAGCAGAGCAAGTTCACCACCAAGCACACTAAGAACACCAAGAGATCGAGCGCCAAGCGCGCTCATCTGATCGCACCTGAACGTGTGTTTGGCCGGGCGCGAAGCGCCCCTTTGTGTCCTTGGTGCGCTTTGTGTCGAGAAACGATAATCCAGCTCACTCAGCCTGCAATCGTTCCGCCCTAGCGCCCGAGCCGGTCGCGCAGCATCTCCAGCGCCACTTGCACTGCGGCCAACTGGATCTCCTCGCGGGTCTCCAGCTCGAAGAACTCCTGACGGTGATGGACCGCCTGGTTGGCGCGGGTGGTGGCGAAGTGGACGGTGCCGACCGGCTTCATCGGGGTGCCGCCGCCTGGCCCGGCGACGCCGGTGATGGCGACCGCGACGTGGGCGTGGCTGTTCTCCAGCGCCCCTTCGGCCATCATTCGCACGATCGGCTCGGAGACCGCGCCCAGGTCGGCGATTAGGTCACCGGAGACACCCAGCATCTCCTGCTTGGCGCGGTTGGAGTACGAGACGAAGCCACGCTCGAACACGTCCGACGCGCCGGAGACGGCGCAGAGCGCGCCGGCGACGAGGCCGCCGGTGCAGCTTTCGGCGGTGACGATGCGCAGGTTGCGCTCGCGGGCATCGTCGATCACCAGTCGGGCGAGGGTCTCGATTTCGAGCGAAAACATAGGCCCTCCTAGGCCGTGAACTGGACGCGGGAAGCCTTACTAGACCGGCAGCTCGACCATCGCCACGGCTTGGGCCAGCAAACCTTCCTCGCGGCCGGTGAACCCCATCCCCTCCATCGTCGTCGCCTTGACGCTGACCGCGACGAGGTCAAGCCCGAGAATCTCGGCCAGACGCTGCCGCATCGCCGCGCGGTGCGGTTTGATCTTCGGCCGCTCGCAGACCAGCGTGACGTCGACATTGAGGATCCGACCGCCACGCGCGCTGACGAGGCCGGCGGCGTGCCGAAGGAAGACGTCGGACGCAGCGCCCTGCCATTGCGGGTCGGTCGGCGGGAAGTGGTCGCCGATGTCGCCCTCGCCGATCGCACCTAGCACTGCGTCGGTGATCGCGTGCAGCCCAGCGTCGGCGTCGGAGTGGCCGACGAGGCCGTGACTGTGGGCGATCTCGACGCCGCAGAGCATTACAGCGTCCCCAGGCCCGAACCGGTGGGCGTCGATCCCCTGGCCGACCCGCATCGTGCGCGCCGCGCCGGCCAGCTGCTCGGCCATGGCGAAGTCCTCCGGATAGGTGAGTTTGGCGAGCGCAGGATCGCCGGTGACGAGCGCCACCTCGCCGCCGGCGCGCTCCACCACGATGGCTTCGTCGGTCGGCTCTTCACCGGCGGGCCAGGCGGCGTAAGCGGCCTTAATGGCGCCCAGGCGGAAGCCTTGCGGTGTCTGCGATCGCCAGAGCCCGGCGCGCGACGGCGTGCCGACGATACGCGCCGCCCCATCGTCGCGCTTCAGCGTGTCGGCCAGCGGCAATGCCAGGATTCCGGCCGACGCCGTTTCGAGAGCGGCTAGCAGCCGGCGAATGTGCTCGGTCCTAAGGAGCGGCCGGGCCGCGTCGTGGATGAGGACGATCTGCTCTTCAGGCCCGGTCAGCGCCGCAAGCCCGGCCTTCACTGAGTCCGAACGCGCCGCGCCGCCGACGGTGAGCGTCACACCGTCCAGCCCGGCGAAGGCAGCCCGCGCGTCCTCTTCCTGGCCTTCGCCGATCACGACGACGAGTTCCTCGGCGCCGGCCGCCAGAAAAGCCTCGGCCGACCAGCGCGCCACCGCCCGTCCGGCCAACAGCCGCCACTGTTTCGCCCCGCCCGGACCCGCCCGAGCGCCGACGCCAGCGGCCACGATCACCCCTGAGAATCCCATGCTGCTGTCTTCGGTAATCCGTCGCCTCAAGTCCAGGCTTTACGGCGCCGCACAATATGCCTAAAAACAGGGCGATGGGGGTGCACG
Source organism: Caulobacteraceae bacterium (assembly GCA_036494265.1). Classification (GTDB taxonomy): domain Bacteria; phylum Pseudomonadota; class Alphaproteobacteria; order Caulobacterales; family Caulobacteraceae; genus Acaudatibacter. The sequence continues at coordinate 9,984 of DASXOP010000048.1, read as the reverse complement.
TAAAATGAGCATCGCGCGAGAGTTGAGCGCGCCATGACGGAGAGCCGGGCGCGATCGGTGGCCGACAGGCACGCATTGGAGAGTCTGAAGGCGGTGGCTTTCGACCTCATCCCAGAGCCAGCGATGGTGGTGGATGACGAAGGCGCGCTCGTGGCGGTCAACGAGGCGGCGGAGGCACTGTTCGGCCAAGGGTTGGCGCTGCTGGCCCGGGGTCGGTTCAAGGCCGCCCTGCCGCCCGACTCGGCGCTTGTCTCCCTGATCAACCGGGCTCACGCCGAAGAGAGCGCGGTACGCGAGCGCGGGCTCGAGATCGCCCTCTTCGGCCATCCGACCTTCGAGGCGGATGGTGCGGCCGCGCCGCTGGGGGACGGCGCCGTGCTGCTGACCTTGCACGTGCGCAGCGGCGCACTCGGCGTTGACCGTGCCACCGACGTCGCCGGATTGCGCTCCGTGGTGGGCCTGGGCCGCATGCTGGCGCACGAGATCAAGAACCCGCTGGCCGGGATCCGGGGCGCCGCGCAGCTGCTGAAGTCGGGCGCCAAGGCGCAGGACGTGCCGCTCGCCCAGCTGATCATGGACGAGACCGACCGCGTGCGCCGCTTGGTCGACCGCATGGAGGCGTTCTCGGACGACGCGCCCCCGGAGCGCGCTTCGGTGAACATCCACCAGGTGCTCGACCGTGTGCGGGCGCTGGCCGCCAACGGCGTCGCCGAGGGGCTGGCGCTGAAGGAGAGCTTCGATCCATCGCTGCCGCCGGTGTGGGGCGAGGAGGATCAACTGATCCAGATCTTCCTGAACCTGGTCAAGAACGCCGCCGAAGCCGCGCACAGCCGCCGCGACGGCCGTGGCGAGGTCACGATCACCACCGCTTATCGCCACGGCGTGCGGGTCCGCGCCGGCGACGGCAAGGCCTCGCAAGGCGCGCCGCTCGAGGTGCGCGTGCAGGACAACGGCCCTGGCGTGCCGCCGCACCTGCGCGATCACCTGTTCGAGCCCTTCGTCAGCAGCAAGGCCAACGGGGTGGGCCTGGGGCTGGCCCTGGTCGCCAAACTGGTCGCCGGCCACGGCGGCTTGATCGACTTCGAATCCGAACCCGGTCGCACCGTGTTCCGCGTCCTCCTGCCCGCCGTTCCAGTGGCGAGCGCTTTCCTGGTGACCCGATGAATACGTCTTCGCAGAAGATCCTGATCGCCGACGACGACTCTTCGATACGTCTCGTGCTGAGCCAGGCGTTCAGTCGCCTTGGCTACCAGGTTCGCGCGACTGGCAACGCGGCGACCCTCCTGAAGTGGGTGACCGACGGCGAGGGCGATCTCGTCATCACCGACGTGGTGATGCCGGACGAGAACGTGTTCGACGTGCTGCCCCGCATCCGCAAGCAACGTCCGAAGCTGCCGGTGATCGTGATGAGCGCGCAGAACACGCTGCTGACCGCCGTCAATGCCGCCGACGTTGGCGCCTTCGACTACATCCCCAAGCCCTTCGACCTCGACGACATGACCGCGACCGCTCGGCGCGCGCTGACCCGGCCGGCGGACTCGGAGGCGGCGAGGGCGCAGGCGCGGGCGGTCCGGGACGAGCGGTTGCCGCTGATCGGCCGTTCGCCGGCGATGCAGGATGTCTACCGCACCATTGCCCGTCTCGTCGGCGCCGATCTGACCGTGCTGATCCTGGGCGAGTCCGGCTCCGGCAAGGAGCTGGTGGCCCGGGCGCTGCACGACCTCGGCCGCCGCCGCGACGGCAAGTTCGTGGTCATCAACCTCGCCGCCGTGCCGCGCGAGCGTGTCGAGACCGAATTCTTCGGCAAGGGCGACGGTGACTTCGGCAAGCTGGTCGAGGCCGATGGCGGCACGCTCTTCCTCGATGAGATCGGCGACATGCCGCTCGACGCTCAGACCCGGCTGCTCAGGGTGTTCGACGGGGCCGAGCCAGCGATCAACCCGCGCACTGGCCGCCGCCCGAACGTCCGCGTCATCGCCGCCACCAACCGCGACCTGCGCGGCCTGATCCGCGAGGGCCTCTTCCGCGAAGACCTATATTTCCGTCTCAACGTCGCGCCGGTGCGCCTGCCGCCGCTGCGCGAACGCACCGAGGACATCCCGGATCTCGCCCGCGCCTTCCTGCTGCGCGCCAACCGCGAGGGCCTGCCGGCCAAGACCATCGAAGGCGGGGCGCTGGAACGGCTGAAGACCCACCCCTGGCCAGGCAATGTGCGCGAGTTGGAGAACCTGATCCGCCGCATCTGCGCGCTCTATGCCGAAGAAATGATCTCGGCCCGGATCGTCGAGCGCGAGCTTTCCGAACATTCGACAACGCCGCCCGGCGATGAGGGCCCGCTGACGCTCTCGACCCTGGTCGAACGCCATCTGGCCTCGTATTTCGCCGACCAGCCGGATGGCGTGCCGCCCGTGGGCCTCTACGATCGGGTGCTGGAGGACGTGGAACGGCCGCTGATCCAGCTCACCTTGGCCGCCACCCGCGGCAATCAAGTGCGCGCCGCCGAGGTGCTCGGCCTCAACCGAAATACGCTGCGCAAGAAGATCCAGGAGCTCGGTGTTTCGATGGCGCGCGGGCGCCGCTGACGTATTGTCGCCACACGGCTGTTGAAATCAGGGCACAGTAAGCCCTAGGTTCGCCCGGATGGAGTCGGAAACAGCGCTGCCATACCTGTCCGGCGCGCCGCTGGGTCGCGGGTGGCTGGCCAAGATCGAGTCGCTGCCGCTGCTCTGGGGCGGTGGATTCGCCGTGTCGGCCAGCTTGACCGCCGCCGCGGTGGCGCTCGGCTCTTCGCCCAGCCTGTCTGGCCCGCTTGGACCCGCCAGCCCGCTGGTGCTGACGCTGCTGGCGGTCAACTTCGTGCTGATCTTCGGCCTCGGCGGCCTGATCGCCTGGCGCATCGTGCGCCTCGCCGGCGAACGGACCGGCGACGCCGGCGCGCGGCTGCACCTGCGCTTCGTCACCCAGTTCGCCATCGCCGCGGTGCTCCCGGCGCTGATCATCGCGCTCTTCTTCGGCGCCCTGGTCACCCGCGGGGTCGACAACTGGTTCAACGCCCGGGTCCAGAAGGTGGTGGAAAGCTCGCGCCAGGTCGCCGGTTCCTACATCGACGAGCAGGAGAACTACCTCAGCGAACATATCCGGCTGACGGCGCGCGAGCTGAACCACGCGGGCCCGACAGCGCTGGCCGACTCCCCGGTGGCCTTCTCGCAGTTCCTGGCCGGTGTCGCGGCGGACAACGGCTTTCCGGCCGTCTACGTCGTCGACGGGCAGGGCCGGGTGGTGGCCCAAGCGGTGCGCGGGGACACGCCCGACTTCCTGCTGCCGCCGCGCGGCTCGTTCCAGGCGGCAGACGCCGGCGGCGACGAGGTCGAGGCGATGCCGTTCGAGCGCACCGACCTCTTGCGGGCGCTCTACCGCCTGCGCGGATTCCCGAACGCCTACCTCTACGTCGTGCGACCGGTCGAGCCCGGCGTCTTCGCTCACCTGCGCGACACCGAAGCCTCGCTGGCCGACTACCGCGAAGCCAAGGCCGGCCGCAATCAGATCCAGGCCGGATTCGCGCTGGTCTACGCCGAGGTGGTGCTGGTCGTCCTGCTGGGCGCGGTCTCGTTCGGCATCTCGGCCGCGAGCGGCATCGCCGGCCCGATCGCGCGGCTGGTGCAGGCGTCAGGCCACGTCGCCTCAGGCGACCTATCGGTTCGGGTCGATGCCGCCGATGGGATTGAAGAAATCACCGGTTTATCCCGTGCGTTCAATAACATGACGCGCGATCTTGAAGCACAGCAGACCGCTCTGGTCACAGCGCACAAGGAGGCGGAGTCCCGTCGCCAGTTCGTGGAGACCATGCTGTTCGGGGTCAGCGCTGGCGTGATCGGGCTCGATCCCGCCGGCCGTATCTCTGTCGTCAACCGGCAGGCCGCCGCGTTGCTCGAGCTTCCCGAAACCCGCTTGGGGTTGCCGCTCGGGCAACTCGTCCCGGAGTTTCACGGTGTGGTCGAGCGAGCGGACGACGCCGGGCTGGAGCTGGAAGAGGATGTTGATGTGATGCGGGGCGGGGAGTCGCGGCGGCTGCGGCTGCGCGTCGGCCACAGCCCGGACGGCCTGGTGCTCACCTTCGACGATATCACCCGCCTGGTCGCCGCGCAGCGCAACGCCGCCTGGAAGGACGTCGCGCGGCGGATCGCCCACGAGATCAAGAACCCGCTGACTCCGATCCAGCTCTCCGCCGAACGGCTGCAACGCAAGTACCGCTCCGAGATCACCAGCGATCTGGAGACCTTCGACCGGTGCACGGACACGATAATCCGCCAGGTCGGCGACATCGGCCGCATGGTCGGCGAGTTCTCCGACTTCGCCCGGATGCCCGCGCCGAAATTCGCGCAGGCCGACGTCAGCGAGCTGTTGCGCCAGGCGGTGTTCGCTCAGCGGGTGGCCGATCCGGAGACCCAGATCGATTTCAAGTCGCCCGCCGACGCGGTCACGCTGATCTGTGACGTGCGGATGATCGGTCAGGCCCTCACCAACCTGCTCAAAAACGCCGGCGAAGCCGTGGCCGCCAGGCGAGGGGCCGAGACGCCGCACGCCGGCCGGATCGTGGCGCGGCTGCTGACTGACGCTAGCTGGGCCACGATCGAGATCGAAGACAACGGCGTCGGCCTGCCGACCAAGGATCGCGATCGTCTGACCGAGCCCTATGTCACCACCCGCGAGAAAGGCACCGGCCTCGGCCTCGCCATCGTCGAGCGGATCATGGAGGAGCACGGCGGGCAGCTGCTACTCGCCGATGCCGCGACCCTGCCCGGCGCGAAGGTGTCGCTTCGCCTGCCCCTGACCACCACCGCGCCGGCCCAGCCGCCGCACGCTGCCGCCGCCCCAGTGTTGAAGGATGCTTGAGAATGACCGGTGACGTTCTTGTCGTTGACGATGAGCCCGATATCCGCGAACTGGTGGCCGGCATCCTCGCCGACGAAGGCTACTCCGTGCGAACGGCGGGGGACTCCAACGAGGCCCTGGCCGCGGTGCGGGCGAGGCGGCCCTCGCTCTTGATCCTCGACATCTGGATGCAAGGCGCAGGGATCGACGGCCTGGAACTGCTCGACCTGGTCAAGGAGCTCGACGCCGACCTGCCCGTGGTGATGATCTCCGGTCACGGCAACATCGAGACCGCGGTCAGCGCCATCAAGCGCGGCGCCTACGACTTCCTGGAAAAGCCGTTCAAGTCCGATCGGCTGCTCCTGGTGGTCGAGCGGGCGCTGGAGGCGACCAGCCTGCGCCGCGAGAACCGCCGCCTGCGCCGCCTCAGCGCCACGCCGGACGGGTTTCCCGGCGCCTCCGCCGCCGCCCAACACCTGCGCCAAACGATCTCCAAGGTCGCCTCGGCCAACAGCCGGGTGCTGATCACCGGCCCCGCCGGCGCCGGCAAGGAAACCTCGGCGCGGCTGATCCACGCCGCCAGTCCGCGTTTGCGAGGCGAGTTCGTACCAGTGAGCGCCGCCGGCATGACGCCCGAGCGGATGGACCTGGAGCTGTTCGGCGAGGAAGGCGAGAACGGCCGTCCACGCAAGATCGGCGTCTTCGAACGCGCCCACAACGGCACCCTTTACCTCGACGAGGTGGCCGACATGCCGCGCGAGAGCCAGGGCCGCATCCTGCGCGTGCTGGTCGAACAGCGCTTCCGCCGGGTTGGCGGCGACACCGACGTGCAGGTCGACGTGCGGGTGATCTCGTCGTCGTCGCGGGATCTGCGCGAGGAGATCGCCGCCGGCCGGTTCCGCGAGGATCTGTTCCACCGCCTGAACGTCGTGCCGCTCAGGGTGCCGGGACTAGAGGAGCGCCGTGACGATATCCCCGACCTGATCCGCGACTGCGTCGAGCGCATCGGCGCCGCCCAGGGCCTACCGCGCCGGATCTTCGGCGACGACGCCATCGCGACCCTGCAAGTGCAGTCCTGGCCCGGCAACGTGCGCCAGCTACGCAACATGATCGAGCGTATCTTGATCCTCGCGCCCGGCGACCCCGCCCAGCCGGTCTCCGCCGATATGCTGCCCAACGACTCCAGCTCCCAAGCGCCCACCGGTGGCTTGGGAGCGGAGCGGATCATCGCCCTGCCGCTGCGGGAGGCGCGCGAGCTGTTCGAGCGCGAGTATCTGGAGGCCCAGATCATGCGCTTCGGCGGCAACATCTCGCGCACTGCCGCCTTCATCGGCATGGAACGCTCGGCGCTGCACCGCAAGCTGAAGTCGCTCGGCTTCGGCGGGGCGCGGGCGCTGGAAGAGGTCGAGAGCTGATGTCGCGCATCGCCTACGTCAACGGTCGCTTCGTCCCGCACGGCGAGGCGGCGGTGCACATCGAGGATCGCGGCTTCCAGTTCGCCGACGGTGTCTACGAGGTCTGGGCGGTGTTCGGCGGCGCGCTCGGCGATGCGGCGGGCCACTTCGAACGGCTGGAGCGCAGCCTGGGTGAGCTCGCCATCGAGCCGCCGATGCAGCGGGCCTCACTGGAGGTGGTGCTGAAGGAAACGGTGCGCCGAAACCGCGTCCGCGACGGCCTGGTTTATCTGCAGGTGACCCGCGGCGTCGCCAAGCGGGACCATGCGTTCCCGAACCCGGCGGTGCCGGCCAGCGTGATCGCGACCGCCCACAGTGTCGACCGCAACCTCGCGGATGCCAGCGCGGAGCGCGGAGCGGCGGTGATCACCGTGCCGGAAACCCGCTGGGCGCGTTGCGATATCAAGACGATAGGCCTGCTTCCTAATGTACTCGCCAAGCAGCAGGCGCGGGCCGCCGGCGCCGTCGAGGCCTGGTTCGTCGACGACCTGGGGCTCGTCACCGAGGGCGCGTCGAGCAACGCCTGGATCGTCGACAAGACCGGCGCGCTGCGCACCCGAGACACCCAGGCCAACATCCTGCGCGGCATCACTCGCAAGACGCTGATGGCGGTTTTGGCGCGCGAAGGGATGAAACTGGAGGAACGGCCGTTCTCGCTGGAGGAGGCCAAAGAGGCCAAGGAAGCCTTCATCACAGGCGCCGGCACCCTCGTGCTGCCCATCGTCAGCCTAGATGGCAAGCCGATAGGCGGTGGGACACCTGGTCCAGTGGCGAAACGGCTACGCCGCCTCTATATCGAGGAGGCGAGGCGAACGGCGATCTGAGCCGACCCACCCCGCGTAACGAACTGATGTGTGGCCGCCTTCATGCGGCGGCCGTCCAAGACGAGAACAAGGGGCTAACCCGATGAACACTTCCGCCTCCGTCGAGAAGAAGCAGAACCTGCAGGACACGTTCCTGAATAGCGTTCGCCGTTCTAAAACGCCGCTGACCATCTTCCTGGTCAATGGCGTCAAACTGCAGGGCGTCGTCAGCTGGTTCGATAATTTCTGCGTGCTGCTCCGCCGCGATGGCCAGTCGCAGCTGGTCTACAAGCACGCCATCTCCACCATCATGCCAGCCCAGCCCGTACAGCTCTACGAACCGGGCCTCGACAGCGCCGATTGACGTCAGCCAGCATCGATAGATCCGTCCCGATCCAGTCGGCCTTAGTCCTGCATCCGGACCGAGGCCGACGCGAGGATCTGCGCGCGGCGAGCGCCCGCCTGACCGAGGCCGTGGGCCTTGCTGAAGCGCTCGACCTGAACGTGGTGGAAGCCCGCACCGCGCCGCTGCGCGCGCCGGTTCCGTCGACGTTGCTCGGAGCCGGCAAGGTCGCCGAACTCGCCGACGTGTGCCGGGCGCTCGATCTCGACGTCGTGGTGGTCGACGACGCGCTCTCGCCCATCCAGCAGCGCAACCTGGAGCGCGCCTGGAAGGTCAAGGTGATCGACCGCACCGGCATGATCCTGGAGATCTTCGCCCGCCGGGCTCGCACCCGGGAGGGGCGGCTACAGGTCGAACTGGCGCGGCTGGCCTATGAGGCCTCGCGTCTGGTCCGCACCTGGACCCACCTGGAGCGCCAGCGCGGCGGCTACGGCGTCATGGGCGGCCCGGGCGAAACCCAGATCGAGACCGACCGTCGGCTGATTTCCGAGAAAGTGTCGAAGCTGAAGCGCGAGCTCGAGGACGTGCGCCGCACCCGCAGCCTGGCGCGCCGCGCCCGCCGCCGCACGCCGTTCCCGACCATCGCGCTCGTCGGCTACACCAACGCCGGCAAGTCGACCCTGTTCAACCGGCTCACCGACGCCGAGGTGGTGGCCAAGGACATGCTGTTCGCCACCCTCGATCCAACCATGCGCCGGCTGAAGCTGCCGGACGGGCGGCCGGCGATCCTCTCCGACACCGTCGGCTTCATCTCCAGCTTGCCGCACGAACTAGTCGAGGCATTCCGCGCCACGCTCGACGAGGTCAAGGAAGCCGACATCATCCTGCACGTCCGCGATATCGCCAGCGCCGAGACCGAGGCCGAGGCGGCTGACGTGCGCACCGTGCTTGAGGAGCTGGGCGTCGGCGAAGACAGCGGCCGGCGCGTGTTCGAGGTGTGGAACAAGATCGATCTGCTGCCCGATGAGGCGCGCGAGTTTCTAGCGGCTCGGGGCCTTCGCGCCGGCGCCGCGCCGGTCTCCGCGGTCACCGGCGAAGGGATTGAGCTGCTGAAGCAGGAGCTGGCGGCGCTGGTCGACGAAGGTCCGCTGCTCACGATCGCGCTGCCGGCGTCGGATGGTGAGGGGCTGGCCTGGCTCTACCGCCATGGCCGCGTGGTGGACCGCGAGGCCGGGGAGGGGACCGATGTGATCGTCACCGCCAAGCTTGACGGCGCGGCGCTGGCGAAGTTCGAGCAGCTGCGGCCCAGCGCGCTGCTCGCAGCGGCGGCGGAATAACCAAAAGTTCTTGGTTTGTTCTTGACGACAAGCTCTTCCCAACGCATGGCTGGCGGCGGGATTGGAGATCGTCATGGGCCACACCCTATCGCGCGAAAAGTTCGGCGCTGCTCGCGTCTTCGTTGAAGCGCACGGTCGGCCGCTCGAGGCTGCGTTGCTGCGGCATCGGCTCGACGGCGGCTCATCCGAGGCGGCGATGGTCGCACTGATCGGCTTCCAGAACGGCGACGGTGGGTTCGGCGGGGGGTTGGAGCCGGACATGCGCAGCCCGGCGTCCACCGCTATCGCCACCAGCATCGGCTTGCGCCTGCTGGCGCGGATCGACGCCCCGGCGCGTCACCCGACCGTGGTCGGCGCGATCGAATGGGCGAGCGGGGCGCTCGATATCGAAAACGGCGTCTGGCCGATCGTGGGCCAGGAGGTCGAGGCTGCGCCGCATGCGCCTTGGTGGACGTGGTCGGAGGGCCTTGCGGCGAACTGGAACGGCTTCCGCTTCAATCCAACGGCGGAAATCCTCGCGCACCTCTATCGCTATCGGTCGGCGACGCCGGCGACCGTGTTCGAGACCGTCGAGGCCGGTTTCAAGCGTACGCTCGATGAAATCCAGCTGATCGACAGCGCCTACGACCTGAAATGCGCGATCCGGCTGGCTGAGTCGGGCGGTCTGCCGCCAACTCTCGCCAAGCCGCTCGAGGCGCTGATCCGGCGCTCGATCAGCGAGCACGATCCCGATGACGACCACATCTCGCCGTTCGACGCCGCCGCCACGCCCAGCACTCCTTATGCGGACCTGGTCGACCGGCAGATCGAACCGGCGCTCCAGTCTCTGATCGATAGCCAGGGCGAGGACGGTGGCTGGCTGTGGAATCCCGAATGGAACTGGGGCTTCGTTGACGCGAAAGCCTGGGCGGCCGCCGAGCGCGACTGGCGGGGGTGGCTGACCCGGGAAACGCTGGAAATCTTGCTGGCCTACGGGCGCGTCGAGGGAGTGTAACCTCTTGGTCGAGGCCGGGGAGGGCGCTTAAGTCGGCGGATGTGCAACCGCTATGGCTACAATTCGCCCCATCACCGGCTGGTCGATCTCTTCGGCGAGCTGAACATGCCGTTCCGCTGGCCCGAGGCTGCGCCCAACCTCGCGCCGCTGGAGGAGATCAGGCCCACCGACCCGGCGCCGG
>DASXOP010000047.1:0-14181 GCA_036494265.1 Caulobacteraceae bacterium | reverse complement strand
CACTTCGCCCTCAACCTCGTGCGCGGCGCAAACGACAAACACAGCCTCAAAACAAGGCGCAAGCTCGCCGGATGGTGCGAAGACTACCTCGCCTCACTCCTCAACACCCAAACCCGTTAACCCCGATTCGTTGCCCTGGCGGAAGGCGGGCGCGCCTTGACATCTTGGGAGGCTCATGCGCCCTTCCGCGCCTCCCAAAATCCGACCTTCAGAGACTTCGAAATGCACGCCTATCGCACCCACACCTGCGGCGCCCTGCGATCCGCGGACGTGGCCGGTAATGTGCGGCTGTCCGGCTGGATCCACCGCAAGCGCGATCACGGCGGGCTGCTTTTCGTCGACCTGCGCGACCACTACGGCCTGACCCAACTGGTCGCTCACCCCGGCGAGGCGGGCTTTGCGGTGCTGGATCGGCTGCGCGCCGAAAGCGTGGTGCAGATCGATGGCGAGGTGGTGGCGCGCTCGGCCGAGACCATCAACCCGAACCTCGCGACCGGCGAGATCGAGGTGCGGGTGCGCGCGGCCGAGACGCTGTCCGAAGCCGCCGAACTGCCGCTGCCGGTGTTCGGCGAGCCCGACTATCCGGAGGAAATCCGGCTCAAGTACCGCTACCTCGACCTGCGCCGCGAGAGCCTGCATCGCAACATCGTGCTGCGCTCGAGGGTGATCGACTCGATCCGTAGGCGGATGGTCGGCGCCGGCTTCACCGAATTCCAGACCCCGGTGCTGACCGCCTCGTCGCCTGAAGGCGCGCGCGACTATCTGGTGCCGTCACGTATCCATCCGGGCACGTTCTATGCGCTGCCGCAGGCGCCGCAGCAGTTCAAGCAGCTGCTGATGGTGGCCGGCTTCGACCGCTACTTCCAGATCGCGCCTTGCTTCCGCGACGAGGATGCCCGGGCCGACCGCTCGCCCGGCGAGTTCTACCAGCTCGACCTTGAGATGAGCTTCGCGACCCAGGAAGACGTGTTCTCCACGATGGAGCCGATCCTGCACGGGCTCTTCGAGGAGTTCGCCGACGGCAAGCCGGTGACGCCCTACCCGTTCCCGCGTATCGCCTACCGCGAGTCCATCGCCAAGTACGGCACCGACAAGCCGGACCTGCGCAACCCGCTGGTGATGCAGGACGTCTCCGAACACTTCCGCGGCGGTGGCTTCGGTCTCTTCGCGCGGATGCTGGAGGAGACGAAGAACGCGGTCTGGGCGCTGCCGGCGCCCGGCGGCGGGTCGCGGGCGTTCTGCGATCGCATGAACAGCTGGGCGCAGGGCGAGGGCCAACCAGGCCTCGGCTACATCTTCTGGCGTGAGGGCGAAGAGGGCGCTGCCGGCCCGATCGCTCGCAACATCGGTCCGGAACGGGCCGAGGCGATCCGCGAGCAGCTGGGGCTCGCGATCGGCGACGCCGCCTTCTTCATCGCCGGCGATCCGAAGGTTTTCTACAAGTTCGCTGGTCTGGCCCGCACGCGCACCGGCCAGGAGCTGAGCCTGGTCGACGAGGGCCGGTTCGACTTCTGCTGGATCGTCGACTTCCCGATGTTCGAGTTCAACGACGAGGCCAACCACGTTGACTTCTCGCACAACCCGTTCTCGATGCCGCAGGGCGAGCTGGAAGCGCTGAACACCAAGGACCCGCTCGATATCCTGGCCTATCAGTACGACATCGTCGTCAACGGGGTGGAGCTGTGCTCGGGCGCGGTGCGGAACCACCGGCCGGAGATCATGGTCCGCGCCTTCGAGATCGCTGGCTATTCGGCGGGCGAGGTCGAGCGGCAATTCGGCGGCATGCTGAACGCCTTCCGCTACGGCGCGCCGCCGCACGCCGGCATGGCCCCCGGCGTCGACCGAATCGTCATGCTACTCGCCGGGGCGGAGAACATCCGCGAGGTGATCGCCTTCCCGCTGAACCAGCAGGCGCAGGACCTGATGATGAACGCGCCCGCACAGGCGACCGACAAACAGCTCAAGGAACTCCACATCCGCCTCGCGCCAGTGCTGAAAGCTTAAGAGAGCCACGGAAAGCACGGAAAACACGGAAAAAAGAGCCGGCCAGCGGTGGCCGTCGCTCGAGCTCCCAATCCTTTCCGTGTTTTCCGTGGCTCAAAAGAGCCTGGGTCCCCCGCGCTCGCGGGGAAGAGCGGGGTGGGCGCGCATGCCCCATTGCGCAAATCGCCTGGGTCGGCGATCTAAGAATCGAAGAATCGGTACGCCGACAAGCAACGGAATGACGAACTAGATGGACGGGTCCACTCCCACCAAGCCGCCGATCGACAAGCAGGCGCTGCTGGCGAAGTACATCGCTGAGCGCGACAAGCGCCTCAGGCCCGATGGCAACGCGCAGTATTTGGAGCTGAAGGGTCAGCTCTCGCACTACTTGTCCGACCCCTACACCCCGTTCGTCGAGCGGGCGCCGAAGACCGACCACGTGACGTTTGCGTTCGTCGGCGGCGGCTTCGCGGGGCTGGTGACGGGTGCGCGGCTGGTCGAGGCCGGGATCACCGACGTGCGCATCGTCGAGAAGGGCGGCGACTTCGGCGGCACCTGGTACTGGAACCGCTATCCGGGCGCGCAGTGCGACACCGCCTCGATGATCTACATGCCCCTGCTCGAAGAAACTGGGCACATGCCGAGCGAGAAGTACGCTCACGCGCCGGAGATTCTGGCGCAGTGCCAGCGCATCGGCCGCAAGTTCGGGCTCTACGACAACGCGCTCTTCCACACTGAGGTTGAGGACCTGGCCTGGGACGAGGCGAACTCCCGCTGGGTGATCAAGACCAACCGCGGCGATGCGTTCACCGCCGACTACATCGGCCTCGGCACAGGACCGCTGCACGTGCCGAAGCTGCCCGGCATTCCCGGCATTGATAGCTTCAAGGGCCACTCGTTCCACACCAGCCGCTGGGACTACGACTACACTGGCGGCGATCCCGAGAGCGTCACGATGGGGCGCGCTGTGATGGACAAGCTGGCCGACAAGCGCGTGGCGATCATCGGCACCGGCGCGACGTCGGTGCAGGCGGTGCCGCACCTGGCCCGCGCCTGCGGCACGCTCTACGTCTTCCAGCGCACCCCGTCGTCGATCGACGTGCGCGCCAATGCGCCGATCGATCCGGACTGGTTCTCGGGCATCGCCACGCCGGGCTGGCAGACGCGCTGGCTGGAGAACTTCACCGCCAACCAGGCCGGCGGCCCGATCGAGGTGGAAGACTGGGTGCAGGACGGCTGGACCGACCTATCGCGCCGCATCCGCAGCAAGATCTTTGAGATGCCACCGGAGGAGCGGAACCCGCGCAGCATGATGGCGGCGTTCGAGGACTCCGACTTCGAGAAGATGGAAGAGATCCGCGCGCGGGTGGACTCGATCGTCTCGGACGAGGAGACGGCGCAGAGGCTGAAGGCCTGGTATCGCCAGCTCTGCAAGCGGCCGTGCTTCCACGACACCTATCTGCAGGCGTTCAATACACCGGGCACGCACCTGATCGACACCGACGGCAAGGGCGTCGAGCGGATCACCGAGACCGGCATCGTCGTCGGCGGGAAGGAGTATCCGGTCGACTGCATCATCTACGCCTCGGGCTTCGAGGTCGGCACCGAGTACAAGCGCCGCGCCGGGTTCGACCTGACCGGTCGGGGCGGCCTGAAGCTGTCGGAGAAGTGGGCCGAGGGCATGCGCAGCAAGCACGGCATCCACGTGCGCGGCTTCCCGAACGCGTTTTTCGTGCAGCCGACGCAGGGCGCGAACCTGATCTCGAACGTGCCGCACAACCTCACCGAAGCCGGCAAAACCATCGCCATGACCATCCGTCATGCGTTGGACGGCGGCTTCAAGGAGGTCGAGGTGACCGAGGAGGCCGAGGAGGCGTGGGTGGCGCTGTTGCTCACCGGGATGGGCCGGATGCTGGGCGCGCCGGACTGCACCCCCGGCTACTACAACAACGAGGGCCAGGCGCCCGGGCCCGGCGCCAATCTCGCGGTCGGCTACCCGGCCGGCGCGCTGGCCTACTTCAAGTACATCGACGAGTGGCGCTCATCGGGCGAGTTCGAAGGGTTGGCGTTCAGTTAAGGCTAAGCCCAGAACTCGAGGCTACTGGCCTTCAGTCTGGACGATGAAACGCGGGCTGCCCGCGTGCAGCGGCATGCCCGCGCGCAGCACGATCACGCCTGTCGACCCAAGCTTGCACGACTTGCCGACGAGACCGGCCGGCAGCCGTGTCGTCGGCGAACTGCAGGCCTGGTCGATCTGAGGCTGGGTGAGGCCCTTGGCGGCGGAGAGATCCGCGGCGGTCAGATTGGAGTGGGCGAGGTTGGCGCCGGTGAAGTCGGCCCCGGCGAAGGTCGAGCCGACCATGTCGGCGCCGATCAGGTTGGCGTTGCGGAATTGGGCGCGGTCGTAGCGGCCCTGACCCAGATTGGCGCCGAAGAAGGTGGCGCCGTTGAAGAGCGCATCCTTGGCGTTGGCCTTGACCAGGTTTGCGCCGATCAAGTTCGCGCCCTGGAAATTGGTGCGGGTGAGGTTGGCGCCGCCGAAATCGGTGCCGTGACCGCTGATCGACGAGAGGTTGGCGTCGGTGAAGTCGACGTTGGTGAAGTCGGAGCCGAACACGATCGCGCCGTGCAGGTCAGCGCGGGCGAGGTCGGCGCCGGAGAAGTCCGATCCGAAGAAGTAGGCGCCGTGCAGGTCCGAGCCGACCATCGAGGCGCCGGTGAAGTTGGCGCCGAGGAACTTGGCGTCAGGCAGCTTGCGGCCGGAAAGTTCGCAGTTGAGGCACATGCCGCCGAACGAGAGCAGGCGGGCGGTGTCAGCGCCGCCGTCGAGCGCCCAGGCTTGGCTGACGGCGAGGGCGCCGCCGAAGCTCGCCAGGCAGAGGGTGGCGGCGATGCGGGCCAGAACAGCGGTTGGGGAACGGGGCAACGGGTCCGACTTCCTTCGCGCCGGCGAACTCGGCTGGCGCTGGGTTGTTTTCAACGACCCGGACCCAGGTTGCTACTTAAATCGCAGTAATGGGCAGGCCTTAGCCGCAGCGGCGCACCCGCAGGCCACGCGGCAGCGTGGTCGCTTCGTCGCCGCAGGCCGCGTTCAGTTGAGCTTGGGTGAGGCCGACCGCGCGGTCCATTTCGGCGCCCGAGAAGTTGACGCCGGCGAGATTGGCGCCGCGGAAGTTCGCGCCCTCCAGGTAGGCGCCGACGAGGCTGGCGTTGGTCATGTTGGCGCCGGCGAAGCTGACGCCGGTGAAGACCGCGCCGTAGGCGTTGAGGTCGCGCAGGTCGGCGCCCGCCATCGTCGTGTGGTTCATCACCGAGGCCGACATGTCGGCCTGGCGCAGCCGGGCGCCGGCGAAGTTGCGGTCTTTCAGCTCGAGGTTCGCGAAGTCGGCCTGGAAGAGGTTGCAGTGCGGACAGCTGGCGCCGTCGCGCGAATGCTCGATCTGCGCGGCGTTCTGGGCGGCGGCAGGTTGAGCGCCGAAGATGGCCACGCCCAGCGAGGCGGCGACAGCGGCGGTTGCGGCGAGGGTCAGCGGTTTCATATCGGCACAGGCCTTTGCAGGTGGAACCCGGTTTGGCCTTGCCGTGGCAAGCCCGGGGCCACTGGCCGCCGTTGGGGTCAGCCGGCCTGAGGCGCGCGCTCGCCGCAGGTCTGGCAGATCAGCGACTGACCTTTGCGCACCAGGGCGAGATCGCCGCACGCCGGGCAAACATCGGCGCTGCGGCCAAGCGGTCCGGCTTTGTTCGGCACCGGCAGGAACACCAGGTTGTCCGGCGTCGCGCCGCGCGAGAAGCCCTTGGAGATGAACTTGGCGACGGCCTGCGGATCGACCTCGTCCGCCTTGCCGCGACCGAGGCCGTCGGCGTTCAGCGCCTGCGGGTCGACGCTGGCAAGGTCGTCGCGGCCCAGGTAGCTGACCCCCAGCTCGCGGAACACATAGTCGAGGATCGACGTGGCCGAGCGGATCGCCTCGTTGCCATCGACCTCGCCGGCCGGCTCGAAGCGGGTGAACACGAACGCGTCGACAAACTCCTCCAGCGGCACGCCGTATTGCAGGCCGATCGAGATGGCGACGGCGAAGTTGTTCATCAGCGAGCGGAAGGCGGCGCCTTCCTTGTGCATGTCGAGGAATATCTCGCCGAGTTCGCCGTCCTCGTATTCGCCGGTGTGCAGGTAGACCTTGTGGCCGCCGACCGCGGCCTTCTGGATGTAGCCTTTGCGCCGGTCGGGCAGTTTGCGGCGCGAACGCTCGACCTCGATGAAGCGTTCGACGATCCGTTCGGGTGGTGGCTCGGGCTCGGGGGCTTTGGCCGCACGTGGTGGGGCGAGGCCCAACGCGAAGCCGGCCGGCGGTCCGTCGCGCACGATCCTAGCGGCGCGGACGCCGGCGCGGGCGGCCTCTGCCAGGAGCACGAGCGCGTCCTGCGGCGTCGCCTCGAAGGGCAGGGCGAGTCCGGCCGTGGCCGGCGCGCAGGTCACCGCTTCGACCGCCTTGATCATGGCTAGGCGTGCGGGGAGCCCGATCTCCGCGGCCGGCAGCAGCGCCGCACGGAGTTCGGGCGGCAGGCTGGTGGCCGACGGCGAGACCCGACCGAGCGCGAAGGCCTCAGCCGCCGTCACCTCGTCGTCCGTGAAGCCGGCAAGGGCGAGGGTGTCGAAGGCGGGATCGTCGAGGGCGTCGCCGGCGACGCCCAGCACATCGACCAGGAAGCCAGCGCCGACGATGGCGGGCGCGAAGGCTGCGCGAAGGCTGGGCGCGGTCGCCAGCGCGGCTTCGGCCGCGCCGATCTCCAGGCTGGTGAAGCCCTTGGCGGCCAGGCTCTCGTGATTGACGCCGGGCGCGTCATCCAGCGCTCCATGACCGAGGACGGCGGTGCGCAGGACGTCGAGCTCGACCCCGGCGCGGGCGGCGGCGTCGATCGCGGGTCCCGCGAGGGTGCGGAACACTACGCCATCGGCGGCCTCCGCGACGCTGGCCGGCCCCGCCCAGGGCGCGGCGCCGAGGGTGAGGCCGCCCAGCCGCAAGGCGATCTCCGGATCGTCGAAGGCGCAGACCTTGAGCGCATGCTGGGCGCCCAGGCCCTCGCTGACCTCGGTGGCAACGCCCACCGCCGAGCGATGCAGGTCAGCGGCGAGATCGCGGGCGGCGTCGCTGTCGAAGGCCTGGCCTCGGGCCACGTTCAACTCTGCGATGCCGGCGAGGCCCAGGCCGACCGGCCGCGCGTCGGCGCGGCGATAGGCGGCCGCTGGATCGCTCAGGAACCCCGCCCGGCCCTCGATGTCCGCCGCGACGAACGCCAGGCAGACGGCCGCAGCCAGGCCCTCGGCGTCGAACGCGTCCGCGCTTTCGAACGCCAGTACGTTGACGCCGACCTTGGGGGCGAGATCGAGCAGTTTCAGCTGCGCCCCGTCGTCGGCGAACGCGATGGTGAGCGCCGAGGTCTCCCAGGCCAGTGTCGCGGCGACGGCGGCGGTCTGTCGGTGGGCAGCGACGTCGGCCGGGTCGGCGGCGAGGAGCAGGCTGCGCCGAGGCGGGTGCACGCCAGCGAGTTCGACCGGCAGACCGGCGCGGCCGAGGGTCATCGCGGCGGCGATGGCGGCATCGGAGAGGCCGGCTTCCTTGGCCGCCCAGGCGGCGCGGGCGAGGGCCTGGTTGGCTTGCGGGTTGGCGCAGGTCTCGGCGTCGCCCTCGCAGCGGCGGATGCTGTCGGCCACGGCCGCGAGCCGGGTGGCCGCGACTTCGGAGAGACCAGCGGCCAGCCCACGCCCGGCTCGGAGCGCGGCCGCCGCCTTGGCGACATCGCGGCTGTCGATGCGCAGCGCGTCCAGCGGCGGCGGTTCGGCGGTGTCGGGCGCGAGCGGATTGACCCTCGCGCCGAAAGGAAGCTGGGCGCCTGTCGCGATCACGCCGCCGGCTAGAGCGGCGAAGAGTTCGTCGCGGAACAGGCGCGCCGCCGCCTCGTCCTCGAACACCCCCAGCGCCAGCCCCCAGGCCGCCAGACGGCGGGCGTAGCGATCCGGTCCACCGGCGAGCAGCGGGTCGACGTCGCCCTTGGGCGAGAGCGAAGGTGGCGTCGAAGCGGGGACGTCCGTCGGCAGTCCGTCGGCCCAGCTCAGCCACGCCTCGACCCGCGCGGTGGTCCAGGCCGGCGGCGCGGCCACCTCGGCCAGCTCGCTCGCCCGCTCCACCCAGCGAATTTCGGGCTCGAAGGGGAGGGGCGTACTCGAGAAGCGGCGGTCGAATCGCATGAGATACCTGGAATCGCGGGCCGTGCGGCGCCTGCGAGGCTAGGCCGGCGCGCAAGTCGCTCGCAATAGATGTTGCGGCCGCAGGGGCTTCTATCCCCAACATCTGGCGCCGCAGCCACGACGCCGCGGGCGCCGTACGTCGCTGGACGCTGGCCGGGGCCCACCCTATAAGTCGCCGACACCAGGGCCTTGAGCGGAGCCGTCCGAACCCCGTGCTGAAATCGATCTTCACCTGGTGGAACTCGGCCACCATCGGCATCCGGTTCACGGTCGCCCGGCGCGGCGTCTTCGTCGGCGAGGACGACTACGGCAACAGCTACTACGAGGCCCGCGACGCCCGCGACAGCTACGACGGGCGGCTTCGGCGCTGGGTGATTTATCGCGGCTATGCCGAGGCCTCGAAGGTGCCGGCCGAGTGGCACGGCTGGCTGCATCACACCTTCGATGAGCCGCCGACCAAGGACCCGTTGGTGCGCAGATCGTGGGAGCTCGACCATCTGCCGAACCTCTCCGGCACCGTCTGGGCCTGGCGGCCGAAGGGCGCGATCTCGCGCGGCGGCGAGCGGGCCAAGGCGACCGGCGACTACGAGGCCTGGAGGCCAGAGTGAGGTTTCCGCCGCGCGTTGGTGTCGCCCTCGTTGTCGGGGCCGGAATCGCGATCGCCGCGGGGCTGGCGGTGCTCGCTCAGCCGGCCAGCAACCAGAGTAGTTCGTCCAGCAGCGACGACTCATCGACCGCGGCGCCGCCCGGCGTGCCGGTGATCAAACCGCCGCCGGACGTCATTCCGCCGACCAACGACGCCGCCGACACCGACGAGGACACGAGTTCCACACGGAAGGCGCCCACCAACAGCGTCAAGGCCGCCGCCGCGCCGCCGCCGCCGGTCCCCGAAGGGCCGAAGCCGCAGCGCAGCCCGACCGCGGTGCTGCAGGCGCTGGACAAGGTGACGGCCGAGACGATGCGGTTCGCCGTGCCGGTCGGCCAGCCGGTCCGCTACAAGAATCTGGTCTTCATCGTGAAGGCCTGCGAGACCAGCGCGGTCGGCGAGACCTTCCCGCGCTCGTCGGCCTATGTGGTGATCGACCTCGCGCCGCTGCCGGCCGAAGGCTATACCCCCGCGCCGCCGCGGCAGGTGTTCAAGGGCTGGATGTTCGCCAATTCACCTGGCCTGAACCCGTTCCAGCACCCGATCTACGATGCTTGGCTGATCACCTGCATGGCCACCGTCCCGCCAACCACCTCGCCGCCACCGGCGTAAGCCGCGTCGATCCGGCGGAAGTCGGCGTCCGTCTCCAGCGCGGTCGCCAGGCGTAGGGCGTAGTCGGCGCGGGAGATTTCTTCGGCGCCGAACGTTGATAGGTGGTCGGTGAGGAATTGAGTGTCGAGCAGCGCGAAGCCGCCCGCCTTCAGCCGCGCCACCAGATGCGCCAGCGCCACCTTGCTGGCGTCGCGCTCGAGCGAAAACATGCTCTCGCCGAAGAACGCCCCGCCAAGCTCCAGCCCGTAGAGGCCGCCGACCAAACGGCCTTCGCGCCAGGCCTCGACGCTGTGGGCGATGCCTTGTTCGAAGAGCGCGTCGCACATCTGCTGGATCGGCTCGTTGATCCAGGTCTCCATCCGCCCGGCGCGAGGCGCCGCGCAGGCCGCGACCACCACGGCGAAAGCCGCGTCGACGTGCACCTCGAACCGGTCGGAGCGGATCGTCCGCGCCAGCCGCCGCGAGACGTGGAATGCGCCCAACGGCAGCACCCCGCGCCGGGCTGGATCGACCAGGAACACCCGCCGGTCGTGCCGCGCGTCGGCCATCGGGAATACCCCGCGCCGATAGCACTCGATCAGGTCGTCGACAGAGAACGGCGCCAAGGGGCCTCGCGGGTGCAGGGCTCGATGCCCCGCCCTCCTGCTAATCCTAAGCCAGCTTAGTAGCCAGATTCCCCGCCCCTTGCGGGGCGGGGTTAGGGGTGGGGGTATTAGCTGGATTTTGGGGGATTGGCGTTGGCGGCAGTCTCTCAAGATCGAGCTGACACCCCCATCCCCAACCCTTCCCCGCAAGGGGGAAGGGAGCCGGTCGTGGACGCTGCTGGCTAGCGGTCGCCCTTCAGCCACTCTTCCAGCCAGTGGATGTGGTAGCGGCCCTCGACGATGTCGGGCTCGTTCATCAGGTCCTGGAAAAGCGGGATGGTGGTCTCGATGCCGCCGACCACCATCTCGCCCAGGCACCGCTTCAACCGCGCCAGGCACTCGGTGCGATCGCGGCCGTGGACGATCAGCTTGCCGGCCAGGCTGTCGTAGAACGGCGAGATCGAATAGCCGGCGTAGATCGCCGAATCGAGCCGCACGCCGAGGCCGCCCGGCGCATGGAAGTCGGTGATCAGGCCCGGTGATCCGACGAAGGTGCGCGGGTTCTCGGCGTTGATCCGGCACTCGATGGCGTGGCCTTCGAAAACGATATCCTCCTGGCGGAACGACAGCGGCAGGCCGGCGGCGATGCGGATCTGCTCGCGCACCAGGTCGATATCGGTGATCGCCTCGGTGACCGGATGCTCGACCTGCAGGCGGGTGTTCATCTCGATGAAGAAGAACTCGTCGTTCTCGTACAGGAACTCGATCGTGCCGACGCCGAGGTAGCCCAGCTTGCCGATCGCGTCCGAGACCACCTTGCCGATCCGGTCTCGGGTCGCCGCGTCGATGGCCGGGGAGGGGGCTTCCTCCATCAGCTTCTGGTGGCGGCGCTGCAGCGAGCAGTCGCGCTCGCCGAGGTGGCAGACGGCGCCGAACGCATCGGCGATCACCTGCACCTCGACGTGCCGGGGCGTGGAAAGATAGCGCTCCAGGTAGACCGCATCGTCGCCGAACGCGGCCTTGGCTTCGGCGCGCGCCGTCGACAGCGCTTCGCCCAGCTCCTCGCGGGTCCGGGCCACCTTCATGCCGCGCCCGCCGCCGCCCGCCGCCGCCTTGATCAGCACCGGAAAGCCGATCGCCTCCGCCGCTTCGATCGCCTCGGCCTCCGACTGGAGCGCGCCGTCGGAGCCGGGCACCACCGGGATGCCGGCGGTCTTCACCGCCACCTTGGCGGCGATCTTGTCGCCCATCATCCGGATGTGCTCGGGCTTGGGGCCGATGAACGTGTAGCCGTGCGCCTCGACGATCTCGGCGAAGCGCGCGTTTTCCGAGAGAAACCCGTAGCCGGGGTGAACGGCCTGGGCGCCGGTGATCTCGCAGGCGGCGATGATCGCCGGGATGTTGAGGTAGCTCTTGGCGATCGGCGCTGGCCCGATGCAGACGCTCTCGTCGGCCAGCCGCACGTGCATCGCCCCGGTGTCGGCTTCGGAGTGCACCGCTACGGTGGCGATGCCCATTTCCTTGCAGGCCCGGTGAATCCGGAGCGCGATCTCGCCCCGGTTGGCGATGAGGATCTTGTCGAACATGACCTGCCGCTATCCGATCACGGCCAGCGGCTCGCCGAATTCCACCGGCTGGCCGTCGGCGACCAGCATCTCCAGGATCCGGCCGGCCCGGGGCGCCGGGATCGGGTTCATCGTCTTCATCGCCTCGATGATCAGCAGCGTCTGGCCCTCGGCCACCGTGTCGCCGACCCGCACGAACGAAGGCGCGCCGGGCTCGGGCTGCAGATAGACCGTGCCGACCATCGGCGACTTGACCACATCGCCGTCATGCTCGGCATCGGCGGCGCGAGGCGCGGCGGCTGGCGCGGCGCCGACCTGGCCGGCCACGGCGGGCGGCGGGGCGGCGTACATCGTCGGCATCATGCCGCCGCCGAGATTGCGGGCCACCTTGATCCGCAGGTCGCCGCGTTCGACCTCGATCTCGGTCAGCCCCGTGTCGTTCAGGATTCCAGCCAAGCGGCGAACCAGGCGCGCATCGATAGGATCGGCCGGAGCCTTGGGATCGGGCATTTAGGGCGATACCTCGGTTGTTGCGCCAGACGTTGCGGGCGGATCAGTCGGCCGCCAGGCCGCACGCGGCCTCGACCGCCAGTTCATAACTCTTCGCGCCGAAGCCGGATACCACGCCGGTGGCCGCGGGGGCGACGAAGGATGCGTGCCGATATCCCTCGCGGGCCGCGGGATTGGAGAGGTGGCAGTCGATGATTGGTATGCTCAGCATGCGCAGCGCGTCGTAGAGGGCCACGGAGGTGTGGCCATAGCCGGCGGCGTTCAGCACCAGGCCGCCGGCCTCGGTACGCGCCTCCTGCACCCAGTCGATCAGTTCGCCCTCGTGATTCGATTGCCGGAACACCACCTGGCGGCCGAACTGCGCGGCGCGCGCCTCGCAGAGCTGGCGCACATCGTCCAGGGTGGCCCGACCGTAGATCTCCGGCTCCCGCTCGCCGAGCAGGTTGAGGTTGGGGCCGCTCAGTACATAGATCGGTTTCGACATTCCGGCCCGCCGCCGCTGAAGTCGGGCGCTTTTAGCGGGGGCGGTGAGTCATCACAAGGTTGGGGGTCGGCCGCGGTGGGGGCAGGACGTCGCAGGGTCTCTCAGAAAGCTCGGCCGTACTTCTCCACTCTTGCTTCTACTTCTGAACGCACTTGCGGATTTTGCGCGCCTGCGAAGGCAACTATGTCTTCCATTATGTTGTATATGGTTTTAGCTATGGCAATTTTTAGGTGACTGTATTCAATATCACTGCAATTGTCTTTGATATATGGCAGTAATTCTTGGAGTTCGTTGCAACTCCTAAGCGAGGCGACAATTGTCATCGAGGCGATGTCTTTGTTCATAAAGTCTAACCCGGGCAGAAATGCTCTACCGCGTTTCTAATCGCATAACTTGCCCCGCCGGCGTGGAGGATGATTCGATCCTTGAAGGAATTCACCCTTCCTTCTGATATGCACACTGTCGCGTCATTTTCACCTATCCAACGTACCGCAGCCACCTTCAGATACGGTCCATCGAGAAACGTTTGCTTATCGGTTTGCCCGTTGTGGCGAAAATTGGCGGACACCCTAG
Source organism: Caulobacteraceae bacterium (assembly GCA_036494265.1). Lineage (GTDB taxonomy): Bacteria > Pseudomonadota > Alphaproteobacteria > Caulobacterales > Caulobacteraceae > Acaudatibacter. Next base: position 977 of record DASXOP010000047.1, on the reverse strand, counting down.
TAAAGTCCGACGAGATTGCTCCCGACTCCTCCCACACTTCTGCGGTGTAGAAAACCTCGGATGAGGGGCCGGGGAACTTTTCCACCCTGGTTGGCTCAGCTCGACAGCCTGCCACCGTTTGAAGCGCCGCAAGTATGGCCAGAGCGGTGAGCTTTCTAGTCATCAGCATCCATCAGAAGACAATCCGGGCCCTCTCTGCCTACGCGCCGAGTCGTCCGAGAAAAAGGGGCCGGTCAGAAACGATGGGGGGAATGTTCCCACAAGAACCCCATACACCCCATAAGCTCCTGCTCCGAGGTCAAGCGCAGTGTCGGGAATGTAACCCTCGCCGATGGCGTAGTAGGCGAAATTTCCAGCGTCACCCAGCATTTCATGGGAGGCCTGTCCGGTGAAAATCATCTTGAAGTCTATTTGTCCGCCAGGCCGGACGATGGCGGCGAACGTAGTATACGGCGTGAGCCACTGAGCCTCATTGTTTTCAGACTCTGAGACGGCCTGAAGGAGTGCCCTAGCTTTTTGGACGTATTGCCCAACTGTCATGCCGTTCGGAAGGCGCGCAGCCGATTCGATTACTCTGCGGCGCAACGTTCCGTGGCTTGCCTGCGATCTGCCCGGCCTTCCCTCCGCCACCACCGAAGCCTCCGCAGGTGGTTCGGCTAGCAGAGGAGTCGAACGGACCCTCGCCGTCATTAGCTCCGGAAACGGAGACGGAAAAAAGCTTGGTCGTGCAGAGTTCGCTGCCCCCGCCACCCGCAAGACCTCCAGCGGCGGGATCGGTAAGATCGGGATATCCACCGATCCAACCTCTGCCACCATCATCCTGCAGCATCCAAGCCGGTCTCTCATACATCATCCCGCTCGGATCGGTCCCGTTGACCGGATCGTTCCCGACGTAGGCGTAGCTGTTGACGTCGCTCGCATACCCGGCGGGGTCGGCGCTGAGGAAGCGGCCGAGGGTGGGGTCGTAGGCGCGGGCC
>DASXOP010000046.1:0-37093 GCA_036494265.1 Caulobacteraceae bacterium | reverse complement strand
CCGTGGAGGCCACTCACCGCATGACCGAATAACCTTCGCACGCAGCTGTCCTTGCGGACCCTGTGGACGACCCCGTCGTCCACAAGTCCACAAGCCAAACCCAACATGGTTGCTCCCCCGCCTCTGCGGGCGGTGGAGGAGAAGCGCAAAAAAGAAAAGCCCGGCGAGTCGCCTCGCCGGGCCGTGGGCTGTCCGCCGATTCCTTGGGGAGGTGACGGCGGACTCAGACAACCGCGCCTGGCCCGAGCGCGACTTTCAGGGGCGCCGCCTCGTCTGGCAACGAGAGATTGTGTCGCAGGCTTAGCAATTCTCTAAGGCTGCGCCCAAATGTGGCGCCCGGCTCCGCCGCACCCCGCGTCAGGGTTTGCTTGGCCGGCGGCATCGCCTATGGGAAGGCCGCCGTCGGCGCTTCCCGAGCGCCGGCCCGCCATCCAAAGCAGCAGAGAGCCGTAAAGCGCCCATGTCCATTCTCGTCGGCACGGAAACTCGCGTGATCTGCCAGGGGTTCACCGGCGCTCAAGGCACCTTCCACTCCGAGCAGGCGATCGCCTACGGCACCAAGATGATGGGCGGCGTCTCGCCCGGCAAAGGCGGCTCGACCCACCTCGGCCTGCCGGTCTACGACACCGTCGCCGAGGCGGTGGCCAGGACCGGCGCCACGGCCAGCGCCATCTACGTTCCGCCACCGTTCGCCGCCGACGCCATCCTGGAGGCGATCGACGCCGAGATCGAACTGATCATCTGCATCACCGAGGGCATCCCGGTGGCGGACATGATCAAGGTGAAGCGCTCGCTGTCGGGTTCGAAGTCACGGCTGATCGGGCCGAACTGCCCGGGCGTGCTGACCCCGAACCAGTGCAAGATCGGGATCATGCCGGGCAACATCTTCAAGCAAGGCTCGGTGGGCGTGGTCTCGCGTTCGGGCACGCTGACCTATGAGGCCGTGTTCCAGACCACCAACGTGGGTCTCGGACAGACAACCGCGGTCGGGATTGGCGGCGATCCGGTCAAAGGGACCGAATTCATCGACATCCTGGAGATGTTCCTTGCCGACGAGGCGACGCAGTCGATCATCATGATCGGCGAAATCGGCGGCGCGGCCGAGGAGGACGCGGCGGAATTCATTAAATCTTCAAAAACCAAGAAGCCAATGGTGGGATTCATCGCCGGCAGAACCGCGCCGCCGGGGCGTCGCATGGGTCACGCCGGCGCTATCATCTCCGGCGGCAAGGGGGGCGCCGAAGACAAGATCGCCGCCATGGAGTCCGCGGGAATCCGCGTATCACCATCGCCGGCGGCCTTGGGAGAAACCCTGGTCGAGGTCCTGAAAGGGAACTGACGACACACTATCTATCGGGCCCCGCCCGGACCTCCAACACAGGCCCCGGCGGGTTTCTAGGTTGAGAGGCAAATGGCGGACGACGCTGGACGGCTGAACGAGGTTCTGGCCGAGACTTCATTTCTGTACGGCGGCAACGCCGGCTTCGTGGAAGACCTGCAGGCGAGGTGGGCGGCCAATCCGGGCGCCGTCGAGCCGTCGTGGCGGGCCTTCTTCGAGACCCTGCGCGACAAGGCCAGTGAGGTCGCCGAGTCGGCCGCGCCGCCGTCGTGGACGCCGGAGCCGATCCAGGGCCCGCGCCCGGACTGGCTCTCCGCGATCGACGGGCTCTGGCCGGCGATGGACGCCAAGCTGGAGGCCAAGATCAGCGCCGTGGCGCCGGCCGCTACCGCCGACGAGATCCGCGCGCGCACGCTCGATTCGCTGCGCGCGATCATGATGATCCGCGCCTACCGCATGCGCGGTCACCTGCGCGCCAACCTCGACCCGCTGGGCCTGGCGGTGACGCAAGGCGACGCCTCCGAGCTCGATCCCTCCCGCTACGGCTTCGCCGAGAGCGACTACGACCGGCCGATCTTCCTCGACTACGTGCTGGGGCTCGAGACCGCGACGTTGCGCGAAATGCTGGAGATCCTGCGGCGGACCTATTGCGGCAACGTCGGGGTGCAGTACATGCACATCTCCGACCCGGCCGAGAAAGCCTGGCTGCAGCAGCGCATCGAGGGCCGCGACAAGGAGATCGCCTTCACCCGCCAGGGCAAGATCGCGATCCTGAAAAAGCTGATCGAGACCGAAGGCTTCGAGCGGTTTCTGCACAAGCGCTTCCCCGGCACCAAGCGGTTCGGCCTCGACGGCGGCGAGTCGACCGTGCCGGCGCTCGAGCAGATCATCAAGCGCGGCGGCGCGCTGGGTGTCCGCGACATCGTCATTGGCATGCCGCACCGCGGCCGCTTGAACGTGCTCGCCGCGGTGATGGGCAAGCCCTACCAGGTGATCTTCCACGAGTTCCAGGGCGGCTCGTCGTTGCCGTCCGACGTCGAAGGCTCCGGCGACGTGAAGTACCATCTGGGCGCTTCGTCGGACCGCACCTTCGACGACAACTCGGTCCATCTCTCGCTGACCGCCAACCCCAGCCACCTGGAGATCGTCAACCCGGTGGTGCTGGGCAAGGTGCGGGCCAAGCAGGCCTATTCCCTGCGCGAGAATCCGACCACGGGGCGCGGCCACGTGATGCCGCTGCTGGTGCATGGCGACGCCGCTTTCGCTGGCCAGGGTGTGATCGCCGAATGCTTCAACCTGATGGGGGTGAAGGGCTACCGCACCGGCGGGGCCGTGCACTTCATCGTCAACAACCAGATCGGCTTCACCACCAGCCCGCGCTACTCGCGCACCAGCCCCTATCCGTCCGACACCGCGCTGATGGTCGAGGCGCCGATCTTCCACGCCAACGGCGACGATCCGGAAGCGGTGGTCTACGCCGCCAAGGTCGCCACCGAATATCGCCAGCAGTTCGGCAAGGACGTGGTCATCGACATGTTCTGCTATCGCCGCTTCGGTCACAACGAGGGCGACGACCCGACGATGACCCAGCCCCTGATGTATCTGGCGATCAAGCACCATCCGGGGGTGCGCGAACTCTACGGCCAGCGGCTGATCGACGAAGGCGTGATCACGGCGCAGGAGCTGGAGGGCTTCATCGCCGACTTCGACGTCTACCTCGACAAGGAGTTCGAGAACGGCAAGACCTACAAGGCCGACAAGGCCGACTGGCTGGACGGCAAGTGGGCCGGCATCGCGCCGGAGCATGAGGAACTGCGCGGCAACACTGCCGTGCCGAAGCAGAAGCTGCGCGACCTCGGCTTGCGCTTCACCACGCTTCCTGGCCGCATCGACGTGCACAAGACCGTCCGCCGGGTGATCGAGAACCGCCGCACCGCGATCGACGCCGGCGAGAACATCGACTGGGCCACCGGCGAGCACTTCGCCTTCGCCACCCTGCTCGACCAGGGCTACCCGATCAGGCTCTCTGGCCAGGACTCGGTGCGCGGCACCTTCGTGCAGCGCCACTGCGACATCATCGATCAGACCACGGAGGAGCACTACACGCCCCTCGCCAACCTGCGCCCCGGCCAGGCTCACTTCGAGGTGCTGGATTCGGCGCTGTCGGAGGAAGCGGTGCTCGGCTTCGAGTACGGCTTCTCGCTCGCCGACCCGAACACCCTGACCCTTTGGGAAGGCCAGTTCGGCGACTTCGCCAACGGCGCCCAGGTGGTGATCGACCAGTTCATCTCATCCGGCGAGCGCAAGTGGCTCAGGATGAGCGGCCTCGTGATGCTGCTGCCGCACGGCTACGAAGGGCAGGGGCCGGAGCACTCGTCGGCCAGGCTGGAGCGTTATCTGCAGCTCTGCGCCGAGGACAATCTGCAGGTCTGCTACTGCTCGACCCCGGCCAACTACTTCCACGTCCTGCGCCGCCAGTTGCTGCGTGAATACCGCAAGCCGTTAGTGCTGATGACGCCGAAGTCGCTGCTGCGGCACAAGAAGGCGGTCTCGGACCTGGCGGACTTCGCCGAGGGTTCGGCCTTCCACCGCGTGCTGCACGACGACGCCGAGCACGACCGCCACACCACGATCAAGCTGGTCGCGGACGACAAAATCCGCCGCATCGTGCTCTGCTCGGGCAAGGTCTACTACGACCTGCTCGACGAGCGCGAAAAGCGCGGCATCGACGACGTCTACCTGATGCGGCTGGAGCAGTTCTATCCGTGGCCGGTGAAGTCACTGACCACCGAGCTCTCGCGCTTCGTGGGCGCCGAGCTGGTCTGGTGCCAGGAAGAGCCGAAGAACATGGGCGGTTGGACCTTCGTCGACCCGTGGCTGGAGCTGACTCTGGCCAAGATGAAGATCAGCGCCAAGCGCGCCCGCTATGTGGGCCGTCCGGCGTCGGCGTCCACGGCGGCCGGCCTGATGAGCCGGCACATGAAGGAACTGCAGACCTTTCTCGCCGCCGCGTTCGCCTGAGAGGCGAATTCGGGCTAGAAGACGGCGAAACCAGGAGCCTCTCCTAGATGACCGACATCATGACCCCGGCGCTCGGCGAATCCGTCACCGAGGCCACCATCGCGCGTTGGGCCAAGAAGCCCGGCGACGCGGTGGCCAAGGACGAGGTGCTGGTCGAGCTGGAGACTGACAAGGTCAACCTCGAGGTCGCCGCGCCGGAAGCCGGAGTCCTGTCCGACATCCTCTTCGAAGAGGGCGCGACGATCACGCCCGGTCAGGTGCTGGGCCACATCAGCGCCGCCGGCGCCGCGCCGGCCAAGGCCAAGGCGCCCGCCAAGGAACTCGAAGTTGCTGGCGCGGCCGCCGCGCCCGCTGCAGCGGCTCCGGCCGCTCCAGCGCCGGAAGCCCGCCCGCTCGCCCCGTCGGTGCAGCGGATCGTGGCCGAGAACCAACTCGATCCCGACGCCATCGCCGGTTCCGGCAAGGACGGAAGGATCACCAAGGGCGACGCCTTGGCCGCGGTCGAGTCCCGCGCTCAGCCGGCCCCAGCTCCCGTGCCTGCCGCGCCCGCCCCTCCGTCTGCGCCGGCCGCCCGCGAACCCGCGCCGCCGCGTCCGCCGCAGGAGCGTGAAGAGCGGGTGCGAATGACCCGGCTGCGCCAGACCATCGCCCGACGTCTGAAGGAGGCGCAGGAAACCGCCGCCATGCTGACGACCTTCAACGAGGTCGACATGGGCGCGGTGATGGCGCTGCGCACCCACTACAAGGACGTGTTCGAGAAGCGCCACGGCGTGCGGCTCGGCTTCATGAGCTTCTTCGTGAAGGCCTGCTGCGCGGCGCTGAAGGAAGTGCCGAACGTCAACGCGGAGATCGACGGAACCGACCTGATCTACAAGAACCACTACGACATCGGCGTCGCCGTCGGCACCGACCGCGGCCTGGTGGTGCCCGTGGTCCGCGATGCGGACATGCTGAGCCTGGCCGGGATCGAGAAGGCCATCAACGAACTCGGCAAGAAGGCCCGCGACGGCTCGCTGTCGCTGGATGACCTCCAGGGCGGCACCTTCACCATCTCTAACGGCGGGGTTTACGGCTCGCTGATGTCGACGCCGATCCTGAACCAGCCGCAGTCCGGCATCCTCGGCATGCACAAGATCCAGGACCGGCCGATGGCCGTGAACGGCCAGGTGGTGATCCGGCCGATGATGTACCTGGCGCTTTCCTATGACCACCGCGTGGTCGATGGGCAGGGCGCGGTGACCTTCCTGGTCAAGGTCAAGGAGTACATCGAGGACCCGCAGCGCCTGCTGCTGGACGTGTAGGCCGCGGACGTGGGCCTCGCCCTCGTCACCCGTATCCCGAACCTCGCCGAAGCCCACATCGCCGCGGGCGCGCTGCGCTCGGGCGGAATCGCGGCCGAGGTGTTCGACGGCAATTTCGGCCAGCTGGAGTCGCCGGTGATCGAGGCGCTGGGCGGCTTTCGGATCATGGCCCCGGAAGGCGAAGTCGCGGCGGCGAAGGAGATCCTCGCGATGCTGCGAGCCGGCCCGGGCCTCGGCGAACCCGAGGATAACGCGCCGTGGGGCGCAGAGCGCGCCCAGGCGTCGCGAGCGAGGACGAAGGGGGTGCGGGTCGTGGCAACGATCCTGCTAGCGGGTTCGGCCGCAGTTGCCCTGATACGATTCCTCTGGCGCTGACATTGGCGCGATCCGAGCTACTGTCTTCCACGGGAGGAATCCGCAATGGCGACGATCAAGGCGACTTTGGTCGACCTGGAGGACGGCGACCAGCTTGTGGTCTTGCCTGATGCTTTTCGGTTTGAGGCCGACGAAGTGCTCGTCCGGAGAGAGGGCGACACGATCTATCTGGAACCAGTGAAGCCACCCGCGGACCAACCATAAGCTTTTTCAAATACATAAAGGTTGTCTTCCCGGACGGCGCGTAGCGACGAGCCGGGATCTCTTCGGCGCGATCCTGAGAAGGAGGTCCCGGATCTGCGCCGCTGGCGCGGCTTGTCCGGGATGACATCGTTGGCGGTGGTAGAAGGAAGGCGCGGGACCGAATTGCCCTGACCTTTCGCCTGGCGAGCGACTATATCCCGCGCTGCGAGAGCGGAGACGAGGGTTCATGGCGAACTACGACGTGGTCATCATCGGCGGCGGGCCGGGCGGCTACAATGCGGCGATCCGGGCCGGGCAGCTGGGGCTGAAGGCTGCCTGCGTCGAGAAGCGGGTGACGCTGGGTGGCACCTGCCTCAACGTCGGTTGCATCCCGTCCAAGGCGCTCCTGCATGCCTCCGAGCTCTTCGAACTGGCCGAGAAGGATTTCGCCGGGCTCGGCATCGAGGTGACCCCTAAGCTGAACCTGCCGGCGATGATGGCGCAGAAGGATGTCTCGGTCGGCCAGCTGACCAAGGGCGTCGAGTTCCTGTTCAAGAAGAACAAGGTCGACTGGATCAAGGGCGCCGGCAAGATCGCTGGGCCGGGCAGGGTCGAGGTCACCGGCGAGGATGGCGCGATCACCACGCTGGAGGCGGCCAACATCGTCATCGCCACCGGCTCGGAGCCAGCGGGTCTGGGTGGCGTCGAGGTCGACCAGACGCGGATCGTCGACTCCACCGGCGCGCTCTCGCTGCCAGAGGTTCCTAAGAGCCTGATCGTGATCGGGGCCGGGGTGATCGGGCTCGAGCTGGGCTCGGTCTGGCGGCGGCTGGGGTCGAAGGTCACGGTCGTCGAATTCCTCGACCGCATCGTGCCCGGCGTCGACGAGGACACCGCAAAGACGTTCCAGCGAGCGCTGACCAAGCAGGGCTTCGCGTTCAAGCTCGGCTCGAAGGTTACCGGGGCCAAGGCCGGCGCGAAGTCGGTCGACATCACCGTCGAGCCGGTCGCCGGCGGTGATCCGGAGACTCTGAGCGCCGACTACGTCCTGCTCTGCATCGGCCGCCGTCCGTACACGGACGGGCTCGGGCTGGAGAGCGTCGGCGTCGCGCCCGACCGCCGCGGCTTCATCGAGACCGAGCACTTCCGCACGTCCGCGGACGGGGTCTGGGCGATCGGCGACGTCACGCATGGGCCGATGCTAGCGCACAAGGCCGAGGACGAAGCCGTGGCCTGCATCGAGATCATCGCCGGCAAGGCCGGGCACGTGAACTACGACGTGATCCCCAGCGTCATCTACACCTTCCCGGAGGTGGCCACGGTCGGCAAGACCGAGGAGGAGTTGAGAGCCGCGGGCGTCGCCTACAAGGTCGGCAAGTTCCCGTTCACCGCCAACGCCCGCGCCAAGGTGAACCATGAGGCCGAGGGCTTCGTGAAGGTGCTGGCCGACGCCACCACCGACCGGGTGCTCGGCGTGCACATGATCGGGCCGGATGTCGGCGAGATGATTGGCGAATATTGCGTCGCCATGGAGTTCGGCGCCGCCTCAGAAGACGTCGCCCGCACCTGCCACCCGCACCCGACCCGGTCCGAGGCGCTGCGTCAGGCGGCGATGGGGGTCGAAGGCTGGACGATGCAGGCTTGACCGCCGCTGGGTGAAGGCCGCTCCCTGCGTCTAACGACAGGGAGGACGACAGCAATGGCGCAATGGAACGACCCGGAGGTCGCTGGGCTGCAGCAGATGTTCGCAGCGACTGTACCCGTGCCTGGCGCGCCAGCGCCAACCTGGCCTGAGCGCCGGCTGGGCATCAACGCGATGGGCGCGGCGATGCCGGTCCCGGAGGGCGTCACTGTCGAGACCATCGTGCTGGGCGGTGTGTCGGCCGAGAAGATCACCCCGGCGGGGGGCGCGGACCGGACGATCTTCTACCTGCACGGCGGCGGCTACTGCGTTGGCGGCGCGGAGAGCCACCGGGTGATGGCGGCGCGGATGGCGCTGGGCGCCGGGGCCGAGGCCTATGTGCTGGACTACCGTCTGGCCCCTGAGCACCCCTATCCGGCGGCCGTCGACGACGCGACGGCGGCCTGGCGCGAGCTCAGCGCCGCTCGCGATCCCGCCCGCACCGTGATCGCCGGGGACAGCGCCGGTGGCGGGCTGACGGTGGCGACGGCGGTGGCCGCGCGGGATGCTGGCCTTGCTTTGCCCGCCGCGCTGCACATGATCAGCCCCTGGGTGAACCTCACCAACACCGGGACGGCCTACCAGGCCAAGGGCGCGACCGACTTCATCATCACTCAGGCGGGCATCGACGACTTCAAGGTCAACTACCTCGGCGCCACCGCACCGACGACACCCGGCGCCTCGCCGCTGTTCGCCGACCTCGCCGGGCTGCCGCCGATGCTGATCCAGGTTGGCTCGGAGGAAGTGCTGCTGAGCGACTCGACCCAGCTCGCCGAGCGGGCCGGCTTCGCGCTGGTGGATGTGACCCTGCGGATCTGGCCGAACATGGTCCACATCTGGCCGTTCTTCCCGCTCACCGCTGGCGGCCGGGCGATCGAGGAGTCGTCGGCCTGGATCAAGGCGCGGGTGGCCTGACCCTTCCCCCGCAAGCGGGGGAAAGCGGCGAGCCGCGCAAAGCGCGCTGCGGTCCCCGACTTGATCGGGGATGGGGGTAGTCTCTCACACATGCCCCCATCGGCCGCTCGCTCCTGCGGAGCCTCGGGCCGCTTTCCCCCAGCGGGGGAAGGGTTCACCCTTTCGGGTGCGCCTTTGAGTAGGCGGCCAGCAAGCCGGCGGCGTCGACCGCGGTGTAGCGCTGGGTGGTCGAGAGCGAGGCGTGGCCGAGCAGTTCCTGGATCGAGCGCAGGTCGGCGCCGGCGCCCAGCAGGTGGGTGGCGAAGGAGTGGCGCAGCGCGTGCGGCGTCGCTCGTTCGGAGAGCCCGAGCCGGCCACGCAGCCGCGCCATCAGTTCCTGCACCCGGCGCGGCGGCAGCGGTCCGCCGCGCGCCGCCCGGAACAGCGGTTCTTCGGGGGCGAGATTGAAGGGCAGGACGTCCAGGTAGGCGTCGACCGCCTGCTTCACTTCCGGCAGCACCGGCGCAATCCGGGTCTTCGAGCCCTTGCCCAGGATGCGCAGCGAGGTTCCCAGCGGGGCGTCACCGCGTCGGACCGCGAGCGCTTCGGAGATGCGCAGGCCGCAGCCGTAGAGCAGGACGAGCACGGCTTCGTCGCGCAGGTTCTCCCAGTCCTCGTGGTCGGGATCGGCGCCGGCTTCGGCGAGCAGCCCCATCGCCTGGTCCTCGGTCACCGGCCGCGGCGGCGGCGGGACCACTTTCGGTCCGCGCACCAGCGCCAGCGCCGCGCACGGCGTGCCCAGCCGGCGGTCGATGAAGCGGTGGAAGCTGCGCACCGCCGAGAGCGTCTGCGACAGCGAACGGGCCGAGAGCGGATGCTCGCCGCTGCGGCGGTAAGCGAGGAAGGCGCGGACGTCGCCGGCGCTGAGCGCGCCAAGGTCGGCGAGCTTCAGCCAGCCGCCGAGATGCCGTTCCAGAAAGCCGAGGTAGTTGAGGCCGGCTGCGCGGTAGGCCTCGATCGTTCGGGGACTCGCCCGCCGCTCATGGGCGAGATGCTCCAGGAACGCTTCGAGCGCCGCAACCGGCGACAAGGCGTTGGGCGGGGTCAGATCAGCGGCCATCTCTCCGCCGTACGCTCCACCACCCGGGCCAGGAAGTCGATCAGCTCGTGACCCATGTCGGCGGCGAACGCGGCCTCGTCGGTCGAGGCGAAGGCGAGGATGCCGGTGCGGGCGGATTCCCAGATCGAGAGTCGGATCAGGGCGACGCTGCCGATCTCGGCCGGGCCGCTGACGAAAAGGCCGCGCGCGGTGGGCACGGCGCCCAGCCGCGCGGCCTTGTTCGGGCCCAGGGTCAGGTCGCACTGGCCCTCGGCGAGCGGGCGCCAGCCGGCGGGCGTGTTCTCAGGTCCTTCGAGCGCGATCACCGCAGCGGCAAGGTCGAAGTGCGACTGCGCCAGGGTGTCCAGCCGGTCGGCGAGGTCCGAGAGATTGCGCGCGCCCATCAGCTCGATCACCGCCTCGTGGGTGCGGGCCTGGGCGTCGAAGTTGGCCTGGGCGACGGCTTCGAGCCGGCGGCGGACGCTGGATTCCTTGCGGTGCGCCTGGGTGACGCGCGACAGGGCGGCTGGGCCAAAGTCGACCACGTTGGCCGCGTCGATCCTGAGGCCCAGCGCCTGAATCAGTTCGGGATCGTCGCGGACGAACTCCGGCCGGCTCTTCAGGAAGGCGCGGATCGCCTCGTCTCTCGCCCATTCATGGGCCCCAGCGCGCAGCACGTCTGACAAAGCAAAAGCCCCCGTCCCTTGAAGCTCTGAGCCGTCCCTCGCTCGGGCCGGCCGGTTGAAGAACAGATCAAGACCCTTCCTGGTTAACGCCGGCTTGCGGGTTGCACGGAAAAGAGCTGGGGATCAAACTCAGCTGGGCTGGCGGGCGGCTCGACGACGGCCCAAATCTCGGCGATGACCTCGCCCATGGCATATCTCGGGATCACGAGCGGCGATGGGCGCCGGACCCGGTGAGGATCGCGTCCGTTCTCATCCCGTCGCTGCCGCTGCCCGAGCCGTTCGACTACGCCGAGCCGGAGGGGATGGAACTGGCGTTGGGCGACGTGGTCGCCGTGCCGCTGGGTCCCAGGCTGGTGCGCGGCGCGGTGACGGCGCTGCGTGACGCGTCGGGTGGCAATCGCTCGCTGAAAGAAGTGGCCGGGCTGATGGAAACCCCGCCGCTGCCCGCGCAGAGCCTGGCTTTCGTCGAGTGGGCGGCGCGCTACGCGGTCGACCTGCCGGGCCAGCCGCTGGCGATCGCGCTCCGCGGCTCGACGGCGCCGAAAGCCCGGGCCGAGCGCGTGGCGATGCTCACCGGCAAGGCGCCGACACGGATGACACCGGCGCGGGCCAAGGTGATCGAGGCCGCGGCGGTTGAGCCACTGGCGCCCGCGGCGCTGGCTCGCGCGGCGGGCGTCTCCGGTGGCGTCGTCTCGGGCCTGATCTCCGACGGTGTCTTGACGGCGGAGATCCGCGAGCCGCCGGTGGATTTCGCGCCGCCCGACCCCAAGTTCGCCAAGCCGACGCTGAACCCAAGCCAGGCCGCCGCGCTCTCAGAGGTGGAGCGGATGCTGGCGGAGGACGCGTTTGGCGTCGCGCTGATCGACGGGGTGACCGGCTCCGGCAAGACCGAGGTCTACCTCGAGGCCGCCGCCGCCGTGCTGCGCCGCGATCCGGCCGCGCAGGTGCTGATCCTGCTGCCAGAGATCGCACTCACCCAGGCGGTGATCGCCCGCATCGCAGAGCGCTTCGGCGCCGAACCCGCCGCCTGGCACTCCGGCCTGCCGCCGCCGCGCCGGCGCCGGGTGTGGGAGGCGGTGGCGCTCGGCAAGTGCCGCATCGTCGTCGGCGCTCGCTCGGCGCTCTTCCTGCCGTTCCAGACCCTGAAACTGATCGTGGTCGATGAGGAGCACGACGCCTCCTACAAGCAGGAGGACGGCTTCATCTACCAGGCCCGCGACCTGGCGGTGGCGCGGGGCAAGATCGGCGAGGCCGGCGTGATCCTGGCCTCGGCGACGCCGTCGCTGGAGACGCTCTGGAACGCCGAGAGCGGGCGCTATCGCTGGCTCAAGCTGAACAGCCGGCACGGCGGCGCGGTGCTGCCCAAAGTCTCGCTGGTTGATCTGCGCCTGACGCCGCCGGAGCCTGGCAAGTGGCTCTCGCCGCCATTGGTCGATGCGATGAAGGAGACTCTGACCCAGGGCGAGCAGGTGCTGCTCTTTCTGAATCGCCGCGGCTACGCCCCGCTGGTGTTGTGCCGCGCCTGCGGCGAGAAGCTGAAGGCGCCCGACACCGAGTCCTGGCTGGTCGAGCATCGCTACACCGGCCGGCTGGTCTGCCACCTGACCGGGTTCTCGATGCTGAAGCCGGAGCGCTGCCCCTATTGCACGGCGAAGGACAGCCTGGTCTCGGTCGGGCCCGGGGTCGAGCGGGTCGAGGAAGAGGCGCGCGAACGGTTCCCGGACGCCCGCATCTCGGTGTTCTCGTCGGATACGGTGTTCAGCGCCGAGGGCGCGCGGCTGATGATCGAGGCGATGACTGCCGGCGAGATCGACATCCTGATCGCCACCCAGGGCGCCGCGAAGGGCCACAACTTCCCGAACCTGACCCTGGTGGGCGTCGTCGACGCAGATCTCGGCCTGCGCGGGGGCGACCTGCGGGCAGCCGAGCGCACCTTCCAGCTGCTGGCTCAGGTCGCCGGGCGGGCCGGACGCAAGGCTCGACCGGGGCGCGCAATGCTGCAGACCTGGGCGCCCGAGCACGCGGTGATGCAGACCCTGGTCGACCAGGATCGAGACGCGTTCGTCGCGCTGGAAATGGCCGAGCGCGAGGCGGCCGGCCTGCCGCCGCACGGACGGCTGGCGGCGCTGATCGTCTCCGGCGTCGATCCCGCGGTGCTCGACAAATTCCTGCACGACCTCGCCGCCGCCGCGCCCAACGCCGAGGGGGTGGATGTCTACGGCCCCGCCGATCCGCCGTTCAGCCTGGTGCGCGGACGCCGCCGCAAACGCTTCCTGATCCGCGCCGACCGCGGAGTCGATCTGCAAGGGTTCCTGGCGGCGTGGCGGGCGCGGGTGAAAGTCCCCGGCTCGATCCGCCTGACCATCGACGTCGATCCCTACAGCTTCCTCTGAGACGCTGCGGGCGCCGCCTCACTGCGTCATGTGGGTCATCATCATGTGGGCGTGCATGTTGTACATGATCCAGACCGAGCCGCCGATGATCAGGCCGACGATGAGGACACCGAACGCCAGCGCCAGGGCGTTGTTGATGTTGTCCGGGCCGGTGGTGAGGTGAAGGAAGAACACCAGGTGCACGCCCATCTGGCCGACCGCGAGCGCGGTCAGCGCGGCCGGGATCGCTGGCGCCCAGATCAGGTTGCTGCGGGCGAGGTAGAACGAGACTGCCGTGAGACCGGCGGCGAGCGCCAGGCCCACGAGGTAGCCGCGCACGCCCTGGGCGAGGCGAGAACCGTCCAGGCGCTCGTCGCCGGGCGCGCGGTCACCCTGCGTTTCGGGAACGAGACGTTCGCTCATGGACCTACTCCGGTCAGGTAGACAACGGTGAAGATGCCCACCCAGACGATGTCGAGGGCGTGCCAGAACAGGGTGAAGCAGAGGATGCGGCGCTGGATGTCGGCTCGAAAGCCTTTGGCCAGCGCCTGCGCCATGACGGTAAGCAGCCAGAGCAGGCCGCAGGTGATGTGCAGGCCGTGGCAGCCGACCAGGCTGAAGAACGCCGAGAGGAACGCGCTGCGCTGGGGCTCGGCGCCCAGGCCGATGAAGCGGGCGAACTCGCTCAGCTCGAGCGCCAGGAAGGCGGCGCCGAGGAGGCCCGTCGCGGCCATCGCTACCTGGAACCAGAGCTGGTTGCGCTGACCGGCGGCCAGGTTGGCCATCCCGCTGGTGAAGCTGGAGAGCAGCAGGCAGGCCGTCTCCCAGGCCACGGTGTCGAGGTCGAACAGCCGCCCCTCGGTCGGGCCGCCGGCAGTGGCGTCGCGCAGCACGGCGTAGCTGGCGAAGAAGCAGGAGAAGAGCACGAAGTCGCTGAGCAGGAAGAGCCAGAACCCGTAGCCGACGACGATCCGGGTCTGGACCGCACCGTGTGGCCGCCGCTCGGCGTCGGGTGGCGCAGCGTCACCGCCGATGGCGTTGCCGACCGCGCTCACGGGGCCGACGTCCCAGCCGGGATCGCCGGGCGGGCGGCGTCGAGGCGCGCGACTTCGGCGGCGGGGATTTCCTCCTCGGTGCGGTCGCGCCAGGCGAAGATGACGAAGGTGGCGTAGGCACCCGCTGCGGCCAGCGCCGCCAGCCACCAGATCCGCCAGATCAGCGCGAAGCCGAGCAGGCTGGTGAAGAAGGCGGTGATGAAGCCGGTCGGGCTGTTGCGCGGCATATGGATCGCCTCGTAGCGCCGCTCGGGCGCCGGCCCCTTATGTGCTTCGTGCTTCGTGGTCCAGAACGCGTCCGGGCTGTTCACCTCGGGCTCGACCGCGAAGTTGAAGGCCGGCGGCGGCGAAGTGGTCGACCACTCCAGCGAGCGCCCGTCCCAGGGATCGCCGGTGAGGTCGGCCAGCGCTGCGCGGTTACGGATGCTGACCCCGAGTTGGATGGCCTGGCAAAGGATGCCGGCGCCGATGACAATCGCCCCCGCCTCGGCGACATAGAGCCACGGCGCCCAGGTCGGATCGTCGGTGTGCTGCAGGCGCCGGGTCATGCCCTTCAGGCCGAGCACGTAGAGTGGCATGAAGGCGAGGTAGAAGCCGACCAGCCAGAGCCAGAACGCTGCCTTGCCCCAGCCCTCGTGCAGTCGAAACCCGAACGCCTTGGGGAACCAGTAGGTGTAGCCGGCGAAGATGCCGAACAGCACGCCGCCGATGATCACGTTGTGGAAGTGGGCGACCAGGAAGACGCTGTTGTGCAGCAGAAAGTCCGCCGGCGGCACCGCCAGCAGCACGCCGGTCATGCCGCCGATGACGAAGGTGACCATGAAGCCGAGAGCCCACAGCATCGGCGTGGCGAACCGCACGCGTCCGCCGTACATCGTGAAGAGCCAGTTGAAGACCTTCACCCCGGTTGGGATGGCGATGACCATGCTCATCACCCCGAACACCGCGTTGACGTCGGCGCCGGCGCCCATGGTGAAGAAGTGGTGCAGCCAGACCATGAACGAGACGATGCAGATCGCCAGCGTCGCGATCACCATCGAGCGGTAGCCGAAGAGCGGCTTGCCGGAGAAGGTCGAGACCACCTCCGAGTAGATCCCGAACGCCGGCAGGGCGAGGATGTAGACTTCCGGGTGCCCCCAGGCCCAGATCAGGTTGACGAACATCATCACGTTGCCGCCGGCTTCGTTGGTGAAGAAGTGGAAGCCGAGGTAGCGGTCGAGCAGCAGCATCGCGAGGGTGGCGGTCAGCACCGGGAACGCGGCGACGATCAGCAGGCTGGAGGCGAGGCTGGTCCAGCAGAACATCGGCATGCGCAGGTAGCTCATGCCCGGCGCGCGCAGCTTCAGGATGGTGGTGGTGAAATTGATGCCGGTGATCAGCGTGCCGGCGCCGGAGATTTGCAACGCCCAGAGGTAATAGTCGACGCCGACATCGGGCGAGTAACGCAGCTCCGACAGCGGCGGGAACGGGAGCCAACCGGTGCGCGCGAACGAGCCGATCACCAGTGACAGATTGACCAGCAGCGCGCCGGACGCGGTGAGCCAGAAGCTGACCGAGTTGAAGGTCGGGAAGGCCACGTCGCGCACGCCCAGCTGCAGCGGCAGCACGATGTTCATCAGCCCAATCAGGAAGGCCATCGCCACGAAGAAGATCATGATCGTGCCGTGGGCCGAGAAGATCTGGTCGTAATGTTCGGGCGGCAGGTAGCCGGCGGCGCCCGCGACCGCCATCGCCTGCTGGGTGCGCATCATGATCGCGTCGATGAAGCCGCGCAGCAGCATCGCCACGGCGAGCAGGCAGTACATGACGCCGATGCGCTTGTGGTCGACGCTGGTGATCCACTCGCGCCAGACGTAAGGCAGCCGGCCGGTGGCCACGATCCAGCCGACGATCGCGAGCATCGCGACCACGACCACGCCCGAGGCGGCCAGCGGGATCGGCTGGTCGAGCGGGATGGCGGAGAGGCTGAGCCAGCCGAACATCTAGCCGGCGCCGGGCTTCGGCGGCGCAGCGTCTGCTGACGCGGGACCCGGGCCGGGCGGCAGCCGCTGCGCGACGATGTCGTCGAAGAGGGTGGGAGCGTAGGCGCGGTAGGTGAACGGGGCGACGTGGGCGCTTTGCTGGGACAGGGTCCGGTAGGCGGCCTTGTCGAGGGTTGGGCCGGTCTGCCGGGCCTGGGCCGCCCAAGCGGCAAACGCGGCCGGGGGGATGGCGTCGGCGTGAAAGTTCATATCCGCGAAGCCGTCGCCGCTGAAGTGGGCCGCCTCGCCGGCATAGCTGCCGGGCCGGTCGGCCCGGAGGTTCAGCGGCGTCACCATGCCGTTCATGGTGTAGATCATCGAGCCCAGGCGCGGGACGAAGAAGGCGGTCATGACGCTGCCCGAGGTGAGCTCGAAGCGCACCGGCGTTCCCACTGGCAGCACCAGCCGGTTGACGCTGGCGACGCCCTGGTCGGGATAGAGAAAGAGCCACTTCCAATCGAGCGAGACCACCTGCACCCGCAGCGGCTTGGCCACGCCGGGGGTCGGGACCGAGGGGTCGAGGGCGTGCGACGAGACCCAGGCCATGCCGCCCAGGAACATCACCACCAGCACCGGGATCGACCAGATCACCAGCTCGATGCGGCCGGAGAACTCCCAGTCGGGCAGATAGCGCGCGCGCTTGTTCGAGGCGCGGAACCACCAGGCGAAGCCGAGGGTGGCGACGATGGTCGGGATCACGATCGCCAGCATCACCGCCAGCGAGTCGAGCATGATCTGCGCCTCGCCCGCGCCGACTGGCCCGGCCGGGTCGAGCACGTCGAGCCGGGCGCAGCCGCCGAGGGCGAGGGCCAGCCCCGCGACGGCCGCAAGGCGTCCACCGCGCGGCTTGGCGCCTGAATGAGGATCGCTAGACAGCGGCGACTCCGAGCTGAGCCTCGTCAACGACCGCTCAGACTTAGGCCCAACTGGCGCTCCGGAATAGCGGTTCCGGCGGGCCTAAGGCGCCGTGCCGATGGCTTCGCCAAGCGCGGCGTCGCGCTTGCCGGCCGCCATGTCCCTGGCGCTCTCGCCGGCGTGGTTCTTGCGATCCGGGTTGGCGCCGTGGCGGCGGAGCGCGGCGGCGGCGGCGGGGTGGTCGGCCTGGACGCTCTTCATCAGCGCGGTGTCGCCGTTGGCGTCAGCGGCGTCGACCGGGACCCCCTCGTCGAGCAACGCTTGCACATCGGCGGTCCGGCCAGCGGCGGCGGCGGCGCGCAGGCTAGCGCCAGGGTCGGGCTTGGCGATGCCAGCTGCGCGGAACTGGCCAGGCGCGGCGACGACGGGCGAAGCTGGCGCCGCGCCGCCCAGAGCGCCGCTGGCGCGCGACGCCTGCCGTTCGTCCGCCGTTGCCGCGTCGGCGGCGTAGCCCCGCGCTTTCATCGCTGCCGACGACTCCCGCTTCTCGGCGGTCACGGTGATCTCGGTCGTCGCTTGCGGCGGCGGTGGCGGCGCGGGCTGCTCGGCCGGCGGGGCGATCAGCGGCGCGGGGCGTTGGTAAGTCGGAGCGACGTTCAGTGGCGGGGCCGCTGGCACATTCATCGGAGCAGCGTCGCGCGGGGCGGCCAGGGCGTCGGTCTCCTCCGGCGCCGGCGCGGTCTTGGCTGTGACGGTGACTGGAACATGCGGCGCGCTCACAGTCTCGGCGCCGTTGGGCGGGGCCGGCGGCTTGGCGGGCGGGGGTAGCGTGATGGATACGGGGACGCCCGAGCTTGGCGCCGACGCCGGGGCTGTCGGCTCGGGCACGATCGGGCGATAGAGACGAATGCCGACGAAGAGGCACAGGCCCGCGACGCAGGCCGCCGCCAGCCAGCCCCCCCGTCGCCAGCCGCCATCTCTCCGGGACGGGAGCCCGGCGACGGGGGCGACTTCCGGGGGCGCCGGCGCCGCCGCCACCGCGGCCAGCACCCGCGCCCGCCGCGCCGCCCGCGCCGCGTCGTCGGCCAGCAGGGTCTCGGCCTGCGCGTAGGCCGCGTCGATCGGATCCGGACCGATGTCGTCGTCAGGGGTGTCAGACATGGGCTGACCTTTCGCTGGCGAGCGCCGCTCTCAGCCGGGTGCGGGCGTAGCGCAATCGGCTCTTGGCTGTCTCCACGGCGACGCCGGTGGCCTGGGCGATCTCCTCCAGCGAGAGGCCGACGTGCGCGAACATCACGAACGTCCCGCGCTGCTCCAGCGGCAACGCATCGACCGCGGCGACGACCCGCTCGGCCAGTTCGCGCGACATCACCTGATCCAGCGGTGTCTGGCCCGGATCGGGGACGCTCATCGCCGCATCGTCGTCGCCGGACAACAGCGGAACAACCTTCTGACGGCGAAAGTGATCCATGACCTTGTGGCGGGCGATGGTGAAGAGCCAGGCGGCGAAGGCGGCCTTGTGGGGATCGAAGTCGGCCGCGCTCTTCGAGATCGAGATCCAGGTTTCCTGATGCAGATCCTCAGCGGCGTCGGCCTGGGCAGGTCCCAGCAGCCGGCGAATGAACTGGAAGCACGGGCGGTCATAGCGGTCGTAGAGCCGGGCGAACGCGAGCGGATCGCCGGCGATATGCGCGCGCAACAGCTCGGCGTCGTCCGCCTGATCCGACTCCATCGCCCAGCAGTGTAGCTGCCTCGCCGCCGAACGCGCTACCGGCGTCGGCGGCGTATCCGCGGCTAGGCCTAGTCCGGCGGATCGGGGACATAGCCTTCCCCGTCGGGGTGCGAAGGAAACGGCTGCGGGTGATGCTCGGCGCTGGCATAGGGGACGATGACCCCGGCGGCGACCAGGTGGGCGTAGGTGTCGTACTCGATCTGGCGGGTGAACTGCGGGTAGGGGGTCGCCCGCTCGAACGCCACGGTGCTGATTACCGACCATTCCCTCGCGCCATGCCCGGTGCCCAGCTTCTCGTCCCGCCGGGCGCCTAGCGCATCGTTCTCGGCATAGCCCCGGGACTTCGCGGCGGCCGCCGGCGCGGCACGGTCAGCCGGCGCCATCGGGGCGGGCATTGGTTGCTGGTAGACGGGGCCGCGCGCGCCGCCGGAATATCCGCGGCTCGACTGATCCTCGCCTTCCCGCCAGGTCTCGGGTGGCTCGGGCGGCGGCGGCGGCGGGACGTAGACCTTCTCATTGAACACGGCCATGCCGATCACCCCGACTTCGGTGGGACGACCGGTGCGGGCGGCATAGGACTGCGATAGCGGGGCGAAGTTGAAGGCGGCGACCTCGGTGTTGGACTTGCGCCAGCCGGTCACGTCGTAGGATTCGCCGGGCGAGAACACATAGCCGCGCTGGCCGTAGTCGGCGGTCTCGCCGGTCAGGATGTTGACCCCGTCGACGGACATTACCACCAGCACCCGGCCGCCGGTGTGGTTGGTCACGCGCAGGCTGTAGCGGTCGCCCGGACGGCCGACGACATAGAGCCGCCCGTGATGGCGCCAGGTCTGCAGCGTCTGGCCAGTGTCGCGGTCGACGACGTTGAGATCGACGGGGTCGGCGAGCGCCTGCGCTGCTGCGGCCAGCCCGATCGCCGCGACGGTGGTCGCCACGATCATCTGGATACGTATGTTCGGTTTGGTGTCGGTCATCGTCATGTGTGCCTCCTCGAGACTTTCATGACGAACTACGCAGCGCGGCGGCGAACGGGGTTTGGCGGGCTTGAGTCTTCGTTGAAGGCCTCAGCGAAGGCGGGGCGGCGACCGGGGCTTGATGGTCAGGTCGACCGTAATGAGGTCGCCCGCGGTGATGTTCGTCTTGCGCCGCACGGCGGTCTTGATCGGCAACAGGTAGCCGCCGTCCTTGGGGAATAGCGAGGTGACGAAGTCGGCGTCCCCAATCACTACCTCGACCGGGATCATGCCCCAGCCGTAAGTGACCAGCCGCGCGGCCCGCTGGATAGCCTCGGCGTGCTCCGGCGGGATCGGCGCGTAGAAGAAGGGCGCGGGGCCACGCCAGTAGATTACCCGCGTCTCGAAGCTGAACGCGCCGAACGTGTCCCCCGCCTCCGCCGGCATGGCTAGCCGAGGGCCGGGGCGGGTTCGGGCGAAGGCACGGTGCGCTCGGTCGGCGCGGTCTGCGACTGACGCCGCGCCAGCAAGGTGGCGATCGCCCGAGCGTCCGCCGGCCGGTTCGGGGTGAACACGATCATCCTCAGGCCCTCAGCGCCGTCGACTGCGAAGGCGGAGGTTTCCAGTTCCAGCGGCCCGGCCACCGGGTGGGTCAGGCGCTTCAAAGCGACGGCGTGGCTGCGCATGCCGGTCTCGGCCCAGAGCCGGCGGAAGTCGGCGCTGGAGGCTTGGAGCTCGGCCGCGAGCGCTGCAGCTTCGGGACAATCGCCGGCCCGCGCCACATCGATGCGGAACACCTCGAGGGCGAAGCGCGCATTCTCTTCCCAGTCCGGCAAAGCGCCGCGCACGGCCTCGTCGCTGAATAGGCGCCGCAGCACATTGCGTTCGCGCGGCGGCAGGTCGGCGTAGTTGATCAGCACCGCCGCCGCGGCTTCGTTCCAGGCGACGATGTCCCAGGTGGGGGTCTTCACGATCGCCGGGCTGGACTGGAGCGCATCGAGCACCCGCTGCAGCGCGGGCGCTACCGGCGGAGGCGGGCCGGCGCCACGGAGGGGCGGCCGGCGCTGAGCGAGTAGGAACAGGACCTCGCGGCTGCCGGCGTCGAGCTCGAGGGCGCGGGTCAGCCGCTCCAGCACTTCGTCCGACGGCGGGCCGCCCCGACCCTGTTCCAGCCAGGTGTACCAGGTCACGCTGACCCCGGCCCGCGTCGCCACCTCTTCGCGCCGCAGCCCCGGCGTCCTGCGCCGGGCGCCGGCGGTCGGTCCCGGCTGCAGCCGCGCACGCCGGTCGCGCAGGAACCCGCCCAGCGAGGCGGCGGCGTCAGAGGAGGCATCGACGGTCATGTTCGGCAAGCTCCTGGCGCGTTCGGTCCGATCTCCGAAGATAGGCCGCATCTCGCGCAAATGTGCAGATCGGTGTGCGCGTCGTCGTCAGGGGCCCGCGACAGCCGCTCCGCTTAACCTCTGGCTTACCATTTGCACTCACCTCGCGTGCGAGCCTCAGGTTGGCCCGCCGGGAGACAGTGAGACCCACCGCATGGAAACGCCGGCCAACATCAAGCCGCTGACCTCCCTGCGCTTCTTCGCGGCGATGTGGGTGGTGCTGTTCCACTATTGGCCGCACCTGGCGACGACGGCGGGCACGCCCGGCGTGGTGGCCAAGGGCTACCTCGGCGTCGAGCTCTTCTTCATCCTCTCGGGCTTCATCCTCTGCCACGTCTATCTGCCGGCGTTCGAGGAAGGCCGTTACCGCTATGGCGACTTCATCTGGGCGCGCGTGGCGCGGATTTATCCGCTGCACTTGGCGACCCTCGCGGGCATTGGCCTGATGGCCGGTGGCGCGCTCGCCCTTGGCTTTCAGGTCGATCCCAACGTCTTGTCGCTGCCGGCGCTGCCCGCCAACCTGGCGATGGTGCAGGCCTGGGGGCTTGCGCCGGTGGCCGGCTGGAACCATCCCTCCTGGTCGATCTCGGCCGAGTGGTTCGCCTATCTGACCTTCCCGGCCTTCGCGACGATCGCGATGGCGATGCGCCGCTGGCCGGGTGTCGCGGTCGCCGGCGCGCTGGCTTTCATGGCCGTGCTCTACGTCGTTTTCGAGCGAATCACCGGCTCACCGCTGACCCGCGCGACGATTGCGTGGGGCGCTTTGCGGATTGTCCCCTGCTTTTTGCTGGGCTGTGCACTCTTTTTGGCTTGGCGCTCGAGCGCGGCGGATCGCCGCAAATCGCTGGCCGGCGCCGCTTTTTTCAGCGTCGCGGCGCTCGCCAGCGCGCAATTCCAGGCGCCCGATATCGTTACCGTGGCGGCGTGCGCTGGTCTGATTATTACATTGGCGCAAGTTTCCAAGGCGGGTGGACGCCTGGGTTCGCACCAGTTTCTCGTTTATCTCGGTGAGATCAGCTACGCCGTCTATATGGTTTGCATCCCCTGGGAAGTGCTATTCGTAAATCTTGTTGCCAAGTTCTTGCACTTGTCAGGCAAACAATTGCCACTCCCGGTGTGGCTGATCTTCATCACGACTTTGGTTCCTGTGGCGGCGCTCGCTCATCACCTGGTCGAACGCCCCGCACGAGATGCGCTGAAGCTTTGGCGTAACTCGCGTGGTCGTCACGGACTCGAGAGCGTGACCGCGCGGTAAAGACTCTTTTCATCCGGACGAGGCAGGGTTAAGCCCTACTCAGTCGTGGCGGGAGACATCTCCAGCATGTTTGGACGAACGAGAGCATCTCTCGGCGCCCTCTTTCTAGCCGTTGTCGTCGCCTTCGCTCCGGTGGGAGCTTTCGCGGACGACTACTGGCAGTGCGTCCCCTTCGCCCGACTGGTGTCCGGCATTCAGATTTTCGGCGACGCCTGGACCTGGTGGAGCCAAGCCGCGGGCAAGTACGAAACCGGATTCGTACCGAAAGCCGGCGCGGTGCTTTGCTTCCGTCCCAGCGGCCATATGCGGCTTGGGCACGTCGCTGTGGTCAGCCAGGTGCTGACCGACCGCGTCATCCAGATCACCCACGCCAACTGGTCGCTGATCGATGGCAGCCGCGGGCAAGTCGAGCGTAACGTCACCGTGGTCGACGTCTCGCCGAACGGCGACTGGAGCGAGGTGAAAGTCTGGAACGACCCGTCTCGTAATTTAGGCACCACCACCTATCCGACCTACGGCTTCATCTATCAGGACGCCGCCACCGCCGCTTCGGCCAAGATCGCCGCCGCCTCCGACGCCGCCGTCGCCATGGCCCAGTCCGCGGCGAGCCAGGTGGTCGCCGCCGTACGTCCGGGTTCCGCCCCGATGCAGATGTTGAATTCGGCCGCCGACTCTACCGACCGCATCGCCGCCCTGATCCAGGCAGCGACTGGCGGCGACGATGCGCCGGCCAACAAGGCGTCCGGCAAGTAGCAGCCCGCGGCGGCTTCAGGGCGTCAGGTCTTCCACCTCGAACTCAGCGGCCTCGCTCAGCTTGCCGGCGACAATGCGTCGATGGCAGTGAGCGGGGTTGGCTTCGTAACAAAGCAGCGCGGCGGGTTGTTCCCGGGCGATCTCGAGCGCCTTGGCCAGTTCCAGCTGCGCCTGCGGTTCGGCCAGGTGCGCCGCGTAGATCGTCTCCATTTCGGCGACGCGTCCGGCGCGCACCGCCTGCCTGCCGGCCTTCGGCGTGCCCAGCGCCTTCAGGTGAACATAGGCGATCCCGGCCTCGGCGAGGCTGGCGGCGAGGATGTTCTTCGAGAACCCGGCGCGGCGCGAAGAGGGCACGGCGCGCACGTCGATCAGCACTTCGACGCCAGCGCGCTTCAGGCAGTCGATCACCGCGGCTTGCGTGGCGGCCTCGTAGCCGATGGTGCGCAGCTTCATGGTCGGCACGGGTCTTACTCCAGGGCTGGACTTCCGCGAGGACCCCAGCCTAGCAGATCGCTGAAAGACGCCGGAGGGGCCGATTTGGACGCCGATCTCGCTTACCAGCCGCGCAGCCGCCGCCTCGCCGTGGGGCCGCCGACCGGACCGGGCGAGTTCGCCTATTTCGACTACGGTCCCGAGGACCGCGCGCCCGACCTGGTGTTCCTGCACGCCAACGGCTTCAACGCTCGCGCCTACCGCACCATCCTGGTCCCGCTGGCGAGCGAGCTGCGCATCCTCACCCCGGACCAGCGCGGACACGGCGCGACGACGCTGGCGACCGACCGGCCGCGCACGTCCTGGTACGACCTGAAGGACGATCTGCTGGCGTTCCTGGACGCGATGAAGATCGAGCGCATCGCGCTGGCCGGGCACTCGATGGGCGGCGCCGCCTCGCTGCTCGCCGCCGGCGAACAGCCGGACCGGGTGCGGGCGCTGGCGCTGTTCGACCCGGTGATCCGCCAGTCCAGCGGCCCGCCGCCGCCGCCGGACGCGATGCGCGCCTCGCCGATGGTCGCCGGCGCGATCCGCCGGCGACGCTCGTTCCCCAGCAAGGCGGCGGTGGCGGACAGCTACCGGGGCCGCGGCGCTTTCCGCACCTGGACCGACGCCATGCTGGACGACTACGTCGAGGCCGGATTCCACGATGCAGGTGACGGAACGGTGGAGCTGGCCTGTTCGCCGGAGTGGGAGGTTTCCAACTACGTCAACCAGGATCACGACAGCTGGGCGGCGTTCGACAACTCCACCTGTCCGATCCACATCCTGCGCGCCACCGAGGCCTCGACCGGCCAGTTCGATGGGCGGATCGATAGTTTCATCGCCAGCGGCCGGGTGCGTCTCGACGTCATCCCGGACACAACGCACTTCCTGCCGATGGAGCGGCCGGATCTGGTGCGCGCGGCGATCCGAGAGGCGGTCTCCTACCCCTGAGCTAGGGATCACCAGCGCAGCAGTCGCCCGCCGATCGCGGCGCCCAGGGCGGCGCAGACGGCCAGGCCCAGCGAGTACCAAGTGACCACGAAAGCGGCGGTCGCTTCGTTGCAGGCAAGTCCGTACACCGTGGCCCCGACCGCGCCGGCGAGCAGGCCCGCCGCGGCGCCGGCCAGCATCGGCCGGGTCGGCGCGGCGCGGCGCAACGCCCAGATCACCACCGCGAATACCGGGGCCGACAGGGCGAGAATCCGGAACGGGCAGACCCGCCAGCTGTCCCCCATCCAGAGTTTCGACATCGCGTCCGGCGCGGCGCGCATGGTCTCGTGCCCAGCCATCATCGCCAGCCAGGCGATGGTGACAGCGCCCAGGACCAGGGCCACCCCGATCTGGCCGCCGGGCCGGGCGAGGCGGGAGGTGGCGACCAGCGCCGCGACCGCCAGCAGCCCGGTGTAGGCCGCCTTCATCCAGAACGACGGCGTGTGCATCGCAGGCATCAGCGGCCGGAAGCCGAGCCACATCGCCAGGATCGCGATCGACACCACGGCGCCGGCCACCGCCGCCGCCAGCAGCAATGGGGCGAAGGGGCGGGCTCGCACCACATCGGTGTCTTCGGCCAGCAGGGCGACGAGCTGTTCGGTCTTCATGGCCGCACCTTGCGCGCCAGGCGCTGCAGACTGCGGTGGATGGCGACCTTGGCGGCGCCGGGGGACATGCCCTGCCGGCCGGCGGCCTCTTCGATTGAATGGCCGGCCAGCTTGACGTCTTCGACCAGGGCACGCTGGCGCGGCGGCAGATCGCCAAGCAGGGTCGCCAGATCGCGCCGCACCGCGCCTTCTTCGGCGGTCTCGGCGGCGACCAGCACGCCGGCGTCCTCCAACGGCACGGTCTTGCGCACGCCCCGGCGGCGGAAGTGATCCAGGAGCTTGTAGCGGGCGATCGCATAGGCCCACGGCGTGAGCGGTTGGCCCACGTCATAGGTCCCACGCTTCAGGTGGATCGCCAGCAACGTCTCTTGCACCAGGTCCTCCGCGTCCGCCGCCGCGTCGCCCAGCCGTCGGGCGAAATAGGCGCGCAGGTGGCCGGCCAGCGCGCCAAGCAGCTCGGCGTGCGCGCCCGCATCGCCGGCAACGCCGCGCAGCATCAGCGCCTTCAGCACGGTCTCGTTGTCGTTCACGGCGCTCTGGTTCTTAAGTTCGCGCGTCTCAGTGGCTTGGTTACGCACAAACTTCGCCCAGTGCGTAACCGAATTTAGCTCTGGCCCGTAGTAGAGCTGAGGGCGCTGGCTGCCAGGCGCCCACTCAGAGGTTCGCTCCGCATGCCCCGGCCGCAGAAGATACTGGTCAGGCGCCACAGCGTGGCGGTGCGGATCACGCACTGGATCAACGCGCTCAGCCTTCTGGTGCTGCTGCTGTCCGGCCTGCAGATCTTCAACGCCCATCCAGCGCTCTATTTCGGCCAGCAGTCGCAGTTCGGCCAGGGCTGGCTCAGTATGGGCGCCTACCAGAGCGTCCGCGGCGGCGTGCACGGGGTGACCCACATCGGCCCATTCCTCTTCGACACCACCGGCTTTCTCGGCGCCTCGCAGACCAACGGGGTCTGGGAGCATCGCGGCTTCCCCGCCTGGCTGACCCTGCCTTCAGCGCGGTACCTGGCGCTGGGGCGTCGTTGGCACTTCTTCTTCGCCTGGCTTTTCGCCATCAACGGCGCGCTCTACATCGCCAGCGGCGTGCTGAGCGGGCATCTGCGCCGCGACCTGGTCCCGACCGCGAAGCAACTCGCGCCTCGGCACGTGCTGCACGAGATTTGGTCGCACATGCGGCTTCGCTTCCCGAAAGGCGAGGAAGCCAGGCGCTACAACGTGCTGCAGAAGGGCGCCTACCTGGCGGTAGCAGTCGGCCTCCTGCCGGTGATGATCCTCTCCGGCATGACCATGTCGCCGGCCCTCGACGCGGCGTTCCCGTTCCTGGTCGAGCTCTTCGGCGGCCGCCAGTCCGCGCGCTCGGTGCACTTCATCACCGCCAGCCTGATCGTGCTCTTCTTCTTCGTCCACATCGTGATGGTGGTGCTGTCAGGGACCTGGAACAACGTACGCTCGATGGTCACCGGCCGCTATGCGATCGAGGTCGAGCCGCCGCCACCGATCGCCATTGGAGATGCGCCATGAGCCAGGATCGCCGCGCCTGGCTGAAGGGGGCGGGCGCCGCGATGGCGGCAGCGTGGCTCTCCGGCTGCGACAAGATCGCCGAGAACCCCGGCGTCGTGAAAGCGCTCTCGGGCGCTGAGGTGCTGAACCGTAACGTCCAGCGACTGCTGGGGCGCGGCGCCCTGGCCCGGGAGTTCACCCGCGCCGACATCACCGCCAACTTCAAGGCCAACGGCACCGTCGATCCGCCCGATGCGGACTACAAGGCGATGGCGGCCGAGAACTTCGCCAACTGGACCCTGGTAGTCGATGGCCTGGTCGAGCGGCCGCTGTCGCTCTCGTTGGCGCAGTTGAGGAAGCTGCCGGCGCGCACCCAGATCACCCGCCACGACTGCGTCGAGGGCTGGAGCTGCATCGGCGAGTGGACCGGGGTGAAGCTGGGGCCGCTGATGGACATGGCCGGGCTGAGGCGCGAGGCCAAGCACATCGTGCTGCACTGCGCCGATACCTTGGGCGGGGCGAAGTACTACGAGACGCTCGACGTCTTCGACGTGCACCACCCGCAGACCATCCTCGCTTACGACATGAACGGCGCCCCGCTGACGGTGGCCCATGGCGCGCCACTGCGCCTCAGGGCCGAGCGCTACCTCGGCTACAAGCAGGCGAAGTACCTGATGCGTCTCGAAGCCGTCGACCGCTTCGACCACATCGGCGGCGGCCAAGGCGGCTTTTGGGAAGACCAGGGCTACGACCGGTACGGGGGGATCTGACGCTTGCCAGGATTCGACCGAGCGACTATCTTAGCCAGACTTAGCTAAGGATGCTCGCCGTGCCTATTGTCAACATGCTCGAAGCCAAGAGTTCGCTGTCCAAGCTTGTCGAAGCCGTGGAGAGCGGCGCCGAGAAGGAAGTGATTATCGCGCGCAACGGACGACCCGCGGCGAGACTGGTTCCGATCAGGCGAGCCGAGAAGCGTCCGTTGCTCGGCATCGCCAAGGGCAAGTTCGAGGTCCCCGACGACATCGATGGCGACAACGAGGAGATCGCTAAGATGTTCTACGGCGACGACGATTGAGGCTGTTGCTCGACACGCACGTGGCGCTCTGGACCGTCACGGACAGTCCGCGCCTCCCGGCTGGAGCTCGCTCGCTGATCCGCCATCCGACTTCCGAACTTTTCGTCAGTATCGTGAGCATCTGGGAGATTGCGATCAAATTTGCGCTCAGGCGGGGTCGCCCGACTGACATGCCGATCTCCGCACAGGAGATGATGGCTCTAGTGGACGACGCACAGTGCGAGGTGTTGCTGGTCACGCCGACGCACGCAATCGAACTTGAGTCGCTTCCAATGCTGCATGGC
Source organism: Caulobacteraceae bacterium (assembly GCA_036494265.1). Classification (GTDB taxonomy): domain Bacteria; phylum Pseudomonadota; class Alphaproteobacteria; order Caulobacterales; family Caulobacteraceae; genus Acaudatibacter. The sequence goes on along the minus strand of DASXOP010000046.1, from coordinate 9,203 downwards.
GACCCGTTCGATCGAATGCTGGTCGCGCAAGCCCGCGCTGAGCCGCTTCGGCTCGTCACCGCCGACACCCGGCTTGCCGCCTACGGAGCAGCCGTCGAGGTCTACTGATCCGCGAACAGCTTCGCCCAGCGGCGCTTCTCGCGGGTCTTCCAGGCGCCGCGGTGGTAGGCGTCGGAGCCGATAAGCGGGACGACGGTGGTGGCTTCGGCGAACACCATCTGCTCGTGGGTGGTCTGCACCTTGCCCCAGGAGGCCGCCTCCTGCAGGGTCGAGGACGAGCAGGCGCCGTCGCGGACGTCGGCCACGGTGATCTGCACGGCGTAGCGGTGCATCTCGGCCTCGACGCCGAGGATCTCGGCGCAGACCACGGTGTCCTGAGCGAAATTCTTCGGCACCCCGCCGCCGACCATGAAGAGCCCGGTGACGCCGGCGGCGATCTTGATGTCGGTGAGTTCGCGGAAGTCGGCGACCGCGTCGATGGTCAGGTAGGGCTGCTTGGCCGCCATCCGCTCTTTCTGGTGCTTGACCAGGCCGAACCCGGCCGACGAGTCGACGAACGCCGGGCAGAAGATCGGCACGCCCTCTTCGTAGGCGGTCTGGATCAGGCTGCCGGGCTTTTTGGCGTTGCCGGCGGCGAGCCACTTGCCGAGTTCGTGGATGAATTCGCGGCTGGAGTAGGGGCGCGGCTCCAGCGCATTGGCGACTTCCAGGATGGTGTGGTCGCAGTTCTGCAGCTCTTCCTCGTCGATGTAGGTGTCGTAGATGCGGTCGACGTAGTTGGCGCGCAGCACGTTGTCGTCGACAGGACCCGCTGCCTGGTAGTGCTTGAAGCCGAGCGCCTCGAAGAAATCCATGTCGATGATCGAGGCGCCGGTGGCGACCACGGCGTCGATCATCCCGAACTTCACCATGTCGCGATAGACGTGCATGCAGCCGCCGGCCGAGGTGGAGCCGGCCAGGATCAGCCACGGCGAGCAGGCAGGATCCTCGATCGCCATCGAGAGGATGTCGGCGGCCCTGGCGGTATCGCGGCTGGAGAAGCTCATCTTGCGCATCGCATCGATCACCGGCCGCGCGTCATAGGCGGTGATGTCGACGTGCTCGACGGTGTTGGCGAGCAGCTCGGCCTTGGAGTTCGGGGTAGGGGCGTTCATGGGCGTTTGTCCGGAACCAAAGCCGCTCTTCCCCGCGGGAAGATGAAGGGTCTAGCGCTTCCTGCGCTTCCTGCCACGGGCCCGCGACAGCTTTACGACGTCGGCGCTCTCGGTCCGCGGCGTGGCCACGGTGCGGGGGGCGAGGCCGAACATCGAGAGCATCGGCGCGTCCTCGACCTCGACCGTGTCGACATCGCCGAAGCCGTTGAAGCGGGTCGACATGGCGACGCCGTAGGCGCCCAGCATGCCGATCTCGACGAAGTCGCCCTCGCGCACGTCCTCCGGCAGCCAGAACGGCCCCGGCATGGCGTCCATCGAATCGCAGGTCGGGCCGAAAAAGCGGAACGGCTTCAGCCCGGCTTCCGCCTCGCCGTCGGCGCGGTGCAGCTTCACCGGGAACGGCCACTTGGCGTGGGTGGCGTCGAACAGCGAGCCGTAGGAGCCGTCGTTGAGGTAGAGCGCATCACCCTTGCGCAGCTCGACCTGGGTCAGCAGCGAGGAGCCTTCGGCGACCAGCGCCCGGCCAGGTTCGCACCAGAGTTCGGTGGTCTCGTGCACCATCATCTCGGCGAAGCCGCGGTCGATCGCGGCGACGTATTCCGAGAGATCCGGCGGCACCATGCCGGGATAGACTGACGGGAAGCCGCCGCCGACATCGATCACGTCGGCGAAGACGCCGGCGCGGACCAGAGCGCGGGAGGTCTGCGTCATCGCCGCCTGGAAGGCGGAGGGGCGCATGCACTGGCTGCCGACGTGAAACGACACGCCCATCAGCTCGTCGGTCGCCCGGCGGGCGGCGAGCAGCAGCGGCGGGGCCTCACGCGCATCGACGCCGAACTTGCCGGCGAGCGAATAGGCCGCACCCATCGTCTCGACGCCAAGGCGGACGATCAGATTGAGGTCCTTGGCGTGGCCGGTGACGTCGAGGATCTTCTCGAGTTCCTCCAGCGTGTCGAACGCGAAGGTGCGCACGCCGAAGTCGAAGTAGGCCTGGGCGATCGCCGCGCGGCTCTTCACCGGATGCATGAAGGCCAGCTTGGCGCCCGGCGCATGCGCCATCACCAGCTCGATCTCAGGGATCGAGGCCACATCGAACTTCGTCACGCCGTTGGCGGCGAGCGTTTCGATCACCCACGGCGACGGGTTCGCTTTAACAGCGTAGAGAACGTCGCCCTTGAAGTTGTCCTGGAACCAGCGCGCCGCTAGGGCCACGGCGTCCGGTCGCACGAGGGCGACAGGACGTTCCGGGGACCGCTCACGGACCAGGTCCAGGGGCATATGGTACGTGTGCAATTCACGTAAACCCCTGCATGATGTTGAACCCAGACCGGCGTTAGCAGCGATAGAGGACTCTAGGGTCCGCCGGAGCCGTGCGACATAGGGAAACCGGACCCCGATGTAAAGTCCGAATGTCCCCCGCGCGGCTGCCTGCGAAGTTGCGATGTGTCGCTTTACGAACCGTCACTAAACCTTCGCAACCAAAGGCGAAGACAGCTAAGCCACAGCCGCCAGCCGCCTGGGAGATTTCATGCCGTCCGACGCCGCCGTTCTCAGCGTGCGCGGCGCGTCCAAGACCTACGGCGCGCGCCGGGCGCTCGATGGCGTCAGCCTGGACGTGAGGCGCGGGGAGATGATCGCCCTGATCGGCCCGTCGGGCTCGGGCAAGTCGACCCTGCTGCGGGCGCTGAGCGGGCTGGTGCCGATCGATGCCGACGCCGGCGAGATCGAGGCGTTCGACGTGCGCGTCCAGTCCGGCGGCAAGGTGTCGGACAAGGTGCGCGAGGCGCGTATCCGGATGGGCTTCATTTTCCAGCAGTTCAACCTGGTCTCGCGCCTGACCCTGTTCACCAACGCCGCCCTCGGCTCGCTGGGGCGGATCGGGTTCTGGCGTGGGCTCTTCGGGCTGTGGCCGGCGGAGACCAAGGCCGCGGCGATGGCGGCGCTGGCCAGGGTCGGGGTCGCCGAGTACGCCGGCCAGCGCGCCGGCACTCTCTCCGGCGGCCAGCAGCAACGCGGCGCGATCGCCCGGGCCCTGGTGCAGAAGGCCAAGATCATCCTCGCCGACGAGCCGCTGGCTTCGCTGGATCCGGTCGCCGCGCGCCGGGTGATGGAGATCCTCAAGGAACTCAGCGACGAGGACGGCCTGACCGTGCTCGTCACCCTGCACCAGGTCGACTACGCGCTGCGCTACTGCAAGCGGGTGGTGGCGCTGAAGGCCGGCAAGCTGGTCTACGATGGCCCCGCCGATGGGCTGGACCGCGAGCGGCTGATCGATATCTACGGACCCGAGTTCGAAGACGTCAATTTCGAGGGAGCGCCGGCATGATTACGCGCCGCCATCTGGGTCTGAGCGGCGCCGCCGCGGTCGGCCTCGCCGCGTGCGGCAAGCCGTCGACCACAGGCACGCCCGGCGAGCTCACCTTCTCGATCCTGCCCACGGCGCCGGCCGCGACGCTGCAGAAGAACTGGCAGCCGGTCCTGGACGACATGGCCAAGGCCACCGGCCTAAAGATCACGCCGTTCATCCCGGCCAACTACTCGGTGCTGGTCCAGGCGATGGCGTTCAGGAAGTCCGACGCCGGCTGGTTCTCGAACGAAGCAGGGCTCGAGGCGGTGCGGCGCGCGAACGGCGAGGTTTTTGCTCGCACCCTCGGGCCGAATGGAGTCAACGGCTACCAGTCGCTGCTGATCGTGAACGCCAAGAGCAAGATCACCCTCGACTCGCTGAAGAAGTGCGACAAGTCGCTGAGCTTCGGCCAGGCCGACGTGATCTCGACCTCGGGCTACGTCGCCCCGATCGCCTACTTCTTCGGGCCCAACAACATCGACCCTTCGAAGTGCTTCTCGACCGTTCGCACCACCAACCACAACGCCAATCTGCTGGCGGTGGCCAGCGGCACGCTCGACGTCGCCACCAACAACTCCGAGTCGCTCAAGCTCAATCGGCAGTCCGGTCGCCACGAAGCCGACCAGGTGAAGGCGATCTGGACCTCGCCGATGTTGCCCGAGGACCCGATCATCTGGCGCAAGGATCTCGACCCGGCGATCAAGGAGAAGCTGCGCCAGTTCTTCATCACCTATGCCCGCGGCGACACGCCCGACGCGGTGCGGCAGCGGGAGAATCTCAAGCCGCTCGGCATCGGCGGCTTCGAGCAGGCCGACAACAACCACCTCCTGATCGTGCGCCAGATCGACGCCGGCGAGAAGCTGGCGCTGGCCAAGTGGGCGGGCGACAAGGACCAGATCGCCACCGCCCAGAAAGCGCTAGACGACGTCACCGCCCAGCTGAAAGCGTTTGAGGGCCGCGTCGGCGCGCCAGCCGGCACGCAATGACGCTAGGCGAGGCGAGCCTGCGTCCGCCCACCCGGCCGCTGGCGGCGCGGGCGTTCGACCTGGTTATCTGGGGCGGCCTGATCGTGTTGCTGCTGGTCAGCTTCGGGCCGGTCGAGCTTCGCCGGGCCGGGCTGCTGTTTGCCGACACCGACAATATGCGCCAGTTCGGACAACAGTTCCTGAAGCCCGACTTCGCGGCCTGGAAGACCTACGTCGCCATGATGTGGCTGACGATCCAGATGGCGCTCTGGGGTACGTTCCTGGCGATGCTGATCGCCGTGCCGCTGGCGTTCCTCGCCGCGCGCAACGTCGTGCCGCTGTGGGTGCAGTTCCCGGTGCGGCGCCTGCTCGATCTGCTGCGCGCGATCCCAGATCTGGTGATCGGGACGATGTTCCTGGTCGCGGTCGGCCCAGGCCCGCTGACCGGCGTTCTGGCGCTGGCGATCAACACCGGAGGCGTGCTCGGCAAACTGTTCTCCGAGGCGATCGAGCAGATCGAGCGCGGCCCGATCGAAGGTGTGCGCGCCACCGGCGCCGCGCCGCTTCAGGAGCTGGTCTGGGGGGTGCTGCCGCAGGTGGCGCCGCTCTGGACCTCGTACGGGCTCTACCGCTTCGAGTCCGCGGCCCGGTCGGCCACCGTGCTCGGCATCATCGGCGCCGGCGGCATCGGCCAGACCCTGCTCGATTCGATCAATGGCTTCAACTACAGCCAGACTGGCGCGATCGTCATCGTCGTGATCGTCGCCGTGACCTGCATCGACGTGCTGTCGCAGATCATCCGTACACGGTTGACTTAGCTGGTTGCCTCAGCCGGCCGCTCGATACCGACCCCGGGGTGGCGCCGAACTGGCGCTTGAACGCGGCGATGAAGGCGCTGGGACTGTCGTAGCCGCAGTCCTGCGCGGTCACCGCCACCGGCGCGCCGGTGCTGAGCGCGGCGACGGCGGCGATAAGGCGGGCTTTCTGGCGCCAGGCCTCCAGGGTCAGGCCGGTCTGCTCCGGGAACAGGCGCTGCAGGGTGCGCAGACTAGCCCCGGCGCGGCGCGCCAGGTCGCCGAGCGAGCGGCCATCTGCCGGCTCGGCCTGCACGTGGTCGGCGAAGGCGAGGGCGCGGCGATCGGCCGGTAGCGGCAACGCCAGATCGATTGGACGCGCCTGGATCAGCAGATCGATCAGCACCCAGGCCAACCGGTGCTGCTGTGGCTGGTCCGGATGCAGCATGCGGCGCCGCAGGATGTGCAACACCAGCTCGCGCAGCAGCGGCGTGACCTCGATCACGCTGGGCGACGTCGGCAGGCCCACGGCCAGCTCGGGCGCCAGGTAGAGGAAGCGCGTCGCCACCTCGCCCTTCATGACGATCTCGTGTGGCGCGCCGGCCGGCAGCCAGATCGCCCGCGTCGGCGGCGAGAGCCAGGCGGCCCGGTCGCTGATCACCCGCATCACGCCGCTGTTGCAGAACGCCAGCTGGCCCCAGGGATGGTCGTGCCGGTCGAGCCGCGTGCCATCCGGGTAGGTCGTTGCCGCCGAGCGGATCAGATAGCCGTCGCCGTAGCTCAAGCGGCGCCCGCATCGTATTGCATGACACCGACGATGTTGCCCTCGGGGTCTTCGAAGTAGGCCAGCTTGCCGACGCCCTCGATGTAGATCTGGGTCGAGACGATGCGACCGCCGGCGGCCTCGATGGCGCGAGTTGCGGCGGCGATATCCGGCACCGCCATGGTCGCTTCGAACCCGGCCATCCGCGTGCCTGGCTTCAGTTCGCGGCGGCTTTGCAGGGCCATGATGAAGCCTTCTCCGGCCTGCCGCGCCTGGTAGTACTCCGGCGGTCCCCAAGGCTCGAAGCGCCAGCCGAACACCCCCTCATAGAACGCCTTGGCGCGCTGCACGTCGTCGGCATTGATCGCCAGATGGCGGAGCGTTGAAGGCATAAGCTGTCCCTTCTCTTCGTCTGCCGGACGAGCTTGAGACGTCCGTCGCCGCGGCGCCAGCACGATATCATGCCAACTTATATCGCCAACGCGCCAACGGGCCACACGGTGGCAGGCGGGCTCTTGCGAGCTCTCGCCCGCTCGCTCAAGTCGCATTGCGGCGACGGAGGTGACGATGCCCGGTATCACTGGCGACGAGCGGCTGGAGGACTTGCTGGCGCGGCTCCATGCGCAGAGCGAGGCGGAGACCGACGCGCGTCGGGCGTACTTCGAGCGCCGGGCGGCGGCGGGCGGGCTGAGCTGGGACGGTCTCGACGCCGACGCGCACGCCTTCTTCGCCGACAAGCTGGTGGCGCTCGATCCAGACAAGGCCGAGTTCTGCTACCTCACTTGCCGTGCGCTCAACGCACGCCGCGTGGTGGAGGTCGGCACCTCGTTCGGCGTCTCAACGCTCTACCTCGTCGCCGCGGTGCGCGATGTTTGCGGCTCAAGCGGCGGCGACGGGGTCGTGATTGGAACTGAGCATGAGCCGGCCAAGGCGGCCGCCGCCCGCGCCAACTTCGCCGCAGCGGGGCTAGAGGGCTTCATCGACCTGCGCGAAGGCGATCTGCGCGAGACGCTGAAGACGCTGACCGGACCGATCGACTTCATGCTGGTGGACATCTGGACTGAGATGGCGCGTCCAGCGATCGAGCTCATCGCGCCGCATCTGCGGCCAGGCGCCGTCGTCTGCGCCGACAACACCGGCGGGTTCCGCCACCCCTACCGCCACTACTTCGAGTTCGTGAACGATCCGGCGAATGGCCTGCGCACCATGACGCTGCCGTTCGACGGCGGCTTCGAGATGACCGTCAGGGTCGGCTGAGAGGAGAGACGAGATGCTGGGGCAGGAAACGCTGGTTTCGTTTTTGGGCACGGCCGACGCGGCCAGGGCGCGGGCGTTCTACGAAGGTGCGCTCGGACTCACCTTCGTGCTCGAGCACGAGTTTCTGATGATCTTTCAATCGGGCGCCGCCCGCGTGGCTTTGCAGAAGCTTGACAGCGTGACGCCGCTGCACGGCACCGCCCTGGGCTGGAACGTCAGCGACATCGAGGGCGCCATCCGGGCCCTGATGGCTCGCGGCGTCACGTTCGAGCGCTACGAAGGCCACGACCAGGACGAGCTCGGCATCTGGCGTCCGGCGCCAGGCACAGGCGTCGCCTGGTTCAAGGACCCCGACGGCAACCTGCTGTCGCTGAGCCAGGGATGACGGCGCTTTCCCGACCCGCGGTTGCTGTGGTCACGCCGGAGTCGCTGGCGCTGCTCGACCGGCATCTGGGCAACAGCGGCATTCCCGACATGCACCAGCAGCGGTTCAAGGTGCAGATGGACGGCGCGGGCCTCTACCTCGCGGCCTGGCGAGACGACGCGCCGGTCGGCTACGTCCTGCTGCACTTCAAGCACCCGCCGCACCACGCGTCTTACGAACATTATCCGGCCTGCGCTTACGTCGAGGCGCTCGATGTGCGGGAGGCAAGCCGCCGCCAGGGGTTCGCCGTCGCCCTGATGGACGCGGCCGAAGCGCAGGCCCTGGCCCGCGGCGCCGCGTTCGTCGGCCTCTCCGTTGGCGTCGACAACACGCCGGCCCGCGGCCTCTACCGCAAGCTCGGCTACCAGCCGACCGAGCTCCCGGACTACTGGGTCAGCTGGACTTACCTGGACCGGGACACCGGCGAGCCGATGGAAGAAGGCGAGACCTGCAGCTTCTGGATCAAGCGGCTGACGAAATAGCCCCGCGCTCCGCTGAATGACGTCGACGGTCCAGTCGTGCGAAGTTAGATAGATGACCGAGCGCCAACCGTTTGACGTTGAGAGCTACGTCGAGCGGATCACGCGCGGCCCATGCTTCATCTGCCGCCTCGTCGCCGGCGATCCCGAGTACCGCCACCACGTGGTCTATGAGGATGACGCGGCGATCGCGTTCCTGAACAAGTACCCGACGCTCGAGGGCTACACGCTGGTGTGTCCTAAGGCGCACCTCGAGCAAGTGACAGCCGACTTCACGCCCGACGAGTACCTGCGGCTCCAGGGCCTGGTCTACCGCGTCGGCGAGGCGGTGCGACGGGTGACTGGCGCAGTGCGGATCTACGTGCTGTCGCTCGGCAGCAAGGAGGGCAACAGCCACGTGCATTGGCACGTCGCGCCGCTGCCGCCGGGCGTGCCGCCGGAGGATCAGCAGTTCGCTGCGCTCGATGTCAGACTCGGCGTGCTCGCGATTAGCGATGCGCAGATGGCCGACCTGGCGGCAAGAATCGGGGCGGAGATCGCCTCGCGGTCTTGAAGGTAACTATTACCGTAAGTATCTACAGCGTCGCCGGCCGAGGCCAGGCGCGCTCTTTGTCATCGTTCAGAACGCTCACACCGCTCCCGGAGCGGACGAGCCGTTGCGCCGACGCGGGCGAAACACCGTAAATTAGGGTGCATCTGCGGTCGGTGGAGAGCACCGAGGCTTGCTCCTCCACCGTGAAGCGAAGCGAAACGGGGGAGGTGGCGACGCGCTACCAGCGCGGCGACGGAGGGGGCGCAGAGAGCCTGTCCGAGGCGCCATCTCGCGATGATTTCGAACGTTTGCGCCCCCTCCGTCACGGCGTGCTGGTAGCACGCCGCGCCACCTTGTGTGTTGAAGGTTTGCTATTGAGGGCGGTGTTTCCGGGACGCCCGCCTGGCGTGACAGCGCCAGACGGGCAGCCGTCGGAGGGACCGTAGCCACCTGAGCTCTTTTGGAGCTGTGGGGGAGCAGGGTCGCCG
>DASXOP010000045.1:0-65659 GCA_036494265.1 Caulobacteraceae bacterium | reverse complement strand
CGGGTTCCGGGTCGGCGGCGATCAAGTCCAGCCCTCAGGCCGCTGTGTAGCGCAGCAGCGTGACGTCCGGCGCGATGTCGTCGAACACCGGCTTCACCCGCATGCCGATCCTGATCTCGTCCTCGGCCATGCGGACCAGCGTGGTGTTGAGGTTCACGCCCTCGTCGAGCCGCACCACGGCCAGCTTCTGCGGGACCTCGTCGGCCAGCTCGGGCAGGGTCGGCAGCCGCGAGAGCGTGAAGGTGAGGAGTTCGCCTTCGCCCGAGACGGTGGTCCAGGTGAGGTTGCGCGAGAAGCACTGCGGGCAGTGCAGGCGGGGGAAGAACACCCAGCCCTGGCAGTCGTCGCAGCGCTGGATGTCGATCCGGTGCGCCTTCAGCGCGTCCCAGTAGGGTTGCGTCTTCGGCGTGATGTGCGGCAGCGGCTTTGCGGGGATGTTGCTCGTGTCGCTCACGACTCGCCCTCCAGCACCAGCGCGCCCTGCTCGCTCATCACCCCGCCGGTGCCGGAGACGTAGGCGAGGTCGTGGCGCTTGAGCTGGCGCTCGCCGCAGCGGCCTTGGATCTGTTGCACCGCCTCGACGATCTGCGACATGCCGCCGGCCGCCCCGGCCTGGCCGAAGCTGAGCTGGCCGCCGTGCGTGTTGAGCGGGAAGTCGCCCCGATAGGTCAGGTCGTGCTCGGTGATGAACCTAGGTCCCTGACCCTTCTCGCAGAAGCCGGCGTCCTCCAGCGTGAGCATCACGGTGATGGTGTAGCAGTCGTAGACCTGGGCCATGTCCATATCGCTCGGCTTGAGCCCAGACATGGAAAAGGCCTGCCGCGAGGCCGGGCCGATCGGCGTCGCCAGCATGTCGTCGGCGTAGCTCGGCGACTTGCACTGGATGAACTCGCCGAACCCCTTAATCACCGCTGGCCGGTGGTCGTTGGCGCGGGCGATGTCCTTGCGCGCCACCACGAAAGCCGCCCCTCCAGCCACCGGCATCACGATCTCCAGGAGGTGCAGCGGATCGGCGATCATCCGGCTATTCAGCACGTCGTCGATCGTGATCGGCTGGCCGTAGAAGAATGCCTCGGGGTTGGCGCAGGCGTTGGTGCGCTGGTCGGCCGCGATCTTTGCCAGAGCCCGCGGGTCGTAGCCGTAAACCGCCTTGTAGCGCTGGGCGATCATCGCATAGCCGGTGTTCTGGGCGAGGTGGCCGTAGGGCACGTCGAACTCGGCCTCCGGCGCGCCGTAATTGCCGCTGGTGGCGCCCAGACGGCGGCCACGCATGCCGTCGGACACCGCCTCCGGATCGCGCGGCTGCGGCCTGCCCTGGATCACGCAGAGCACCGCCTCGCAGAGCCCAAGCTCGATCGCCGCCGCCGCGCGCCAGGCCATCGCCACCGCCCCGGCGCCGCCGAGGTCCACGGTCTCGCCGAAGTTCAGCTTCAGCCCGATGTATTCGCCGACCAGCGCCGGCACGAACATCCGCGCTTCGCTGAAGAACGAGCCGTTGATCACGAGGCCGTCGATCTGGCTCGGCGCGAGGCCGGCGTCAGCGAGCGCCAGCCGCGCCAGGTCGGCCACTTGGTCGAGGTGAAACACCCGGGGCGCGGTCGCCGCCTTCTCCGGCTTGTACTGCGCGCACCCCACGATGGCCGCGAGCCCCTGGATCCCCATCGCTTTCCTCCTCGCACCTATCCGCCTTGATGGTACGACCGAACGCCTCAGGGGGGCCAGGACGATGAGACTTTACCACTGCCACAACGCGCGCTCGCTGCGGCCGCTCTGGGCGCTGGAGGAGCTGGGGCTCGACTATGAGCTGGTGAACATGCCGTTCCCGCCCAGGGCCGGCTATCCGGGCTATCTCTCGATCAACCCGCTCGGCACCGTGCCGACCTTCGTCGACGGCGACCTGACGATGACCGAGTCGACCGGCATCTGCCACTATCTGGCCGAGCGGCACGCGCCCAACACCCTGCGTGTCGATCCATCCGAGCCGGCCTATGGTGACTATCTGAACTGGCTCTATCGCAGCGATGCCACCCTCACCTTCCCGCAGACGATCGTGCTGCGCTACTCGCAGCTAGAGCCCGAAGCGCGGCGGCTGCCGCAGGCGGTGGAGGACTACTCGATCTGGTTCCTCTCACGGCTGCGGTGCGTCGAGACCGCGCTGGAGGGCCGCGAGTTCCTCTGCGCCGAGCGGTTCACGATCGCCGACATCGCCGTCCACTACGCGCTCTTCCTCGGCCGCTCGCTCGGGCTCGACGAGCGCTACAAGCCGAATTGCCAGCGATATCTCGCGCAGATGATGGTTCGGCCCGGCTTCCAACGCGCGATGGCGGCGCAGGAGGCGGCGGCGCCGGTTTGACCGCGCGGCTTGAAACGGTCGCCGCGCCGCACGATTTCACGGCCGCCCGCTGATCTGGTAGATAGCCCGCTTGTCCATCACGCTCGATCTTCCTCAGGCGGCCCGACCGCCCGCGCCGGCGCCTAACCTCGCCGGGCTTACTCGCGAGCAGCTGCGCCAGGCGCTGATCGATGGCGGCGTCGCTGCGCCGGACAAAGCCAAGATGCGGGCCAACCAGATCTGGGGCTGGGTCCACCGCTTCGGCGTCACCGATTTCGCTCAGATGACCGACATCGCCAAGGAGACCCGAGCGCTGCTCGCCGAGCGGTTCACCCTGGCGCGGCCGCAGATCGCCGAGCGTCAGCAGAGCACCGACGGCACGATCAAGTGGCTGATCCGGCTGGCGCCCGGGGTCGAGGTGGAGACGGTGTTCATCCCCGACGTCGCCCACTCCGGCGCGCTCTGCGTCTCCAGCCAGGTCGGCTGCACGCTGAACTGCACCTTCTGCCATACCGGCACCCAAGGCCTGGTGCGCAACCTGACCGCGGCTGAGATCGTCGCCCAGGTGCAGATCGCCCGCGACGACCTCGGCGAGTGGCCGACGTCGATGGAGGGCCACAAGCTCTCCAACATCGTGTTCATGGGCATGGGCGAGCCGCTCTACAATCTGGAGAACGTCGCCGCCGCGCTCGACATCATCTCCGACAACGAGGGCATCGGCATCTCGCGGCGGAGAATTACGGTCTCCACCTCAGGTGTCGTCCCCGAACTCGAGGCGCTGGGCGAGACCACCGGCGCCATGCTGGCGATCTCGCTGCACGCCACCCGCGACGAGCTGCGGGACGTGCTGGTGCCGATCAACCGGCGCTATCCACTCGCCGAGCTGATGGCGTCGATCCGCGCCTATCCCGGCCTGTCGAACGCGCGCCGGGTAACTTTCGAATACGTGATGCTGAAGGGCGTCAACGACACGCCGGCCGACGCCAAGGCGCTGGTCAAGCTGATCGCCGGCATACCGGCCAAGATCAACCTGATCCCGTTCAACCCTTGGCCGGGCGCACCGTACGAGTGTTCCGAGCGAGCGACCATCGACGCCTTCGCCACGATCCTGAAGCGCGCCGGCTACGCCTCGCCGGTGAGGAAGCCGCGCGGCCGCGACATCCTCGCGGCCTGCGGCCAGCTGAAGTCCGAGAGCGAGAAAGTGCGGGCGAGCGCGCGCCGCCGCGCCGAAGCTGGCGCGGACTGAAGCGGTGATCGTCGCGCTGGTCTCGCCGGAGCTCGACGCCTGGGCGGCCGGCTTTCCAGTCACGGTCCTGCACCTCGGCGTGGCGCTGGTGATCCTGGCCGCCGGCGCCGGGATCTACACCCTGCTGACGCCCCACCGCGAGATCCAGCTGGTGCGCGACGGCAACCCGGCGGCGGCGGTCTCGTTCGGCGGGGTGTTGGTCGCCCTCGCGCTGCCGCTCGCGTTCGCGCTCGCCGCCTCGGTCTCGGTGGTCGATATCGCGCTCTGGGGCGTCACCAGCCTGATCCTGCAACTGGCGCTGTTCTGGCTGGTCGACCTGCTGCTCGCCGGCCTGCCGCAGCGGATCAAGGACGGCGACGTCGCCGCCGCGGTGCTGCTGGTCGGCGCCAAGCTCGCCGTCGCCGCGCTGCTGGCGGCCGCCGTCACCGGCTGAGCCGGCGTGGCCTCGCTGCGTCCGCCCGGCTGGCTGATCTACCCCGTCGCTGTCGGACTGTTGCTCGCCGGCGCCGCGCGCCACCGTGGCTACGCCGACGCCCCGCCGACACCACCGGCGCTGCCGAGCGGCGAGGGCGCGATCCTGGCGCAGGCCTCTCCCCTCGATCTGGTGGCGACGGCGAAGGTCAGGCCGGGCGAGCAAGTCGGCACGGCGTTCTCGGTCGCCGACAAAGGGGTCTGGCTGACGGCGGCGCGGACGCTGGCCCACTGCGCCCATCCGGCGATCGTCGTGAACGGCGTGGGCGTGCCGGCTAATGCGTCGGTGTCGCCGGGCGCCGAGGCCGCGGTGCTGACGACGGCCAGCGGCGCCCCGGCATTGCCGATCTCGGCTGCATCGCTGCGGAGCGAGGAGCTCGGCTACGCCGCCGGCTTCCCGCAGGGCCGTCCCGGCGAGGCCGCGACCCGCCTGCTCGGGCGGCGCACGCTCTATCTTCGGCCCAGGGGCGCTCACGGTCTGACCGTGCTGGCCTGGGCCGAGGCTGGGCGCACCCAGGGCCTGGCCGGGCCGATGACGCCGGGCCTGGTCGGCGCGCCGGTGCTCGACCAGGACGGCGCGGTGGTCGGGATTGTGCTCAGCGAAGCCCCGCGCCGCGGCCGGCTCTACGTCGCGGCGCCAGCGGCGGTGGCCTCGGCGCTCGCCACCGCGAAGGCGTCCCGCCCCGCTGGCGCTGCCGGCTTCCCGCTCACCCCGGACAACTACGGCCTCGCCGGCGACGACCTGCGCCGCTCGCTCAGGATCGCGCCGGTGGCTTGCGTGTCAGCTCGCTCGTGAGGACGAAGTCGTCCTCGCCAGCATCACGCAGAGCACGATCGCCGGGGCGCCGAGGGCGGCGGCGAGGAGGTAGAACAGGGCGTAGGCTTCCAGCAGCGTGCGACCGTGCTGCAGGCTCTCGACGATCGCGCCGGAGAAGCCCTTCAGGAACTTGCCGGTGAACGCCAGGGCCGAGGTCAGCAGCGCGTACTGGGTGGCGGTGTAGCCAAGGCTGGTCAGGGTCGACATGTAGGCGACCAGGGCGACGCCAGAGAACCCGATCGCAAGCGAGTCGAACGACATGATGGCCTCGAACGCGGTGATGTTGACCGGGCCGGCGCCGAACAGCGGAAAATCGCCGCCGTGCCAGCCCAACAGGGCGAAGGCGCCGATGGCGATCGGCTGCACGATGGCGCCGGCGATCAAGGTGCGGAAGTTGCCGAAACGCAGCGAACAGAAGCCGCCAAGCGCAATGCCGAGGAACGAGCCTGGCGTGCCGACCACCAGCCGCACCCAGCCGATGGTGTCCTTATCGATCGCGAGCGCCTTGTAATACGGGTTGCTCATCGGCCCGCGCATGTAGTCGCAGAGGTGGTAGAAGGTGATGGCCGTCAGCATCAGCGCCGCCATGGCGATGCCGTGCCCGCGGAAGAAGGTGATCAGCGGCCCGATCACCGCGTCGTAGACCGCCTTAGCGGGGTTGCGCGCGCCTTCCTGTGCTTTGGCGGCCATCACCAGATCCGCCGCCACCGGCTCCTTCGCCAACAGTACGGCGATTACGCCGACCGCCATTCCGGCGCCGTAGATCACATAGGTCAGCGGCCAACCTAGGCGCTTGGCGACCATCAGGATCACCGCCTCGGTGAGGATGAGCGCCAGGCGGTAGCCCAGGGTGTACGCCGCCGTAAGAAGCCCGAGTTCGTCGGGGTCGGCGGCGATCTCGATCCGCCAGGCGTCCATCGCTGTGTCTTGGGTGGCGGCCCCGACCGCGGCGACGATCGCGCAGCCGACCAACCAGCCAAGCTGAGTCTTCGGGTCGACCAGGCCCATGCCGATCAAGCCACCGCCGGCGACCACTTGGGCCAGCAGCATCCAACTGCGCCGCCGACCCAGCCTGCCGATCAAGGGTACCGGTAGCCGGTCGACCATCGCGCCCCAGATGAACTTTACCGTGTAGGTCATGCCGACCCAGGAGAGCGCGCCGATGGCCGCCAGCGCGATGCCGTCGTCGGCGAGCCAGAAGCCGAGCGTGTTGCCGATCAGCATGAACGGCAGCCCGGAGGCGATGCCCATCACCAGCATCAGCGAGACCCGCGGCCGGCCGAGCGCCTTGATCACGTCCAACATCCGTCGCCGGCGCGGGCGGACTGGCGCGGCGGTGGCGGTCATCAGCGATCCTCAGGCAGGCAAAGCCGGCGCTGAGTCGCGGCCTCTAGCTGGCGACCTTGGCCTGCCGGCGCCGGCTCGTCCAGCCGGGGCCGGTCCAGCGGGCCAGGGCGAGGCGCAGGGCCTCGGGGCTCAGTGGCTTCACCAGGAAGTCGTCCATGCCGGCCTCCAGGCAGGCGCGGCGGTCGTCCTCGAACGCGTTGGCGGTCAGCGCGACGACGGGAGTGTCGACGCCCCTGGCCCGCAGCGCCTGGGTGGCGGCCAGGCCATCGAGCCCCGGCATGCGCACGTCCATCAGGATCAGGTCGTAGACGCCGGTGGTCAGAGCCTCGAGCGCCGATGCGCCGTCCTCGACGTGGTGAGCGTCGGCGCCTTCGCGGCGCAGCAGGGTGCGGGCCAGCATGGCGTTGATCGGGTTGTCCTCAGCCAGCAGCACCCGCACGCCGCCGGCGGTCGGGGTGTTGCGCGGCCGGCGCGGGGCGATGCGGTCGTCGTCCTGGGCTTGGGTGTTGCCGGCCAGCAGCACGCGCTCGACCAGCGAGGCCCGCCTGAGCGGCTTGATCAGATACCCGCCGAAGCCGGCCTTGCGGTAGGGCGCGATCCGCTCGCGCTCCTCGGGGCGCAGCAGGATGACGGCGGCGCGGCCGGGGGGCGGGGTGAGCAACACGCCGTCGCTGGCGAGCAGATGGTCGACCAGCACGACGTCGCCCTCGCCGGTCAGATGTAGCGCCTGCTCGATGCTCTCGGCGCGCATGGCGCGGCCGCCGCTGGCCTCGATCTGCCGGGCGGCGCCTTCACGGACGATGGCGCTGGACGAAGCGATGGCGACTGCGCGGCCGCCTAGCGACTTGCTGGCCTCGGCCTCGTCGGCGGCCTCGAACGCCGCCTCGAACCAGAAGTCCGCGCCGCTGCCTTCAACCCCGCCGACGCCCAGCCTGCCGCCCATGGCTTCGGCGAGCCGGCCGGCGATGGCGAGGCCGAGACCCGCGCCGATCTGCGTGCCGCCGCGGCCGCTTGCGCCTTGCGCGAACGCTTCGAAGATCCGCTGGCGTTCGACCTCGGGCACGCCCGGGCCAGTGTCGGAGACGGTGAAGCGCAGAGCGCCGGCGGCCGTGCGCTCGGCCAGCACCAGGACGCCGCCGGTCTCGACGAATTTCACCGCGTTGCCGGCCAGGTTCAGCAGGATCTGCCGCAGGCGGCCTTCGTCGGCGAACACTGGCGCGAGGTTGGGGTCGGCGGCCCAGCCGATCTCGACGCCCTTCTCGTGCGCTTTCGGGCTCAGCAGCTCGCAGACCTGGCGCAGCAGGTCCTCCGGCGCGACGACGCCGCGGATCAGCTCCACCCGCCCGGCCCCCAGCCGTGCATAGTCGAGCACGTCGTTGACCAGGCCCAGCAGGTGCTGGCCACTCTCGGTCAGCGCCGCCACATAGGCGCGCTGCTCCTCGGTCAGCCGGGTCGATTCCAGCAGCCGCGCCATGCCGATGACGCCATTGAGCGGGGTACGGAACTCGTGGCTGAGCGCGGCGAGATGTTCGTGTGGGATGCCGCTGGCGGGCGCTGGCTCGGTCATGTCGAGCCACTTTCTGCACCGCCGGGCTTTAACAGCCGGTCAAGCCGGGTCACAAATGCAAAGCTGCAACAAAGGAAGACACCGGATGAAGGTTTGGTCGGCCCTGGCGGGCGCCTCGCTCCTGGCTTTCACCCTCGCGCCGCCGGCCCTGGCGGCCGACGACGGGTTCGCCGGATTCTGGAAGCTGTTCACCACCGCCTTGACCGCGGACGACAAGCCGGCGCTCGCCAAAATGGTGGACCTGACCGACCTGCGCACGTCGGTGTCCGGCTTTGCGGACTTTCACGCCAAGGATCTGGGCCCGCGGGAGCGCAAATGCCTGGTCAAGCAGAAGCCCGTCCACGGCGTCGACGGCTACGGCAAGCCGACCTACAGCGCCTTTTGCGGCGAGCGCGGCTATGCGTTCAGCCAGCGAGGCGGCGCCTGGAAACTGATCGACGTCGGCGCCAACGACTGACGGGGATTCATGACGATGACGAAACCAATCAGAATATGGACCGTTGCAGTGGCCGCGGTCGTGGCGCTCGCCGTCGCAGCCCCAGCGCTGGCGGCGGACGCCGGGTTCGCTGGCTTCTGGAAGGTCTTCACCGCAGCCGTCGCCAAGGATGACAAACCGGCCTTGGCCAAGATGGTGGTGCTGAGCGAGATGGGCGACTGGTCGAGCAGCTTCGCCGCGTTCCACGCCGGCGGCTTGAAGCCGGCCGCGCGGCGCTGCCTGCTGAAGGCGAAGCCGGACCGCGACGGCGAGGGCAACTACAACGTCAACTGCGGCGATCTGATCTACGGATTCTCGAAAACCGGCGGCGTCTGGAAGCTGGCCTACGTCAGCCCGGACGACTGAGTTCGGTCGCCGGGCCGATGGCCCAGCCTAGCTGGCCAGCCGCTCTTCGATCTCCACCATCTGGCGCGGGGCCGGGGCGGTGACGAGGGCCAGCCAGTCGGCGTCGGCGACCTTCTTGAGGAACTTGTCCGCCGGCAGCGGCCGGGCGAAGAAGAAGCCCTGGAACAGCGAGCAGCCCAGCACCCGCAGCGCCTCGACCTCCTCGCGGGTTTCAACCCCCTCGGCCAGCACCGCCAGGTCGAGGCGGCGGCCAAGCTCGATCAGCGCGGCGCAGACCGCCTGACCGTCGTGCCGTCCAGCGACGTCAGTGACGAACGCGCGGTCGATCTTCAGCTTGGAGAAGGTCAGCGACTTCAGGTCCCCGAGGCTGGAGGCGCCGGCGCCGAAGTCGTCGATCGCCACCGCCACCCCGATCTTGGCCAAGGCGTCGAAGGTCTCGCTGGTGTGGTGCAGATCCTCCATCATCGAGGCCTCGGTCAGCTCCAGCTCCAGCCGCTGCGGCTTCAGGCCGTGGCGCTGCAGCGTCGCCGCCACCATGGCCGCGAGGCCAGGATCTCGGAATTGCCGCTCGGAGAGGTTCACGCCGACCTTGAAGTTGGGGATGCCCAGGCACTCGAACTCGCGGGCGTCGCGGCAGGCGGTGTCCAGCACCCAGCGGCCGACTTCGTCGATCAGGCCGGACACCTCCAGGATCGGCAGGAACTGCGCCGGCGGGATCGAGCCCAGCTCGGGGTGGCGCCAGCGCAGCAGCGCCTCGGCGCCCACCACGCGGCCGGCGTTGAGGTCGATCACCGGCTGATAGAACAGCGCCAGCTCGCGCTTCATGATCGCCCGGCGCAGCGCCTGCTCCATCGCGAACCGCGCTTCGGCCTCGGCCGAGCTTTCGTCAGAGTGGAAGGCGACGCGGCCGGAGGGCAGCCGTTCGGTCTTGCCGAGCGCGGCCATGGCGCGGGAGAGCAAGGTCTGGCCGTCGCCGCCGTCGTTGGGGAAGATCGCCGCGCCGACGCGGACGTCGGGGGTGATCCGAAGGTCGCCGTCTCCGATCGGCTCGCCGAGGTGCGCGGCCAGCGCCTTCAACGCGTCGCCAGCGCCTTTCGGCCCGCTACCGTCGCTGAGCCAGACCGCGAAGCTGTCGCGGTCGACCTGGGCCACCGGCCGCGCGCCACCGAGAGCGGGCAGGATGCGGGCGGCGAAGGCGCGCAGCAGCTTCTCGGCGCCGGCCTTGTCGACCGCCACCAGCCGCTCGAACTGAGCCAGCCGGATGACACCGAGTGTGCCGGGCGCACGGTTCTCCCGCGCCAGATCCTTGGCGATCGCGGCCAGCAGCGGCTCGCGGGTCGGCATGCCGGTGACTGGATGGCGGTTGGCGAGGCGGTGGCGCACCGACTCCAGCCGGTCGGAGATGGTGTTCATGTCGTTCATCATCCGCAGCACTTCGTCGGCGGGCGCGTTCGCCTGCAGCGTGCCGCCGGCCAGCGCCGCGCCACTGCGGGCGCCGGAGGCCACGCTCGAGATCGCCACCAGCAACGTCCGCAGCGCCAAGAGCGCAATGAAGCTCATCGCCAGCGAACTGCTCACCAGCGTCGCCAGTTGGCGTCGCCCAGTGAAGTGTTCAGGCCAGAACGCCAGGCCAATTACCAGCGCAGAGGGCAGGGCGGTCGCCGTGATCGCAAAGATCAGCGCCTTGGCGCGGAACGAAAGTCGCGGGATGCCCAGCAAAGCGCGGGAGATGCGAGGAGTTTCCATGAGGAATAGCCGGCCGCCGTGTGTAAGGTGAGGCTCATTTCGCCCCTCAGCACCTTCTATTCGGTGAAGTTTCTTGGTGAAACTCCCGGTAACTCTATTCTAGGTTTTGGCCGCCTTCTCGGAGGAAATGCGCGATGAGCGCCTCGGATCAGCCGCGCAACGTCATCGTCATCCTGCTCGACAGTCTTAACCGTCACATGCTCGGCGCTTACGGCGGCACGGAATTCGAGACGCCGAATCTGGATCGCTTCGCGGCGGGCTCGACGCGCTTTACGCGTCACTACACCGGTTCGCTGCCCTGCATGCCCGCACGGCACGATATCCTCTGCGGCGCGCTCGATTTCCTCTGGCGCGCCTGGGGTTCGGTCGAGATCTGGGAAGACGCGATCACCTATGCGCTGCGGGGCGCGGGCGTCACCACCCAGCTGATCAGCGACCATCCGCACCTGTTCGAGGCCGGCGGCGAGAACTACCACTGCGACTTCACCGCCTGGGACTATCAGCGCGGCCACGAGGGCGACGCTTGGAAGACCCGGCCGGATCCGAGTTGGGCTGGCGCCCCGGCGTTCGGCCGCCACTGGATGCCCTACGACAACAGCCGCGGCTGGTTTCGCGGCGAGGCCGACTTTCCTGGGCCGAAAACGATGGCCGCCGCCGCCCAGTGGATCGACCAGAACGCCGGGCCGGTGAGCGAGGGCGGGCACGAGCGGTTCTTCCTGTTCGTCGACGAGTTCGACCCGCATGAGCCGTTCGACACCCCCGAGCCCTGGGCCTCCAAGTACGATCCTGACTGGGAAGGTCCGCATCTGATCTGGCCGCCCTACGCGGTGGGCGCCAAGGCGAGAGGCGTCCTCGACGATCGCCAGGCGCGGCAGATCCGCTGCCAGTACGGCGCCAAGCTCTCGATGATCGACCACTGGTTCGGCAAGGTGATGGATACGATCGAGGCCAAGGGGCTCGCCGATGACACCATGGTCGTCGTCTGCACCGACCACGGCCACTATCTCGGCGAGAAGGATATCTGGGGCAAACCCGGCGCGCCGATCTACCAGACCATGGGCCACATCCCGCTGATGATCCGTTGCCCGGGCGTGGCGCCGGGGACGTGCGATGCGCTGACGACCGCGGTCGATATCTTCGCCACCCTGGCCGACGTGTTCGGCGTCAGCCTGCGCCAGCGCACGCACGGCCGTTCGCTGTTGCCGCTGCTGCGCGGCGAGGCAACGAAGGTTCGCGACTGGCTGCTAACTGGCGTCTGGGGGCGCGAGGTCGTGCTGGTCACCGACCGCCACAAGTACGTTCGCGGCCCGGCCGGCGAGAACGCCCCGCTCTCGATGCTGTCCAACCGCTGGTCGACGATGCCGACCCACGGCGCTCTCGACACGCACGCCGCCCTGCCGCTGCCCGACCACCGCGCCTACCTCGACCGCATGCCGGGGTCAGACGTGCCGGTGATCCACCAGACCTGGGCCGCCGGTGACGCCATCCCGTTCTGGGCCCGCTTCCGCCCCAGCGGCAACCACGTCTACGACCTTGAGGCCGACCCCACGGAGGAGCGCAATCTTGCCGGCGAGCCGATCGAGGCCGAGCTGGCCGAGCAACTGTGCGCGGCGATGCTTGAAGTGGAAGCGCCCGTCACCCAGTTCGCCAGGCTGGGCCTAAATCCTCCCCCCTTGCGGGGGAGGAAGTGAACTATCGGCACGCCTTCCACGCCGGCAATCACCTCGACGTCTTCAAGCACGCGGCTCTGGTCCTCGTGCTGGAGCGGCTGCTGGAGAAGGCGGCGCCGTTCGCGGTGCTCGACACCCACGCCGGTATCGGCGTCTACGACCTGGCCTCCGAACCGGCACGGAAGACTGGCGAGTTCGAGGAAGGCGTGGCCCGCGTGTACGATCGCGAGCTGATCGCGGCGCCTCGATACGTCGAGCTGATCCGCGAGCTGAACGAGGGCGGATCGCTCGCAACCTATCCCGGCTCACCGGAGATCGTCCGGCGTATGCTCCGCGCCGACGACCGGCTGATCGCCTGCGAGCTGCACCCGGACGATGCCGAGACCCTGCGCGTCAGCTACCGCAGGGACCCGCGCGTCGCCGTCCATCGTCGTGACGGCTACGAAGCTGTCCGCGCCTTACTGCCGCCCGCCGAACGGCGCGGCCTGGTGCTGATCGATCCGCCGTTCGAGGCGACTAATGAGGCCGAGCGGCTGGCGCAAGCGCTCGGCGACGGTCTCGCCAAATGGCCGACGGGGATCTTCGTCGCCTGGTATCCGATCAAGGACAGCCGGATCGGCGCTTTGCTCGTCCAGTCGGCGCGAGCGGCTGGTTTCCCGAAGACCTTGCGCGCCGAGTTCCTGCCCTACCGACAGGACGGCGTCCTGCTCGCCGGCGGCGGCTTGATCATCTGCAACGCGCCTTGGCAGTTGGGCGGGCGGCTTGGCGCGCTCTGCCGGGAACTCAGCGGCTTGCTGGGAGGTGGAGACGCGCGGTGGACGATCGAACAGGTGACCCCGGCATAGGTCGAGGTCGGCCCTAGAGCTGGAACGCGAGGCACGCGTTGAGGCCGCCAAAAGCGAAGGCGTTGACCAGCAGCGAGCGCGCCTTGATCGGCCGCGCTTCGCCCAGCACCAGATCGAGCCCGGCGCAGTCGTCGTCCGGACCGAGGTAGCCCAGGATCGGCGGCGCCAGTCCGGCGGCGAGGCCTTTCAGCGCGATCACCGCTTGCACCGCCGGCGATGCGCCGATGACGTGGCCGTGGGCGCTCTTGGTCGCGATCACCGGATGGCGTATGGCGGCCTCGCCGAAGAGTTCGCGGATCGCGGCGGCCTCGTTCTTGTCGTTGAGGTCAGTGCCGGTGCCGTGCGCCGAGATCAGCACCTGCTCTTCCGCGAAGAAGTCGCCGGCGTCGGCCGCGCGTCGCATGGCCGAGACCGCGCCTTCGAGGCTGGGCTGGGTCCAATGAAACGCGTCGGACGACATGCCGGCGCCGACATAGTAGGCTAGCACGGTCGCGCCGCGCGCCGCGGCGTGGCTTTCGCGCTCCAGGACGAGAGCCGCACCGCCCTCGCCGATGGCCATGCCGTCGCGCCCCGCCGAGAACGGCCGGCAGGTGCTCTCGGTCATCGCCTGCAGGCCTTCCCAGGAGCGCATGCCGCCGGGGCTGGCCATCGCCTCGCTGCCGCCGACCACGGCGAGGTCGGCGAGGCCGCCGGCGATCAGAGCGGCGCCCTGGCCGATCGCGTGGGCGGCCGAAGCGCAGGCGCTGGAGGTGGCGAACACCGGCCCGGTGATCCCGAACTCCATCGCGATCGCGCTCACCGGGGCGCTGACCATCACCCGCGGCACCGTCAGCGGATGCACCTTCTGCGCTTTCATGCCGAAGAGCCGCTCGTAGCCCTTCTCCAGCGTCGAGAGGCCGCCGATGCCGTTGCCCATCACGCAGGCCGCACGGTCGCCGAGTTTGTCGCCCAGCAGGCCGGCGTGGCCCAGCGCCTCGTGCGCCGCCTTCAGCGCGAAGACCGCGAATGGGTCCAGCGATCCGGCGATGCGGCGGCCGAACGCCTGCTCGAGCGCCGCGACCGCATCGCCGCGGACCAGCGCGGCCGGGTTGGTGCGCGGCCCCGAGCTGTGCGGACCGGCGTCGAACTCGTGGACTTTGATGCCGCCGTCGCCGTCGCGGGCGGCGATCCAGTTCTCGTCGGCGGTGAGCCCGAGGGCGGAGACGGCGCCAAGGCCGGTGACAACGATACGCTCGGACATCGGGCGCTGAGGCTAGGCCGCCTTGGCGTCGATCAGGGCGTCGATCTTCTGGATCACGACGCCCAGGGTGTCGGAGCGATCGAACGCGTCCTCGGCGATCTCGATGCCGTACTTCTCCTCGATGGCGAAGATGACGCTGACGAGGTCGACGGAGTCGAGGCCGATGTCCTCCAGCTTGGCGGCCGGATCCAGCTTGGCGCGGTCGATCAGCGCCTCCTCGGCTATGATGTCGATCAGTTCTTCGTCACGCTGCGACATCGCATTCTCCGAAACGGCGACCGCCGTCGCCCCCCAAAGTCAGGCCTAGGCCATAGCAGCCCTCTCCCGCCCGGGGCCACTTCTTTCAATACGCCCTCCCCCTCGTGGGCAGGGAATCACATATGGCCCGGGTTCGCACCATCCGCGGTCGATGGGAGCGCCTGGGTTGCTCGGGATGGTGCGCGGTGAGGGGCGGCGCGGCGTAGCTTGACCGTGGGGCGGGCGCGGTCCAGCTTTGCGGCTTCACGGGGGACATAAGAGTATGACCAGACAACAACTTTTCGCGGCGGCGCTCGCGCTGTTGGCGGCGGCCGCGATCGGCGGGTGCAAGCCGGCGGCGAGCGGCAATGCTTCGGCGGTTACGGCCTCGGCTGACGCCCAGGCGGCGGCGACGAATGCGTCGCTAGCGGGGTGGGACAACGCTGTCGCCACCGCCAACGCGACTACGGCGGAGGTCGCCAACGAGACCGCCACGAACGCGGCTCAGTAGCGAGATGCAGACGCTCATCCGTCCGCCGCTGCGCGAGGTGCGTTCGAGGATTTTCGATTCGGCGCGCTGGGCGGCCTATCGGCCCCGCGACGGCGATATCGTGATCGCCACCTATCCGAAGTGCGGCACCACCTGGACGCAGCGGCTGGTGAGCATGCTGCTGGCGGGCAGCGCCGCGCCGGCGCCGGTGTCGGGGCCGTGGTACGATTTCCGGCTGCGCGGGTCGGTGGAGGAGACGGCGGCGACGGCGGAGGCGATCGAGGGCCGGCGGCACCTGAAGTCGCACCTGCCCTATGACTCGCTGCCGGTCTACACCGGGGTGAAGTTCATCCATGTGGCCCGCGACGGCCGCGACTCGGCGATGAGCTTCCACAACCACATGCGCGGCTTCCTTCCGCACATGCGGGCGATCAACAACGCGGTCAGCCGGGCCGACCCCAAGTTCGGCGACGACGTGCCGGAGACCGCGGAGGACCCCGCCGCGTACTTCAAGGACTGGCTGGCCGACGGCGGCGCCACGGGCGATCCGGGGGCGGGCTACTGGGAGATGGAGCGCAGCTACTGGGCCGCCAGGCGCGACGCCAACATGCTGCTGGTGCACTACGCCGACATGAAGGCCGACCTCGCCGCGGAGGTGGCGCGGATCGCGGCGTTCCTGGAGATCGAGCTGCCGGTGGCGACGATGGGCGAGATCGCGGCGGCCGGCGACTTCGCGGCGATGCGCGCCGACGGACCAGCGCTGATGCCGGGGATCGAGAACGTGTGGGACGGCGGGACGGACCGGTTTCTCTACAAAGGCGTCAACGGGCGCTGGAAGGACGTAGTCTCGGCGACGGACCTGGCCGCCTACGACGCCAAGGTGAAGGCCGAGTTCAGCCCGGCGCTGGCGGCGTGGCTGGAGGGCGGCCGGCTAGTCGCGGGGGACCCGGCAGGGGCGGCGGACTGAGGGCTGACTTGGCGGCGCTTGTCGCCGTCGAGAAGAAAGAGAACCACGGAAAACACGAAAAGCTCGAAAAGCACGGAAACGTCTGTGGCTCTGGCGAGGACGCGCCTTCTGGAGTCGACGTTTTTCGTGCTTTTCGTGGTTCAAAGACGGTCCCGCTGGCGCGGGTGGGGGGCGGAACCTGGCATGGGGGACGGCGTTGCTCGGGTGCGGCTAAGGTTGGTCGCGGGTGGGAGTGACGTCATGGCCGAGGCCCCGGAAGACGACGCCGCGCTGCAGGCGAAGATCGACGCCCAGCTCGCCGAGGAGGCGGCGCTGAAGAAGCGGCTGGACCGGCTCGATGGCGAGGTGCTGCCGCCAAAGCCGAAGATCGATCACGCCAACGAGGGCGGGGTGATCTGAGCGGCAATCCGCATCCGTGGAGGTTCAAGATTTTGACCGCCAACCTCACGAACGACACGAACGGCTGTGGCGAGTGCGCCGATCGCTCCGTCTGTTCGTGGAGTTCGTGGGGTTCGTGGTCAAAACAACCTGTCCCGCTCGCGCAGGATAGGCGGATTGGCCTTGGCTAAAGCTAGATGACAGGGACGGTTGCCGCGGGGCATGGTCGGCGCGCATGTCGCTGGCGCTCAACATTCTGTGGTTCATCTTTGGCGGGTTCATCTCCGGGCTGGCTTGGTGTCTGGCGGGGGTGATCCTGGCGGTGACGATCGTGGGGCTGCCGTGGAGCGCGGCGGCCTTTCGAATCGCGGGGTTTTCGTTCGCGCCGTTCGGGCGGCACGTGGTTCCGCGCCAGGCGCTGCGGGGGCGGGGCGACCTCGGAACCGGGCCGCTCGGGTTCCTGATGAACGTGGTCTGGGTGCTGCTGGCCGGCTGGTGGCTCGCTTTGCATCACCTGGTGCTGGCGGTGGGGCTGACGATCAGCATCATCGGCATCCCGTTCGCGCTGCAGCACCTGAAGCTGGCGATGATCGCCTTCGCGCCGATCGGCCAGAGCGTGGTCGACGGGTGAGCGCGCTCTGAGGGAGGCGGCTTCAGCACCTGGCGTGGCGCCGCCGAGCCTGGGCGCGCTCGAGCTGGCGGTGGCGACCCGGCAGGGCGAGGCGGCGCTGACCGAGGCGCTGCGGATCCTGCGAGCGATCGACGACCGCTATGGGCGGCTGGACGGGATCGCCGATGCCGGGCTGGGCGAGGCGCTCGGCCTGCAACGGGCGGCGACCCGGTTCTGCGCCGCGTTCGGCCAGCTGATCCTGGATCCCCAGGCGCCGTTCACGCCGGCGGTGTTCGAGCAGCTGATGGGCCAGCATCGCTGGCTGGAGCTGTTGTTCGCGGCGAGCGGCTATGGGTCGGCTGACCACCTGGTGGCCCTGCTCTCGGTCGGCGAGGGGGCGGGGCGTCGGGTGCCGAAGCAGAACCTCGCCCGGTTCCTGCTGCTCTATTCGGCGGCGAGCGGGATGCAGCTCGACCTCGGCGAGGCGTTCGCGGCCGATGCGCCGGTGACGATCGCCGCGGCGCTGGGGTACCTGGCCAGCCGGTTCTGCTTCACCGAGGCAGGCCACGCGTTCCGCAACCGGTTGCTGGCCTGGCTGCCGGCGCGGCTGGGGCAGGTGAAGCTGGGCGAGATGGCGCTCTTCGGCGTGGCCTCGCCCTACATGCACTGCAGCTACGCGACGCTGGCCGGCAAGCACGACATCAAGGCTGGATTGATGGCGCAGATGCGGCGCGGCTGCCTGGAGGCAGGGGCGCCGGAGCTGGCGCGGGGCGCGGCCCTGCCATCGTCCAAACGCCCGACGATCGTGGTGACCACCGAGCAGTTCGCCGAAGGGCACGCGGTGTGGCGCACCCACTCGCGGGCGGTGGCGGCGCTGAAGGACGCGTTCCATGTGGTGGGTCTGGTGCACGCCGCGCATCGCTCCCATGGTGTGGACGCCTGCTTCGACGAGGTGCTGACCTACGCCGGCGAGGGCGGGCTCTTCGGTGTTGTGCGCGACGCCGCTTCGCAGATCCTGGCGCGCAGGCCGGCGATGGTGCTGCACCTGGGGGTGGGGATGTCGCCGGTGGTGATCGCGCTGGCCTCGCTCAGGCTGGCGCCGATGCAGGCCGCCTCGTTCGGCCACACGGCGACGACCCGCAGCCCGGCGATCGACGTGATGATCCTGCTAGACGACTTCGTCGGCGACGCGGCGCTTTTCAGCGAGCGGCTCGTGCGACTGCCGTGGGGGGCGTTCCCCTATGCGCTGGTGCAAGGCGTGGACTTCGCCGCGATTCGGGCGCGGGGCGAGGCGGCGCGGGAGGTCCGGCGCAGGACGGACGGGCGGGTGTGGATCGCCCTGCCGGCGTCGGTGATGAAGCTGGGACCGCCCGTGTTCGACGCCCTGGCTCGGGCGGCTGCGACGGCCAACACCGAGCTCGACGTCGAGGTTTTCCCGCTGGGGGCTTCAGGGCTGGGGCACGATGCTCTGAAACGCCAGCTTGCGACCAAGCTGCCGGGCGCGAGCGTCAACGAGGAACTGCCGTACGAGGCCTACCTGGAGCGGCTGGCGGCGTGCGATCTCTTCGTCAGCCCGTTCCCCTATGGGAACATGAACAGCCTAGTCGACGCCGCGATGGTCGGGTTGACGGGGGTCTGCCTGGATGGCCCCGAGGCCCATGCCCACGCCGACGCGGCCTACTTCGCCCGGCTCGGCTTGCCTTCGGCGTTGGCGGCCGGGAACGTCGACGACTACGTGGCAGCGATCGTCAGGCTGGCCGACGATCCGACTTGGCTCGAGGCCTGTCGCGCTTCCGTTGCGACGCTGAGCCCCGATCACCCGCTTTTCACGTCCGAGCCCGAAGCTTTCGTCGAGGCGGTGCGAGCGCTGGTCGCCCGGCGCTGAAACGAATGAAGCCCTCGACGCTGACGTCGAGGGCCCCCTTATTTGTTCAGCCGAAGCTGTTGGCTACCAGCGACTGCAGTGGTGATGATGATAGTGCCGGCAGTGGTGGTGGCCCCAGCCGTACGGATGGGCCATGGCCGATCCGCCGATCATCGTGGCCAGCAGGCCGGCGAAGACGAGAGTGCGCAACATGAAACGTTCTCCTGGTTACGATGCCTTACAAACTAGTTCGACGGCGCAGCGTTGCGCCTTCGGCCCCCCGCGAAGCCCCTAAGTGCCCGCGATTGCCCGCTTCGTCCACAAGGATCGAACGTTGCGATGCGAACGCCGTGCGAGGTCGAGGATGCGCGCCGGCGTCGAGGATAGACGCTACCGTTAGCGGTTGAGAGAGGGGCTGGCGCCGCCTGGGTGTCCGTCTGGGCTCAGGAGGTCGCGGCCGCGGTGCGCGCCGGCGTGGTGCAGCAGCCGCTCCGCGCCGCGCTCGGCCACCCAGGCGGCGTCGCTGGGCACGTCCAGCAACCGGCTGCCGAGACCCGTGGCGCCGTCCAGCACCGCGGCGATGCCAGGCCCGACGCACATCGCATCGTCGTTCGGGCGACCGGCGCCGCCGGCGTCGGTAATAGCGCCGAGCCGCCGCAGCCGCATCACGTCCACCGGGCGCCGAGCGTTCGCTCGAGATGGCGGCGGGTGGCGTCTTCCAGCTTCAGCGGCCATTCGGCGCCCAGCTCGGCGGCGAGGCGGCGAGCGCGGGCCAGGAACAGCGGCGCGAGTTCCAGGTTGGCGGCGATGAGGCCGTCTCGGGTCGCGGCGACCGGCGCCAGACCCTCCAGCTCGGCGATCTGGTCCGGCTTGAGGAACGGATTGCGTCGCAGCGCCCCGCCCAGCTCGGCCGGGCCGACCCCGTTCTCCATCAGCATCAGGTCCATCGTCATCCGTCGCAGCAGCTCGAGCCCGGTCAGGCCCAGCATGTGCTCGCCTCGTCCGATCGCGCCCGGCAGCATGCCGAGAATGCGAAGGAACTCGCTGACCAGCGCCGTCGCCGCTTCCGGCTTCGGCTGATACGGTGCGGCGGCGCGGGTGCGCGGCGACAGTTCGCCTTTGTTGAAGAGCGCCTTCAGCACCGCGGCGTCGTAGCGCTCGAGGTTCGCGGCCTCGATGAACACCACGTCGAAGCGCTGCCAGTCGGCGGTGACGACATTGACGATCCGGCCGCCGAAGAGCGGATTCACTAGCACGGGCTCGGCAACCGCCGCGCAACCATGCAGCCAACGCGCTGCGACGCCGTCTGCCCGGCCCTCCCCACAAAGCGCCAGCACGTCGACGTCGCTGAACGCATCGCCCGCGCCGCGCCCCAGACTGCCAGCCAGCCACGCCGCCTCGACGTCCGCATCGGCGGCCAGGACGCGGGCGATGACGTCGATCAGGGCTTGATGCTCAGGGGTCGGATCCACGCGCCCGCATAGCACCGGGCTTGATCGCGGTCGCGCTCCGGCGGAGGTTGGCGGCCATGAAACTCTACCAGACCTACACCTCGCCCTTCCCCACCCGCGTCAGGCTGGTGATCTACGCCAAGGGGTTGGAGGTGGAGATTATCGAGCCGCCGGGGTTCCACACCTCGGCTGAAAGCAAGGGCGACTACTTCGAGATCAATCCGATCGGCCGGGTGCCGGCGCTGGTGCTGGACGACGGCCGCGCGCTGCCGGAATCCGAGGTGATCTGCGAATATCTGGAAGACACTTACCCCGACCCGCCCGTGCGCCCGGCCGACGCCTGGGGCCGCAGCCAGGTGCGGCTGATCTCGCGCCTCTGCGACTTCTACCTGGTGATGGCGATGCGACCGCTCTTTACCGCCTCCGGCCGCTCGCGCCGCCGCTGGGAGTGGGAGAAGATCGACGCCGCTTTGGCCGAGATCGAAACCTCGCTCGGCTACATCGAGCACTACATCGGCTCTGACGGCTACGCGGTGGGCAAGTCGCTGACCACCGCCGACGGCGTCCTCACCCCGCAGTTGATCCTCGCCTACGAGTGGGCGCCCACCCTCTTCGGCCGCGACTCCCCGCTCGGCAAACACCCCAAGCTCGCCGCCTACTGGTCCGCGATCCAGACCGATCCGATCGGCGGCCGGCTGATCACCGAGACCCGGGACGCGATCCTGGGCGAACAGGCGCGAGCGAAGGCCGCGTCGGAGACCGGACGGGCGTGAGCTGGCTCGCCCTGATCTGTTCGCTGGCGGCGCTTACGCTCGGGCTGGCCGCTCTGATCCTCGCGCGGAGGACAGCGCAGTCGACCCGCGAGGCGGTCGCAGAGGTGAAAGAGGCGTCGCTGCTGGCCATGCGGCCGGCGCTCAGCCTCACGCCGACGAGCACCGCCTGGTCGGTGGACTGGGACCGGGCGAAGACCGAGTTTCCGACGCTCTCGGCGGGCGGCGGCATGGACTCTGCGGACGGGATTTTCAGGTTGGTCAATGCCGCTCCGGCGCCGGCTTTCGAGATCGAGATCGACTGGACCCTGGATCCAGGCGCGCAGCTGGCCCCCGGCTTCCACTCCACCGCCATCGACCTGGCCGTCGATCAGCAGACCGTGGACGTTACCTACGCCGATAACGCCGTCCAGCTGCGAGACCGCGACTGGCGGAGCGCCTTACGGGACTACGACTATCGGCACGCCCTCAGCGACAGGCGCGTCTTCGTGGAGCTGGCCGGGAACGCCCGCCGATACCTGAGCCCCGCGGAGGAGGTCGAGCACCGCATCGTGCTACTTGCGCTCGAGGCGTTCGAAAGCTGGCAGATTCGCACTGAAGGCTCCGAGCCGCGGAAGCTCGAGTTGTCGATCGCGGTCCGCTGCATGTCGCTGGCCAGGGAGACCACGTCCCAGACCCAGCGGCTCAGCATCGAAATTGGCCGAGGTTACGTACGCGGCCCGGACAAGCGGATCGTGGCCGACGGCCTGCCGGCCGATTGGACCACGATCGAGATCACGCTGAAGGTGACGGCGGAGGGCGACGCGCCCGAGTGATATTCACCTTGACGACCGCTCCGGCCCAGTTGATCTCAGAGAAGGGGCGCATCTTAGGATCGTCCTTGTTAATCGATCTGGCCTCTTTATGGTTGAGGTTAGGTCGACTTAAGGGGGCTGATCTTGAGCACTGACTTCCGCGCAGCTTTAATCGAACAAGCGAAGCGCTCCGTCGCGGCTTCGCCCCACTGTCGAACCGAAGAGGCCGCCAAGATAGCGCTTGTAATCCCCTTCATCGGATTTCTTGGCTACGACACTACCAACCCGGCTGAGGTTACGCCGGAGCACGCTGCCGACTTTTCACAAAAATACCCCAACAAAGTCGACTTCGCGATTATGCAGGATGGCCTGCCGGTTATGGCGATCGAGTGCAAAGGCGTGGGCGTCACTCGTGTCGACGATAAAGGGCAACTGAAGTCTTATTTCAACGCAGCGAAAACGGTGAAGTTGGGGGTGCTCAGCGACGGGATCGTCTGGGACTTCTTCGCTGATAGCGACGATCCCAACCTGATGGACGATTCCGCATTCCTCTCGCTCGATCTGCGCAAGGTCTCGGAAGGACAAGTGTCGGATCAAGTTGTAGAGGGTCTTCAGCAACTCAAGAAAGGTTCGTATAACCCCGAGAACATCGGGGCTGAGGCGAAGAGAAAGCTAATACTTAAGTCGTTCGTTGACCAGATTGGGGAACTTATGGCGCAACCGAGCGAGGCCCTTTGCCGACTTCTTCTGGAGGGGGCCGGACTTAAGCATATCCGCTCGAAGAACCTTCCCGAATATCAAGAACTTGTCAAACGAGCCTTCAAGACGGCCACCGACAGCAGCATCCTCGCTCGACTTGAAATCAAACCGCCAGTCACTGCGACTCCGGAGCCCCTCCTCGCTCCTCCCGTAGATCTCGACGCGGAAGAGCCGAGCCAATCGGCGCTGCAGGTTTTCGCGTGGGTAGAGAGACGGCTCTCGTTCCTCGTGAAGGACGAGACGCACTTCGCGACTATCGGGAACATTGTGACTAAGCAAAACAAATCAAATTTCGTGATCTATCTTGGTGGTTCGAACGGCGGTGTGAATAAGGGCCGTATCCTCACTTTCGAGGAACGCGGGGAGACATGGCGTTTCCAGTTCGCGAGCGGTGAAGAACTGACGACTCGCGACCTCTTCTCGTTAGACGAGCCGCTACTGGCGAGCTTCGCAGCGCGCACTGCTTAGCGTCAACGTCACTGAACTATTCAGCCGCCCCGGCCGATTGAGATCGCCGGTAGTCCTCGCCGACGAGCTGCCGCTGCCGCCTCAGCCATTCGCGTTCGGATAACGTCAGTGGAAAGTTGACGAGCGAGATAGCCGGCTTCGACCTCAGTGAGGCAGTCGAGACCATGGCCGAACGTGGCGCTCCAGAGGTCTTCGAGATCTTGCCCATGCTTGGATCGCAGCACAGCGAGCGTTTCGGCGCGAATTGCGATGGTTCCGGCGTCGCGGCTCTCGGTCAATGTGCTCATCGCCATGACCCGGCCGCCAGAAGCGACAACATGGCCATGAAGGTTCGCGAGCGTGCCGCCCAGGCCAACGTGGTCGTCGATGAGCACGAAGTCCGATCCCTCCTGGATCGCGCCCTCGAACAGGGCCGGCGTTACCAATCTATGCCAGCCGCTCGCTATCGTGTGCCCAACTCGGTTGGTCTGGAAGACGTCACCCTCTCAGACGCGGAGCCCGCTCTCCGCGGCGAGCACGCGCGCCATCGCGTCTGGAATTGCGTTGAATCCTTCCGTCTCCAGGGCGGAAACGGACAGCAGCCATGCTTCGCGCGGCGCGATCAACAGCAGGCGACGTATCAACCGCGACCGATGGCACAACACGCAGGCAACAGGCCACTTGGCGACGCAGCCGTCGACCGGGCTCGACCTCGCGGCCGTTCTGATGGCATTTGCCCGGCGGCCAGAAGAAGCCGGGAGGGGCGGGTGACGCTTACGGACATCGAGCATATCGCCGCGCGGGTCGGGATACCGGCGGCGGCGCTCTATCGGTACGGGCCGTACAAGGCCAAGCTCTCGACCGCGTTTCTGGCGTCGCTGCCGCAGCGGCGGGGCAAGCTGGTGCTGGTCACCGCGATCAGCCCGACTCCGGCCGGCGAGGGCAAGACCACCACCACCATCGGGCTCGGCGATGCGCTGACCCGGATCGGGCGAAAGACGCTGATCTGCCTGCGCGAGCCCTCGATGGGGCCGTGTTTCGGGATGAAGGGTGGGGCGACCGGCGGCGGCGCGTCGAGCGTCGAACCGTCGGACGAGATTAACCTGCACTTCACCGGCGATTTCCACGCCATCACCTCGGCCAACAACCTGCTCTCGGCGCTGATCGACAACCACATCTACTGGGGCAACGAACTCGGGCTCGATCCGGATGAGGTGAGCTGGCGCCGCGCGCTGGACATGAACGACCGGGCGCTGCGCAAGGTCGATCTGCAGCTGGGCCGGCGCAACCTTCAGCGGTCGGAGAGCTTCGACATCACCGTCGCCTCGGAGGTGATGGCGATCTTCTGCCTCGCGCGCTCGCTGCCAGACCTGCAGGCGCGACTGGAGCGGGTGATCGTAGGGCGTACACGGATGGGCGAGGTGATCACGGCCGTCTCGCTAGCTGCGGCGTCGGCGATGACGGCGCTGCTGCGCGACGCCTTGCAGCCCAATCTGGTGCAGACGCTGGAGGGCACGCCCGCGTTGGTGCACGGCGGCCCGTTCGCCAACATCGCCCACGGTTGCAATTCGCTCCTGGCCACCGACGCCGCGCTGAAGATCGCCGACTATGTGGTTACCGAGGCCGGCTTTGGCGCCGACCTGGGTGCGGAAAAGTTCTTCGATATCAAATGCCGGTTCGGTGGATTGGCGCCAGCCGCGGCGGTAGTCGTGGCGACCGTCCGTGCTCTGAAGATGCATGGCGGTCGCGCAAAGTCCGAGCTGGATGCGGAGGATGTGGCCGCGGTGCGGGCTGGGTTCCCGAACTTGCGGCGGCACATCGAGAATGTGCGGAAGTTCGGCGTGCCGGTGGTCGTGGCGATCAACGCCTTCGCCAGCGACACGGCCGCGGAGATGGCGGCGATCGAGGAAGACTGCCGGGCGATGGGCGTCGAAGCTCACCGCTGCACCCACTTCAGCGATGGCGCAGTGGGGGCAAAGGGGCTGGCGCAAGCGGTGGCGGCGATGGCCGACAGCGGCGAGGCCCGCTTCGCTCCACTGTATACGGATGATCTGCCGCTGGCGGACAAGATCGCGTGCGTCGCCCGCGAAATCTACCGCGCCCGCGAGGTCGACTTCTCGGCCGAGGCGGCGGCCAAGCTGGCGCAGTTCGAGGCGGCGGGGTTCGGGCGAGCGCCGGTATGCATGGCCAAGACCCAATACAGCTTCTCCGCCGACCCGAACCTGATGGGCGCTCCTGAAGGTTTCGTGCTCCCGGTCCGCGACGTACGGCTCTCGGCCGGCGCCGGTTTCGTCGTCGCCCTCTGCGGGGAGATCATGACCATGCCGGGGCTGCCCCGACATCCAGCGTCGGAGCGGATCTACGTGGGCGAGGATGGCGAGATCGTGGGGCTGATGTAGGCCCCTCCACCACTCCGTGGTCCCCCTCCCCTGCGGGGCAGGGGAGGATATCGAAGCTGCGCCACCTTCTCCTCCCCCAACGGGGGAGGGGGACCACGAAGCGGTGGAGGGGCTTTAGTGCACCCTCGCTTTGGCGATCTCGAGCGTATCGCCGCCGCCCGTGACCTGGATCACCGAGCCGTCTTCCAGGTCGCCCGCCAGAAGTTTGCGGGCGATCGGATCGACCAGTTCCTTCTGGATCACGCGCTTTAGCGGGCGGGCGCCGTAGATCGGGTCGTAGCCGCGCTCGCCCAGCCAGTGCAGCGCGTTGGCGTCGAGGTGAATGGCCATCCGGCGGTCGGCGAGCAGCTTTTCCACCCGGGCGAGCTGGATGGTCACGATGGAGTCCATCTGCGCGCGGCCGAGGCGCTGGAAGAGCACGATCTCGTCGATCCGGTTGAGGAACTCGGGCCGGAAGTGCGCGCGCACAGCCCCCATCACCAACGGACGAACCGCCTCGACCGAGGTCTCGCCGTCACTGACGGTTTCGGTGGCCAGGTATTCCGAACCCAGGTTCGAGGTCATGATCAAGAGCGTGTTGCGGAAATCGACCGTGCGGCCCTGGCCGTCGGTCAGGCGGCCGTCGTCGAGCACCTGCAGGAGCACGTTGAAGACGTCCGGGTGGGCCTTCTCGACCTCGTCGAACAGCACCACCTGGTAGGGCCGCCGGCGCACCGCCTCGGTCAGCGAGCCGCCCTCGTCGTAGCCGACGTAGCCGGGGGGCGCGCCGATCATGCGGCTGACCGAGTGCTTTTCCATGTACTCGCTCATGTCCATGCGGGTGATGGCCGCCTCGTCGTCGAAC
Source organism: Caulobacteraceae bacterium (assembly GCA_036494265.1). GTDB lineage: Bacteria > Pseudomonadota > Alphaproteobacteria > Caulobacterales > Caulobacteraceae > Acaudatibacter. Next base: position 39,527 of record DASXOP010000045.1, on the reverse strand, counting down.
AGGAATTCGGCGAGCGCCTTGGTCAGTTCGGTCTTGCCGACGCCGGTAGGCCCGAGAAACAGGAACGAGCCGATCGGGCGATTGGGATCGCTGAGGCCGGCGCGGGCTCTACGCACCGCATCGGAGACCGCGACCAGCGCCTCTTCCTGGCCGACCACGCGCCTGCGCAGATCGTCTTCCATGCGCAGCAGCTTCTCGCGCTCGCCTTCCAGCATTTTCTCGACCGGCACCCCGGTCCAGCGTGAGACGACGGCGGCGATCTGCTCGGCGTCGACCACCTCAGGCGTGAGCGAGGCGGTGTCTCCCTTCTCCTCGTCCGCCAGCCGCTTCTCCAGCGGCGGGATCTCGCCGTAGGCGATCTCCGAGGCGCGTTGCAGATCGCCGCGACGCTGGGCTGCGGCGAGTTCGGCGCGGAGGCGATCCAGCGCTTCGCGGGCCTGCGCGGCCTGGCCGACCTTGTCCTTCTCGGCGCGCCAGCGGGCGGTCATTTCGGCGGACTGGCCTTCGATGTCGTCGAGCTCGTCCTCCAGCTTCTCAAGGCGCTGCCTGGAGGCGCTGTCGTGTTCCTTCTTCAGCGCCTCGCGCTCGATCTTCAGCTGCACGATGCGGCGGTCGATCTCGTCCAGCTCCTCGGGCTTGGAATCGACCGCCATCCGCACCCGGCTGGAGGCCTCGTCGACCAGGTCGATCGCCTTGTCGGGCAGGAAGCGGTCGGTGATGTAGCGGTTGGAGAGAGTCGCCGCCGCCACGATCGCAGAATCAGAGATGCGCACGCCGTGGTGCACCTCGTACTTCTCCTTCAGGCCACGGAGGATCGAGATGGTGTCCTCGACCGTCGGCTCGCCGACGAACACGGGCTGGAAGCGGCGCGCGAGCGCGGCGTCCTTCTCGACGTGCTTGCGGTACTCGTCGAGCGTGGTCGCGCCGACGCAGTGCAGCTCGCCGCGGGCCAGCGCCGGCTTCAGGAGGTTTGAGGCGTCCATTGCCCCCTCGGTCTTGCCGGCGCCGACCAGGGTGTGCATCTCGTCGATGAAGAGGATGATCGACCCCTCAGCCGCGGTCACCTCGTTAAGCACCGCCTTCAGCCGCTCCTCGAACTCGCCGCGGTACTTCGCGCCAGCGATCAGGCTGCCCATGTCGAGCGCCATCAGCTGCTTGTCTTTCAGGCTCTCCGGCACGTCACCGTTGACGATGCGCAGCGCCAGGCCCTCGACGATGGCAGTCTTGCCGACGCCGGGTTCGCCGATGAGGACGGGGTTGTTCTTGGTGCGGCGGGCGAGCACCTGAATGGTGCGGCGGATCTCTTCGTCGCGCCCGATCACCGGGTCGAGCTTGTCGTCGCGGGCGGCCTGGGTGAGGTCGCGGGCATAGCGCTTCAGCGCATCGTAGCCTTCCTCGGCCGAGGCGCTATCGGCGGTGCGGCCCTTGCGGACGCTCTCGGCGGCGGCTTCCAGGCCCTTGGCGGTGGCGCCGGCGTTCTTCAGAGCGTCGGCCGCGTCAGCGCCTTCCTTGGCGATGGCGATCAAGAGGCGCTCGGTGGTGACGAAGGCGTCGCCCGCCGCTTTCGCGTCGGCTTCGGCCTTGGCGAAGACGCTGGCGGTGGCGGGCTTCATGTAGAGCCCGCCCGAGCCGCCTTCGACCTTGGGAGTCTTGGCGAGCAGCGCCTCGACCGCCGCATCGGCGGCGTCGGGCCGCCCGCCCGCGCTCTGGATCAGCGCGCGGGAGAGGCCGTCCTTCTCTTCGAGCAATACTTTCAACAGGTGCTCGGGTGCGAGCTGCTGGTGCCGCCGCGCGAGCGCGAGCGACTGGGCCGACTGGATCGCCTGCTTGGCGCGGTCGGAATAGAGATCGATATTCATGTCATCCCCTCAGGTAGGCGGATTTTCTCGTCGCCCGGCCTTCTCGGAAGCACCGGACGCTGGCTCCGATGTAGTGTGGCGTTTGGGTCACACAAGGGTGCTCGGACGTGAGGTGGAAGGGAAGAAAGGTTTCACCACGGAGGCACGGAGGTCACGGAGGGAGGCTGAGGGGCCGCCACCGGACGATCAAGGCGCTTCGCGCGGGAAGCCATTTCTCAGGCGGACGATGCCATCCTTCATAAGGGCGGAATTGAAGTTTAGCAGATAGCCCAGGCTAAAACCGCCGAGCTTCATGTAGCTCAGCAGCTGCGCCCGATGGACGCCGACGACCCGATCGACTGCCTTGACCTCCACTACGATGTGTCGCGCGATCAACAGGTCGATCCGGTAAGCTTCGTCGATCCCCAGACCGTCGTAGATGACCGGCAGCAAGATCTGCCGCTCGAACTTGATCCCGGCCGTCCCAAGCTCATGCGCCAGGCATCTCTCGTAGACTCGCTCCAACAAGCCGGGCCCGAGAACCTTGTGGACCGTGAGCGCACAGCCGAGCACGGCTTCGCACAGCCTATCTTCCTCTCCCACTCCGTGACCTCCGTGCTTCTCCGTGCTTCTCCGTGCCTCCGTGGTGAACTTAGCCGCTTTGATGACATTTCGGAACAAAGAAAGAACACATGGACGCGTCGGTCCAAGCCTATCTGGATCCGCCCCCCAGCAATTTTCCGCCGCATGAACCCTAGCCAACGGCGGGGTTCACCCCACTTTCAGTGCCCTTGGCGCAACATCGCCTCGTTCGCTCGCAGACGTGGGTGAACCCAGCGGGCACAAGCCGCGTTGGATCAATGCGCCGGAAGAAAGGAGGCTGAGGTGGGAAGGAAGCGAGCAAAAGGTGTCCTGGGTCTCGGCTGGGCCTGTCTCGAGAGCGCCGCGGCTGGGCGCACCGAGCACCTGCCGACGTCGAAGGACTATCCCGAGAGCGTGATGCGCCGCGTCACCTTCGAGGCTGGCGGCGGCCTGGGTTGGAAGATTTCCGCTCTCGCCACCGTGCGCGAACACCCGGCCCCCCTGAAGATCGTGGTCGTGCCTGGCGCGCCGAGCTGGGCCGAATACTGGGCGCCGGTGCTGGCCGCCCTGCCGCAGGACCGCGAGATGATCGTGGTCGACCGCCCCGGGTTCGCCGCCAGCGAACCGGCGACCTGCGTGCCCGACATCCGCCTGCAAGCGCTTGCGCTCTCGCCGCTGCTGCAGGCCGCGCCTGGGCAGAAGGTGTTGCTAGTGGGCCAGAGCTATGGCGCGGCGATCGCCACGATGATGGCGGCGCGCAGCCCGAAGTCGATCGCAGGCGTCGTCCTGCTCTCCAGCTTCCTCGGCGAATTCGGCCCCACCTCGCGCTTCCTGGTCGACTTCGGGATGCGAGTGCTGACCCTGATCCCGCGCGACCTGCGCCATGCGATCCTGGAGGTCAGCGGTCAGCAGGCGCAGCTGGTGCACATGCGCCAGGCTCTGAAGCACCTGAACGTGCCTGTGCACGTGATCCACGGCGACGCCGACGACTTCGCGCCGATCGAGCTGGCCGAGCGGCTGGTCAAGGAGACGCACGCGCGCACGCCGATGCGGTTCGTCCGGGTGCCGGGCGCCAATCACTTCCTGAACGACGGCCCGGTCGACGTGCTGATGAACGCGCTGGAGCTGTGCATCCCCGTCGCGACGCCCGCGCCGCTGTTCAAGCTGCCGACGCTGGCGCTGCCGAAGCTGCCCACCTTCGCCTGGCCGGGCCGCAAGGAAAGCGGCGGCGAACACCAGATCGCCGCCTGATAGACTCCGAGCTGCTTAGCTAGCCTTCGTCGGCCTCGGCCGGCGCGGCCTCGCCCGGTTCGAACGTGCGGGGGGCGCGGCGGCGGCGCGGACGCGGGGTCGGGGCGGCCTCTTCGGTCTCGGCGCGTGGTTCGGCGCGGGTCTGCAGGAATGCCGGGGCATGGCTCATCGCACCGTCTTCGCCGCGCAGCACGCTCTGGCTCTCCGCCGGCTCATAGGCCGGGGCGGGGGCAGAAACCGCCGCGGTGAGCGGCGTCGCCTGCGGTTCGATCACACCCAGCGGATCGCGCTCGGCGCGCTCTCTGGGATAGTCGCGATCTTGCCGATCCTGCCGCGGCGGACGATCTCCCTGGACGCGGGCCGGCCGGTCGTCGCGCTGATAGCGAGGCTGACGGTCGTCCTGATAGCGATCCTCCCGCGGCCGGTCATCGCGCGGCCTGTCGTCCCGGGGACGATCATCGCGGGGCCGGTCGTCGCGCTGGCGGTATTCGCCCTGCTGACGGTCGTCACGCTGACGGTCATCACGGGGGCGGTCGTCCCGCTGCCGATATTCACCTTGCGGGCGGTCGTCGCGCTGACGGAACTCACCGCGCGGGCGGTCGTCGCGCTGTTGGCGCTCGCCCTGCTGGCGGTATTCGCCTTGTTGACGCTCGCCTTGCCTCTGGTCGTCGCGCTGCCAGCCGCGATCGTCGCGGCGCTCGCCATTGGCTTCGACGGCTTCCGGCTCGCCAGTCTCTTCGACGTTCAGGCTCTCATCCTCGAAGTCGATGTCATAGCCGGAGACGAACTGGTCTCGGCCGATGATCTCGCTCAGCGGTCGCAGCGGCTGCATGGCGCGCAGAACCCGGAAGTAGTGCTCGGCGTGCTGCAAGTAGTTCTCCGCCAGCACCCGATCTCCGGCAGATCCGGCGTCACGCGCCAGCTGCTGGTACTTTTCGTAGATGTGCTGGGCAGCGCCGCGGACTTTGACGTTGTCCGGCCCGTTGGAATCGAATGCGCGGTTGGCATTGTGCTGCGGCTTGCCGCCGCTGCTCCCATTACCGCCGCCACCGCCGCCGCGACCGCGGTTGCGCTGACGCTTCATCCCCTTGAAATCTCTCATATTTAGTCGACCTGTTGTGGATCACCCGACGCCGCTGAGCGAGGCTCAGAAGCGGACCTGTGGTTTCCATCGGTAGCGGGCGTTCCTGCCCGGTTGAGTGTTCGAAACGCGTAAGGTTCCCTGTCTCCAGCGATCGTCCCGGGCGCGGTTCGCGGCGCCTGCCGGAGTGGCTTCGCGCCAGCCAAATGGGCCAGCGCAACGACCTCTACTCCGACGGTTCTAGGAGGAGACGTCCACAGATGTAACGATTCGACCGCTAGTTTCCAAGGGCTTTCTTGCGCCGGCGACGACGCGCTCCCGTGTCGCCAAATCCTTGTGCACTTCGAGCTCCGCCGCACCGGCTGCGGCGAACAGTCCTTGCACATCGACCGCCTGCTCCGGCCCGATCTCCACGGCGAACCGGCCGCCGGGCCGCAGCACCCGCATGATCTGCGGCGCGAGCTCGCGATAGGCGTCCAGGCCGTCAGGACCGCCGTCGAGGGCGAGGCGCGGCTCGTGGTCGCGCACCTCCGGCGCCAGGGTCTCGATATCGGCGGTGGGGATGTAGGGCGGGTTGGAGACCACGAGGTCGAACGAAGCCTCATCGAGACCTGCGGCCCAGTCGGTGCGCAGGAACGCGGCGCGGGACGCCAGGCCGAGCAGAGCGGCGTTGTCCTTGGCCACCGCCAGCGCCTCCTCGGAGACGTCGATGCCAAGTCCCTTGGCCGCGGGCCGCTCGGCCAGGATGGAGAGCAGGATCGCGCCGGAGCCGACGCCGAGGTCGAGCACGGTGAAGGCGCGGCCAGGCGGATATTGCGCCAGCACGATGTCGAGGATGCTCTCGGTCTCTGGGCGCGGCGCGAGCACGTGTTGGCTGACGTTCAGCATCAGGGTCCAGAAACCCTTGCGGCCGAGAATCTGGCTGACCGGTTCGCGGCGCTCACGCCGGGCCACGAACGCTTCCAGCCGCGCCGACGCCTCGGCGTCCAGCGCCCGGTGCGGGTCGGTGAGAATGTCGGCGCGCGTGATCGGCGCGGCTGCTTCCAGGAGCAGCCGCGCGTCTATGGTCGGACTATCGACGCCAGCCTGGGCCAACCGCGCTGAGGCGGCTTTCCAGGCGGCGAGGAGCGTCGCTTCAGGAACGATTAGGCCCGTTCGCCCGTCAGCGGCGAGGAGCCGAACGCGCCGGCTTTCACCGAACCGCTCATCTTGTCGCCTTCCACCTTGACGGTGAATTCAAGATCGATCGGGAACGGCTGGGTCAGCTTGCTGCCCCAGGTCAGGGTGTCGCCGTCAACCTTGCCGGAGATGTCCTGAGCGCCTTGGGCGCCCGAGAAGGTGCCGGTGAAGGTCGCGCCGTCAGTCTTGATGGAGGCGGTCCCTTGTTGGACGCCCATCGGGGAATTGATCGTGATCTTCCAGTCGCCGTCGGCGGACATTGTTTTTCGCTCCCAAGTTGGCGGCGAACCCTAAGCAGGCAAACGGCCCCCGCGCAAGAGTGACGGGGGCGTCATTCTTTCGTCAGAACGCGTTCACCCGATCAATCCGTCATATTCGGCGTGCGATCCAATCCAGAACCAGGTGATAGTGACCTCGTCCGCAGCATCGTCGCGATAGCCCAGCGCGCGCCAACGAAGGCCAACTCGCACCGAGTACAGCGCTTCGCGGTCGCTTACGCACTTGAATTGCAGAGCGGCGGCATGCGGATTCTCCCGCCATTGCTCGAAAGCCGTCTTGGCGCGCTGTTGCACGTCGTCAGGCAGTTTGTCGAAGAGCTTCCAGTAGGTCCGAGTGGTCCGAGACTTCACTTAGCCGGGCGGTCTGACGGATCGAACGGGAGCGAGCCGTGTTCCGCCACCTCTGCCCGAGCCTGGTGCGCGAGCCTGCTCAGCGTGTCCTGAGACCGCGCAAACGACGCGTCCCAAGCACGCTCTGCTTCCAACTCTTGCAGGATTACGCCGGCGATAGCTTCTTGTTCGGAGTCAGAGAGCCGTTCAACTTTTGCCAGCGCCGACTTGAGAAGGGCGTTCACGATCGACCTACTCCGCCGCTTGCAGCGCCTTAGTTTCGGCGGCGGCGAGTTCGGCGGCCTTGGCTTCGACGAGCTCGACGATGTGGTCGACCATGTGTTCGTTGTCCATCTTATGGTCGGGCTTGCCGGCCATGTAGACCATGCCCGCGCCCTTGCCGCCGCCGGTGAAGCCAACGTCGGTGAGCAGCGCCTCGCCGGGACCGTTGACCACGCAGCCGATGATCGAGAGGCTCATCGGGGTGGCGATGTGCGCCAGGCGCTCTTCCAGCTTGCCGACTGTCTCGATCACGTTGAAGCCCTGCCGCGCGCAGGACGGGCAGGCGATGATGTTGACGCCGCGGTGGCGCAGGCCGAGCGACTTCAGGATGTCGAAGCCGGCCTTCACCTCTTCCACCGGGTCGGCGGCGAGGGAGACGCGGATGGTGTCGCCGATGCCGGCCCAGAGCAGCGAGCCCATGCCGATCGCCGACTTGATGGTGCCCGAACGGGTGGGCCCGGCCTCGGTGATGCCGACGTGCAGCGGGCAATCGATCGCTTCGGCCAGCTGCTGGTAGGCGGCGACGGCCAGGAACAGGTCCGACGCCTTCACGCTGATCTTGAACTCGTGGAAGTCGTGGTCCTGCAGGATCTTGGCGTGGTCGAGCGCGCTCTGCACCATCGCTTCGGGGCAGGGCTCGCCGTACTGCTCCAGCAGGTGCGGCTCCAGCGAGCCGGCGTTGACGCCGATCCGCATCGAGCAGCCGTTGTCGCGCGCGGCGTTGATTACTTCGCGCACGCGCTGCGCCGAGCCGATATTGCCGGGGTTGATGCGCAGGCACGCCGCGCCGGCTTTCGCCGCCTCGATACCGCGCTTGTAGTGGAAGTGGATGTCCGCGACGACCGGCACCTTGGACGCCTTGACGATCGTCGGCAGCGCCGCGGTCGCCGCCTCGTCCGGGCAGGAAACGCGGACGATATCGATCCCCGCCTCTTCCAGCTCGCGGATCTGGGCGATGGTCGCCGCCGCGTCGCCGGTGATGGTGTTGGTCATCGACTGGACGGTGATCGGGGCATCGCCGCCGACGGGGACGTTGCCGACATGAATCTGCCGGCTCTTTCGCCGTTCGATCGCGCGCCAGGGGCGGACGTGGGTATGGTCGTGTTCGGTCATGACCCACAAAGGATAGGGGCAAACCGCCCGCGTCGCCAGTGCGGTCGGGCAACTCTCAGGAGCGGCGAAGGGTCCGCCGCCGAGAATTGGGCTCACGCTTTCGCTTGGTCCGCGTGACGATGCGCCAGCTTCCAGTCGCCATCCTCGAAGCGGAACACTTCGGTGACGCGCAAGGTCATCTGCTGCGGCGGCTTGTCGCCCATCCTCGCCTCGGCGTGCTGTAGGCCGGTCCAGAACGCGAGCTCGCCGCTGGCGGCGGACTGCAGCACCTCCAGTTCGCTGCGACCAGGTTTGGCGAAGGAGCGAGAGTCCTCCTCGTAGCGGGCGGCGATCGAGGCGGCGCCTTGCTGGTGGTCGCCGCCCGGCGAGAAGAAGCTAGCCGGGTCGTGACGCACGACGATCGCCTCCAGCGGCGCAGCTTCGCCGTTGACGAATGCTTCGGCGATCTCGTCGCGTCGCTTCATGAAAGCGTCGAAGTCTTGCGGCGAGGCGCCGCGCACGGTCTGAACCCACTTGCCGAACTGAGCGGCGAAGTTGGTCAGGAAGCCGTCGGTCTTGCCGTCCTTGAGGCTGCCGTCGTCGCCCAAGAGTTCGGCGACCCGTCCAATGTAGGCCTCCGGTTGCTGCATCACCGGCATGTTGAGGAACGCGAAGGTCTGGCGCAGCGCATGATTGGCCCCGAAGGCGCCGAGATTGTACGGAGTCACGCTGACCACGCCGGCGGGCATGCCGTCGAACACGCTCTTGCCCTCCGGCCGCGAGCCGACGTCGACCGCGTTCTTCAGGCAGCCGGGGATCGAGCGGTTGTATTCCGGGGTGACGAAAAGCACCGCGCCGGACTTGCGTACCTCGTCGCGGAACCTGGTCCAGGCGGCGGGCGGTTCGGCGTCGAGATCCTCATTGTAAAGCGGCAGGTCACCGATCTCGACGATGCGGCACGCGAGGCTGGCCGGCGCACGTTCGATCAGGGCCTTGGCGATCTTGCGGCTGTACGAGGCCGCTCTGAGGCTGCCGACAATGACGGCGACGGAAATCTGATTGTTCACGGCTATGGGCTCCGCTGGAAGAAAGAGCGGAAACCTCCGGAGTGCGGCCTACGTTCCGTCGCGAGACAATCGCTTGTTGTCCGAGATCAGCCGACCGTCTTCAACGGCATTTGGGCGGCGGTGAAGGCGCCCTTGGAGATGCCGCCTTCGTAGAGCATGGCGTTGTCGGGGTTCGAGACCTCGGCGGTGAGGCCGGGCAGGGCCGGCACACGGTAGGCCTCGCCAGCGGACAACTCGCGGGCAAAGTAAACCACTCCGCCAGCCCCGCGCACTTCGAGCGAGATCGACTTCTTGGCTTGGATGATCAGTTGCGAGGCGCCCGCCGCTTTGCCGTAGATCGTGCCCTGCTGGATGAACGGCGTCGGCGCAGCGGCGGCGGCCGGCGCGGGCTTGGTGGCGTTTGCCGCTTCGCCAGCGACGACGATCGGGGTGACGTAAGGCGCCGGCGCGGTGGCCTCGGCGGGGGCCGGCAATGGCGCTTGCAGCGAGAACGGTCCGCCGCCGGTGGTGTTGGCCTGCGCCAGCGCCGCGGCATGGCTGGGCGCAACCGCCTGCACCTTGGCGACGGGCGCGGCCATCAGATGCCGCGTGACGTTCCAACCCACGACGCCCAGCACGGCCAGGCCGATCAGGGCGAAGATCCAGTTATTACGCCCAGCCCCGCGCTCGTGCTGCACGCCGACCGGTGTGCGCAGTTCGTCGTCCTCAGGGCTGGGATGCTCGAGGCGGAAACGTGCGGCGGTGGAGTCGGCGTCGAGGCCAAGCGCCTTGGCGTAGGCGCGGACGTAGCCGACGGTGAACGGGCGCGACGGCAGCTGGTCGAGCTCGCCCGTCTCCAGAGCCTGGAGATGGCGCACTCTGATGCGGGTGGTGTCGGCGATCTGTTCGAGAGTCAGGCCGAGGCCTTCCCGCGCGGCGCGCAGCGCCATGCCGATGCTCAGGTCAGGATCAAGCGTCGGGCGCGGGCGTCTCACGTGGTCGTAATCGCCGCGTTGCGCACTGTCAGCGAAGGCGCCCGTATCGAGAGGCATGCCGCTCAAAAATCCCCGACCAACGCCCCGCGCGGCGAATCGCGCGCCGAAGATTCGACGCTAAGCCGTCGCGGGTTAACGATCCATTGTGGATAGCAACTAACCCGCGTGATTCCAACGGCGTAGCGCAGGTTTTACACTGCGACATAAAGCTTTCGCGCCAATGTCTCCAATTCGTTACGCACGGCGCCTTGGGTGGCTTTCAGCAAAGCTTCCACGCCGCGCCTCGCGGCTTCGCGATCGCAGCTCAGAACCATCTGTTTTACCGGGCCAATGCCGGCCGGCGGCATCGACAGGGCGTCGAAACCGAGGGCGACGAGCGCGAAGGCTTCGAGTGGGCGGCCCGCCATCTCGCCGCACACCGAGACCGGGGTCCCGGTCTCGACGCAGGCCTCCTGGATGCGTTTCAGCGCGCGTAGCGCCGGCGGTGAAAGCGGGTCGTAGCGGTCGGCGACGCGCGGGTTGCCGCGGTCGGCGGCGAACATGTACTGCATCAGGTCGTTGGTGCCGACGGAGACGAAGTCGGTCATCGGCAACAAGGCGTCGAGGTGCCAGATCAGGGCCGGGGCCTCGATCATTGCGCCGACGTCGAGCCGTGACGGCGGCGGGCGCCCGCGCCGCTGCGCCCAGGCGACCTCGAAATCGACCAAGGCTCGCGCCGCGCGGAACTCATCGACGCTGGCGACCAGCGGGAACATGATCTTCAGCGGCCGGCCGCGGGCGGCGGCGATCAGCGCGCGCAACTGCAGGCGCAGGATGCCCGGCCGATCGAGCCCCATGCGGATCGCCCGCCAGCCCAGCGCCGGGTTGTCCTCTTGCTCGGCCTTCAAGTACGGCAGCACCTTGTCGCCGCCGAGGTCGAGGGTGCGGAACGTCACCGGCAGGTCACCGGCCGCCTCCATCACCCGCAGATAAAGCGCCGCCTGAGCGTTGAAGCGCGGCAGGTCTTCCGAGACCATGAACTGGAACTCGGTGCGGAAGAGGCCGATGCCCTCGGCGCCGGTGTCAGTCAGCGACTCCAGATCGACCGCCAGGCCGGCGTTCATCAGAAGTGTGATCTTGGCGCCGTCGCGGGTGAAGGCCGGCGTATCCCGGAGCCGGGCGAACTCGGCGCGCCGTTGCAGCCTGACGCCCAGCCGCGCCTTCAGAGCCGTCACCACGTCAGGGCGTGGGCGCAGATAAGCCTCGCCGCTCTCAGCGTCGACGATCACTGGATCGCCCTCGCTGACCCGGTCGCGCAGACCGGTGAGGCGGCCGACGCAGGGGATATCGAGGGCGCGGGCGACGATCGCGGCGTGGCTGGCGCTGGAGCCCTCCTCAAGCAATACGCCGGCGAGCTTGCTGCGGTCGTATTCCAGCAGCTCGGCCGGGCCGAGGCTGCGGGCGATCAGGATGGCGTTGTCGGGCAGCACCCGGGCCTTATCGCCATCGCCGGCGAGGTGGCGCAGCAGCCGGTCGTTCAGATCCTCAAGATCGTGCACTCGTTCGCGCAGGTAGGGATCGCGGGCTTGGCCGATGCCGGCGCGGTGCTCGGACCTGACCCGCTCGACCGCCGCCTCCGCCGTCAGGCCGGAGCGGACGGCCTCGACCAGCGAGTGGTTCCAGCTGCGGCTGAAGGCCATCATCTTGTAGGTTTCGAGCAGGTCGTAGGAGGGGCCGAGGACCGCCTGGTGGCCCTCCAGCATCTGGTCAATCTGGGCCTGAAGTGCGCCGATCGCGGTCTTGATCTTCGCTTCTTCCGCCGCCGGATCGTCGCTGAGCAGCTGCCCGGCGGCCACCGGCGCCTCGTGCAGCACGGCGACGCCAAGCGCGAGGCCGTCGGCGAACTTCTGCCCCCGCATCCGCTCCGGACGCTGCGGCGCGATCTCGACGTCCTTGAGCTGGGTCGGGTCGATCAACTCGCCGGTCGAGACCATCTCGGCCAGGACCATGGCGATGATCTGCAGGTCCTCGACCTCGTCCTCGGCGTAGACGCGGCTGGTGCGGTTCTGCACCACGATGACGCCGATAGCGCGACCGCCGCGCAGCAGCGGCACGCCCAGGAACGAGTGGAACGGGTCTTCGCCGGTCTCCGGGCGGTACGAGAACGCGGGGTGCGCCGGGGCATCGGAAAGGTTGAGCGGGCGGCCCTGGCGCATGATCTCGCCGACCAGGCCTTCGCCAGGCTTGAGCCGAGTGACGTGGACGGCGGCGGGGTCGAGGCCTTCGGTGGCGAACAGCTCCATCTCGCCGGACTTGGCGCTCAGGTAGAGCGAGCAGACTTCGGCCACCATCGACACGGCGATGATGCGGGTGACCATGTCCAGCTTGGACTGCGCCGGGCGCGCGCCCGCCATCGCTTCGCGGATCTGGCGAAGCAGGCTTCTGGGTCCGCGAATGGCGACGCCGGGCGCGGGGGGCATGCTGGGGCGTTTCTCCCGTTTCTTGCCGCGCTATAGCAGGTTTTTTTCGCCGTCGCGGGGGACCGGCGGCGAAGCTTGTTCGCCTTTGCGTGACTCGCCCAAGGAAATGGCGGCGGCGAGGCGGCGGCGCCAGTTCCCGACTATCGACGCTTCCGGCCAGGCGCAGATTCGGCCTAAGCCACGGCCGATGAGTCGGGCGTGGACAAAGACCTGGGGTGGCGCGGCGGCGCGGCTGGCGATCGGCTGCCTGGTCGCCGTCGGGCTCTTCGCCTGCACGCCCAAGAAAGAGATGCCGCCGCAGCCGAAAGCGCCGATCTACCAGCTCGATCCGGCGCTGGCCGCGCTCTACGCCGAGAGCGGCGCGCAAGGCATGGTAGTGGCGGTGGTGCGCGACGACAAGGTGATCGTGCGCGGATTTGGCCGCGTCCACACCGCCGATCCCACCGTCCCGGACGGAGCGACGCTGGTGCGCCTGGAGTCGATCTCCAAGCTGTTCGCCTCCGACCTGCTCGCCCACATGGCGGCGCAAGGGAAGGTGAAGCTGAGCGACCCGCTGCCTGAGCCGGTTCGGCGGCGCGGCAAGGCGCCGGCGTCGATAACGCTGCTGCAGCTGGCCAGCCATACCAGCGGCCTGCCGCGGGTGGCGCCGATCGATCCGAAGCTGAACGCGGCGGGCTCGGCGGCGCTACGGCTGAGCTGGCTGGAAACGCGGGCGCATCGCGATCCGCCCGGCGTCGGCGGGCTCTATTCCAACGTCGCGTTCGATCTTCTGGGCGACCATCTCGCCGCCGTTGCCGGCGCGCCCTACGTCGCGGCGCTAAAGACCCAGGTCACCGGGCCGCTGATGATGATCGACACCACTTCGCAGCCCACTCCGGAAGAGTGCGCCAGGTTCCTCGACGCCGATCCGGCCCGGCCGCCAAAGCCGTGCATCGACCAGTCCGGCTTCACCGCCAGCGGCGGGCTCTATTCGACCGCCGACGACATCGGCAAATGGCTGAAGGCGCAGCTCGGCGCTGGCTTGGCGGAGGACCCGGTGCGGCGGATCAGTCAGGCGGTCTACATCCCGCGCTCATCGCTCAAGACTGCGGTCGGGCTGGACCATGCCGGCTTCGCGGAGGGCGTCGGCCTCGCTTGGATCGAGGAGGCGGCTACGGCGAACCACCCGCTGATCCTGGAGAAGACCGGCGGCGGCGACGGATTCTTGACCTATGTGGTGATCGATCCGGCGCGTCGGGTCGGCCTCTTCTTCGCCATCGACCACGTCGGCCATGGCGTGCTCACGCCGATGACCCAGACCGCCAACGACATCGTCGGCGCGCTGGGGACCTCGCCGGGCTGACGATCCGTAGCGCTGGACGCGGCTGCCCCAGCGACCATAGTGCGCCCAAACATAACCGACCGGGGAGGGGCGGGATGGGCAAGCGGCTGGCGCTGCTGGCGATCGGCTGGCTGCTGGTGCTGGGCGGCGGATTCTTCGCTCACCTGGTGCAAACCTCCGGCGGCGTGACGGTCCAGGATGTGCGTTACCCCGGCGACGCCGGCGAGACGCTCTCGGCGCTGCTCTACACCCCGCCCGGCGCCGACGCCGCGCATCCCGCGCCAGCGGTGCTGATCTCGCACGGATTTATCAACACCCGCGAGATGCAGAGCCCGTTCGCGATCGAGTTGGCCCGGCGCGGCTTCGTGGTGCTGGCGATGGACATGACCGGCCACGGCTATTCCGGCGGCGCGATGGGCGTCGACGGTTTCGGCGGTCCGGCCTCGCTGAAGTACCTGCAGAGCCTGCCAATGGTCGACAAGGCCAATATCGGGCTCGAGGGCCACAGCATGGGCGGCGCGCCGGTGATGAACGCCGTCACGGCCGATCCCACTGGCTATCGCTCGGTGGTGCTGGAGGGAACCACCACCCAGTTCTTCGGCGCGGGCGCTCCGGCAACGCCGGCCTTCCCGCGCAATCTCGAGGTGGTGTTCGGGCAGTACGACGAGTTCGCGCCGCTGATGTGGCAGCAGGCGACGGGGGCGAACGTCGCCAGTTCGCCCAAGCTGGAGAAGATCTTCGACGCGAAGGGACCGGTCACCGTCGGCAAGCTCTACGGCAGCGCGGCTGAGGGCACGGCGCGGCGGCTGGTCAATCCGCCGGTCGATCACCCGCAGGAGCACTTCTCCAATGCCGGCGTCGGCGCGGCGATCGACTGGTTTCAGCTGACCTTGAAGGGCGCCGCTTCGCCGAAGCCGGCGGCCGATCAGGTGTGGTTCGGCAAGGAGATCGGCACGCTGATCAGCCTGGTCGGCGGCGTCGCGGTGATCCTTGGCACGTTCCAGCTGGGGCTGGCGGCGCCGGGGTTCCGGCGGCTGTCGCAGGACCCGACGATCAAGGAAAAGCCCGCGCCGCATGCTCCGCGCCGGTCGCGCTCGGTGGCGTTCGCGCTCACCGCGGCGATCCCCGCTCTCACCTTCTATCCGCTAATGAAGGTCGCGCCGGCGGTGTTCTTCGCCCCGTTTGCGGTGACCGGGACGCTGCCGTTCTCGCTGGCGACTTTCCCGGAGCAGATCGCCGATCAGCTGGTGGTCTGGGCGCTCGGGGCCGGCCTGATCAGCTTCGCGGTCTCGTTCGTGCTCGGTGAGAAGACCGTGATCACGCATCGCTGGCTGGCGGCGGCGGGCCTGGCGATCGTCAGCGTCGGCATGGGCTATCTGTCCCTGGTCGTGGTCGATCTGGTCTTCAAGACCGACTTCAGGTTCTGGGTGGTGGGTCTGAAACCGCTGGACGCGCGGCACGCCGGCCTCTTCCTGGTCTACCTCGCGCCCTTCACGCTCTTCAGCCTCCTGGCGCTGCGTGGCTACGGGCCGGGGCTGGCGGTGAAGGGCGAAGGCGCGTTGGGGGCCTGCCTCGCTGGCGCGGCGGCGTTCTGCGGCGGGTTCGCGGTGCTGCTGGGGGCGCAGTACGTGCACATGGCCTCGACCGGGCTGCTGCTGACGCCGGACGAGCCGCTGAACACGATCATCGCCTTCCAGTTCGTGCCGATCCTGGCGGTGGTCGGGATCATCGCGGCGTTCACCTGGCGGCTCACCGGCGACTACGTGCCCGGCGCTTTCGTCTGCGCGCTCTTCCTGACCTGGTACATCGTCGCAGGCACCGCGATCTTCCCACCGAGTCTGAACGCCCTCGCCCCGCCGGCGGCGAAGTCGGCGACGCCATCCGCGGCCCGAGTCCCGGCTCCTGCCGCGCCGACGAGGAAACGCTAACTGGCCCAAGCGTTGACCCGGCGGGCGTCCAGGGTCCATGGCGCGGCGCATGCCTGATTCCTCGTCCCTGCCGAGCGACGCCGCGATGACCGCCGCGCCGGAGGAGGCGGACGGGCTGCATGGGTGGGAGCGGTGGCAGGCGGCGATCGCAGTCTGGCTGGCGATCGCGATGACCGTGCTCGACACCTCCATCGCCAACGTCGCGCTGCCGACCATCGCCCACGACTTCGGCGCCGCGCCCTCGGAGTCGATCTGGATCGTCAACGCCTACCAGCTGGCAGTCGTGGTCTCGCTGCTGCCGCTGGCGTCGCTGGGTGAGATTGTCGGCTTTCGTCGGATCTATCGGATAGGGCTGGGGCTCTTTACCGTCGCCTCGCTGCTCTGCGCCTTCTCGCATTCGCTGCCGATGCTCACTGTCGCGCGGACCCTGCAGGGGCTGGGCGCGGCCGGGGTGATGAGCGTCAACGGGGCGCTGGTGCGCTTCATCTATCCGCAGGCCAAGCTCGGCCAGGGTATCGGCTTCAACGCCATGGTGGTCTCGGCCTCCTCGGCGATCGGGCCTAGCGTCGCGGCCGGCATCCTGGCGCTTGGGCCCTGGCAGTGGCTGTTCGGGGTCAATATTCCGATCGGAATGGCGGCGCTGGCCGTCGGCTGGCGGGCGCTGCCGCAGAACCCGCTGTCCGGCCGCCGGTTCGACTGGCTCTCGGCGCTGATGAACGCCTTCACCTTCGGCCTGGTGATCACCGGCGTCGACGTGCTGACCCGAACTCGCGCCTGGTTGCTCGGGATCGTCGAGGCCGTCGCCGGCGTCGTGATCGGCGTGCTGCTGGTGCTGCGCGAGCTTGGCCGGCCGCGGCCGTTGGTGCCGGTCGACCTGCTGCGGCACCCGATCTTCGCGCTCTCGATCGTCACCTCGATCGCCTCGTTCAGCGCCCAGATGCTGGCCTTCGTGGCGCTGCCGTTCCACTTCGAGGGCACGCTGCACTACAGCCAGGTCGCCACGGGCCTCCTCCTGACGCCCTGGCCGGCGGCGGTGTGCGTGATGGCGCCCGTGGCGGGCTGGCTCGCCGACCGGATGTCGACCGCGGTGCTCTGCGCGATCGGGCTGGCGATCTTCTGCGGCGGGCTCGCGGCCATGGCCGCCTTGCCGGCCGCACCCGGCGCCTTCGCAATCGCCTGGCGGATGGCGGTGTGCGGGTTCGGCTTCGGGCTCTTCCAGTCGCCCAACAACCGGATGATGCTGACCTCGGCGCCTCGAGAGCGAGCCGGCGCGGCGGGCGGCATGCTGGGCACCGCGCGCCTGACCGGCCAGACCCTGGGCGCGGTGCTGACCGCGATCTTCCTGCATCTGTTCCACGACGCCGGGGAGGTGCTCGGCCTCTGGGTCGCCGCCGGCTTCGCCGCGACGGCGTCCGCCGTCAGCCTGTCGCGCCAGGCGGTGCGGCCAGCAGCGGTGGCCGCCTAAGGCAGCGCCTCGCCCGGCGCCGGCTTGCGGCGCAGGTGGCTGGCTACGAGGATCGCGACCATGGCCGCGCCGATGGCGGCGGTCGCCGCGAAGCGGTCGAGGTTGAGGCCGCCAATGGCGATCGGCTTGGTCAGGGTGTCGCCTAAGGTCGCGCCCAGCGGTCGGGTCAGCACGTAGGCCGCCCAGAACAGCACCGCCCGCGGAACCTTGGTGGCGTAACGCGCGACGATCACGACGCCCAGCAGGGCGACGAAGATCAGCGCGCCCGTCTCGAACCCGAGGCCAAGCCCGCCGCCGTCATCGTCGGCGGTGAAATCGCCTAGCGCGGTGCCGAGCGTGTTCGAGATCAGGATGGTGACCCAGTAGAACGCCTCGTTCTTGCGGTCGGTGATGTGGTCGAACGAGAGCCTGCCGGTGGCGAAGCGCCAGATCGCCAGCATGGCGATCACGGCGGCGAGCTCGACCGCCGTGCTCTTCACGTAGCCAAGCCCGGCGGTGCGATCGAGGAAATCGGACGTCGTCGTGCCGACGGTGGTCGTGGCCACCACCACCATCCAATAGATCCAGGGGTGGTAGCGCTTGGTGGTCAGCTGAACCGCCAAAGCGACCACGAAAAACGCCAGAAAGATCAAGGTGCTGACGGCGTAGCCGAGGTTCAGGCTCATCGATAGCGCGTCGCCGCCGGTCTCGCCGACAGTGGTCGCGCAGATCTTCACCAGCCAGAAGATCAGCGTCACCTGCGGCACCTTGCTGAGCGCGTCGCTCGCCGCGTTTCGAACCTCGGCCGGCGCCATCGATTGTCTCCTTGAATCCCCGCGCTCGACTGCGCCGCCTTCGCCGACCCGTCAATCGGCGGCGGTTGGCGATGCGACATGGATTGTGCGAGATCGCGGCATGTTTGGGGCGACCGCACGCAGATGGGCTTGGGTCTGGCTTGTGGCCGCGGCGATGGCCCCAGCCTGGGCGCTGGCCGGACCGCCCTATGTGACCGACGACCCTGCGCCCACGGATCGGAGCCACTGGGAAATCTACGCCTATGGCAATGGGCTCGACGCCAGCGGCGCGTGGTCCGGAGAGAGCGGCCTGGACATGAACTACGGCGCGGCCAAAGACCTGCAGCTCACGTTGGTCGTTCCAGCAGCCTATTCGACCGACGGTAGCGGCCAGGTCGGAATGGGTATGATCGAAGCCGCCGCCAAGTATCGCTTCGCGCACCAGAGTAGCGACGGCGTCGATGTCGCGTTCTTCCCGCGAGCCTTTTTGCCTAGCTCTAGCCGAGGTCTGGGCTCGGATCGTGTTAGCGTGCTGCTGCCGGTGTGGGCCGAGAAGGATTGGGGCGACTGGTCGCTGTTCGGCGGCGGCGGCTGGCAGTGGAATCCGGGTCCGGACCAACACAGTTTCTGGACTGGCGGCTTGGCGCTCACCCGCACGCTTTCCGAGCGACTGAGCGCGGGCGGTGAAGTCTGGGCGCATACGAAAGATGCGCCGGACGGCCGCGATTTTGCTGGCGTCAACCTCGGCGTCGACTATCGGTTGAGCCGTCACTGGTCGCTTCTGGCGTCCGGCGGCCCCGGCCTGCTCCACGCCGCCGACGAGGGGCGCTGGGACTTCTATCTCGCGCTCAAAGCCGACTACTGAGGGCCCGGGCGGCCACAATCGGAGGAACGACCTTTGAAGCATTGCCTCGGTCTCGCTCTCGCCGCCGCGCTCACAGCCACGGCTGCCACCGCCGTCGCCGTCGACCCGGCCCACCCGACCGGGCTGCACGTCGCAGCCAGGATTGCGGGCCCTGACGGCGGGTGGGACTACGTCAGCTTCGATGCGGCGCGGGACCGGATCTGGTTCACGCATGGGACCACGGTCGCGTTCGTCGACGCCAAAACTGGCACGCTCACACCAGCGTTCGCGCCCGGCAAGCGTCTGCACGCCGCGGTGGCCGTTCCTGGGAGCGACCGGGTGGTGATCACTGACAGCGGCGACAACACCGCCAAGATCGTCAGCGCGGTCGATGGCAAGTTGCTGGCTTCGATCCCCACCGGCAATGACGCTGACGGCGCCGGATACGACCCGAAGAGCGGGCTGGTGGTGGTGATCTGCGGCGACGCCGGCACGCTGACCCTGATCGATCCGAAGGCGATGAAGGCGGTCGGAACCATCGTCGTCGGCGACCACCTCGAGTTCGGCGCGCCGGACGGCAAGGGCCGCTTCTTCGTCAACGTCGAGGACAAGAACCAGGTCGCGGTGGTCGATCTGGCGGCGCGCAAAGTGCTGAAGCGCTACGATCTCTCCGCCTGCAAGGGTCCCAGTGGATTGGCCTATGTGACCGGTGACCGGGTGATCTCCGACTGCCGGGATGGCGGCGTCGACATCCTGGACGCCAACTCCGGCAAGGTGCTGGCCACGTTTTCCGTCGGCGGCTTCCCGGATTCGGTGCCTTACGATCCTAATCGCAAGCTCGCCTTCATTCCGGCAGCGCTCTCTGGAATGATGTCCGTGATCGCGCTCTCGGGGCCGCAGAACAACACCATCATCGACACCGTGCCGACCCAGCTCGGCGCCCGCACTGGCGCCGTCGACCCGAAGACCGGACGTATCTACCTGCCGTCTGCCGAGTACATCCTCCCGGTCCCTGCCGGCCAACGCCCGCAGACGAAGCCTGGTACGTTCCAGGTGCTGGTGGTCGATCGGTAACTATTGCAGGCGCTTGGCCATGAGGATGTCTGGTTTGCCGCGCCCGTTGGCGTCGGGGACGATGCCGGAAACGACGAAGCCAAGTTTCCGATAGAAGCCGAGTGGATGGCCGCGGGGGCCCGGCTGCACCGCTGCGGCGGCGGCGAGCAGATCGGGAAAAGGGTCGGCGTCGAAGAGGGTCGTGCCGCCGAAGTCATCGTCCGTGCCCAGGCAGAGCGACAGCGCACCTTCCGACCTCGCCAGCGCCTCGAGCGCACCGACTAGCGCGGCGCCGATCCCCTGTCCTTGCCGACCCGGGTCGACCGCGATCGGGTGAAGCTCGAATGCATGCGAATAGCCGCGGACGAGGCCGACCCAGCCGACGAGTACGCCGTCGTCGAGCGCCGCCAGCGCTGAACGATCCGTGTTGCCGAAGAACTTGCCAACCTCGGCGGTCGCCTCGGCCAGT
The DNA here is from genome assembly GCA_036494265.1 of Caulobacteraceae bacterium. Classification (GTDB taxonomy): domain Bacteria; phylum Pseudomonadota; class Alphaproteobacteria; order Caulobacterales; family Caulobacteraceae; genus Acaudatibacter. Next base: position 19,261 of record DASXOP010000045.1, on the reverse strand, counting down.
GAGCTCCAAGCCGCCGGCTGGTGGGCGAAGGCACTGACCAGGACGCGCACCGCTTCCGTCCGCTGGCCCGCTGAGATCGCCTCGAACGGGACGATCTCGATCATGCTCAGGCCTTATCCAGCCCGTAGGCGCTGTGCAGGGCGCGAACGGCAAGTTCGGTATAGGCGGCGTCGATCAGGACGCTGATCTTGATCTCCGAGGTCGAGATCACCTGGATGTTGACGCCCTTGTCGGCCAGCGCGCGGAACATGGTCTGGGCGACGCCGGTGTTGCTGCGCATGCCCACGCCGATCACCGAGACCTTGGCCACGTTGTCATCGAGCGCGACGCCCTCCAGGCCGATGCGCGTCTTCAAGCCCTCGACGATCTCCACGGCACGAGCGGCGTCGCGCTTGCCGACGGTGAACTCCATGTTCGCCGCGTCGGCCTGGCGCGAGTGGCTCTGCACGATCATGTCGACGTTGACGTTGGCCTCGGCGAGCGCGCCGAAGATGTCGGAGGCGACGCCGGGGTGGTCGGGCAGGCCGAAGAGGCTGACCTTGGCCTCGTCGCGGCTGTAGGCCACGCCGCTCACGATGCGTTTTTCCACGATCTCCTCCTCGTCGCAGACGATAGTGCCCGCGTTCTCCGACGCGCCGGGTTCGACGAAGCTCGATAGCACGCGCAGCGGCACGCGTTGGGCCATGGCCAGTTCGACCGAGCGCGCCTGCAGCACGCGGGCGCCCAGCGCGGCCATCTCCAGCATCTCCTCATAGGAGATTTTCGGCAGGCGACGCGCGCGTTCCTCGATGCGCGGGTCGGTGGTGTAGACCCCGTCCACGTCGGTGTAGATGTCGCACCGGTCGGCCCGCAGCGACGCCGCCACCGCCACCGCTGAGAGGTCGCCGGCGCCGCGGCCGAGGGTTGCCAAGCGGCCCTGCCGGTCGATGCCCTGGAAGCCGGCTACCACGGGGATCTCGCCCGCGGCGAGCGACGCGGCGAGGTTCTCCGGCGGCACCTCGTCGATGCGCGCCTTGCCGTGGGCGTCGTCGGTAATGATCGGCACCTGCCAGCCAAGCCAGGAGCGGGCGTTGCAGCCGAGATTGCGCAGGGTCATCGCCAGAAGGCCGGCCGTGACCTGCTCGCCTGAGGCCACGACGACGTCGTACTCTTCGTCGGAGGGCGCGAGGTGTGCGGCGGCGGGGCCTGCGCCATCGGTCCAGGCGACCAGCTCGTTGGTGCGCCCGGCCATGGCCGAGACCACGACCGCGACCTCGTGGCCAGCCGCCGACTCGGCCGCCACCAGCCGCGCGACGCGGCGTATGCGTTCCAGGTCGGCCACCGAAGTGCCGCCGAATTTCATCACGATGCGGGGCAAGGCGCGCTGCTCTTCAAGCGAAGGCGCGTCTCATAGCGAGCGCATCGCGGACGGACAAGGTTGACGCCGCAGCGCTGGGTATCTACCTGACTACCTACCGGTCGGTGAGGTTGCCATGAACGACGATCCCGAACGCCTGCGCACGCTGGCGGCGCCGCACGCCACCGTGGCCGGCAAGATCCGCGCGCTCGCCGCCGCCGGCGTGCCGCGCGCCGACATCGCCCGCTTCTTGGGCAAGCGCTACCAGCACGTCCGCAACGTCTTGGAGGACGATGCGCAGGCGGGTGGAGCACCAGGGCCGACTGGGGGCGGCTACGTGCTCGGCAAGGCCGACCTCAGCGGCGTGCAGGAGGGTCCGCGGCCGTTCGAGCGCGACGACGATGGCATGTACATAGAGCGGCGTGGCAAGGACGTGTTCTGGTTGACGGTAAAGCCCGACGGCAGCTTGCCGATGCCGCCGGAGCTCATCGAATTGCTCGATGCTCGGCCAGGACGCCGCATTTTTGTGGAAGTGAAGGACGGCCGGCTGACCGTGATGAGCGGGATGGCGGCGCACGAGGAGGCGCGCGCAATCGTTCGCAAGTACATACCCGCCGATGTCGACCTGTCCGCGAGCTTGATCGAGGATCGCAGGAACAGATCGATGTGGGATGATTGAGTTCGTCTTCGACTCGTCGGCGATCCTGGCCGAGGCGCATGATGAACCGGGCGCGGAGGTGGTTCGCGGCGCACTGCCGACGGCATGCATCTCGGCGGTCAACTTCGCCGAGGTGATCACCAAGCTCATCGAGGAGGGATTGCCGTCCGGCCAAGCGGAGACGTTGTTCAAGCGACTGTACTGCCTGGTTGTCGAGGCGGACGAAGCCCGCGCAGCTCTGGCCGGGGCGATGCACGAGCGCACGCGGCGCACTGGCGTCTCGCTTGGCGACCGGTTCTGTCTGCAACTCGCAGAAGAGCTGAAGCTGCCGGTGCTTACGACCGACCGTCGCTGGAAGACGCTCGATCTGGGGATCGAGATCAGGCTGATCCGTTGACGCGCGGCGGTGGTGGGTTCAGCAGGGCGGGATGAGCGAGGCGACGTCGAGCATCGATCCGGAGGAGGTCGCGCGGTTCTCGTCCTGGGCCGCGGAATGGTGGGACCCGGCCGGGAAGTTCGCGCCGCTGCACCGGTTTAACCCGGGGCGGCTGGGATTCATCCGCGAGCAGGCGCTGGCGCGGTTTGGCCGCGATGAACGGGCCCGGCACCCGTTCGAGGGGCTCAGCCTGCTCGATATCGGCTGCGGCGGCGGTCTGCTGTGCGAGCCGATGACGCGGCTGGGATTTGCGGTCACCGGGGTAGACGCCTCGGATCGCAACGTTGGTACGGCGATGGCGCACGCGGCCGAGACGGGACTGGCGATCGACTATTGCTGCTCCACCGCCGAGGCGCTGCTGGACCAGCCGACCAGGTTCGATGTGGTGCTGAACATGGAGGTGATCGAACACGTCGCCGATCCAGGCGCGTTCCTGCGCGACACTGCGCATCTGCTGGCGCCCGGCGGGCTGATGATCGTGGCGACCCTCAACCGCACGCTCAAGGCGCTGGCGTTGGCCAAGGTCGGGGCGGAATACGTGCTGCGCTGGGTGCCGGCCGGCACTCACGACTGGCGCCGGTTCCTGCGGCCAGATGAGCTGCGCAGCTTCCTCGCCGGCGAGGCCTACGACGTGGATGGCCCATTCGGAGTCGCCTTTGATCCGCTATCGGGCGCCTGGAAGCGCGGCGATGCCGACGTGAACTATATGATGACCGTCTCGGCGCCGACGTCGGCAGGGTTCGCGGACGGCCTGCGATGACCGGTGCGCTGTTCTTCCTCGCCTTCGCGGTGCTGAGCGCGATCCTGACATGGACCGCTTTCTCTACTGGCCGGATGACCCTGCGCGCCGGGCGATACCTGCTGCGCGAACGATCTCCGCGCTACTTCATGATCCTGCTGGCGGCCCGCGGAGGCGCCGCCGTGTTCTTCGCAGTCCTGGCGCTGACGTTCGCCGTTGGCTGGATGCCGCCGAAATCCTAAGCGCCGGCCCTCGGCTGTGACAGAGGAGCGCTCAAGGCCCCCGGTGCGAAGCCGGGGGTCCCGAACAGTTCCGGCTTAGTGGATCGAGGCGCCGGCGGTGGTCAGCGTGGTGTTGAGGTTCGTGCCCAGGGTGGTGACGGCGCCGATGATGACGACGGCGATCAGGGCGACGATCAGACCGTACTCGATGGCGGTGGCGCCCGACTGGTCCGACATGAAACGCGATGCGAACTTCTTCATGACCTGGTCCCTTTGCGATGTTGCCGGGACGATCTTGGTCGCCGCTGCGGCAGATTGTCTCAAATGAAAACACACGCCGAAGCGCAACCGGAGCAATGCAAATAAATTGCCGAGTGCTAGGCAAGTTCTTCGGTCAAATATTACCGGCTGTTTGACTTACGATCTGGTAACCACGTAATAATACACGAAGTTAACCTAATTCAGTCCCGCTAACACCTGATGTTACTAGCGCTCGCTGGCGCCGCGACGGGCCCTTGCCAGCGCCTTCGCACGGCCGTATTATATGAGTATATGCATACACACCGGCAAAATCTGCTGGACGATCTCAGACTCGGCGGCTCCGGCGTTCCGATCTACGTGCAGCTGCGCGACCAGCTGCTGCATGCGATCGGCGACGGGGCCCTGAAGCCCGGCGACCAGATGCCGACAATGCGGCAAGTCGCGGTCACCCTGAAGGTCGATCTCAACACCGTGCGCCACGCCTACGACGAACTGGAGCGGGCCGGCGCCATCAAGCTCGAGCGGGGACGCGGCAGTTTCGTCGCCGACGCCCCGCCGATCGTCGATCCGCCCGCGAGAGCGGCGCAGACCGACACCCTCGCCCGGCAAGTCCTCGCCCTGGCCGCCGGCCAGGGGGTCGACCCCGCGGTATTGGCCGAGCGGATCGTCGCTCTGGCCCAACCCAAGGAACCTATCTCATGAACAGCTCTCGTGGCGCCGGTAACCGCCTGGCCACGTTCCTGTCGGCCATTCTGATCCTGCTCGGGTTTGTGACGTTCATCACCGGACCGCGCGAGGCGCCGCACGTCGCCGGCGGGCTCGTGCTCGTCGTCATCGGCCTCTTCGTCCCGCAGTCGCTGATGATGGCGAACCAGTGGGAGCGCGCCGTGGTGCTGCGCATGGGACGACTGCAGGGCATCAAGGGCCCTGGCGTGTTCTGGATCGTGCCGATCCTCGACCGCGTCGCCACCTGGCTCGACCAGCGCATCCAGACCACCGAGTTCAACGCCGAGCAGGCGCTCTCCAAGGATACGGTGCCGGTGAACGTCGATGCGGTGGTATTCTGGCAGGTGCATGATCCGGAGCGCGCGGCGCTGGAGATCGCCGACTATCGCTCAGGCATCGCCCGGGTGGCGCAGACCTCGCTGCGCGAGATGGTCGGCTCATCGCTGCTGTCCAGCCTCCTGGCCGACCGCAAGCACGGCGACGAGGTGCTGCGCGACGAGATCGCCCGCAAGATCGCCGACTGGGGCATCTCGGTGATGAGCGTCGAGATCCGCGACATCAGCGTGCCGCCCGCCTTGCAGGACGCGATGAGCCGCCAGGCCCAGGCTGAACGCGAGCGACTGGCGCGGGTGCTACTGGGTCAGGCCGAGCAGGAAGTGGCGATCAAGTTCGTGGAGGCGGCTGAAATTTACGCGCGCAGCCCGGCGGCCCTCCAACTTCGCGCGATGAACATTATCTACGAGACGACCAAGGAGCGCGGCGCCACCATCCTGATGCCGAGCGCCATGGTCGACGCGATGAATCCCGGAGGCGTGCTGGGCCTGATGGCCGCCGCGCAAACTCCGGCGCGGCCTGTCGGGGGCCCGGCGACCTGAGGGGGACGAGATGCGCAGGATCGACTGGTTCCTGGCCGCGATCGTCGCCGCGTTCCTGGTCGCGGTCGCGGTGCAGGAGGTCTCCGCCTTCTCGTTCGCCGCCGGCCGCGCCAGCGCTCACGAGGTCAGCGCCGGCGAGGTGACGATGCAGCGCATCGTCAGCCGTCTGCCGGTGAAGGCGCTGCTGACTCAAGCGCCAGAGTAGGCGGCTAGAGCAGGGTCTCGCGTCTCGGCATCGTGGTTAAGGCCGCCTTAAGCGCTCGGCGCCGATAGTCAAGGGCAGGATTCCGGGCCGCGATTGGGGAAGGCATGACTGGACTTGTGCTGGCGGCGGCGCTCGCTATCGGGGCGGTGTCAACGCCGCTGAACGCCGTTTTCGACCGCTTCGAAGGGTCGGGCGACGTGATGCTGACCGGCCAAGTGATCGCCGCGATCGAGACCTCGCCCGCACTCGTGCGGCAGCTCGACGAACTGGCGACGTCGGGGGCGCTGAAGAGCCTTACGCTCGGATCGGAGTCAGGTCCGCTGGGCGCGTCGCATAAAGATGGCGTCATCACCCTGACCCCAGCCTTCGTCGACGAGCAGACCCCTGCCGACGGGAGCGACCTATCGGCTCGGACACAGATCGGCGAACGCGACCTGGTGTTCGTCCTCGGCTACATGGCGTCCAAGCTGAAGACCGAACCGGCCACGGCGGCGGCCCAGGCCAGGTTAGTGGCGCTCAACGCGACGGCCGCATCGACGCCGAAAGGTGGGCCGATCGACGGCGACCCGGCGATGCACGCGCAGATGGCTCTGAAGGCGGACGAAGAAGCCCGCGCCTATCTGCAAGGCTGGAACGACGAGATCGACGCGCAGACCGCCGCCAAGGGCGCGCCGCTCACCGGGGCGGAGGCGATCACGCTGCTTCAGGAGAGCCGCAACGCCGGCTTGCTCCGAGCCGCCGCGAACGCGCCGCCGAACCAGCGGCTGGAAACCAGCCCCACCTTCGAGTTCCCCGCCACTCAGCGCAACATCGACATCCTCGCCAAGGCGATATGGACGGCCGAGGTGCCTGACTTCATGTGACGGGTCCTCCCTCGCGGCGATTCCTGGTCACATCCCCACTTCGCAGTGGATGTGGTCCTGGTGGTACTGCCGCAGGTTAGGGTCGGGCGTGTCGGGGCAGAGGATCTGGCTGCGATCGCCGATCGAGCTCTCGCTGTCGCGCCCGTTGTCCGAGGATTCGCCAGCAAGGAAGTGGTAGACCGCGTAGAAGAACCCGCCCGCGTTGGTGTCGACGTCCAGCCGGAAGTAGGGACGGGCGTGCACCGGCCACTCCTTGACCTTCTTGCCGTCCGGCAGGGTAACCGGCTGACTGCCCCAGTCGGCTTGAACGTCGATCTTGCCGAAGCGGGTCATCGCGCCGTGGAAGTCGATCGCCAGGCCCTTGCCGTGGCGGTCGTTCTGGTCTCGGCCGACGCCCATGCCACCCCAGTAGATGGTCGAGACGCCCCATTTGCTCTCCTGCGTGAGGTAAACCGCCAGCCGGACCGCCAGCACGGCGGTGCGCAGGTCGAGTGGGCCGGTCGTCACCCAACCCTTGGCGTGCGGGTTGTCGGGCACCCACGGGACGCCGCCGATGTTCGCAAGCTTGATCTTCGGCTTCTCACCAATCTTTGGGTAGGTGGGGGCGCCGTCTTTTCCCCAGACCACGTCCTTTTCAAAGAAGAGCAAGTTCTTGAGGGAGTAGGTCACGGCGATGTCGCGCGCCTCTTCCTGGGTCAGCTTAAACGCTGCGGTCCAGTTCTCGACCGATGGCAGCATGTTGTATCGAGCGCGCCGATTGTTCGCCGCCTGCACGGGGTTGCCCATCCATCTCTCCGTGTCGCACGATTGTTGATCGAACGGCGTTCGTCCGCTGCGAATGCGCGCAGGATTGCGGCTGCTTGATGGCCACGATTGCAGCATCGGGCAGGTGAGTGCAGCGACGGACTCGCCTATATTCACCCGATGCCTGACGATCTCGCCCAGCCTGCCCCGCTGATCGGCGCCGCGCTCATCAAGGACGAGGTGAAGCGGCTGCCCGACGCGCCGGGCGTCTACCGAATGTTCGGCGAGGATCGGGAGTCGCTCTACGTCGGCAAGGCGCGCAGCCTGAAGAAGCGCGTGATCCAGTATGCTCAGGGCCGTTTCCACACCCAGCGCATCGCCCTGATGGTCGACCTGACCCGGTCGATGGAGTTCACCACCACCCGCACCGAGACCGACGCTCTGCTGCTCGAGATCAACCTGATCAAGCAGCTGAAGCCGCGCTTCAACGTGCTGCTACGCGACGACAAGAGCTTCCCCGAGATCGTCATCCGCCGCGAGCATCCGGCCGCGCAGCTGAAGAAGCACCGCGGTTCGCACTCGATCAAAGGCGACTACTTCGGCCCGTTCGCCAGCGCCTGGGCGGTGAACCGGACGCTGAACACGCTGCAGAAGGCGTTCCTGCTGCGCTCGTGCTCCGACAACGTCTACGAGACTCGCACCCGGCCCTGCATGCTGCACCAAATCCGCCGCTGCGCCGCGCCTTGCACCGGGCTGATCACGATCGAGGACTATACCAAGCTGGTCGACGAGGCGGAGGCGTTCCTGCGTGGCAAGAGCCGCTCGGTGATGGCGCGGATGTCCGAGGCGATGCAGGCGGCGTCGGACGAGCTGGAGTTCGAGCAGGCTGCGCGGCTGCGCGACCGCATCCGCGCGCTGTCGTCGGTGGCGCAGGAGACTCAGGTCAACCCGGAGACCATCGACGAGGCCGATGTGTTCGCCCTGCACGCAGAGGGCGGCCAGGCCTGCGTGCAGGTGTTCTTCTTCCGCGCCGGGCAGAACTGGGGCAACCGCGCCTACTTCCCGCGGGTCGACAAGAGCGACGCCGACGAGACGGTGATGGCCGCCTTCATTGGCCAGTTCTACGATGACAAGCCAATCCCGCGGCTGATCCTGGTCAGCATCCAGCCCGAGGAATGCGAGCTGATCGCCGAGGCGTTCGCGCTGAAGGCCGGCCGCAAGGTCGAGATCGCCCGCCCGCAGCGCGGCGAAAAGCGCGAGCTTGTCGACCACGCCCTGACCAACGCCCGCGAGGCGCTGGGCCGCAAGATGGCCGAGAGTTCCGCCCAGTCGAAGCTGCTGGCCGGCGTCTGCGAGACCTTCGGGCTGGAGAGTGCCCCCGAGCGGATCGAGGTCTACGACAACTCGCACATCATGGGCACGAACGCGGTTGGCGGCATGATCGTGGCCGGGCCCGAAGGTTTCCAGAAGAACCAGTACCGCAAGTTCAACATCAAGAGCACCGAGCTCACGCCCGGCGACGACTACGGGATGATGAACGAGGTGCTGCGCCGGCGCTTCGCCCGGCTGGCCAAGGAGGAAGAGGCCGGTGAGAACCCGCCGCGGCCCGACCTGGTGCTGGTCGACGGCGGCGCCGGCCAGCTGGCGGCGGCGCTGGAGGTGATGGCCGACCTCGGGGTCGATGACATCGCTGTCGTCGGCGTCGCCAAGGGGCCGGACCGCGACGCCGGTCTGGAGCGGTTCTTCATGCCCGGCAAGACCCCGTTCATGCTCGAGCCAAAGAGTCCGGTGCTCTACTACCTGCAGCGCCTGCGCGACGAGGCCCACCGCTTCGCCATCGGCACCCACCGGATCCGCCGCGCCAACGAGATGCGCAAGAACCCGCTCGACGAGATCGAGGGGGTTGGCCCAGCCAGGAAACGCGCCCTGCTCCACGCCTTCGGCTCGGCGCGCGGGGTGAGCCGGGCGTCGGTGGACGACCTTGCCAAGGTCGAAGGTGTCAGCGAGGCGCTGGCGGAACGGATCTTCGGTTTTTTCCGGAAGGCGTGAGGTGAGCATCGAGGCTGTCGAAGCAATTCCAGCCAGCGACCTAATGCTCTAGCAAGCGTCCCACGATCCCCGTCGAAGGACTTGCCCGTGCCGCCACCCGTCACCGAACACACCGCCAAATCGGCGAGGCACACCAGCGGATATCTCGCCTCCGGGCCGGAGGATGGGCCGCCGATTATCTTCGTGCATGGCTGGCCGGAGCTGTCGCTGAGCTGGCGCCATCAGCTGCCGTTCTTCGGCAAGCTTGGCTACCGTGCGATCGCACCAGACATGCGCGGCTATGGCCGCTCCAGCGTCTACAGTCGGCACGAAGACTATGCGCTCAGCGAGAGCTCGGCCGACATGGTCGAGCTGCTGGACCATCTCGGCCATGAGAAGGCGGTGTGGGTCGGGCACGACTGGGGCAGCCCGGTGGTCTGGACCATGGCCAGTCACCGCCCGGAGCGGTGCCATGGCATCGCCAATCTCTGCGTGCCCTACATCCCGGATGGCTTCGCGCCGGCGAACATCATCCCGCTGGTCGATCGCGCGATCTACCCGAAGGCGGAGTACCCGGCCGGGCAGTGGGACTATCAGCTGTTCTACGAGGAGAACTTCGACAAGGCCCGCTCGACCTTCGAGGCCGACTGCGCGGCGACGGTGAAGCTGCTGTTCCGCGCCGGCAGCGAGGCCGGCGCCGGCCAACCGGCGGCGACATCGATGACGCGCAAGAACGGCGGCTGGTTCGGGCCGCTCACCTCAGCGCCCGACCTGCCGCGCGACGAGAGCGTGCTCACCGAGGCCGACGTCGAGGCCTACGCCTCGGCGCTGAAGCGCAACGGCTTCTTCGGGCCGGACAGCTGGTACATGAACGCCGAGCGCAACATCGCCTTCGCCAAGCAGGCCAGGAACGGCGGGCGGATCGACCTGCCGGTATTCTTTGTCCACGCCGCCTACGACTGGGTCTGTCAGACGAAGACCTCGCGTCTGGCCGAGCCGATGTACGCCGCGTGCAGCTATCTCAGCGAAGCGACGGCCAACACAGGCCACTGGATGGCGCAGGAAGATCCCGCCTACGTCAACCGCATCCTCGCCCGATGGCTGTCGGACGAACTCGCCGAGGTCGGGCCGGGCTAGAGGCAGGCGCAAGGAGTTTTCAGTCGCTTTCGGTGGCGGGACCCGGAAAAAGCTGATATCGATGGTAAGTCGAATATCGTTTCGGTTCGGTTGCGCTCCACGCTTGTTCTACGGTTCTGGCCCGGACTACCACCCACCTCTTCGAGAATTTGATCTCGCGACCCAACGGGATCGCGCGATAACTTGCACCTGAAAGATGATTTTCATGGCGACCGGTACAGTGAAGTGGTTCAACTCCACCAAGGGCTTCGGCTTCATTCAGCCTGACGACGGCGGCAACGATGTCTTCGTCCACATTTCCGCGGTGGAGCGCTCGAGCCTCGGCTCGCTGAACGAGGGCCAGAAGGTTGGCTACGAACTCGAACGTGACAAGAAAAGCGGCAAGATGTCCGCTGGCCAGCTGCAGGCAGCCTAGAGCCTGTCCCGTTTGATTGAATCAATCAAAACGGGATGAACAGGCTCGTCACTTGGGGTTGCGAGCACGATTCAGCGTTTTGGTGGTTCCACCAAAACGCATCGTGCTCTAGCGGATCGATGGCGGGCTGGCTCGGCCCGCCGCCGACTTCGACATTCCATCTGATGGCGGCGGCGCGGGACACTGCGCCCAATCCAAGCAACCCGGAGCGCACATGGCTAGGAAGCCGAACTACCAGTTCGAACGCAACGAACGCGAGCGTCTGAAGGCGAGCAAGGCGGCCGAACGGGCGAGCCAGAAGCGCGAGCAACGCGAAAGCGCCGCGATCTTGGCAGCGACTGCCGATCCGGCCGACGGTGGGGATAAGTCATGAGCCAGGTCATGCTCAGCGGCGCAAAGTATAATCATGAGACCGTCGTTCTCGACGGTGGGGCCTTCGAAGGCTGCGAATTCCGAGCTTGCCGGCTGGTATATGCCGGCGGCGAACTGCCCAGCTTCACCGATTGCCGGTTCGATGGCTGCGAATGGAAGTACGACGAGGCCGCCGCCCGGACGTTGACCTACCTGAAAATGGTATGGACCCTGGGCGACAAGGCGTCGGTACAGGCCCTCATCAAGCAAATAACCGTCGCCGTTCGCTGAGCGAACTGAGCTAGACCGCCGCCGTCTGCGCTTTCTTCCGGCTCATCCGCAACGCCGCGCCCGACATCGTCACGCCGGCGAAGAGCAGAGCCCAGGTGCTGGGCTCAGGCGCATTGATCGCCAGCCCGAAGGCGCCCTTGTTGTCTGAGAAAATGCCGTCGCCGACGCCAAAGTGGAGTTGAGCGAGTGTTGGGCCGGTGTCCAGGAGGAAGCTGTAGACGTGGTTGGGGCTGTATGTGGGCCGTCCGCCTTCGATGAAGTTCACCGCATCTTGCGCGGGATCGAGGGGGACAAGCGCCGTCTTCCCGAAGGTCAGCTGGTAGTACGGCGGGTCATCGTCGTTGCCGTTGAAGACATAGAAGGCGTCATTGAGGGCAGTCGCGTCGGACTCGCCATAGCCCCACACCGTGATCCGCACCGTGCCGGCGTAGCTGCCGGCAGAGATCGCGCCGTCGGGCGTCGTGAAGGGCACGGTCAAAGTCTCGGCCGCCAACGCTGGCGCGCCCGCCAGCAGCGCAATCGCAAGGCCCAGAACGGCAGTCTTCATAAAGTCATCCTCATATCGCTGCCGACATGGTTAACCAAACTCGGTGACAGTCAAACGAATCCCGTTCCGCGAAAGCGCCTTATTTGAAATTGGCGCTGCTTATCGCAGGTCGCCCACCGAGCGGCGCGCCTCGGCTGAAAGCCAGGTCGCGAACGCCTGAACGCGCTCGTCGGTCCGCAGCGCCGCGGGCCAGCGGGCGACGTGGGCCTTGCTTGACGGTAGGTCCCAAGCTGGCGGCAGGATGCGGGCGAGGCGGCCGTCGGCCAGCGCGTCGTGAACCAGTATCGAGCGGGCGAGCACCACGCCGGCGCCTTCCAGCGCCGCGGCGATCGCCGGACCCAGGCTGGCGAACCGCAACGTCTCTTTCGGCCGCGCCAGCAGACCGAGCCGCTCCAGCCAGGCCGGCCACGACCATTCGGCGCTGGTCGCCGGGCCGGGCGGGCCCTTGTGCAGCAGCGGCAGGCGGCTCAGCACCGACGCGTCGCCGAGCTTGAAATCAGGCGGCAGCAGCGACGGGTGACAGACCGGGAAGACCCGCTCCTGGAACAGCGGCTGCTGGGTGCTGGTGGCGCGAAGCTCGGCGGCCGGGCGCCAGAAGACGCGGATATCGGCTTCGGTCGACGAGGCGCCGGCCTCAGAGACGACCAGCTCCACGCCGAGGTCCGGCTGCGCCTCGGCGAAGGCCGGCAGGCGGCGGATCAGCCAGTGCTGGGCGAGGGCGGCGTCGACACCTACGGTCAGCCGCTCCGGCCGGGCGACGGCGAGGCAGCGGGCGCGCAGCTCGCCCATCTGCTCCAGCAGGCCAGGTAGGCTACCCACGATGACCGCGCCGGCGGCGGTTGCGCTGACGCCGGCGGCGCGGCGTTGCAGCAGACAAGCGCCCATATGGTCCTCCAGCCGGCGGATGCGGTGGCTGACCGCGCTCTGGGTGACGCCCAACTCCGCCGCCGCCGCGGTCATCCCGCCCAGCCGGACCACCGCCTCGAAGGCGATCAGGGCGTCGAATGGCGGCAGGTGGTCCATGGGCTGAGTATGAGCGTGGTTCATGACGACGCGAACCGCAAAGGCGCGTTTCACCCGACCACTATCGCAGTCGCCGAAAGCTGAGGCTAAGGTGCTTCAAAACAACCAACGTCCAGGGAAGTCAGAAAATGAGCGACCTCGTCAAAGTGGCCGATGCAGGCCACGTGCGGACCATCACGCTGAACCGCGCGGAGAAGAAGAACGCGCTCTCGACCCAGCTGGCCTGGGGCGTGATCGAAGCGATCGACGCGGCGGCGAAGGACGACAACGTGTGGGTGGTGGCGCTGACTGGCAGCGGCGACACCTTCTGCGCCGGGCTCGACCTGTCGCCCGACGGCTCGCGTTACCACCCCGGCACCCAGATGGCCGCGCAACTCGACGACATCGGCTGGGTCGGCAACTTCCTGCTGGCGATCCGTAAGCGCTGCGACAAGCCAGTCGTGGGCGGGATCAACGGCGCCGCGGTGGGCGCGGGACTGGGCCTCGCCATGGCGACGGACGCGCGCATCGTCGCCCGTGGCGCGCGGCTGATGGCCGGCTACACGCGCATCGGCGGGTCACCTGACGCCGGCCTCACCATCACCTTGCCGCAGGCCATGGGCTACGAGCGCGCGCTGCGCTTCATGATGGAGAACCGCACCGCCAACGGCGACGACGCGGTGGCCTGGGGCATGGCCGGCGAGGCTGTCGACGATGACAAGCTGGCCGATCGCCTGGCGGAATACTGCGCGCAACTCTGCGAATGGTCGCCGATCACCCTGCGCCTCTTGAAGCGCGGCATGGTCAAGTCGCTGGAGAGCAACGACCTGGAGCAACAGCTCCGCTACGAGGTCGGCAACATCCGCATCGCCTTCGCTAGCGACGACGCCAAAGAAGCGCGCAAGGCGTTCTTCGAGAAGCGCAAGCCGGTGTTCGCCGGCAAGTAGGGGCTAGCCCGCCTCGCGCACCTGCACCGGGACGTAGAACCTTTGCCCGGCCCTTGCCACGAGTAGCGGAATACTCGGCCGGCCCTCGGCTTTGGCGGTTCTGACGGCGGCGGCGAGATCGGTCGGCGAGGCCACCGGGCGCGCTCCGGCTCGCAGGATGACGTCGCCTTGCCGCAGTCCCTTCTCTGCGGCGTCGGAATTGTCAGCGAGGCCCTCGACGACAACGCCACCGTTCGGATCGGGCGCCAGTTGCATCCCCAGCGTTGCAGGACCGGAGGCTTCGCCTTGGGCCTCTCCCTGGCCCGGCGCCGCGCCTTCGGCGAGCGAGGCTTCCGACGGGCGGCGCCCGGCACGAATCGTGAGGTCCTGGCGCGCGCCGTTCCTGAGCACCCCCAAGCGAACGTCCTGGCCAGGCTTGGCCAGACCGATCTGGCGGGTTAGATCGGAGGAAGACACGACCGGCTGGCCGTCGATGCTGCCGACCACGTCGCCGGGCCTCAGACCGGCCTCCTCGGCCGGACCGCCGGGCGTCAGTTGCGAAATCACCGCCCCCTTGATGTTGTGAAGTCCGAGGCTGTCGGCGAGGTCGGGCGACAGGTTCTGTACGGTCGCGCCGATATAGCCACGCACGACCTGCCCGCCGGCGATCAGCTGGTGGGTGACCTGCGCCGCCACGTCGGCCGGAATGTCGAACCCGATGCCGACCGAGCCGCCGGACGGGGTGTAGATCGCGGTGTTGACACCGACCACGCGGCCCTCGACGTCGAACGTCGGGCCGCCGGAATTGCCGCGATTGATCGGCGCGTCGATCTGCATGTAGTCGACGTAGTTCGAGTCGGCGACGTTCTGGCGGCCGAGCGCCGAGACGATGCCGGCGGTCGCGGTGCCGCCGAGTCCGAACGGATTGCCCACCGCGACCACCCAGTCGCCGACCCTCGCCTTGGCGCGATCTTCGAAGCTGACGTACTGGAACGGGCCGCCGTCGACCTTGATCACCGCCAGATCCGTCGCTGGGTCCGTACCGACCACATGCGCCGTCAGTGTTCGATCGCCGTTGGTGACCACGGAGATCTTGGTGGCGTCCTGAACCACGTGGTTGTTGGTGACGATATAGCCGTCGGACGAGATGAAGAATCCGGAGCCGGACGCCCGGACCGGTTGGGGGGCCTGCGGCCCCTGCGGAACGATGAAGCGGAACCCGAACGGGTTGGCGCCCGCGCCGCCGTCGCCGAACGGCGAGGGGATTTGAAAACCCGCAGTGGGGGCGGCGGCCTTCTCGGTCACATTGATCGACACCACGGCCGGAGCGACCCGGGCGACGATATCGGCGAAGGTGCCGGGCGCGCCGGGGGCGCTGGTCTCGCCCGGGGGGTTCACCGCCCCGGCAGGGCCTTGAGCGTGAGCGAGATAGCCGCCGGCGCCCGCCAGCAACATGGCGGTCGTGCCGGGCGCGGCGCCGGAGAGGAAGATTCTAGTTTTGGTCTTAGTCATTGTTTCCACGAGTGTTTTCATCACTATCGGTCCACGGACAGCCGTGTAAGACGACCCGCGGCTGAGAGCCACTCGGTCGAGCGCCGCCTCGGTCGATGGCGGTGCGTGCTGTCCTACAAGCTCGCGTCGAAACCGAGCGCGTTTTCGCATCCCTCGCGACTATTCATCTAGGCGATGCGATGCTGCCTCGCGAGTCGCGCGAGATGAACTTTTATCAATGAATCCCGTCGATTAGACTTAGGCATGGCTTCACCCGACGGAGCCGGAGGCTGAATCAGGGCGCACTTTTCCGCCGTCGGTCGGCTCGTGGCCGCGACGCCAAGGAGACCTCTTGCGCCCTCCCCTCTTTTCTAGGCTAGGCGCCATCGATGGCGTGATGGTCGCTCTCGGTCGAGTGACTGAGGCCATGGTTCATGGCGTAGATTCCGAGCGCCAGGACCACGACCCCGCCTAGCAGGCCCCAGCCGAAACCGGCCGGCGTGGCGAAGGTGAGCAACAGGAAGGTGAGCAGGGTCCCGAGGCCGATGCAGACCCATTTGAGTCCCAGCATAAACCCGTGAAACGAGTGGGCGTGGTCGACCGCGATGGCGTCTGGTTCGAGCGTTGGTTCCATGGCGAGCCTCCGATCTCGGAGTTGTAGGTGTCGCTATAACCAACCTTGGCCGTTCCGGTTCCGCGGGCGTTTCTGGCGACCAGCGGCGAGGTGCTATGGGAGGCGGATGAAGCGGCTGCCCAACCTCCTGACTGGCCTTCGCCTGGCGTTGTCCCTGTTCGTGTTTTTCGCGCTCGCGGCCGCGGCCGGCGATCTTGCCGGGCTCGATCGCGGCCAGTCGCTGCGCGGGTTGCTCGAGGTCTGGGCGTTCGTGGCCTTCGTCGTCGCCGCGGTGACCGATTTCTTCGACGGCTGGCTGGCGCGACGATGGAACGCGACCAGCATCTGGGGTGCGATCCTCGATCCGATCGCCGACAAGGTGCTGGTCTGCGCGACGATCCTGGGCCTGATGGCCTTGGCCGCCAGCCCGCAGGTGGCGATCCCGTCTGCACTGATCCTGTTCCGCGAGTTCGCGATCAGCGCGCTGCGCGAAGTGACGGCGGGGCGCGGCCTCTCGCTGCCGGTGACGTTGCTCGCCAAGTGGAAAACGACGCTGCAGCTCTTCGCGCTCGGCGCGGAGTTGGTGGTCGCCGGCTGGCATGGCTTCCGCCTCCCGGACGACGTGGGGCTGCTTGGCGCGGCCGCCCTGGCCGCCCACACCTTTCTCTGGCTCGCTGCCGCCGTCACCCTGATCACCGGGGGGCAATACCTGTGGCAGGCCCGCAAGGCGCTGGCAGCTGGGTAGGTCCCGATGGAGCTGATCACCGAGCGCCTGAGGCTGCGCCGCGCCAGGGAGGGCGACCTCGCGGCGATGCACGCCGTGCTCTCCAATGCCGAAGCCATGCGCTATTGGTCGACGCCGCCGCACCAGAGCCTGGACCAGACCCGCGAGTGGCTGGCCGGCATGATCGCGGACGGTCCTCCCGGCAGCGACGACTTCGTGGTCGAGCACCAGGGCCGCGTCATCGGCAAGGCCGGCTGCTGGCGGCTGCCCGAGATTGGCTTCATCCTGCACGAGGACCGGTGGGGCCAGGGCCTCGCCGGCGAGGCCGCCGGCGCCGTGATCGCCCATGTGTTCACCGCTCACGACCTGCCCGCCATCACCGCTGACGTCGACCCCCGCAACACCGCCTCGCTGCGGCTGCTGGCGCGGCTGGGGTTCGTCGAGACCGGCCGCGCAAAGGGTACGTTCGAAATCGGCGGCGAACTCTGCGACAGCGTCTACCTGGCGCTGGCCAGACCCGCGGCGCGCTAGACCTTCACCACCTCCAGCAATGCCGCGTTGACCTCGTCGACGTGGGTGAGGATCAGGCCGTGCGGGGCGCCCTTGATCACGGTCAGCTTCGCGCCGGGGATCAAGGCCGCCGTGCGCACGCCGGTCAGCGCCAGCGGAGCCGAGGCGTCGGCGTCGCCCTGGAGCACCAGAGTTGGCACGGTGAGGTTCGGCAGTTCGGCGCGGAAGTCGGCGACCGAGAACGCAGCCTGGGTCTCAATGATCGCCTGCAGCGAGGCCTGGCCGAACATCGTTTCGATCCAGGCGATGGTGGAGGCCGGCGTCTCGGGGACGACGAACGGCTTGATGTTGGCGCCGACGATGCCGGGCAGGTCGTGCCGGAACGCCCTCTGCCCGAACGCGGTCACCTGAGGATCGAGGCCGTCCGGGTTGTCGGCGGTGCGAGGCAGATAGGGCGTGGTCGGCGCGACCAACACCAGCCGCCTCACCCGCGCCTCCCCATGCCGCAGCAGATAGGTGACCGCCTCGGCAGCGCCGAGCGAGTGGCCGACCAGCACAAACCGCTCCAGCTTCAGCGCGTCGACAACGTCGGCGACGTCGTCCGCGAGCGTCGCCAGATCGTAGCCGCCGCCGGGATCGGACGAGCGGCCGTGCCCGCGCCGGTCGAAGGCGATGCAGCGGAACCCGGCCTCGACCAAAGCGGACATCTGGTACTGCCACGACTGCGAGGTCAGCGCCCAGGCGTGCAGGAAGAGAACCGGCGGGCCAGACCCCCAGTCGCGGAGGAAGAGCTGCGCGCCGTCTCGGGTCTCGATCATCGGAGGGGAGGCGCGCCGATGGGTCGCCCCCCTCGCTGCCGTGGCCGCGCCCGCGGCGCTGGCCGTCAAAACCGCCGCCTTCAGCAAATCGCGTCGAACCATCTCGAAATCTCCTCTTCGATGGCTCGGAGGGTGGAGCCCTGGGCGAGGCGGGTCGATTACCTGGCGGGTAAGGCCCGAGCCTGCAGGGCAACGAATCGGGGTTAACGGGTTTGGGTGTTGAGGAGTGAGGCGAGGTAGTCTTCGCACCATCCGGCGAGCTTGCGCCTTGTTTTGAGGCTGTGTTTGTCGTTTGCGCCGCGCACGAGGTTGAGGGCGAAGTGGCGGACGACGGCCATGTTGTTGGCGCCGTGGCCCTTTCTGAGGCGGGAGAGGTCTTCGCGGAAGGTGACGTCGAGGACCCAGTGCAGCGAGTTCTCGATGCCCCAGTGGCCTCTGACGGCCTGGGCGAGTTGGCTGGCGCTCATCGGCCGCGAGGCGATGTAGAAGCGGGTCTCGCGGCGGCATCGGTCGGCCAGCTCGGTGCGGGTCTCGACCTTGGCGATGGTGGCCAGTCCCGGGAAGCGGTGCTCGCCGGGGAAGCGCCGATCGCCTTGCATCCAGTCGACCTGGCGCGAGACGAAGACACGCCGGTCCTCGATGCGGCCATGGCCCTTGTCGACATCGACATCGCCCTCGAGCGCCTCGGGCGGAGCGTCGGCGAAGAACCGCTCGATCTCGCCCAGCAGGCCTGACTGGTTGGCCTTCACCGCCAGCAGGTAGTCGGCGCCGTGATCGATGATCTTGCTGGCGATCTTGGGGTTGCAGGCGATGGCGTCGATGGTGACCAGCGCTCCTGCGAGGCTGCCGGCCTCGGCCAGCTTGTCGAGCAGCAACGGGATCGCCTCGATCTCGTTGGACTTGGCCGCCACCGCCTCCTGGCCCAGCACCAGCCGCTCGCGGGTGGCGAAGGCCGAGACCAGATGCAGGGCCGCCGTCCCGGCCGAACGGTCGTGCGTGCGCCGCGAGGTCTTGCCGTCGAGCGCAATCAGGTCCGGCGCGTCCGGCCGCAGCTCCCGCGCCCAGGCCATGAAGCAGGCCGAGAACAGTTGCGGATCGATCCTGTTCATCAGAATGTTGAGCCAGCGCTCGCCCGGCACGCCATGATCATACGGCAGGAAGCGGCGCAGGAACGTCAGGTGCGCCTGGCCCCAGGCGGCGATGTCGTCGAAGTCGTCGCAGCTCGCCATCGAGCCGCACACCACCAAGAACAGCACCTCCGGCAGCGGATGGGCCACCCGCCAGCTCTCCCGCGGATCAGCAACCTCCGCGAAATGATCCAGCAACCGCCGCAGCCGCGGCTTC
>DASXOP010000044.1:0-1709 GCA_036494265.1 Caulobacteraceae bacterium | reverse complement strand
GCCTCGGTGCCCTGACGGTGGAACACATTACGCGCGGCCTCGACTAGACGCTCGCGCTTGCCGGCTGATGGAGCGCCGACGCTAGGTTTCTCTGCTGTTCTAGCGGTCAAGTCAGTTATCTCACTTATCGTAGCGCGACCGCATACGGTAACCGGGTACACCATCCGGACGACGCGGGTCGCCCGCGTCGACCGGCGTCGGTCGGGCCGAGCAGCACAGATCAGCCGTGGCCGAGGTCGAGGCTCCCGGGTTCAGGCCGCCTCGGTCGCCGGTTCCAGCGTGGGCTCGGCTGCCGGCGGCGCCGCCTGCTGGCCGTGGGTGTTCGGGGACCGCAGGGCGATCACCGCGGCGGCCGCCAGGAAGATCGCGGCCAACAACAGCGCGTCCTGGAAGCCGGCGGTGAGCGCATCGGGCTGGGACGCATGTTCGGCCAGCCGATGGGCGGTGGTCGAGGTCGCCACTGCTGAGAAGATCGCCACGCCGAGGGCGCCGCCGAGCCACATCGACGAATTGATCAGAGCCGCGGCGAGGCCCGCCTTGTCCGGGGACACGCCGTTCTGGGCGGCGGTGGTGGTCCCGACAAGCACGCCGCCGAGGCCGAGCGCCGTGAGCACCAGCGCCGGTAGAACGTTGGCCCAGTATGAGCCGTCGACGGGGATCTTCGACAGCCAGAAGACGCCGCCGGCGCCGAGGATCGCGCCGCCGACGATCACCGGCCGGGTGCCGACCCTGCCCATCAGGTTCGTCGCGATTCCGGCGGCGATCACGACGCCGAGGGTCGGGGGCAGGTAGGCGCAGCCAGCCTCGAGCTTGCTCAGCCCCAGCACGTTCTGCAGGTAGAGGGTTATGAAGAGGAACATCGTGTAGAAGCCGGCCATCGCGGTCACCATCGTCACGTCGGCGGCCGCGAGGCCCTTGACTCGGAAGATCGAGAATGGGAAGACGGGGTTGCGGTGGTTGGCCTCGTAGCCGACGAAGATCGCGAGGATCACGCCGGCGACTGCGAAGCCCGCGATGGTCCGAGCGTCGCTCCAGCCGATGTTGGGCGCCTCGACGATCGTGTAGACGAGCAGCAGCATCCCGGCGGTGACGAGCAGGGCGCCGAGGACGTCGAGGCTCTCGCGGCGCTCGACCCTCTCGTCGGTGGGCACAAGGCGGAAGATCGCGCGCAGGATCAGCGCCGCGGCGGGAAGGTTGACGAAGAACACCCAACGCCAGTCGATGAATTCGGTGATGACACCGCCCAGGAAGACGCCGACGGCGGATGCGAGGCCGCCGACCGCGCCCCAGGCGCCCATGGCCTTGTAGCGATCGCCGGGCTCGCTGAACGTCGTGGTCAGAATCGAGAGTGCGGCGGGGATCATCATCGCCGCGCCCGCGCCTTGGATCATGCGGGCGACGATCAGCACCGTGGCGTCGGGCGCGAGGCCCGAAGCGAGCGACGAGAAGGCGAAGAGCACGGTGCCGGCGATGAGCAGTCGGCGCCGGCCGAAGAGGTCTGACGCGCGGCCGCCGAGCAGCATCAGGCCGCCGTAGGTGAGCAGGTAGCCGGTGAGCACCCATTGCAGGTTCCGGAGGCTGAACCCAAGATCTGAGCGAATGGAGGGTAGGGCGACGTTGACGATCGAGGCGTCGACGAAGTCGAGGAACGCGACTGCGAGCAGCAGCATCAGGATCTGCTTGCCGCGTTTGGTGTCGAGAACGGGCGC